>CAZHYL010000030.1:0-1018 GCA_964536745.1 uncultured Candidatus Saccharibacteria bacterium | reverse complement strand
CGTTTAGAGGGGAAAAAAAGTTTCCTGACATTGAAAATAAAAAAAGAGGATCGACATTTTGAGGTTCGCGATGAATTCGAGGTACAGGTAGGTGATTTTTCGATGGCTCTGAAAATTCTCGAATTAGCCGGATTCAAGATTTTTCGCGAGAGGGAAAAGCGTCGGGAAGAGTATCGAATTGGAACGATAAAGGTTGAGATTGATGAATACCCGAAAATGAGACCGTATATGGAAATTGAAGCCTCTCGTAAGAAGGATGCGCTGACATTTTTGAAACAGCTCGGATTTTCATTGAAGTATACTACTAACAGAACGGCTACGGAGGTTATACAGGATGCAGGACTTGATCCGAATCGCCTTCTTTTTTAAAAAAAGACTGGGTGAGATTATCATCCAGTCCAAACTTGTACTGCGGTATGCCGGCGGATTTCACCTGCGAATACGGGGTGTTCCTTTGCCAAAGATGTTATTTCATGTAGGTTCATCGAGAGAGAACATAAGAGGGTCGTCTCTTCCCGTGTATCCGTCGTATGGAGCCTGTTTTCGGCGACTTTATGTAGGAGTTTTTGGCCGGAGTATCCGAGCATTTGCCACTCTTCGATGGAATGTCTCCTGTACTTGAGCCGGAGACCACCCTTATTCATCTTCCCTTTCACGCGGATGAGTTCCGAATGTATGGTTTCAGACCCCTTAACAATGACAAGGAGAGAATGCCCCTGAGTGATATTGAACACCATGGATGGGAATTCTGGCCTGTTTATCCACTCCGGATAGATGAGGGGAACGATGTTGGTGGAGACTCTCCAGAGTTTTCTGAAAATAGGTTGTATTGAGACGATCTCGCGTATGTCTCTAAGGATTGCTTCATCAAGAGTGTCTCTTATAGCGTCCGGTTTAATCAGTATCGCAGCATAATCAGTTTTCATGGTTCCCCCAAGTTATAAAAGTACGAAGCATTATGATAGTTAAGTTTTACGGAATAGTCAATATCCATAAAAAAGCTAGTGATAGAGTTATT
>CAZHYL010000029.1:0-1030 GCA_964536745.1 uncultured Candidatus Saccharibacteria bacterium | reverse complement strand
GGTAATGTGTACACACATATGGCGGTTTGCTAGGCTAGCGGATTACCCGCTTTCTTGGCACAACTATGAGTATCCATATGGCTACAACGATACAGGAAGAGCGGTTACGCTGGGTCCTACCCATCGTAACGAAGGAAGTGAGACTCTGTGAAGTAGCTAAGGTCTGTCCTCATGGACAGAGAAGCCTCGAACGTTGGGTAGCAGCCTACCGAAAGGGTGGGAGCGAGGCCCTCATTCCACGCTCTACGCGTCCCAAGACGGAACCAGGTGAAACTCCTATCCATATCAAAGAACGAGTCATTCGTTTACGGAAGAAAACGAGACTCTGTGCCAAGAAGCTCTCCTGGCGACTCAAGAAAGAAGGCATCCATATTCATGAGCGTACCATTGGAAAAATCATCAAGACTGAGGGACTGGTCCGGAAGTATCGGGTGAAGAAGGTCAGGGTGAAGTACGTAAAGGTACCCCTCCTCCCAGGAGAGCTTGTTGAGATTGATGTGAAGTATGTGCCAGGAACCATTGAAGACAAGCCATACTTTCAGTATACGGCTATCGACTGTGCCTCACGGTGGAGGTATCTAGAGGCTTACGATGAGCAAACGAGTCATCATTCCATAGTCTTTCTTAAAACAGTCATCAAGGTGTTTCGGTATCGCATTCGATCGGTCAAGACGGATAATGGGAGTATCTTTACCAATTACTACACTGGTACGAACAAACGAAGTGACATGACCGTGAAAACGATCCATGCTTTCGACATCTTTTGTCAGAATCAGGGTATTATCCACTATCTCATTGATCCTGGGAAACCAGCTCAGAATGGGAAGGTAGAACGATCACATCGGGAGGATCAGGAGAAGTTCTACGAACACAATACCTTTACCTCATTCGTAGATTTGCAAAGAAAGATGAAACAATGGAATATGTATTACAATGATTTGGAACACTGTGGCTTGAATGGAAAAACACCGAATGAGTATCTCGAAGAATACCGATTAACTAATCCGCCAAATGTGTGTGCTTAAAACAG
>CAZHYL010000028.1:0-1088 GCA_964536745.1 uncultured Candidatus Saccharibacteria bacterium | reverse complement strand
CGTTCTTGCTCGTACATATCGTCATTGATGCTTTCTATCTTCATATTTCCTCCTTTTTAAATTCCATTAGATTCGTTTGGCTCATTTATTGGTTCTATTTTCTTCTTTCGACCGCCTCTTGCCCCATAATATCGGGCAGAGTAGCAAGTAAGAATCTTCATAATATCCTCTGCTAACTCCTCTTCATACTTCTTTTCTTTAATTTCCACTATCTCGACAATAATCTCTAAATTTCTGAAAATTGCGTCTAAGTATTCATAGCCAAATCTTGCCAGCCTATCTTTATATTCGATTAAAATCCGCTCAACCTTTCCCTCAAAACACATCTTAATCAGCTTGTGTATTCCTTTCCGTTTCTCGTTTATTCCGCTTGCAATTTCATCTATCATCAAATACTTGTATCCCTTTTCTTCGGCGTGTTTTCTCAATCTGTCTTTTTGCCTTTCTAAGTTTTCTTTTTGTTTGGCGGTAGAACATCTGGCATAAATAACAGTTAGTCTTTCTTGCTTTTCTTTCTTAACACCCATATAAGCGTCTAAGTCATCTTCTCTAAATCGTCTATGTTCGCCACCAGTTTTGAAAGAGTTTAGCTTGCCATTGTTCGCCAATGTCTTTAACGAATTTATGCTTATGCCAAGATATTTGCTCGCCTCTGTTATTTTGTATATCTTCATAAAATACTCTTGATAATGTGCTTTATGACGGCACAATTAAAGCCATTTCCTAAAAGTTTTTTTCTGTTTGTTTTTGCCAACCCCTCTGTATAATTATCGGGTAAACTCTGCAATCTTTCACACTCTATTGGTGTTAGTGATCTAAAATAATCTTTTAATACAACCAAACTATCAGTGCTAACAGTAGTCAGGGAATTTGATTTTCCGTCCTTTCTTATTTCAAGAGTCTTTCCTTTTCCATCTCTTGTTCTTTTAGCACCGCCAGTTATCAAATAAAGTCCTGTTTTTGCCCCTCTGCCACCACCATTTGCGGATAGGCAGACACTTTTACCGTGTATTGAATAAATCCTATCGCCTTGTCCACCTTTGCCTAAACTTCCAATTCTTATGGGTTTATCCTTAAAAACATAGTTT
>CAZHYL010000027.1:0-1123 GCA_964536745.1 uncultured Candidatus Saccharibacteria bacterium | reverse complement strand
CCAAATCCCCACCAATCTTTTCTCCCCCTCAACCCTAATTCTGAACCAATATCGGTTATTCTCTACGAAAAATTTGTCCTCTCAGCCGCAACCCCTTGTCGCCTCTCGACTTCCATCGCCTCTCTGGACCTCCCCTACCCATCGGGCGTAGAATAAATCGCCGCAAACCCTCCGTATTCAAAAATACTATTGTATGTTCGGGAACTCTCATCATTTTGAGAAAGTGTTGCGAGAAAATCTCGCAAGATTCACAGCTCCCCCCGACCAAACAAATATCGAATTATTTCAGGTACATCACGAAATAAGTATTGCGCGATATGCTCTCACTTGTCAAGCACAAGCATATCACAAAGCGGTAGAAGTCTTCTCTCTGCTTTTGGAACAGCAATCCGAACAACTTCTTGAAAATCCCAATCTTCTTACACAAATCCTCACTAATCTCTCTCAAATTGAGATGAAGTCGAAGGCTTTGATCGAATCAGTTCAGAAAGTAACGACCATCTTAGGCCAAGCAGTAAACATCGACATTGACAAAGCATCTTTGGCATCGGTGCTTGTTCGACTTCCAACACTAATTTCCAACGCCATTACGAATATTTCGCACGACCCTGAGTTAGCGGATCGAATTTCTACGTCTGTATCAGTGCAGTTAGATGATGTGATTAGGAAGATCAGATTTGAACCCAATGAGTTGTTAGGGATACCTAACAACTCAGGGACAAATGGTATTGACCTAAATCAATTTGCTGCATTGGTAAATACGGTGCCAACAGGAGATTACCATGAAGCTAATTAGTAGTTTGATCGCTTTAATACTTGCGATGTCATCGCAAGTATTAGTTGCACAAACGCCTCACTCAACACATTCTTTCTCCGCGAAAGTTCACACCCCATTAGTTTTTTCAATTCCTCTTTCTCCTCCACAATGGGAAGCATCGGATAAGACTCAAGAAGTAGATAACTTTATATCTTCTTCCTCCCCCTCTCTAGTCTTCCTCCAAGAGAACAATAAGTTTTATTGTTGGGGTCCAGTCGGAGAGTATACTCTTTCTGGTAATCTTCTTATTGTTAATTGGACAAAGCAGGAATTTTTCCGTCAGCGCTATACAGTATTAGTATCAAT
>CAZHYL010000026.1:0-1128 GCA_964536745.1 uncultured Candidatus Saccharibacteria bacterium | reverse complement strand
AGTCTTTTAGAGCCAAAAAATTACCAAAAACTCGATCTGATCTCCGCAGGTCCATTAATTATCTCCTGTAGTCGAACTGTCGTTTACCTCTGTATTTTCCCAGCTATTACAGACACAAACCTTGAATAGGTTTGGTTTGATATCTACTGGAACAATTTCGCAAACCACGTGACACCACCAATGCTCTTGGTCCATTAATTATCTCCTGTAACTACAGCAATCACACCATCGTCAAAAATGGCTTTGGATTCTTCGAGAATCGCAAAACCTTTATCTCCGTAAGAATCTCCCCAGCTATTCCAAATGCGATAACCAAAAGCATTGGAACCAATCACAACTGGATCAACTGCACAAACCTCGTGACTCCACCAATTGTATCCAACTGCAATTGCTTGATCGTCTAAAAGAGCCGTCATTCCTTGTGCAAAATTGCGATCTTGCAAAATAAGGAATTCTAATACCTTAAATTTCGCTGCTTCGGCAAGATTAGTAGCAGTATTATACTGCGATGAGGAAAAATGGTATCGGGGCCACAAACTTTGTGGCATAATCCCGTTTTGAGCAATATATTCGAGAGCTTCGTTGCCCCAACCTCCATTATTTCGATAACCTTTAATCGGGGCGGCTACAGATTCGCGGCTAAACTCCACATAAGGAAGATTCCTCCAGCACCGATTAGCAACGATGTTACTAACAACACCGTAAGTCCAACAAAAGTTTGTGCCATTTTGATTTGATGTTGGAACGCCTTTGGCTCGAAGACGTTTACTTAGGATTTGCCCCTTCTTTTCACGCTCAAGAATACGATCTTTCCACTCAGAACGTGGAATTACTGGACGATCCCAATTTTTAGTATACTGAGCACTTCGAGGTTTTTGCTCTGGAAGCTCCAAACCACGCGAATATTGCTTACCATCAATAATTACATCGGCATTCGGAGCATACCGAGAGTAATTTGAGTCATCAATGATGAACTCATTGGGGTAAAGTTGGGAAATCATTGTGCAAAACTCCGCAAAAGAGTAAGTGTAGCTTCCTCATTTTCAGGGAGTTTATACATTTCCCACTTCGTGGGAGAAGAAATCACCAGACCAAAATCACCTGAATTCGTCTTTTTCCAAGCTTCTA
>CAZHYL010000025.1:0-1162 GCA_964536745.1 uncultured Candidatus Saccharibacteria bacterium | reverse complement strand
AAGATAAACTAAAGACACTTCCGAACGTACAGCCGATTGAGTAACCCAATTAAATATAAATATATGAATTGTTATTTATGTTCAACATTATTATATAAAGCGATTTCAGGATTATGGATATGTTCTGATTGTGGCTGTGTCTTAGAAAATAATCTTTTAGAGAAAGAGAGGAATAAATAGAAGATATGACAAGTGAATTACATAAACGATTACAACGAAAAGCATTACACTACTTGCAAGATAAGCAGTATTGGATTAAAGCTATGGAAATGCCAACACCTGTTGGAATTATTGACGCTTGGGGAATTAGTAATGTTAATAAATATGATACGGCAGGAATTGAGGTAAAGGTATCAAGGGGCGATTATCGTTCAAGAAGCCAACAGTACAAAGAATTTTCACCCATGAATATAGCTAATTATTGTTATTTACTTTGTCCAGCAGGTTTAATAAAAGAACATGAAAGTCCTAATTGGGGAATTTTATGGTGGTACGAAGAAAGCGATAGGTTAAGGCTTATTAGAAAACCTACAAGATTTGAAATGACGGATAAAGCAAAACTAGCTGTAATGATTCATTCTTTTTATTCAGGAATAAATCATCCAGAAAAATTATTAAGTACTGAAAATCCTAATTTAATCAACGAGTAAAGGGAGATAAGATGAAAAAGATAGCATGTAAACATGAATGGAAATTTATACAAAAAGATCAAGTCGGTCATCCAAACGATCAGCATTTTGTTTATGAGTTTTTCTGCATATTTTGTACTTTAGTAAAAATGAAAAATGTATGGACTAATCAATTTGGAACAGAAATAACTAATCAACCTAAATAACATGGATAAACTAACAGAAGAACAAAAACAAATGATTGAGGAGTTTAGAAAGTTACCAGGCTATGATGTAAACGCTTTATTGCGTACTAATGTCGAGGAATTTCTCATCAAGTGGTCTGACACTCTCCTTCAAAAAGAAAGAGAGGCAGGAAAAAGAGAGGCGTATCAAAACTGCGTTGATTGGACAAAGCAGGTTCAGCCATATAATCAAGAAGCTATAAACGCTCATAGTGCAGCAGTAAGTCAAATGGATTGGGAATTGAAATCTTAAACAGTAGAGAAGTCTAACTCCTTACAGGAGTAAGTAAATTATGAAAACACAAACTA
>CAZHYL010000024.1:0-1673 GCA_964536745.1 uncultured Candidatus Saccharibacteria bacterium | reverse complement strand
CATGTAAATCAAAAATCTTCCTATCGAACTCTTTGAATAAAAACCAGCAAAAACAATCTGCTCTTGAAAAAAACAGCTTCCATAAAAGCCCTACAATGCATTTTCTTTAAGCCTGCTTCACTCTCCTATTGTCTCCAGTGAGATCCATCTAGTTTCCAAACTTCAGGATTCGCCTCTCCTTGTGAACAAAAGTCCCTCACCACTTCTCGGAGTTCATTCGCCCTCTGCGACTCCTCAGGATGAGGAATCTTCGATCTTTGGACTCTTGTAAAAGGAAGAGAGTTGTTCAAGTAACGCTCTCTCAAAAATGATAAGTTGTTCAATCCCCGCTTGCTCCACATCATCCGTGGATATTTAAATCTCCTAAAAATAGTCCAAAAAATATTGCTCTCAATCGTCCCTGATCCCCGTAAATACATCCACGGATGTTCCTTCTTAAATTCTTTGGATGCCCCGGAAGGAACCATCCCCTCACGATTATTCTCAAAATACTGCGCCAGCTTTCTTAGCTTCTCTTTCTCTTCTTCATCGGCAAGCTCCTTCTCGAGTCCCAGGATCTTCGCAATCAGCTGATCTGGATCTTTGTAAAAATCTCGGATCCAATCTTTCGGAATCTCCTCAATCGATAACGCATTCCGAATGTTCTTGAAGGCATGATACGGATCGAGACGATTCAACGTCTTGAGCGGATAATCCTCTTTGAACTGCTTGATCCAACTCCCCCCATCTCCATGACAGATCGCCTTCGTCTCCCCATGCGCCCCGTAGTCCCTCACCGCCTTCTCCATCACACGATCAAACAGAGGAGCCGCCTCTTCATCGACTTTCCCAAGAATGACCTGCTTGCCCGCTAAATACCGCCGCTTCCTGTTTTTAGGGCTTAAAGGCTTTTTGCCGGAATACATCACCACCATTTTTAATTCATGATTCTTATCCGTCTTCCGTCGGGATCTTACATACGTCTCATCCGGATCAATCCCAAGAAGAGGACAAGAATCTGACTCGCCAGCCTCTAACCCTTTTAAAACCTGATTCTTCCAGCAAGGAGCTTTGGAATTTTTCTTCTGCTCTGTTTCCGAATAACTTTGAATCAACTTCCAATTCCCCACCGAAGATCGCTTCACCCCAAACGATTCATTCACTGCATTCGTCGCCACTTGATACGGATGATTCACACACTCTTTCACGATCTGTTGGCAAAGCCCATAGCTCACCCGCTGATGTTTTTTCAGTCCCAACCAGTCATCCAAAGGCTTCACAAACCTCTTCAAAAAAATATCCTTCACCCGCCAACGCTTGATCGTCAACTCTCCCAGAACGGTTTGAATCTTCTTGGTCAGTAAATCCTTTTTCTGATGAACTCGCTTATCTAAAACATATTCCTCGTACTTCTGACAAACCTCCCCTAAAAGCCCTCTTCCAGCTTCTCGAGATGCCTCAAAAATTTTCTTCTCAACTTCTTGAAAAGAACCAAACTCTTCAGGTAAGGTCACTTCAATGCTGACCGTATACGTCGGCATAGGCGAGGACTCCTTTCAGACGAAACCGTCAAGTTCACTTCTGAAAAACCTCGCCTTATTTTTATCTATCCTAAAAAAAATTGAAATTTTTTTATTAATCTAACCCCTTAAAATATCTTCTCTTTTTTCTACCCCAAGTAAGTAAATGCATCC
>CAZHYL010000023.1:0-1833 GCA_964536745.1 uncultured Candidatus Saccharibacteria bacterium | reverse complement strand
CCATAATCCGTCACTTTAAAAAAAGTGGAGTAATTTCCTATATTTTTGAACCAAAATATTTTTTAATCATCTTCAAAATTACTCAACTAAAGCTTTCACGGACTCACTTTTTCTCCTTTAGCTTTTAAAGAGCCTGATATTGGCCTCTCCAAGGCGGCTTTCAACAAACCTCTCCCTTCTGTTTGATCTTCTCCCATTTTCTTGTGGATAAAAACTGTGGATGATCTCCTTACGGGAAGTTCAAAGCCGCAATCTTTAACCTCGCCTCCTGATAAATCGGAAACGATGGATTCCCTTCCGTCAGTTTTAAGATGAGCTGTCTCCCATGCTGAATCACCTTCCCAGCAATATTGAATAACCAAAGCCTCAGTCTCTTTAAATGACAGTTAGAAAAATCTTTCGGCAACGCATGAATCTGAAGCGCTCTCACCAGGTTCCAGGCAAGGCACTGGATTCGAAACCACGCCGCATTCGCCCCAAACTCCGCACAGGGTAAGGTCCCTCCCGCCAAGTCATTTTTAATCCGATCATGAATATGCTCAATCGTCCCCCCTCGCTCGTAATGCCAACGAATCAACTTGTCTCCCTGCCAATCCATATTCGTCACGATCATCTCATATCGATCCTTCTCTTCTACTTTCGATTGAAACTCTTTCTTGAACAGCTCCCATTGATGCTCAACTTTACGAGTGATCAAACAGCGTAAGCTTCTCTCCTGCATCTGCTCTCGGGTTCCTGCTGCAGAGCTCCAGGACATCTCCACCCATTCCTTCCCCGTTGGCTTCAGACCTGAGTTCGTCATCTTCATCAGCGGCTTCCATTGATTCTCCGGTAGAGCCTCTATCCATTCAATGACCGATTTCGATTTCTTCCCGGTAATACTAAACTCAATCTTTTTTTTCTTTAGATAAGGAATCAACTCCTCCAGGTTGTAATAGGCGCCGTCGAGTCTCGTCCGGATCTTCTGGATCGTAGAGGGCAAAGCGCTCAGGCATTTTTTGAAAAAGGAGGTTACCTCAAACGCCGCAGGAACATTCCCGTCCCGAAACTCGTCATGCAGAATCAATCCCAACTCTGCGATCATCCCGACGACAGGCGCATAACCGATCCCTCCCTTGTAAGTCCCCAACGCTTCCTCCTTATGAGAAAAAATAATCGTCGCGTCGTTCTCGATCGTTGCGGTGGTGATGCCGCTTTTCTCAATCAATCCTTGAGTCGTCGTCCGGTGAATCTTGGAAAGATTCTTCAAGGCTTTGCTCTCCTCCGGAACCCACGCATCGACCCCTTCCGGTTTCTCTTGCTCCTCATGAAACAACTTCAAAAATCGCTCAACCGTTTTCACCGACGGCAAACCATTCTTCTTCCGGATCAACGCTAAAAAAGCAGGATCTTTTTTCAGGATCTCGATATCACTCATGTGATCTCCTCCCACCACTCCCAGGGAGATCAACACTTCTAAAAGCTCTTCCTCTCCCCATCCTTTCTTCTTCAGCTTTAAATGTTTTCGAATCAGCTTGGGTAAATTCATCCGATGAAACAGTTCGTGAACTAATGGCAGGCCAGCATGGGAGGTCAGTTTTAAATCTTTTTCTTCTTCGAGCTTGAATGGAAAAACGGTTTGGGCTACAGATCTCATGGGAAGGTTCCTTTTCTGGTATAAAACATTTTTCGCAAAATCTTTTTTACACAGATCTTCCATAAACGGAAGCAGGAGCCTTTCCTTTTTCATCTTTATCACCCGTTTGGTGAATGCTTTAAATTTATCAATGAACAGCAAAACCAGATCCAACAATACCAGTAGGCTCTTTAAAAAAAACTAGTGACCGATTATGG
>CAZHYL010000022.1:0-1968 GCA_964536745.1 uncultured Candidatus Saccharibacteria bacterium | reverse complement strand
TGTCCAACTTGTAATAAGTTACTTAGCAAGGGATATTTAAAAGACAAAGATAGCTTTCTCGAGGTTATGTGCAGAACCTGTAAAACCGTTCATCTCTTTACCGGAGAAGATGCAGAAATTATAAAAGTTAGATCCGATTTAATAAAGAAAGGGAAGATTACAGGGTATGAATTGTCGGAAACAGAAAAAAAGCAAGAGTAAACTTGCTTTTTTTGTTTAAGTATGCTAAAATATAAGAAAGTTAAGTTTTCTGAAACAAAAAAACAATTTAAATAACTGTGCGTTTGCACAAGATTGCCTGGAGCAACTGTTATACTCCTATTTCACTGCTCAGGCGTAGTCGAGCGGTTTTTTATTTGAAACAAAAACACAAATGAATAGTACAGTAGGTGAACACGATAAGGTTAATCTTATCCCAAACTGGTCTAATATAATTATAAAATATAAACATTTATTAATGGTTGTATTTTTGATATCCATTTTTAGTTTGATTTTCTTTCCTCAGTCTCCAGTTAGTAATATTAAAGTAGCTAATGCAGATACGAATCCTTATCTAGGTTACTTTTCACCTTCAGCAACTTGGACTGCCGCAGCAAATGCCAACCTAGCTTTAAAGTATCCTGACCCTCGTCAAAACGATTTACTTATTGCGACGATAGCTGTTCGCCCTTCTACTGCAGGCTTTTCAACTCCTAGCGGTTGGACACTAGTTGATGATAGGTCTGGTACAGATGGTGGAGCAGAAGGTGCAGATACAGGGTCTGTTAGATATTTAGTTTTCTCGAAAGTGGCCAATGGTACTGAAGGTTTAACTAGTCAAACATTTACCAAAACCGGAACTCCTTCGGTTTCCATTGGTTATATTCACCAGATAAGATCATCGACTGGTACCTACGACGTAACTGTCGGAGGATATTCAAAAAATGGTGATGCTACTAACTGGAACGGTACTTTGGATAATGATATAGGATTGACAAGCGGTGATTTGGTATTAATCGCAGGAGCAACTAATGGGGATTTATCAGCGCATTCAGCTCAGAATATAGCGGCAACAGGTATAACGTCTGTTAGTACGGTAAGAGAACATGGTGAATTTGGTTCGACTACTGGGAATGACGTAGAAGTCGCAGTCTCAGCTGGATTAATTTGGGCTGGCACAAATTCAGCAACCCCTACAATCACCTATACTCAATCTGTAGCATCTTCTGGAGTTGTCGGTGCCTTACGAATTCGCGCTGGTGCAGGCAGTAATAGAACTGATACATGGGTTCGTTCTGCCGGGGCACAAGTAGCTGGTACGACGTCTGTCGCGGTACCTTATCCAGAGCATAATATTGGGGATCGTTTGTTTTTGTTTGTAGCAAACCGTTACACTACTTCAACTCCAACCACACCGGCAAATTGGACCTTGATAAGCAATAACTATACAGGAAGTGCTGGTACTGATGGGACTGACGCTGGGAGCGCGAGAGTTTCTGTCTATTATAGAGACGTTTCATCTAATTTGACTGGGACTCAATCTGTCACAGTTACTTCGGGTAATGTTTCTGTAGGTCAAATTATTGCTGTGCATAAAGATGATGTAATATCATGGGTAATGGATGATACTGGTGGGGGAGATAGTACCGCTGGTACGAGTTGGTCTGTAACATCGGCTTCAGATTTAGATTTAAGTTCTACAGACGGAGGGGATTTGGTTTTGTTTGCGTCTTCTATAAATACCGATGCTTATACTTATACTAGTCATGCATTATCGGCAACAGGAATTACTTTTGGAGATGTCACACAGACAGGTGAGTTTCGAACTACCACCGGCAGTGATATGACTCTAGAAATTGGTACCAGTCGTGTTTCTGCTGGTAGTGGCACCAATTTAGCGATCACTCATACAAAGACAGCTAGCGGCTCTTCTGTGAATGCCCCTGCAGGGGCAACAAATTTTATTGCGATTCGTGGTAGCTCTTCTAG
>CAZHYL010000021.1:0-2053 GCA_964536745.1 uncultured Candidatus Saccharibacteria bacterium | reverse complement strand
TTATAGTACTGATTAATTTTACTGCAAATAGCCTAAAAAAGCAAGTATTGGGTTAGTCAAAGCAGTATTGACCAAGCTGTTAAGCCTATAGTATCGTGAAGTAATCAGGAGGAAAAATCTATGCAAGGAAGAGTTGTGCTTGGCGTATCTTTGCTTGTGCTAGTGTTCGCTGGGTTATTGCTAATTTGGGCAACCAATCCCAGCAATAACGATAATCTACCTCAAAACGTGATAAGTACCAGAAAAGTTTTTGGATGCGAGGACTTTGGCTTTACAAAGGATTGTAAAATGAAATCATCTGTAGCGCAGATGCCTAGCAAGGTTCAAAATATGGTGAAGATGATTAGGGATAGTAGCAATTCCTCAAAATTTTCATCCTACCAATACATTGATGTCAATCGAGTTCAATATACCTCTGTGAAGGTTGGATCCGAAGAGGGCACATACACTATCAATGTCTTTCCAGACAGTGTAACTTATTGGTTCAAGAAGGCTGGCGACGCGGAAAATACTTTAACTTGGGCAGACCATGATTTTGACGGTAAAGTCGATATGGGGTTTTACGGAGATATAGTAGGGAACAATCCGAAACGTTTCGATGTTGATTTCAAAGTAGGTATCCAGTACCGACCTTTATACCAGATGCTTTACAACCATCATTTCTCGATTATCGCGGAAAAGTTAGGGCTTTAGGCCCAGAGAATTCTAAAAGGGCAACCTCTTCGGAGTGCCCTTTTCTTTATATCTAGATTTGACCTTTTCGTCTGGATGTTTTATAATATACTCACAAATGAAATATATGCTGTTTATCTCGAAAAATAACAGGTTTTTGCGTATTTAATGAATCTTTGCCCAAATGTAATGTTTGGGGAAAACCCTCTTTAATTAACGCTTTTTTTGTTACTATTTCTGGTCATCTGTCGTTATAAATAGGTGACTAAAAATTATTAAATAGCTTGTAACAACATTCAATCATTAGCGTCTTAGCTCCTGATTACTTCCAGATAGTGTTTTCTAAGTATAGAAAGTATTGTTCTGGACCTAATTGGTTCAGTTTTGTAAGTTATTGCCTCAATCTATAAATACTCCTTAATAGGCGTTCACTTAAAGCGCAAGCTTTAATAACTCCTTGGTCGAACTATTAAGTAACTATGGTTTTGGATTGAGTTAACAATAATCGGTCTTTATGTGAGATAGGCGAGAGCGAACTCTAGAGCGCGCCCGAAACTACCACAAAAGCTCGTTAAAACTAATTAATATTTTTTGGAAAATCATTGATTATCGCAATTGACTAATCAAGACTATAAATCTCTCTCCTGTCCAAAATGAACAGCGGAAGAGATCGTTATAGCCCTTTCCAAAAAATGGAGTTATAAATGACTAATTTCTTAAAAAAAGTTGCAGTAGCTGGTTCTACTTTTGCAATGGTTGCCTCCATGGCACTTGTGAACGTAGCAACCGTTTCTGCTGCTTCTGCTGGTGAAGTATACAAGACCACTGATGGTACTGTATGGTTCATCACAAAAGACATGGAAAAGCGTCCTTTCACCTCTTCTGGTGCTTTCTTGAGCTACGGATTCCTATCCTTCTCTCAAGTTAAGGATGCTGATTCAACTGTGACCGCTCTTCCTACTGGTAGCTTCATCGCTCCACAGGATGGTCGCATCTTCTGTGCTACTGAAACTAAGGGCACAGACGTAAAGGGTGAATGTGCTTTGGTAACTGGTGGTCAAAAAGCTGCCTTTACCTCTTCTGCTGTATTTACCGGCCAAGGTTTCTCCTTTAGCCGCGCTTTCTACGGCGACAGCTCATTCTTAGCTAAGACTTCTAACGTTGACAGCGCTTCTGCACAACACCGCGCTGGCACTTTGATCAACAATGGTGGCACTGTCCAACTTGTTGTTTCTGGTGGCCTTTGGGGTGTCCCATCTGAATCTGTATTCAATTCTTGGGGCTGGAGCTACTCCGACGTAGTACCTGCAAACTCTGCAGATTCTTCTCTTAGCCAAACTGGTGTTATCCCATCTCGTATGGCTGGTGACTTAGTCCCAAC
>CAZHYL010000020.1:0-2455 GCA_964536745.1 uncultured Candidatus Saccharibacteria bacterium | reverse complement strand
AGCTTGTCAAGCTGGACCGTACGGGGCTTAATGATCGAAAAAAATACTTGAAGCTTCATTTGATCGGAGCTACATATTGGAAGGAGCAATACGAGGGGTACCGGAATGCAGAAAATAGGGAGAAGGCAATTGCAAAATGGAATAAGAAATTGGAGGAGGATATTGAAAGAATGAGTCAAGCCCTATTGCAAGGAAATATGTTTAGGGCTGAAAATATTAAGCGTTTGATCCAAACTTGGGAGTATTGGATTACTGAGATTAGGCGCTTAGAGGAATTGGAGTATCTGGAAGAACGAATTAAAGAAGAAACGGCGAAGTGGCGTGTTTTACATGAAGAACTACTAATTGTTGAGGTTTTACTGAAGCTATGAAGAAGATTGACCGAATTCTGTTAAGTTATGGCAGACTGGAGTATGTACTTCCAGTTGGTGCAGAGATTATTGATGTTATCTGTCAATATGGCGAAGTGTATCTATACTACACCTACGATCCCGAAAAATGGGAGAACGAAACAAGAGTCTTTATTGTAACAGAACCTCGTAATCTCGATATGTACCATAAGTTTTACCTAGATCACTACATCAATAGCTATGGTGATGTAGTATTTATTGCAGAGGATTTCTCATGCACTACTGCGTAGTTGAATGGAACGGACAGAAATGGGAGGTAGTATTCTATGCACATAATTTAACTTCTTTTGACATTCCGCTTGCTAAGTGGCCACCATCTGATACTTGTAAGCATATGGTGGATATTAACTGGTATGGTATTTTTGAGGAGGAGAAAAAAGTATGGGAAGCACGGAAAAAAGCCCGCGAATTACGGGAGCAGAAAAAACAAGGTTCATAAATCTATTTACTAATTTGCAAAGACTGGTGTATGAGACCGCCAAACAAAAGGGTTGGTGGGACAAAGAACGGAATGATGCTGAAATGATAGCTCTGATGCATTCAGAGCTATCAGAAGCATTGGAAGGATTGCGACATGGAAATCCTCCAGATGATAAAATCCCTCAATACCTAGCAACTGAAGCAGAATTCGCTGATACCATTATTCGTATAATGGACATGGCAGAAGCAAGGGGTTGGAGAGTTGCAGAAGCTTTAATTGCGAAGTTGGATTATAACAAAAATCGAGAGCGTATGCATGGAGGTAAGAAATTCTAATGGATGAGAACAGTTGTCCGAAGTGTGGATTTAGTCTTCTTTCAAAAAATCAAGAAACTGGAGTAAGCAAATGGCATTGTGGTACCGTTGGACCTGATAGTAAAGGTGAATACCTTACAAGTCTTTTATGCGAACATACGGTTGCAATGAAGATATTACGAGAAGCGGACGCAGCGATTTATGCGATGTATACTAATGCTGCAAGGAAAGAAGATCATGCTGTTACTGGGTTTTTGCAGTCTTATAGGGATATGCTAGATGAATTCTTGCGGAGGGAATAATGAGTATTCGTAAAAACATTAACTTCTACAGTTTCCCTAAACAAGGTAAACTTGTAGGTAAAAGGGTTAGGGTATGTTTCAATTATGATACTTCGCGTATTATACGCGGAACTATTGTACGGGATGATCTCGAAGAACCTGGAGAATTGATTATCAAACTTGATGATGGTAGATATGTTCGAGCGGTAGAGTGTATGTATTCATATGAGAGAGAGGAACAATCAATGACACTCGATGATACGTGGATTTCCGTTCGATCTCGCAAGCCACCAGAAGGAGTTTTAGTCTGGACGAAAATCGACGACCAAGGAGAAATTCGCGATATGCAGAAGTTGATCTACGAGAAAAAATTGTGGTGGTTCAGTAATAGGGCAATGTATTTGTACTGCACACCGACACACTGGAAGCATCTATCATGACACTCGATGAACACTTCCGCGACCAGATTAGGCGCGGTCAGCCACCACTTGTGGCACTGGATAACGCGGCACAGGCGTACGCAAAAGAGTTGAATTGTCCCTGCAAAACTGGTCCTGCATGTAAGCCTACATGTACTTGTAAGGATGGATATCAATCAGGAGGCTGTGATAGGTGTCATTCATATACAATTAGGGACTTCTCACAGTACACAAATAGTACAGAAGACCACAAGGAGAGTGAGGATAACAAGGATTTGTCACAATGGCGGATACTTGAGAAAGGAGAAATAATCCAATTCGGCGATGAAATGGATCAAAGCGTTGATCCGTGGCATGACGTTGCGAAGTGGGAACCAGTTAGCGACTTATTGGTTGGAAAAAGAGCACCAGATCCAAGTTACCCATCTCATAGGACGTTTCGTCGGCGAGTTACTTCAACTGTAGTTGAATCACAGTATAATGAGGCGGTGGAGTTGCTGCGGGAGCAATGTCAGCGGATGCAGAGGTGGCGAGAGAACGGTTGTGGTTTACTATCAAGTGAGCTTCAGTGGCATGATCGTGTCCGCAAGTTTCTGGAGGGGAAGTAATG
>CAZHYL010000019.1:0-3369 GCA_964536745.1 uncultured Candidatus Saccharibacteria bacterium | reverse complement strand
ACCCCTTATAAAATAAAAAGCCCAATGACACAATACATGTCAAAGGGCTTCATGTTATGAGGCAGCTACTCTAGTAGATGCTACCAAGGACTATCCTCGTCACCATCTCCGTCATCTGACTCTGGTTCTTTCTTAGCTGGTTTCTTTGCAGCAGGCTTTGTAGCTTTAGGCTTCTCTTCCTCTTGTTCTTCCTGCTCACCGTCACTATCATTTACACTGGCCTGTTGTTGTGCTTCATATTCCTTAATGGTTTTCTCCATATTACTACCAGCATAATCATTAGCCAGTTTAATCATGTCGATTAGTTTCTTACGGATAAACTTAATGTCATCTGCTTTAGCATTCTGGAAAGTAATACACTTTGCTGGAGTATTCAATTCAGCAACTTGCATTGGTTCATCGTCGTCGTCTAGTGGCACTTCACTACAACCTTTGTAGTTTACATTACGATAAATGATTGGTTCCCCTTTATCGTTTTGCTTCCCACTATCTTTTTCTTTCACTTCCACCTGAGCCATAAACGGACAATCAAGCAATTGCTCAATATCACCAGATTCAATGATATCTGGTTTATTAACAGCTTTAGCTAGTTTGGTCATGAGGTTTGCAGGGTGAAGCTGCCACACTTTACCATCAATGATCTTACCTTTAGCATCCTTTGGGGGTACAAACATGAAGTTAATACCAGTGATTTCACCAGCAAATTGTTTATTCAACAGTAGACGGTAGTGCTGCTTACCGATTGTACCACCATAGTCAACAGTATCATTTACAAGATCAGCAAAAATGGCCACCTGTTGACAAGGTTTCTGAGGCTTAGTTTCACCTGTTTTTTCATCCTCGAAGTCAGGGCGATTTTGTTCACCCAAGTCTACAATAAGGCTTACACGAGCTTTACGACTACCACCTTTAGGTACTGGAAACAATCCAGTGTTTTCACCAGAGTTGTTGGAACGAGGGGCATTGCTATTCTTAGGTTTGAACGACATAAATATTCTCCTTAGTTGGAAGGCGTTATAAACGCAAAGTTATTAGGCACAATAATGTGCAACATATTGTTAGCATACACATAACAATACAACTGAGGACTGTCTAGGGTTAATCCACCCTTGCAAGTTTGTCACAATCCTCATGTGTATTGTTGCTGACCCTTCCTCAGCCCGTTACAGTGTTTTAGTAGCCACTATCTGTACATAGTGTTGCAAGCTCAAAGCTGTTTCCGTTCAGCTTCTGGCTACATTCTCTATTCATGAATTTAGAATATTACCATTCTGGCTTTAATTCTTCCTGCTTACAATAATACAGGATACATACCTCCCGCTACGCAGAAGGTGGTATTGAATAACTAAACTGTATGCGTCAACATGCAGTTTTACCAACAGCAATGTTAACTATTACTAATTAACAGTATTCTTGGAGCGGAACATGGGTACACGATTCCATGCAACTATTATACTACTTAATAATCCCTTCGTCAACTAAGTATTTCTGCATGTGCTCAAGAGCTTTAATCAGATTTGAGATATCTTCAGGGTAGTACCAAACATTCCCATCACCTTCGTCATCCACTCCTACAATGACCATCTCATTAGCTTTATCATACTTCACATACTCAATTATACCATCTTTGTTTGTATAACCAAAACAATTCTCTTTATGATCTTTATTATCAACCATATACATTAGCTATTCCCCTTTCAATCGTTTATTCATCTCTCTTGCTGTCTTGGCTAAGAGTTCTAGTGCTTCCTCAGTGATATCTACTTTACCCTTTTTGAAGTAATATGTCAACACACTCACAGGACTAAATTCTTTCCACTTAGGCCAGAAGTCAGCAGAATTGGTTGTTGTTTTTTGCTTACTCATGGCTCGGGGCCATTCAACGGGCACGTGTTTTCCTGCTGGAAGTTTAATCCTTAACATCTTACCCTCAAGTATACACTTCTTACATTGCTCAATCAACATTTTTTCTTGCTCTGGAGTGAATGTTAGTTGATTGTCTTTCACCTTATCTGGTCTATTACTAGCAGGTTTTCTGCCAGCACGAGGGCGTAAGTGTGGTTCAATGTA
Source organism: uncultured Candidatus Saccharibacteria bacterium (assembly GCA_964536745.1). Classification (GTDB taxonomy): domain Bacteria; phylum Patescibacteriota; class Doudnabacteria; order UBA920; family UBA920; genus UBA920. The sequence goes on along the minus strand of CAZHYL010000019.1, from coordinate 1,299 downwards.
GACAGGCTCCCGATGATGCCAGCAACGACCCGTTGCCACCATCTCTACTGTCAGCCTGTGACAGCCAAGACGATAGGCTACCTCTCTTCTAGAAAACCCTCTTTGTAAAAGTACAACAATCTTTTTAGTAAATCTACGTGTCATCCAATCCTTAACTTCACCATCTTCAAACATACAAAGTTGTACATCTCGTCTACCATTAGATTTATATCTCTTTTTAGACCAAGGCATGAGCTTATCAACTTCTTTTTCTAATTCTTCATCAGATATTTCTAACTTCGGCATTTATCCTCCAATCACCAACTTTTCAGCCTCAGCAATGTAATAATCATAGTCGATATCACCGTCGAATTCAGCAATGTCATTGCAAGTTTTTACGTTCCACTCTTTATCAATAGACAGTCTACGTTCTTCATCCTTACCTTCTAATGGTGGCATAATTTTAACCAATTTACCACCCGTTTTACAAGGATAATACCTACAAATGTTTTGCTGAGGATGTTCTACACCATCACCATCTACTAATACCAAACGAGATGAACGTGGTACTTTAACACGCAGCATAAAGTCATAAATTTCATTGTGTTGAGTAATGAATTCACGAATGTCTGTACCATGTAACATCTTAGCTTCAGCAGCCATTGGGATAACCAAAGATGATTGATTCTGATGGAATCCTAAATCTTCATACTGGTATGCACCTTTACGTTTGACTTTCATGCGAGTTCTTCCTACCGTGATTAATATGAAAATTAAAATTTGTTTCCGCACTTTTACGGGCAGCAATTGCATCTTTCAGATTTTCAAAATATCCAAGATGAATCTTATGGTTATCTATTTGAATCTGTGCGTGCCATTTACTAAGGGGTTCGTACCATCTTACACCGTTCACACCAGAAGTGTTAGTTTTATACTTCCCAACATTTTTCTTGTTTTCTTTTCTTGTAACATCTCTCAGATTTTCTATTCTATTATCGGAACGGACACCGTTGATGTGGTCAATTTCATTAATCGGGAAATGACCATAGACATATAACCATGCTAACCTATGCGCTCGATATCGTATGTTGTTTATACGAATGATGACATACCCTTGGTCGTTCATTGAACCAGCTTTTGAGTTCACTTTTAACCCTCTTTTACCAATTATCCAATTAAAATCACCGGTTAGAGGGTCATAATGTAAATATTCCTTCAGTTCTTCTTGAGTAATCATGTTATTCCTTATACACCCCTATGTATGAATTTACATCGCGTATAAACATTTTATCATAGTCAACACGTTCCATTTCTAGTTTG
>CAZHYL010000018.1:0-5079 GCA_964536745.1 uncultured Candidatus Saccharibacteria bacterium | reverse complement strand
CTTTCTTCACTATCTGGATCTATTCCCATAATACGTGTTGCGACTTGGTTTGGTCTTTCTTCTTTTGGAGGATTATCATCTAAGGTTCCCAAAACTTGTCCTGATGCAGCAATACGAGCAGAATAATCTTTGGTTTGAGGATGGTTTTTAATGAAGGCCAGTAGCTGTTGTGAGTTCTCTATGTAGTCCCTTCCAGACTCTGGAGTAACAACCACATCGCCAACCCAGCTATTTTTATAGGCAATGTAAGAACCTTGAATTAGTCCGACAAGCAAACCAGAAACAACCACCAAATTCAAAAATGTTAACACCATAATTGAAACAATCAGGATAGTGGTCCCTTTACTAGAACGTCTTATCTGCCTTAGAGCCAAAAACCATCCGACACGGATGGCATTGTACCACTCTGTTTTTAGTTCCCAGAGCCGTTTCATTTGTCTTTTTTATCGCTAATTACTTTTTGACCTTGTTTTAATCCTGAAACTACTTCCACTACTCCGCCGTCACCTTCAATTCCAAGAGTTACAACCTGCTCTTCATAGGACTTCTTTTTCTCGTCTGTAACAACACGTACATAAGTCTTACCATCCTTATCTACAACAGATCGTTTTGGAATCATTAAAGTATCTTTTTTGGAATTGACAATAATTTTCAAATTGGCTGTCATACCTGGTTTAATATCTTCCAATTTCCCAACCGATGCCTTAATCTTGTAATTTACTATCCCTGAAACCAAAGTTGAAGCAGGATCAATCTGAGCTGCCTTACCCTTGAAGACGCGGTCGCTACCGAGTGCGTCGAAAGTAAATTCTACTTCTTGATCTAGTTTAACTTCAGAAATGTTAGCTTCTGCAATGTTAGCTTCTACATATAAATTCTCTAAGTCTTTCAGCACCATAGCAGGCTTTGTAGAAGAAGCTGCCTCGCCTTCGTCTACTGAAATAGAAGTAATTGTTCCGTCTGCAGGGGCCCTAATTATGGTACTTTCTAAACCAGCTACTGCAGACTCCAATTGGCCCTGTGCGCTTAAAATTTGAGCCTGTGCGATCGCTACATCTTCTGGCCTAGCCTCTGCTAATACATCTTCTAAATTAGAATTTGCCTCGTCTAAACTTGCTTGCGCTGAATTTAAAGTATTCTGGGCAGCAAGCAAAGCACTGTCCCTTGTTTGGACAGCTGCGTTATATGCATTCAAATTAGTTAAATATGTATCTGATTCTAGATTAGGTATATCTACTCTCCAAACTGGATTACCTGAAAAACTTCCATCGGTAGAAAAAGTTACATACAAACCTTTGGTACCCAACGGAGTAGCAATTCCTCTTTTAACGTTAGTAGTACCAACCCCATTTTCTATTCCGGAATATTTAACTTTAAATCCCGAGGTAATAAATTCCAACTCAAACCTATAATAGCCTTCTTCGGTGCCTTGATAAGCACCAGACAAAGTTGCAGTAACTTCACCAGATACAACCTTGGTACGCTTGGCTTCGAGACCAGCATTATATAAAGCCAGTCTTGCGTTGTTAACTAAATTATCCTGCTGAAAAGCTGTTGCCGTATAAGCGCGGTCAGCATTTTTCAACGCTACCTCTGCAGACCGAACAGACGATTTAGCAATGTTAACTTCTGGAGTATTTGCGCCGGCAATAAGTTTATCGTAGCTTGCCTCGGCTTCATCCAAAGCTGCTTGAGCTTGTGTTACTCGTGCAGACTCCTCGCCCTGATCTAAATTAGCCAAGACCTCGCCTTCTTTTACAGAATCTCCAACTTTTACATTTACATCCTGAACAATTCCAGATGATTTAAAAGATAAATCTACATCTGTTGAACTAATAACAGATCCGGTTGCTAAAACAGTTTTTTGAATTTCCCCAAACTTAACATCCTCAACCATTGTATCTGCATTACCACTGTTCGCTTTAAATACTACAAAAATAATCAATAATAAAACAGCGCCAATTATCCCACCATACACTATTCGTTTTCTTGTAAAAAATGTTCTCATGGTTATAAAAATAGCTATACTAAATAGCCAAAAAAGCTCTTACTTTTGAGCCTGATATGTTTATTTTAACCCAAATACTATGTATTGTCCAAGCGAAAATAGACACAAAACGGCCCTTGGAGTAACCAAGGGCCGGCCCATTAGACAACTTATTGCTGCTGCCAAGCTTGGTAAGCAGCTGTGATTTCAGGCAGATTCCCACTTCTTGTAAGGGCTTGTTTATAAATATCTTCCTGTGATTCCTTGGATAAATCAGAAATGATTGTAAACATAAATAACCAATTATTTGTCAATTCTGGGTCTAGATCTATTGCAGCAAAAGCATTTTTTCTTGCCTCACTCAAATTCCCCATATTTTTGTACACTTGAGCATAAGTCATCCACAGTCTAGTATTTCCCTTTCTTTCTTCCTTAATCACATCCAATGCTTGCAATGCCCCTTGATGATCACCAAGCGCGGTCTTTACTTCTGCTAGTTGAATATAGGTAGTAAATCGATCGCTACGGCTAGATTCTGCAGTTAACTTACTTGCCTCTTCTTCTAACTGCTTCAGTTGAAGCTCTAGTACTCGTTTTTGATCCGATTCTTCGAGTTTTGAAACTTCTGTTGGAGAAAGACCCAAATCTTTATCATCTGCTTGTTTTTGTTGATTTAAATACCAATAAGCAAACGCTACTCCAGCTAAAATTGCCAATATCAACAAATATACAAATTTGGCAGATTTTTTGCCTTTCACTTCACTGGTTAACTTGGTTTCCGGTGGCACAGGTTGGATTATTTCTTCATTCATAGATAAATACTATACCATAATGGTATTTCTGTCATTCCCTAAATCTATTTATGATTCCCAATTAGTTTTTCCATATATTTAGCTGGCACACCGCCAATCACAGTCAAAATCTTTTGATGTCTTTGGTCCACAGCGATGAATAATTTACCCAGATCGTAATAGTAGCCGATTTTGAGTTTATCGCTATGTCTGTAGGCAAAGATTTGTCCAAAACGCACAGCGGATAGAATTTGTCCTGTGCTTATGCTTCGCTCTACCATGCGCTGTGCCGCATGGAGACTGATATCGATTTTCCGCTCTCCAAGCTGCAGGGTTTCCTTTGCAAAGTATGAAGTTAGCCCAAGTACCGAAACCGTGGAACCGGAACTGTCCCCGCATTTGCCCGGCTCTAACGAAGGAACTAAATTTTGTATATAGCCAGAAACCAACAAAAAAACCAACGCAAGAATTGTTGGTTTGAACTTGGCAATTATAGCCTTAGCTGTGGTATAAACCACAGTTTTTACCTGTTTATTTGCTAATTTTTTCGCTTTGTTACCCACCCCATATGTTTATCCCTTTCATATTAATAACGCCTCCAAAATATCACGGGCAAAGAATGATGTCAAATAAACAAAACAAAAACCCCCGCCCAAAGGCGGGGGTTTCCGTGATTAGTTCAATAGAATAAATTCTATATCCCTAAATCAACTAACGATTACATATCGTTCAAGAACATGTTTGGTGTCTTAAAGTCACCCATGTTGAAGTTATAGTAGTTAGCGTTAGTGTCATCAGTTGCAGTACCCCAGTTGATAGATTCAAGTACTACTTGTACGAAGCTATCTTCATCAGGAGTATGTGCAGTTGTGATGGTAAAGGTTCGAGTTGTACCTTCATCAACTTCGAAGACGTTTGAGTTATCTTCAGTGTCAGTATCAGAAGATGACAAAGAACATGGGAATGTCCAACCAGTGGTATCAGCAGCGGTGATAATTTCGTCAAAGACGGAACCTTCACCAGCAGCATTAGAACCATTGTCGGTTTCACAAGTCTTATCGATACGCATGTCACCATCAAAGGCAGTTACATCAAAGGTAATCTTGAATTCACCGGTGTCAGATTCACCAGCTGCGTCAGCGATTGCTGTACGAGTAGCTGTACCTTCAACGAATTCAACCATGATACCAGAATCGTAAACTGCGTTAGCACCAGCAACAGCAGAACCGCTAGCATCACCATCAACAACGCGAGTACCAGATGCATCTTCTGCAATGATATCATCAACGTTAGTTGTGGTAAGTTCAGCTTTTACTGTATCTGCGTTGTCAGCAGCACCAGTGGTGTCCTGAATATCAACGGAGATTTGGAAGGTAGCCATGTCACCTGCATCGATATCGATGTCAAGGTCTTCGAAGGTTACAGCACCACCAGCAGGAATAGTATCGCTAGCAATGTCTTCACCGTCTAACCATAGACGAGCATCAGCTGTTAATACAGATTCATCAGTTTCACCAGTAGTGGTGATAACTGCTGGGATCTCTTGGATGTTTAGATCAGAATCACCATCAGCTTCGATAGTGAATTCAAGGATCACTTCATCGTTTGTATCTTCAGTGTCGTCAATGTCGATAACGTGAGCAAGGTTGATGTCATCATTATCACTTAGAGCAACTTTCATTTCAACGTCAGTTGCACCAGCGAATAGATCCATGTCAAATGCTTGGTCGATGTCGTTAGCAGCTGGAGTTTCGGTAGAAACTACACCGTCAGCATCTTCAAATCGAACTGAATCGATTTCAGCATCCCATGAATCATTATCTACATCACCGGAATCTAAGCTATCTAAAGCAGTAATTCCGATAGAGAATTCGCGGGTGTCACCTGCATCGATGATTGTACAATCATCAAGAGCAATAGACTTGCTGTAACGATCATTAGATTCAGAGAAGTCTTCTGCATCAGCAGAACCAACTACTTCACCGTCTAACATAACGACAACTTCACTGATGTAATCAGTAATGTCTTGTGAGTTAGAGGTAACAGTTTGTTCTAATTCTACCTTTACAGAGTTAACTGCAACGTCAGAACCATTATCTGCTTCTGCATCGAAAGCTAATACAGGTACTTCTTCTTCACCTTCACCTACGCTCTCTGCAGAGTAAGTAGATAGTAAGGTCAAAGTTAGATCACCAGCATCGCCGTCAACATTACAGTCGCTGGTTGGTGGTGTGTCATCAGTAGCAGTTGGGACTAAGTCACCAGCCATACGAGATGGGATAACACCAGTTTGGCTAAGAG
>CAZHYL010000017.1:0-5956 GCA_964536745.1 uncultured Candidatus Saccharibacteria bacterium | reverse complement strand
TAGATATAGATAGATTAAACCCTGTGGCATCTGGAGTGCTTTCATCAGCCTGATAAACAACACCAGATACAGTAATGCCAGAAGAAAATGTCCAACAAGCTCCGTTATTGCCACCATTTGTATTTCCAGTCCCAGACATATCTATCACAGGGCTAGAAACCGTACAAGCAGACCAAGTGACTGTGGTATAAGTAACACTGGAACCAACTAAGTTAGTAGTATTAATCGTCCAACTGGAACTCCCTGTTGTTGAGTTCAAAGTAATTTCATTGCCAGCACCCGACGAACCTGTCAGAGTTAAAGTCCCATTAACACTGGTCGTCTCACCTGCCACGAAGGTTAAGTCCTTCCCTGCCGTGGTCACAGTGAGGTTATAAAAACCTATCGCATCCCCTGTGCCACCATCAATTGTTGAAACATTGGCAACGTTATCAAAAACTACCGTATTGTTAGTAGAGGCAGTAAATATCCCCGTACCGGTTTCTGTTAAGTCATTACCAATAGTTAAAGTTCCGGAGCCTGAAGTATAGGTCGCACCATTACCGATGGTCATGCTTCCAGATACGGTAACGGTTGGGTTGTTAGCAGCTCCTGTAGCCCCAGCATTTGTTCCGTTTCCAATGTTTAGATTTCCTGCTATCAAAATTGTCGCATTCGGCAAAACCAGAGGCGAGGCACCTGCTGGCGCAAGCCCCAGATGCCCATAATCTGCATCAGTGATAGTTAAACCACTTGTCTGTTTATAGTTTGTTGTGCTTGTCGCACCGTAAGTATAAGTACTAAAACCGGTTGGATAAGTAGATGTACCGGTCATGTTAAAAGTGGCATTATTGGTAACAGAGAAAGTATCCCCTGCTGTACCTGTAATTGCAAAACCACCGTTATTAAATATAGCGGCGGCAGATCCATTACCTATAGTTAAATTTCCAGTGATGTTACCAGATGAAACAGTATTACCCAATGTAGCACCAGAAGCGTTAGTATTTAATATAGTTAAGTTAGCATAACACTGTGTAGTACACGCTCCCCAAAAAGTATTAGACGCAGTACCCATAGGCACAGTCTGTGCAGCAGTTCCTGTAAAATTAATAGTGCTAGTTGTACCAGGGGTAATAGTGGCCAAATTTGCACGAGTAATAGTTCCTGAAATGTTTACCACACCGGCACCACCGGACACATCGAGAACTGCATTTGCAACTTGTACATCTGTAGTTCCTGTTTTAAAAGTTAAGGCAGCGAAATTAGCTGTACCAGTAGTAATAGTAATTTTTGCTATTCTGTTAGCTGTGTTAGTATTACTCCCAATCGTAGTGGTGCCAGTCACAGTAGCTGTACCGGCATTAATTAACCAATTTTTAGTAACCGAACCAGTAGGCTGGGTAACACTAGCACTGCCATTTACAGTTAAATCAATTCCATTTGCATGAGTAAATGTAGTAGCAGTAGATCCAGAGGCATAAGAAAAATTACCTGCTCCAACAGTACAGCTTGTGTTCAAAGTGGTAGTCGAACCGTTAGCTATTGAGAGTCCATAAAACGGAGTTGAAAAAGTTCCACCAATGGTCTTGCTAGTTCCACTTTTCGTCACCACAAAATTACCTGTCAGTGCATTAGATGCACTATTATTAGTCCAGTTCCCAGCAACAGTTTGAGCTATCCCTAATGTTAAAGTTCCAGCAGTAATCGTTACATTACCCCACGTTACTGTTTTGTTAAGCGTAGCGTTGGCAGTAATTTCCAAGGTAGTACCCGCATTAATAGAAGTAGTTCCAGAATTATTCATGGTTCCTGCAAATTTTATGGTTCCGGCACCAGTGGTAGTTAACTGAGTTTGCGCCGCAGTACCAGCAAATGTCAGGCCCCCTCTAAACCTAAGTGTCCCTGTGGTCGAGTTAATTATTGCTGTGTTATTAGCAGTCGCGGATCCAGTCATAGTAACCAATCCTGTAACGTCTATGGTACAAGTCAGCCCTGTTATAGTTACGTCACCACCCCCTGCGTTTGATGCAGTCATGGTTAGAGTAGACCCAACACTCAAAGTACCAGTCGCCGACGCTGCACAAGTCACTAATGATGATCCACTACTAGTAGGTGCTGGCATTGTAAAAGTACCAGTAACGGTAAGATTTCCAGTACCGTTTAAAGTAATGGTTTGGTTTACTGTGTTTGTATTTGCTGTATAAGCTAAGTTACCGTTTACGGTGACTAATTGCCCAGTGCTGATACTAAGCCCATTAGCACCAGCTCCTGTGGCAATAGTAAGTCCTGCGACAGTCATGGTACCCGAGTCAGCTGTAATAGTCACACCTTGATTGATAGTAATAGTATCCGTCGCAGCTGGTACACCTCCAGCACCAGTACACCCAGTCCAGTTTCCACCAACCGACCAGTTTCCAGTAGTGGTTGCATTACAAGCTGCTGCCTCGGCCTTATTGGCTTGCAAAGAACTGATAGCAAAAAACCCTGCAATAAAAAACACAAAAACTCCAGCTAAAGCTAGGTTCTTGCGTTTCTGAAAGGATAGGATAAAACTTTTAGTTTGCTCTGATTGCCCCACTTTTTCTACTGCACCAGCAGAATCATTTAGGTTACCAGAAGTGCTGTCGATTTTGACAGGATCTGCATTATTCATTTTTGTTTTTGCTTGAAAGGGGCTAAATAAAAAGACCCTTTATATAAATAATGGGCCTCTTGGGTCTCTATTTATTATTGAATTGTATTTTTGTTTCAGTGTTCGCTATATTGCGAACCACAACTAATTTGTTATAAACATTATAGCATAGATAAACTATTTTTGCAAGTATTTTTTGTTATTTTCCAGTCGCTACGCCTTGGTAAACAATTTTGGACAAACTAGAGATAATTTGAGAAGATTTTTCTTTAGTTAAGCCTTCACCTTTAGTCATGATACAAATCTTATAAGGACTTTTCGTATAATAAATAATACCGCAGTCATGGAATTCGTTAGCTACAGTACCATTTCCAATCGTCACTTCTCTCTCCCCATATTTATGACTCACAGTCACCTCGCGCGGCACTCCAGCAACAAGTCCACTTTGATATTTCACTTCTGACAACAGTCGCAAGGCTTCTTCGGAATCTTTTTTTGTTAAATAAGACGCATTGTAAAGTACTAGGTAAAATTTAGACATATCCTTTGGAGACAAAAAATCTGTTAGCGCGATATCCTTTTTATTATCTGGCAATGGAGCCTTTAAATCAGAAAAAATATCTCTTAAAGAATCTTTCTTATACTGGTATAGCACATCCAAAGCATTATTATCAGAGTCAACGATCATTGCATTTAACAACTCTCTTACCGTATACATTTTCTCTGGAACAATAGGAGAATTTTCTGCCACATTTCTGTTAGGATTTAAATCGGATCCTTTGATTAAGATTGTTTTATCAAATAAATCCGTTTCCGTCTCTCGTAACTTATAATAAGATATGAGCATGGGTAATTTTAACAAACTTGCAGGGATAAATTTTTCGTCTTCGTTCACTCCAAACCAACCTGCATTATTAAGATCATTAAAGTAGAATCCAACTTTCACATCTGGGTGTTTGCCTATTTCACTTTCCACCTCTTTTTTTATCGAGGCTAATAGTGGAAATTGTTTTAGACTATCTTCTTGGCTCACATAACTGACATCTAGTAACGGCTTAATGAACTGGTATTTTAAGTTATCTTGAGTCAAATATGCCACCCCCAATCCATTAGTGAAAGCTGTGCTTTCATTCTTAGACAAAGACTTTGAAACCACCTTGGCACCTAATAAGATTCCAAGCAAGAAAACTGCTGTAATTATACAAATAGATTTTATGTTCATGTGGATATCAATAATTTATTACTTTGAGCCAGTAAGTCCGTCATAAGTTATCTTCGATAATTTTGCAATAATTCCAGAGGCCGTTTGAAAGTCTAAAGCTTTACCCCTAGTCATAATGCATAGTAAATACGGGCTCTTAGTCCAGTACACTATACCACAATCGTGGAGCTCGTTTTCCGAATTCCCGTTCCCAACATTTACCTTCCGCTCTCCATACTTATGAGCAACAATTACACTACTAGGCAGGCTCGCCTCTATGCCATCTCGATATTTAACTTTAGTAAGCAATTCTAACGCTTCTTCGGAATCAACTTTTCTTAAGTATGAACCATTATACAAAACCAATAAGAACTTAGACATGTTTATTGGTGATAAAAAATCACGCATCGAAATATCATTTCTATTCTCTGGTAAAGGTGCTTTTAGGTCTTCAAATACATCTGCCAAAGCTTCTTTTCTATAGGAAAATAGTAATTCTAATGCATTATTATCTGAGTAAATAATCATAGCCTCAAGTAGCTGCCTCACTGTGTAAATATGACCGGGGGTAATATTAGATTCTTCTGTGGTACTTCTTAGCCCATTAAAGTCGTTACCGTTATAAAAGATTTGTTGTTCGAATAAATCTGGCTCGTCCTCTCTTAATTTATAGTATGCTATCAGCATCGGCAGTTTGAGTAAACTTGCTGGAATAAAATTTTCTTCAGCGTTCACGCCCATCCATCCAGCATTACTTAGATCGTTATAGTAATAACCAATTTTTACATCTGGATATTTATCAATTTCTGCCTTTACATCGGATTGAATTTTTTTCATATAAGGAAATTGGGCAAGACTATCATCCTGGCTAATATATTCCACATCTAGCAATGGCCGGACATATTTAAAATCCAGATTATCTTGTACTAAGTACTCTACGCCCAATCCTTGTTTTATAGTGGTGTCTGTACTGGTTGATTTAAATACTTTTCCGAGTATGTAGGTAGCGATTATCCCTGCAATAAACCCTAGCCCAATTAAGCAAATTTGTTTTTTATTCATATTGCCAAACTACTAAATGAATTCCCTCATCAGATACTATACCAGAACCCGCCCTGCCAAGGCTAGTATAATAACTGCCCATTTGAGAATGAGAAGTAGAATACTGATAGTAACTAATAAAAGTTTTGGTTATTTTCATTTTTAGAAGTATTCCAAGAGGTTTTATATTCCCCCACCAATGTCACCACCAGAGCTAGCGGTACCACCATCACTAACCGAACCGTCACCACCAGAAGTTGTGCCACCACCAGAGCCATCTGTTGGCGTACTTCCACCGTCTGCAGGAGCAGGGTCGCCGACTCCACCATCACCAGTTCCAGCACCATCACCTGTGGTACCACCAGAGCCGTCGCCTACAACCTGACCACCTTCAATGATCATCCCAAATCCGTCACCACCGCTACCAAAATCTGTAGGAGCATCTTGCACGCCTAATACTTCACCGGAAGTTAAATAGCCATCCTGCTTAGCAGTTACGTTATAATGAACGATTGAACTAATTGGACCAGAGAGTAAGTCGAAAGTCTTAAGTACGAAGCCAGTATAATTTCCTTCGTCATCAGTTTTGAATTCTGTAATTTGTGCAAAGACAGGAATTTGAGCTTCAGGAGTTAATTGAACTACAGGCTTACCAGTACCAAGATGGTAACTGAAGGTTACTTCAGCAAGACCTTCTTCGTTAGTTGCAATAGAACCGGCAAAGGTGTCGTCTTTAATTACGATTACACCGCTTATAGATACATCACCGCGAGCATTAATACTAAACTTGCTGGTATCCAATGCCTTTACATCTAAGATTAGTTCGGCATCATCCACCGGTGAAGTATTAAGGCTCAAGTTACCGCTTCCAGAAACGAGCATTCTATCCATACCATTTTGTTGTAGCTGTAAGATAGCACCACTTCCCTGCTGATCAATTGTGTATGCAGCTTGTTCTTCGGTTTGAGCAATTAAGGTTGTTCCAGCACTACCCATTTGCAAGTTAACATTACCAGAAGCGTCCACTACCATAGTTGGATCGTAGTACATTGGATTTACAAACACGATTACTTCGGCGATTCCAGTACCGTTATAGGTAGATA
>CAZHYL010000016.1:0-8088 GCA_964536745.1 uncultured Candidatus Saccharibacteria bacterium | reverse complement strand
CTTCGTCCCTTCACAGAAAATCATCCTAAACCACTAATCGATATAAATGGTAAGCCGCTATTAGAATATACACTTAATGCTTTACCAGATTCTATTACCGAAATCATCATAGTGGTTGGTTATTTAGGTGAACAGATTAAAGATCATTTTCAATCAGAATGGAATAATGTACCAATTAAATATGTTGAGCAAAAAGATTTACTTGGTACCGGAGATGCATTACTTCAAGCCAGACCTTTGCTTGATAGAAACTTTTTGGTAGTAAATGGCGACGATTTATACACCAAGCAAGATTTGGAAGAACTGGTTACAAATGGACCTGCGATGCTAACCTGGAGAAGTCAGGAAACTAGTCCTTACGGAATTGTTTCAAACGATGACAGTTTCTTCAATGGTTTTAGTAGCGACTCGACACTTATAAACTGTGGTGCGTACTACCTGAATCTAGAGTTTTTTGATATCCCACTAGTTCAAGTACCAGTCCCGAATGGTGTTGAATATAGTCTGCCTCACACTTTAGCAAAAGTTGCAGAAATACAACCTGTGAAATTATTTGAAGCCACAAGATGGTTACCAGTTGGTACACCACAACAACTAAAGTTTGCGAATGATTATCTAGCAAAAAGACCATTTTAAAATCCCACAGCTGTGGGATTTTCTAGTGGTGGGTCGGGTGGGACTCGAACCCACGACCGAGTGCTTAAGAGGCACCTGCTCTACCAGCTGAGCTACCGACCCGTGTAAATAAAAATATGCAGTCTAAAGCATACCTAAAATATCCCAATAAATCAATAGCATTTACTCTACACTTAGACCAACACCAAATGGATCTTCGGTAGTTGGCGCCTCGGGTAAAAAGGCAGAGTTTTCAGTAAGCCTCTTCTCCACTTGCTCGTATAGACCGAAATTAACCCTAGTTAACTGGGCTCCTGCAAATTGTGATAGATTATTTGCCAACAACACTTTATTTACAGAGTCTTTAATAATCCATGCCTCAGCGATTATTATTAAACCTAAAAATATCCATAGCACTATTGAAAATTTGCTTAGGAGTTTAGATATAAATGTTTTGTAATCTAATTTAAAATTAAGTTTCATTTCTTTAGATAAAATTCTGAACTAAACTCGGCCCTAGTATCACCTTCTAGACTTGCTGTGATATCTACAGAACGTACCTGAGTCACAAAAGTAGTATGCTCCACAGCCTCCACATACTGCAAAATGTTATTATAGGCTCCAACAACTGTTACTACATAAGGAACCAAAACCAGATCACTACTAACCCCAGGAACCTTCAAAGCATTTTTACTAGTACCAGCAACTCTTAGATTCAATTCTAAGTTATACCGGTCTGCTAATTCCTCTAGATCCTGAATCTCTTTTACAACTTTTGTGTCTTTGCTGAATAATTCCTGAGGAGGAAAAACTTTCTGGGACAATAGCTCTAAATCTTGTTTTGCTTGTTCTGAATTCTTTTGCTCTTTAAGTAAAACCTCTAACTCTAAATTCTTCTGGTTCACAAAATCCAACCGAACCTGATTTCTAGACTCCATAATCCCGTAACCATACATAAACATCCCTGACGCAAATAAGGCGAAAACAGAGATCACAATGAATAATTTAGTTCTTGCACTAAGCTTTCTCATTATGGTTTAGGAATTAAGACACCGTCTTGAATAAAGAATGAATAATTAAAGCGCACATTCACAGGCTTTGCAACATTTTCCAAAGGATAATCGATATCTCTAAAATGCTCTTTATCACTATTGATATTATTATAAAGCTCGATTACTTGCTCACGAGTGGGACTAAATCCTGTGATCTCAATCTTATTTGTTTTTGTATCAGAAGAAAAACTGCTTATTTTTACTCCAGATGGAACAAGTTTGGAAAACGCTTTTAGAGCTTTTGACCATTGTGGTGTCTGAGAAGAGAGCGTTTGAAAGTCCTGAATTTGACTGTTAATTAAGCGAATTTCCTGCTTAAGCTGAGCATTTTCCGTTTTGTCGATTTGCTGCTTAAGCTCCTCTACCCTAACTGATACCGAGCCCTCTTTTTTCCCAAGATAAAACCAGACCCCAAACTGTACCACAACACCTAACAATAAAACCCCAGCGGACAAAACCGCTGCTTTGGAAATACTAGAGTAAAGGTCTTCATAGTAAAGTTCTTGCTGTTTATGTTTTGGTAATAAATTTAAATGTCTCATAGAACCTCCCATAATGCCAAACCGATGGCTGTAGTAAAGCTTAAAGCTTCGTAAGGACCAAGTACGGTCTCATTTAAATTAGGTACATGCTCAAAAGGATTTGCCACAGTAACTTTAATGGGTGCAAACTCTTCAAGCAGCGGCTCGAGAGATTCGGCAATATGCTGTAACTTAGCTCCACCACCTGTTAACAAAATACTGCCGATATGAGTCTCGTGATGATCATAATGAAATTTTAGGATGTTCTTTATTTCTGCGCCAAGATCTTGCATCGCTGGCAATAATTGCTGCTTAAGATTAGGGTATTCTACAGTATTAGCAAAACCTATGTCGCGCTTCAATTTTTCTGCTTCTTGAACAGGGATGGAGGCTTCCTTAGAAAGTCTTTCCGTAAAAGAATTTCCTGCAATTGGGATTGAAGAAGTAAACTGTAAATTATTATCTTGCACCATCACTAGTGCAGTTTTAAATGCGTCCATATCCGCAATCAAGATTGGATCTACCACTGAAGGAGGTACAAGGGCCCTTGCAACACTTTGCGATTCGGTTTCAATTCCAGAAATTTTTAAGTGAGCCTTTTCTAAAATTGTAATATACTTATCGACAAAAGCTTTCGGCGAAGCGATAACTAACACATCGATACTATCTGGGTTACGTTTAATTACCTGCCAATCAAAATACACCTGATCCATAGGTAACGGAATATAACTTTCTGCTTCAAATAATATCGCATTCCCTATTTCAGTATCTGTCATTTTTTGCATTGGAATCACCCTAACAAAAGATTTTGACTCTGGAAGAGCAACCACTACTCTATCGGTCGTAAATTTACCATGTTGAGGCTTCGATATACTTTTTATAATTAAATCAGCCAAACCATCTACATCCGTAAACTCATCATTCACAATCATCCCTTTTGGCATTGCCACATTAGTGAAACCCTTCACGCTGGTTTTATTTCGCCCAACATCAAACTGCAACCCCTTAATAGCATGGCTGTTTATGTGCAAGCCGATATAATGTTGTTTTTTCTGGAAAATTCCCACGTATTTATTGTTTATAGTATATCAAAATACCAGTACTTTAAGATATGGACTGGCTAATATTATATATAGGCATTATCAATGCTAAAGCCAAAAAACCAACCACAGCACCAATCACAAGCAGCAATAATGGTTCGATAATTGAAGACAGGTTTTTCATAGTATCATCAATTTCTAGCTCGTTGTGCTCTGCCAACTGATCTAAAATTTGCTCCAAATTACCAGTCTCTTCTCCTATAGCCAACATCTGAGTAACAATAAAAGGAAAGAGTTTCTGATTGCTAGATAATGCCTCTGTAAGAGGTTTTCCGAGCTTTACACTGTTAGCAGCCTCTCGCATTACATCCTGATAGTAACAATTCCCCAATGCTTCACTGGTAACCTGTAAACCCTGAACAACAGAAATACCAGACTTCATAAGTGACCCTAAAATTCTAGAAAATCTTGCTATGTTAATTTTTTTCACAATAGGTGCAATCATAGGAAAATGTAGCAATACGAAATCCATAAATCTCTTCCCAGAAGCGGTTTTGAGTCCAACAACAATTGCAACAACAACTGCAACCATCATTCCTAAAACTAAAACTGCATTATTAGCCATGAAGTCGCTAATAATCACTACTACTCTGGTTAAAAAAGGTAGCTCACCACCAAATTCTTTAAAGGTCGCTGTAAGTTTTGGTAATACAAAAATACCGAGCAAAGCTCCAATTACAATCATTGCTGAAACAATCACCGCAGGATAAATCATTGCGCCTTTTGTCTTAGACCTTAAATCCGCTTCCCGCTGGAGCTGTATACGCAAATACTCTAAACTTTTCTCTAAATTTCCGGAAAGTTCTCCTACCTCAATCATACTGATAAAAATATGAGAGAAAATCTTTGGATAGGCACCCATTGCTTCATGCAAAGCTTTTCCAGATTCCACACTCCCCGCCATAGATTCAACGATTCCACGAAACTTAAAATTTGAAGTTTGTTTAGAAATAATCCTCATAGCTCTCGGTGCAGAGACGCCAGATTTTAACAACAAATGCAAGTTTTGTATAAAAGCAATTTTTTCTTTTAAAGAAATAGATGAAAATTTTTGAAAATAAATTTTCCAGTCAAAAGTATTTTTTTCGGTTAAATCCATTGGCACCAAACCCTGCTCCTTTAGTAAGTGTCCAGCCATAATAAAATTAGCGGCTTCGATTGTGCCAGTTTGTTGCTTACCTTCCTTTGATGCAGCGGTATATGAAAAGATCGGCATAAATTTATTCTTTCGTGACCCTCAAAATTTCTTCAACGGTAGTTATTCCCTGAACAGCCTTAATAAACCCATCCTGCCACATAGTAATCATTCCTTGCTTTACAGACTGCTCCTCGATTTCCTGACTAGTAGCTCGTTTAACGATTAAGTCTTCGATTTCTGGGGTATTTTCGAGGATTTCATGAACTCCAAGACGCCCTTTGTACCCTGTTTTATTGCATTTTTCACAACCTTTCCCAACAAAGAATGGAAGGTCTTCTAATTTTTTTGCACCATTTGTTAAATTCAATTTTTCCAGTACCGCCATTAGGGCTTCCAAGTTAAACTGCTTTTTAAGTGACTCTACGGTTGCTGCATCTAATTTATCTTCCTGTTTACAGTCCGGACAAATAACACGCACAAGACGCTGAGCCATAATTGCATTTACAGTTGAAGCAATTAAATACGGTTCAATTCCAATATCTATTAAACGAGGCGGAGCAGCAGAGGCAGAATTGGTGTGAAGAGTAGACAAAACGATATGACCAGTCATAGCAGCATGCATAGCCTCTTCAGCAGTTTCCTGATCGCGGATTTCACCAATCATAATAATGTTAGGATCCTGACGAAGCAAAGCACGAAGGCCAACAGCGAAAGTTAAGCCAATCTTAGGATTAACCTGCATTTGATTAGCGCCAACAATTCGATACTCCACCGGATCTTCAATTGTAGAAATATTTACCAGCTTAGTATTTAAAATAGTTAAAATGGCGTATAAACTCGTAGACTTACCGCTACCTGTAGGACCAGTAATTAACATCATTCCGTGAGGCTTATGAATATTTCGGTTTACAATATCTAACTGTGATTGAAGGAAACCTAATTGTTCAAAAGATAACGCTTTACTAGACTCGTCTAATAAACGCATAACAACTTTTTCTCCATCGAAAATTGGGATAGTCGAAATACGCAAGCTAAACTTATACCCATCTTTTTCTATCTTGTATCTACCGTCTTGAGGTAATCTATGCTCATCAATTTTTAAATTAGATAAAACTTTGATTCTGGCAACCAAAGCCGCTTGAATTGCTTTTGGTAAAGTCATAACATCGTGCAAAACACCATCGATACGATATCTTACAACCACGCTATTTTCCTGTGGCTCAATGTGAATATCTGAAGCTTTCTCTATCACCGCATACTCTAAAAGCGTGTCCACAACTCGAACGATTGGGATTTCTTCTGCCATCTTTTTTAGATTTTCATCCACTTCCCCTGGAGCCGCGACTTCATCCTTTTCACCTTTAGCCACCATGTTCTTGATTTCACCCTCTAAGTTAGTGTGGTACTTCGATAATCCAAAATCTAATGATGATTTCCCAATTAAAAATACCTTAATCTCAAGTCCAGTTTTCTTCTTAATAAACTCCTTAGTCTGCAGATCTGTAGGATCTATCATAGCCAAACTTAGCTCATTTTTATTTTTGGCAAAACTAATTACCTGATGACGCCTGGCAATAGGTTCTGGCACAAAATTCAGCAATTCTTCAGTAATTTGAATATCTCGTAAATCGACAACTTCTACCCCAAACTCTTCACTTTTTACCTTCAATAATTGCTCTTCGGTAAGCGCTTTTTTGTCCAATAAAAAGTCTTCCCAAGCAATTGGGGTCTTTTGAGTTTGCCATTCCTTTTCCAGAGTTGTGAGTTCTGTGGCTGAAATTATTCGCTTTTTTTTGAGAAGCTGATTGAGTTCAGCTGTGATCATTTTTGTTTCATCCAGTAAATAATACCTTTGGCTAATTTCTTTGTCGCAAGCTGCGCTACTCGTTCATCGTAACCTTCATTACGACTCACTCGTTGCTCACTTACTCCTCGAACTTAGCTCAAACGTATTATTTACCTTTTATAACTTAAAATTTGACTCCTTAAATCAGGAATTTGTAAATAAATTATAACATATTTCGACTAATTTCTCAAAATAAAAAACGCTAACTGATTTATGGTTAGCGCTTAACGTCTGAGCTGATATTTCCATCTACTAACTGAATAATCCTGCGAGCTTTTTGAGCGTATTCCTCTTCATGAGTAACCATAATTATCGTCTGACCTTCCTTATGAAGATCCAAAAACACTTCTAGTACCTGATGAGAGCTAGTAACATCTAAATTCGCAGTTGGTTCGTCTGCAAACAATATTTTAGGGTTATGTGCCACAGCCCGAGCAATAGAGACACGTTGTTGTTGTCCTCCAGAAAGCTGGCTTGGTAAATTAGTAAGCTTATCTGAAAGACCAATCTTGGCTAAAGCTAACTTGGCCTGCGCATAAGCTTCATTTTTACCCTTACCTTGCATAATCATTGGGAGAGCAACATTCTCTAACGCATTCATTTCAGGAAGCAACGCGTAATCTTGAAAGACATACCCTAATTGATGCAATCTAAATTCAGTTTTTTCTGAATTATTTAACTCGGAAGTTTTAACGTTATCAATATAGACTTCCCCTGAAGTTGGTTCATCTAATAATGAAAGTTGATACATTAACGTACTCTTCCCTGCCCCGCTAGGACCGATAATTGCCACAAACTCGCCAGACTCTATAGCCAAACTTAAATTCTTTAGAACTGTTAATTCTAATTCGCCGCTGCCAAATTTTCTAACTAATCCTTCTGCTCTAATCATATTATCGTCCTAAAATTGAATCTAAAGTATTTCTACGTACAATTAACTTCGCCGGCAAATAACCAGCTGCCAAAGTTACAATTAACAAAATGATAACTCTTACCATAGAACCTAGTGGGGTTGCTACCAAAATACCATCCGAGAATGGGAAATTAATTGGGTTAGCATCAAAATATGGTTTTAGAAGAGCGAATGTTAACACAAGACCAATCGCTGAACCCAGCACTCCATAGAAGAAAGCTTGCATGATATAAGAGACTTGAATAGCTTTTGGACTAATTCCAATTCCTTTCATAATTCCTATGAACTTTCTTCTGGTTACAGCGTTAATAAAAATCACAATGAAGACAGTAATCGAGGCCACCACCAAAGCAATCGAAGACAATGCATTTCCTAAAATATTGAAAGTAGTTTCAATGTCTCTTAAGAAAGATGGGATTGAATCCTCGGCAGTTTGAATTAACGCATCGTTATCGCCTTGAAATTCTATCATCTGCTCTACCATCTGTGGTGCCAAGGTAGGATCCTTCATTCTTAAGGCAATAGACTGGTACTGCTGTTGATTACTAGTTAGCATTCGCTTAAGCTCTGTATCTACCACAAACATACGGGTAGAAATTTCATCAACCTTACTTTTCACAATCCCTTTTACAATTAAATCTTTACTTACGCTTTCTCCATCGGTGCCAGATAAGGTTAGCCTAACCTTATCGCCAATTTCTACGCCACGAAGTAAATCTAGTCCAGGAATATCGACATCGGCGAAAGAAGAATACTCTTTTACAAGATTAGCTCCAAGTACGATATATCCTTCCTCTCCAGAATTCAGAGTTTCCCCATCGATTACAAACCTTGAAAACTTAATAAACCTTTCTTCACTATCTGGATCTATTCCCATAATACGTGTTGCGACTTGGTTTGGTC
>CAZHYL010000015.1:0-10329 GCA_964536745.1 uncultured Candidatus Saccharibacteria bacterium | reverse complement strand
GCTTATATCCATGGCTTCGAAGGAGCAAATGAACTTCGAACCGAACTCTACGAATGCAAAACTGCCAGTGAAGTGGAACAAATTCTTTCTAAACAAATTTAAAACGCCTAGTGGCGTTTTAAATTTCTGGTGGCCTCGACTGGGATCGAACCAGTGACCTTGGGCTTAGAAGTCCCCTGCTCTATCCAACTGAGCTACGAGGCCGTGATATCAAAAATTTTCTGCTTCGAGGCTCTACCCGAAATTAACTGAACAGAAGAAATTGGAACTTTAAAATACTTAGCTAGCAACTTTGTAATGGCTTCATTTGCTTTTCCACCAACCGGAACTGCTTTCACTGAAACTTTATAAATCTCTGTAAGTGAAACTTCTTTATCGAAACCTAAAGTTGGTTGAGTTAATCGCTCTACTTTATCTTCTTGCGCAGATGATTTTGCTTTGACGATTATTCTCATAATTTTTCTGGTGCACCCGACAGGATTCGGTCACTTCCCGCTACTCTCCTCTCCCGCTACGCGGGCTCGTCGAGTAACGCTACAGCGACCCCTGCCACTTGAAATGTGCCCCCAGCACATTTCATCCCTCACTTCGTTCGGGCACGTTCTTTTTCGAATCCAACTCTATCAACAGAAGACTGCTTGCCACTCTGTGGCAATCAATCTTCTGGTGCACCCGACAGGATTCGAACCTATGACCTCCCGCTCCGCAAGCGGACGCTCTATCCAGCTGAGCTACGGGTGCACGTAAAATAACTGCTAAATCGTACCACATTTAGCTAGGAATTTCAAGTAATTAAAGGTATAATATAAAAACTATTATGAAAGAACGAGTTCAAAAATTTCTAAGCGAGCAAGGTGTAGCTTCTCGGCGTAAGGCTGAGGAGTTTATTAAGTCTGGTCAGGTTTCCATCAATGGTCGCAAAGCAAAACTCGGAGACAAAGTAGACCCGCTTAAAGATGAAGTAAAAGTCTACGGTAAGACAATTTCTAACAAACAAGAGAAAGTTTATATTGCCTTAAATAAACCCAAAGGTTACGTTGTAAGCAAATCAGACCCTCGTGGTAGAAAAACAGTTTTTTCACTGCTACCAGAAGAGTTAAGAACCAAAGTACACAACATCGGTAGACTCGATTTTGACACAGAAGGATTGTTAATTCTCACCAACGATGGTGACTTAACACAAGAATTATCTCATCCTAAATATGAACACGATAAAGAATACGAAGTTAGTGTAGACACTGACCCAAAACCAAAACAACTCGAACAACTCCGAGATGGCATCGATCTTCCAAGTGGCTTAACCTCCCCTGCAAAAATTAAACAAAAAAATGGTAAAGTTTATATTACCATCCATGAAGGAAAGAAAAGACAAGTAAGAAGAATGTTTAATGCTGTAGGGCTCGGGGTTACAAACTTAAAGCGAATTCGTATAAATAAATTGACCCTACCAGCAATCCCAGCTGGCGAGTTTGTTGAAATTAATAAATCGGATATTATTTAATTCATGTCTCCATCTGCAGAACTTAATAAAGGAAAATTATTCATCCTGATAGTTGTAGTATTAGGTGTGATTACATCAGTGTTACTATTATTAACAGATGATAATCAAACTAGATTTGCAAATGAATCTATCACGCCATCGGAAGAGATTTTAGAGACTCAACCAACTACTCAAACCCTTCCAGAAGAAAGCGAGCTTACAGCGCGACCTGACCTGTGGGCAAGCATCCCCTTTACCCCACAAGCTCCGACTGCAAATTGGGATGAACTTCACAATGAAGCTTGCGAAGAAGCTTCGGCAATCATGATTGCAAGCTACCTGCGTTCTATAAATGACGATGAATCTGTAAACATAGAGCCCATAACCAAACCAACCAACAATCCTCCGGATAAATACTTTAGCTTGCTAGACCCTGAATTCGTAGAGTTAGAAATTGCCAAACTCACGAATTGGCAAAAAGACAATTTTGGTTACTTTCTAAGCATCGATACAAATGAAACCGCTAAAATGATTTCCGAAGTCTATAATCTAAACGCTAAAGTTGTTCCGTTTGATATTGACACAATTAAAAGAACCTACCTTTCGGGAGATTCGCTAATAATACTCCCAACCGACGGCAGGCTCTTAGGAAACCCGTACTACAAACCCCCAGGGCCTAAGTATCATATGCTAGTAGTTTCAGGCTATAATCCAACTGAAATTATCACAAATGATCCTGGCACAAAACGTGGCTATAACTACAAATATAAATATGATGTGATCGAAAAAGCTGTTGGTAATTGGAATCACGACAAGCAAGAACTCGACACAAGCAACAAATTAATGATTATTGTATCTAAAAAAATATGAGACTACTTTGGAATTATTTAAAAAACTACAAATGGCTTTTAGCACTAGCGTTGGTATTGGCAACTATTAACCAAGTATTTTCTTTGTTAGACCCACAGTTGTTTAGAATTTTAATTGATAGATACGCCAATAGAATTACCGAACTTACCCAAGCAGAGTTCCTTCAAGGTGTAGGATTATTACTCTTGGCAACTATGGGCGTCGCAATGGTTTCTAGAATCGCAAAAAGTTTTCAAGACTACTATAGTAATATGATCTCGCAAAGACTAGGTGCCAGATTATACAACGACAGCGTAACCCATTCATTCTCTCTCCCCTTCGCAGTTTTTGAAGATCAACGTAGTGGTGAATTTTTAGCGAAATTACAAAATGCAAGACAAGATAGTCGCATGTTAATTAATACGGCTATCGATATTTTATTCTTCACTATTGTCGGGGTTATTTTCGTAATTGTCTATGCATTTATTGTTCACTGGAGCATTGGCCTTACCTACATCTCTATGATTCCATTGCTCGGCGGTGCAACTTTTGTTATTTCTAGAAAAATTAGAATTATCCAAACTGAAATTGTAGAACAAACTCAAAGCTTAGCTGGCAGCACAACAGAAACCTTGCGTAATGTTGAATTGGTTAAATCCTTAGGATTAGAAAACCAAGAAATTGAAAGACTCAACGACACTAACGAACAAATTCTTCAACTAGAATTAAAAAAAGTCCGCATGGTGCGAACTTACAACTTTATTCAGGGAACGTTAATCAACGCTCTAAGAATGGGGTTACTACTATTAATGCTGTGGTTGATTTACAAACAAATAATTACTTTGGGTGAATTTTTCACCTTAATGTTTTACTCATTCTTCATTTTCAATCCACTTTCCATGATTGGACAAGTTGCCACAAGCTATCAAGAAACTAAAGCGAGCTTAGGAAAACTAGAAGAAATCCTTGCCCAGGAAAAAGAAAAGCACTCGGAAAACCCTAAACCTATCGATGATATTAAGTCCATCACCTTTAAAGACGTCTCATTCTCATACCAATCTAATAATGAAGAAGCGCTACAAAATGTTAATCTTGAAATTAAATCCGGTAAAACAGTCGCCTTTGTGGGACCAAGCGGAAGCGGTAAAAGTACAACCGTAAAATTAGTGGTCGGACTGTACCATCCTACAACTGGTACTGTGGAATTTAACAACACCTCTGGGAAAGATATAGATTTAATTGCCCTGCGCAACCGCATTGGCTTAGTTGCTCAAGAAACTCAACTATTCGCTGGAACAATTCGCGAAAACCTAATTTTCGTTAACCCAAATGCAACCGACGCAGAATGTATTGCGGCATTAAAGTCTGCGAGCGCAGAAAGTTTGATCGAGCGGGGTGATAAAGGCCTTGATACTAAAATTGGCGAAGGTGGTTTGAAACTAAGTGGTGGTGAAAAACAAAGACTCGCGATTGCCAGAGCACTACTTCGCAACCCAGACATCCTAATATTCGATGAAGCAACTTCTAGTCTAGACTCCATCACCGAAGAAGCGATTACTAACACTATAAAAGATATCGAAAAGACCCATCCCGATTTAATTCGCATACTAATCGCTCACAGACTCTCAACTGTAATTCATGCCGATACTATTTACGTTCTAGAAAAAGGTAAACTGGTGGAACAAGGTACACATGAAGATCTACTAAAACAAAATGGACTCTACTCTGCTCTCTGGCGCCAACAAATCGCTAGTAAAGAATAATCTTCTAGACAGACCCTCATATATTGAGGGTCTGTTGTTATTTACAGCGCTATTAAATATATTATAAAATAGACTAACAAAGGAGGAATAATCATGTCACAAAGGATATACGATATTTTCGGTGGAGTTTGCCTCGGTCTTTTGATAGCGATGCTTGGTGTGATGGGAATTGGCAGTCTCAACCAACAGGTAACGAAAGAGGAGGCTTTGAAACCATGGTTCGACATACCAAAAAAAGTACAAGATAAACTAATTGCTAAACATGCAGACGTGACAATAAAAGGATTTTCTGGCTCCGGTTGCGAAATCAAACCTGGTTACTACCTTACAAGTTTGCATGTGATTACAAATGCCATTCTAGACGGTACTGTTATTTCGGTGAATGGACAAAAAGCAGAAGTAGCCTGGAAAAGTTCAACGGATGAGGACTACGCTGTCCTAACAACCTGGGCGGAGTACGACAAAGGGAAACCCGAGTTCACTCCATCTGATAATTTTGGCGATAACACCAACATCATCCTTGTGGGTAATCCAGGTGATCAAGAAAAGCTGGTCCAGCCCGCTAAAATAATCAGAAGTGCTGTTGATAACGACAAGAAAACTAAAGATTATGCGAAAATAATTTCTGCACAATACGTAGACTTTGGTTTATCTGGAGGTTGCGCATATTCCCAAGATGGAGAAACACTACTTGGTGTACTCACAAATATGTATCAAAACCCAGGATCAACAGTTGCCGAGATTACCGTTGTCAGTAGACCAACAGACAAGTAAAAAGCGTTGCTAAGCAACGCTTTTATTATTTCTTTTGTTCTTTTAAGGTTTGAATTTCGTCCATAATTTTTTGAATATGTGTCTGTAATTCATTCAACGATTTCATGGTTGCTTCATCATGCAAGTCATCTTCTTCGTCATCCTTTTCAATCTCTTCCACATCTTCTTGAATCTCATCAATATCTTTTTCAATTTCATCGATATCCTTTTCAATTCCTTCTACATCTTCAGCAATATCTTCGATGTCCTCTTCAACATCCGCCAAACTTTTCGTATTTTTATTTACAGACATCTGAATAAACAAAGCTAAATAAATCGCTTCTAAGGATACTGCTGTGGTAAGAACTAACAAAATTCTATCTACAGAGTAATCGAATAAGACCAAAACAAAAGCAGCTACAAACACAATTGTGTGTGCAACTATAGATGCCGGAGATCCAACCCAAGCAGTAAATCGCTCTGTCCAGTGAATCTCTCCTGTTAAATTTCTTAGGTGTTTTGGTGCCATAAAAATAAAAAAATACTTTCCCACCCGCAAGTATTTACTTGCTATTAATTATAGCACTTTTTATAATTTTGTCAAACTAATTGTTAATTCCTGCTATACTATATTTATGGACATATCTAGTCTGAAACAAAAATTCAAAGGTGAAATAAATATAGATGAAGCAAGTTTAGAAAAATATTCCCGCGATGCGAGTATTTTTGAAATTCACCCACAAGCTATTGTCCACCCAGAGGATATTCAGGACATAAAAACTCTGGTTGAATATACTTCTGAACAAAAATCTAAAACCCCTGACCTCTCGTTAACTGTCCGTGCCGGAGGAACAGATATGACCGGCGGAAGTATTAACGATTCGATAATCATCGATGTCGCTTCTCATTTAAATAAAATTACCGAGCTAACCAATGATTCTGTTTACACAGAATCGGGAGTTAAATTTGCCGATTTAGAACCAAGGCTCATTGCTAAAAATGTTATTATGCCTGCCTACCCTGTTTCCAAAGCATGGTGTGCTGTTGGTGGTATGGTTGGAAACAATGCCGGAGGAGAAAAAACTTTTAAGTACGGCCAAGTAAAAGATTATGTCCTAGAGCTTGAAGTTGTATTTAGTGATGGAAACCTATACAAAGTCAAACCACTTTCAGAAAGCGAACTTCAAGCTAAAATGGCTCAAACCAATTTTGAGGGACAAGTTTACAAACAAATTTTTGACTTAATTCAAACTAATTACCGCGCCATCGTGGCTGCAAAACCAACAACGTCAAAAAATTCTGCTGGCTATTACTTATGGGATGTTTGGGATGGAAAAACTTTTGACCTCACAAAGCTTTTTACGGGATCGCAAGGCACCCTTGGCATCATCACAAAAATTAAATGGAAGTTAGTTCCTGTTCTTAGAGGTAGGCGCCTAACCGTTTTCTACTTACACGATCTAAAGTTACTCGGAGAAATAATTAATCACGTTAATGAACTCTCCCCTGAAAGCTTTGAAATATTCGACGATCAAACTTTCAGATTAGCGATTAAGTATTGGCCTGAACTAATGAAACGAATGAAAGGTTCTAAATGGCGATTGTTTAGACAATTCCTACCCGACTTGTGGCTATTCTTAAAGGGAGGATTACCAAAATTGGTATTACTCGCAGAATTTACTGGAGAAACCCAAGAGGAAGCAGATAAAAAAGCTCAACAAGCTGCACATAATATTGAACATCATTTTAATTTACCTGTAAGACTTACGAAAAGTTTTGAAGAGTCGCAAAAATATTGGACTATCCGCAGAGAAAGCTACAACCTGTTAAGACAACACAACGCAAGAAAAATTAGTTGTCCTTTTATAGAAGACATCGTAGTTCACCCAGATCAACTACCAAGCTTCATTCCAGAACTAAATGCGATTATACAAAAGTATCCGGACTTTGTTTCTACTCTAGCTGGTCATGCAGGTGATGCTAATTTTCATATTATTCCGCTGATCGATTTAACTGAAGACAAACACAGAGATCAAGTAGTAGAAATGAGCAATGAAGTTTTCAATCTGGTTAAAAAATATAACGGATCTATTACAGGCGAACACAATGATGGCTTGGTCAGAGGGCCGTTCCTAGAACACATGTACGGCAAGGAAATCTTTGAATTATTCAAAAAAGTAAAATCAATTTTTGATCCACAGAATATCTTCAACCCGCACAAAAAGACGGACGCAAATATGAAATATTACACGGATCACATAAGACACAACTAAAAAACCGGCTTGGCCGGTTTTTAAAAAGTTACTTTTTTGATACTAGTTTTTCTTCCTCCGCTAGATACTATATAGGCCGACTCACCAATGAACACAACATCAAAACCGCCTGTCCAACTTTCCTCAAAACTAGTACTCGAACTCTTTAATAATTCGCCGTTGGTTTTATAAATTTTTGTATTTCCGCTCGAATTACTTGCGGGAACAGTCACTACCTCGAAACTGCCATTATTCTGAACGAAGTTACCACTATCTACCCTAACACCACCAGAAAAACTAGCTGGGTAGGCCATAAATTCGCCAACCAATTTTAAATCGTAATTATAAGTTTTTACATGAGGTCCACCGCCTGGGCCAGGCGCGACAACGAAACCACCCGCAAAACTACCAGAAGGAGCAAACGTGGCGACATCTACTCCACCAGTGAACTTTGGACTATAAACCATTAATTCTTTTTGTAATTTTCCAGCTGAATCATAAATTTTAACATGGGGTCCACCGCCAGATGATGGTGCGGTAACTATCTCTGGTTTACCGTCTCCATTGATATCATCTGAAGCCACCCTAACACCACCGGTGAATTTTGGATAAGGTATAAAACTAGTGATTAAATCACCGTTGGCTTTAAAAACTTTGACTGTTGATTCAATTCCTGGACCAGAACCAACAATTACCTCTGCAACACCATCTGCATTTATGTCACTAGTTGCAACGTCTACCCCACCGGTAAAAGATTTTTCGAAGGCAGAAAAACTTTTCACCGTTTTCCCATTACCATCTAATATTTTCAACTCTGACTTTCCACCTCCACCAAATGCTGTCCCAACTATTAACTCCATATCCGAATCAGAATCTAAGTTGCCACGACCTAAGTTAGCCCCGCCTTCAAAATTATCGAATGGAATGATTTCGCTCTTATCTACTTTAGTCTTTTTAGTAGTTGTCTTCTTCTTAGACCCTGCTACTGGTGCGGTAAGTACATCGGCAGATTGTAAATATTGGTATGGATTAATCGGTTCACCGGTCTGAACTTTCCTAATTTCAAAGTGTAAATGTGGCAATGTTGTTTCAGCGTTCCCGCTATCACCTAAATACCCAACTAACTCCCCACGTTTTACTTTAACTCCGAGCTTAATTCCTTTCGCAAATGCATTATTGTAACCACCCGCTCCATCATCTGTACCTTCAGTATCATTATTCAAATGTAAATAATTATATTCATAACCGTTCTTGTCGGTGATAGATAAGCTCCATCCCCATGTTGCTTCGTTACTAGTGATAAAACTAATTTCACCATCAACTGCCGCAAGCAGTGGAGTCATCTTCTTATTCATCAAATCGTTTCCCTCATGCTTTCTACCGCCTACTCTTGGATCTCCAAAATCGTTCCTATATTCAGCTCCACCTAAAACTGGAAATACTAAATCTGGTATCTCTGCTGCTTCGACCGACACAGGGTACGAAAAAGCACTAGAAACACCAGTTAATAAAGCCAGTAATAATGTAATTATTTTTAGTTTCATAAAAGCACTTTGTATCTTATTTTAGCAAAAAATGGGCAGTTTTTCAATTTATTCTTCATTTAATTCTATTAATTCATACCAATCGCTACTTTCTGTAATGTCTGTTAAACTATAGGTATGATAAACAACAATTCAAAGTCTAATTTTGATAACTTAGGCATAGCGCCAAAACTACTTGAAATTTTAACTAAACATAAATTATTTCACCCTACACCAATTCAACAACAGTCTATTCCATCTGCAATTGCAGGTAAAGACCTTATTGGAATTGCCCAAACAGGCACAGGTAAAACTTTTGCATTCGGTATTCCAATGATACAACGTCTTGCTCAAAGTGGTGGTAAGATGCGTGGCTTAGTTGTGCTTCCAACCAGAGAACTAGCTCTTCAAGTAAATGAATCCTTAAAAAAGATTGGCGGTTCATTGGGTTTACGAACGGCAATTTTAATCGGTGGTGAAAATATTGGCAGACAACACCGAGCCCTGAAAACCAATCCGCACATTATTATTGCAACCCCAGGAAGATTAATTGACCATCTTGATACAAAAAAAATCAGTTTAGCATCAACTGGTATTTTAGTCTTGGACGAAGCAGACAGAATGCTCGATATGGGTTTTGCGCCACAGATTAAAAAAATTCTTGATCAAGTTCCAAAGAACAGACAGACTTTACTATTCTCTGCCACCATGCCAGATGATATTGTTAAAATTGCAAATAACTATATGTCACTTCCATTGCGAGTAGAAGTTGCACCTGCTGGTAGTGCGGTTAAATCGGTTACTCAAGAAATTTTCTTCGTAGATAAAAAACAAAAACTAACTTTGTTAAAAAATATTTTGCAAGAATACAAAGGCAGTATTTTAGTTTTTTCAAGGACCAAACACGGTGCAAAAAAAATTGCCTTGGCAATTCGTAACTTTGGTGAAACCGCCACAGAAATTCATTCTAACCGATCTCTAAACCAACGCCTCGAAGCGCTACAAGGTTTTAAACTTGGTAAGTATCGAATTATGGTGGCAACTGATATTGCTGCAAGAGGAATTGATGTTACAGGTATCCAGCTAGTAGTTAACTACGACCTTCCAGACCAAGCCGAAGATTATGTTCATAGGATCGGTCGTACTGGCCGTGCAAGTAGCACAGGCCATGCGATTTCATTTGCCACACACGACCAGAAACATGATGTTACAACCATAGAAAGATTGATCCGCAAATCTTTACCAGTTTCAAAAACTCCAAAGCTTGCTAACGCAGAACCTCTACCATTTATTCCTGACCAGCGTAGATCTTATGACCCAAAACGGAAGCCACACGCTGGCGGACCACGAAGTTCAAAACCAACTCACCCACACAGAACCGACCGAAACTCTAATAGTACTCACAAAAAACGTAAATTTACCGAGTATGAAAGGGGTCGAAAAGCTCCCCCACAATCTTTAAAAAAGATATCTTCTAGTAACTCTGGCTATTATATTAGTAGAAAAGTTTACACTGATGACGATTAGCCAATAGACACCATTGACTTGGTGTCTATTTTTCTGTATACTTGGAACGGATTAATTAATCCTATCTGGCACAGCAGATATATGAGTTAGCTTGCTCGCTGTGCGCGAGTTTTTATTTTATATGGTGGCTGTAGCTCAGCTGGTAGAGCGCCGCTCTGTGGCAGCGGATGTCGCGGGTTCAA
>CAZHYL010000014.1:0-12462 GCA_964536745.1 uncultured Candidatus Saccharibacteria bacterium | reverse complement strand
AGTTGGGGTCCTACAGCATGTGCGGCGACTATCTGGATGCTTTCAGATAGCGCCTCTATCAGGCCTGTTCATTTATAATATTTGGGGCCCATGATGGGGCGCTTTTTTGATACCCAAAATTTCCTCTTCCAAAACTAATTTTCAAAATGTATAATGATAATAATTAATCGAATCATATGTTAACACAAGAATTTATAGATGAAATGAAAGCAAGACTGCTTTCCGAAAAAGAAACTCTTGAAAGTGATCTAAGCTCTTACAGCGAGCACACTGAAGTTGGTACAGATCTAGATGAAAATGCAACCGAGATCCAAATGGATGAAGTAAGTCAGAACTTACGAGAGCGGATGCAGGCAGATTTATCAAAAGTAGAGAAGGCTCTACAAAAAATTGAAGCTGGTACTTATGGTACAGCAGATGACGGTCAGGAAATTTCTGAAGACCGTTTGCGTGCAATCCCATGGGCAGACTCAGCTATTTAATCGATGTCCGATAATTTAACAATAGATAATTTTAAAACCGAAAGTAAATCGAAAAGATCTTTCGGTTTTTGGTTAGTATTTAGTTTTGTAATTATTGCACTCACACAATTTGCAAGATGGTTGGTTTTGGAAAATGATTTTTCTATTTTTAAAAATGATAAGTTTGCTTTCAGTTTAGACATTCCAGTTTTAATTTCCTATCTACTGTACCTCGGCGTATTTTTTTTCATCATGAAATTTTTGTATCAAAATTGGTTTAACTCCCCAGTCTTAACCAAACTTGGATTTTCTTTCATACTGTGCGGGGGGATTTCAAACTTGTTTGAAAGATTAAAGTATGGTTATGTGGTCGATTATTTTTACATTGGAAGCGGTGTATTAAACATCGCGGATAGCTACATAATTTTTGGAGCAGTGCTAGTTTTTATTTCTTACAAGTCTCGTCATAAATAATTTAGAAAAATTTAAAGCGATATTTATGAACCAGCAGCTATGCTGGTTTTATGGTTCAAAAAGTTTTTAGCGCAGTTCTAACTGGCGCCACAGCGGAGCTAGTTGAAGTCGAAGCGGAAGTTAGTAATGGTTTACCAACAACATTGATAGTTGGTTTGCCTGATACAGTTGTTCAGGAAAGTAGAGAGCGAATTCGAGTGGCATTTAAAAGTACAAGTTATAGTTACCCTCAGACCAGAGTATCTATTAGTTTGGCGCCAAGCAGTTTACCTAAACTTGGAAGTCATTTTGATTTAGCCATCTGTTTATCTGTGTTGTTAGCTGCAGAATTAGTAAGCTTTGATCCTTCTGGGCGCTTATTTATTGGTGAATTAGCTCTTGATGGGAGGATTAGAGGGTCGACTGGCATATTGGCAATGGTCCTTTTTGCTAAACAGGCAGGCTTTCGCGAAGTATTTATAGCGAAGGAAAATATCTCTGAAGCAACATTAGTATCTGGGCTTAGCATATTTGCTGTAGAGACATTAAGTGAAGTAATTGCGCATTTGATAGGGCAGAGAATCCTAGAGCCTGCAAAACAGAATTATTCTATTCAGCAAACAAGAGAAAAAGCATTAGTAGATTTTGGGGAAATTTCTGGTCAGGAACTAGCAAAGCGAGCTTTGATAATCGCAGCAGCAGGAGGTCATAATATTAGAATGGTGGGCAGTCCTGGCAGTGGAAAGACAATGCTAGCAAAAGCCCTAGCCGGAATTTTACCGCCTTTGTCCGAGACTGAATTACTCGAGACAATTAATTTACACAGTTTGTCTGGGACAAAAATTAACTTAAGCAGTTTTCAAAGGCCATTTAGGTCACCTCACCATACGGCATCAAATGTAGCTATCATTGGCGGCGGTGTCAGGCCAAAGCCTGGTGAAGTTAGCTTAGCTCATAATGGCGTATTGTTTTTAGATGAGCTTCCGGAGTTTCCCAGAGGAGTACTGGAAGTTATGAGGCAACCGTTGGAAGATAGATGTGTAGTTATTTCAAGAGCAAGCAGTACTGTTGCATTTCCTGCAAAATTTATTTTAGTTACAGCCCAGAATCCTTGTCACTGTGGAAACTACGGTGATCCAAAATTAAGTTGTACTTGTCATCCAGCAGAAGTAATTAAATATAATAAAAAAATTTCAGGGCCGCTACTCGATAGAATTGATTTGCATATTCAAGTGCAAAGATTGCAGTATCAAGAATTTAGAAAGCTTCAGACTTCTCCGAGTTCAGATCAAATTAGACAACTAATTACAGCTACTCGAAAAATTCAAATGGAGCGGTTTGGTTCAGAGAGAACTAATAGTGAGATGAGTGGTTTGGAAATAAAAAAGTTTTGCAGACTAGGGGAAGATGAAGAGATTTTACTCGAGAAAGCATCAAATATTTATAATTTTTCGGGTCGTTCCATTAACAGAATCTTGAAAGTAACAAGGACTATTGCAGATCTCGCTGGCTCAAAAGAAATTAAAGTAAATCATCTCGCAGAAAGTTTGCAATATAGAGCTAATATTTAGTCTAATAAATATGTTATAATGTCGGTATATGATGAAAAAAGTTAGAAAAGCCGTAATCCCTGTTGCAGGATTCGGCACAAGGTTTTTACCGGCAACAAAAGCTCAACCAAAAGAAATGCTTCCTTTGGTCGACAAACCAATTATCCAGTATGTTGTTGAGGATGCAGTATCAGCAGGAATTGAAGATATCATCTTGGTTACAGGTTGGCATAAGCGTAACATTGAAGACCATTTTGATTATCCGTTCGAATTAGAGAAACGTCTTGAAGAGGCAGGAAAAACTGAACAAATCGAAGAAATCAGAAGAATTGCAGAAATGGCTAACTTCTATTATGTTCGCCAGAAAGGTCCTTTAGGGAACGGAACTCCGATTTGGAATGCCCGAAATATGGTTGGAGATGAGCCATTTTTGGTACTCTGGGGTGATGACTTCTTTGAGGCAAGCCCAACCCGAAGCCAACAGCTAGTTAGTGCCTACGAAAAACATGGAGGATCTGCCATTTTAGCTGGGCTGGATGCCAAAAACCCTGATGATTATAAGAGATATGGCTACGCAGCAGGTTCACGTTTAGATGACGGAACTTTAAAAATAGAGCAAATTATAGAAAAACCTGGTAAACCCCTAGAGTCGGAACACTCTGCTGTTGTTTCTGGTTATCTGTTTGATTCCGATTATTTCCCTGCCATGGAAGAAGCCATGCGTCGTTATGAAGAGCAGAACACTCCAGGCGAATTAACATATATTGATGCCATCAAGATCTTATTAGAGCAGGATAAAGATTGCTATGTGATGGAAATAGAAAATGGCAAATATTATGATTGCGGTAATAAGTTAGAGTATTTAAAGGCGGTTGTAGAGTTTGGCCTTAAGCATGATGATATGCACGATGGCTTTGTAGATTTTCTAAAAAACCTAAAACTTTAAAGATTAATTTTTGAAACAAAAATGAGCCAAAATACAAAAACAAAATTTCGTATTGCTTCAATGGCCTTGGCGGTTCTTTCAATCGTTCTGCTTTCTGCTGGGTGTGGCGGTGGGGGTAACACAAAAGCCGAAAAAATTACCTTAACTATTTGGAAGCCTTTTGTCGAAAGCGACAAAATGAACACAATAATATCTGCATACAAAAAGCAGAAGCCAAACGTTACTATTGAGTACACAAAGAAGAATATTGAAAATTATGAAGAAGAGTTAAAGGATGCTCTCGCTTCAGGCCAAGGTCCGGATATTTTTTCAATTAATAATTCTTGGTTACCCCAATATTTAAATAAAGTTGAACCTGCCCCAGAAAAACTTTATACATTGAAAGAATATCGTGATGCATTTGTGGACGTAGTTTCAAATGACTTCGTAAGAGATAACAAAATTTATGGCACTGCATTATGGGTGGACTCGCTAGGTCTTTACTATAATAAGGACTTGCTTGGTACTGCAGGCATTGCAACACCTCCTAAGACTTGGGATGAATTAGCCCGCGACGCAAGAATGATAACCAGCCAGAATGAAGATGGTTACTTTGATAGAAGTGGGGTCGCAATTGGTACTAGCTCTAACGTAAATCGATCGGTTGATATTGTTTACTTAATGATGTTGCAGGCTGGAGTAATTCCATGGAGTTCAGATGGAAGGTCTCCGAGGTTTGCAGGCTCTATTCAGCGGGCAGGTCAGAGTGTAAATCCAGGAGCAGAAGCTTTAGAGTTTTATACTTCTTTCGCTAACCCATCAACTGCTAACTATAATTGGAATTTAGAAAGCGATTATTCTGTTGATGCGTTTGCTAACGGTCGCGCAGGATTTTTATATGGTTATAGTTATACTCGTTCACAGATTGATTCAAAAAACCCAAATCTAAATTATGATGTTGCCCCTGTTCCTCAGTATGATCCTGGGCAGCCTAATGTTAACTTTGCAAGTTATTTTGGGGAAGTAGTTAGTAAGCAGAGCAAGCAAAAAGAAGCAGCTTGGGATTTCTTAAAGTTTGCTACCAGTAAGAAAACCTTAGATGCTTACTATGCAAAAGATAAACAGCCTTCATCTAGGCGTGACCTGATTGAGCTACAAACCCAAGATTTAGAAATTGGGGTATTTGCCCATGCCAATTTAACTGCTAAATCGTTCTTTAAATATAACGAACCAAAATTTGATGCGATCTTTGAAGATTTGATAGATAATATTTTACTAGGTGGCCAATCTATTACTAGTGCGTTATCAAAAGCTCAAAGTCAGGCAAACAATTTAGTTCAACAAAGATTATTCTAAGCTTAAATATGAACATTGAAAAAGTTATTAAATTTTTTGGTAAGTCCGCACCTGTGATACTTGGGGTACTAATTATGGCGGTTCTCGTAGTTGTTCTTTTATTATCCTCCACTTACTCTACCGAAGTTTTAGCGCAGGGGAAAAAGGATACTACTCAGACCGATACTACAAAGAAAACCGACACAACCCAAAAAGACACTCAAACCAAACCTGCTGAACCAAAACCAACTCAAACCATAGATGATAGTGGTAACTCCGGATTTGTGATTTGTGGCAATAAGGCAGATGAGCCATGTAATATCTCACACTTATTTAGAGCCTTTATCATAATAATTAACTACCTTATAACCATGGCAGGCTTGGTTGCTATTCTGGTAATGGTTATCGCAGGTGTTCAAATTACTACCTCACAAGGTGAGGAGCGTCTAAGGCAGGCCAAGCAACGAATGAGTGGTGCTGTAATTGGCCTTATCCTTGTTGCAATCGCTTTTGTTGGAATCAATTCTATCCTAGCCGGTTCACTTAATATTGGAATTAAGAATGGGGCACTCATTTTAAGTAACCCTAAAGAGTATATAAATCAAACAAACTAATGACCAAGATTATTACTAGTGTTGTTATATTATTTTTTAGTACTGTTCTCTTATTAGGGTGGAGCACTAACTCGTATGCTGCTGGTTCAAGAATAAGTGACTTTAAGGCTACGACAGATCCGGCATCTGCAAACCCTAAAAATTTTTCCAAAACTTTAACTTTTAAGTATACTGCCTTGGCTAATGACCCTGCCGTGGAAAACTTTAAAGTAGAGTGTGGAACTTCAACATCAGGTTCTACATTATTACCTAAAGATTCTCGTGAATTTAAGTGCACATATCCTAAAGAGCCTGTAGCAACGTATAAGGTAAAATTAACCCCTTTAGCTAAAGGTTCTAAGGCTATTGGTGATGCTGCCGAATTAAGTGTGACTGAAAAAGAAACCAAGCCACCTACAGATACAAAGCCTGCAGATACAAAGCCAGTTGCTACAGGACCTGTACCAAAGGTTTTTAAGCCCTATGTTGATGCAATCGGAGATAGTTTGACTATAGATAACCCTAGTAATGAATCGGATGTTACAGGAATCGTTGCTAAGATTATTAACTGGCTATTATTGATAGTTGCAATGCTTTCGGCAGTAATGATTATTTATGCTGGTTTGCTGTTAATATTTAATGGTGGGGATGAGTCCCGTGCTGCTAAAGGTAAAACCACTTTAACTTGGGCTGTGATTGGGATGGTAGTAGCTTTAGGTGCATTTGCCATAGTAAATATAATTCAAGGTATTTTAAATTAACAACTCGACATGCCAAATATTCTTAAAACAGTAAATAGTATAGCAGCCACTATATTTGTTACAGTGAGTTTATTCTCTGTATTTATTCCAGTAAATGTTTATGCCCAAGGTGGTGGTTTGCTACCAGGCAAGCCAGTTATAGAGTTGTTGCATAATGGTAAAGTGGTGAGCGATAAAAGTATCGATGTTACCAAAGTACAAGAGTATTCATTGACAGTGGCAGTCTTGCCAGTGAGTGGTTATAAAAACCAGTACTGGAAGGGAGAGATTGTAATATTTAGTAGCACTGATAATACATTTAAAAATATACAATGGTTTGCTTCAGAGAAACTGGTCAAATCTCAGGTGTATGAGAAAAAGTTTCCAAATTTTAAAGCATGTACTGCTGCCCCCGGTGTGTATAAATATAGGGCTATTTACTCTTACGATGAAACTGGTCAAAATTTATCTCAGACTGAGCTAGAAATTAATTTTACAGGTAAAAATAAAGCGTCTTGTTTCGGGACCACTACAAACCCAAACCCAAATTCAAACCAGACTGGTAATAACTCCGACCCAAATTCAAACCAGACTGGTAAAAATGACGGCCCAACCGGTAAAGACAATAAGGATATTAATTCTGGCGTTACCGCAAAATTGGAGTTTGGGTTGGACACAGAGTTAGGAAAGTTTTTTAATCCTTTAGACGATCAATTAACAGTTCCGGGTCTAATTGTTAGATTGATAAATATTGTCTTAGTATTCTCTGGTATGATTTCGGTGGCGTTCATTATTTATGGTGGGCTCATTATGGTTTCCTCGGCAGGGAATGAGAGTAGGGTTACTAAGGGAAAGAACACATTAATATATGCAGTGGCTGGATTAATTGTGAGTATTTTATCTTTCAGTATCGTGGCTTTAATTCAAGGAGTAATTAGTAGAGTATGAAAATCAAATTTATTATTTTAGCTTCCGTTTTAGGATTTATGGCTGTAGCCTTACCTTTTAGTGTGCAAGCCCAGAACAATTTAACTCCAGAGTGCCAAAAATTGATGGATCAGATCGAGGCAAATAGTAAGGGTGACTTTGATTATTTTGAACTTGCAAAGCAATTGCCAAAGTATTGTAATGAAGGACAGGTTTATAATAAAGTCGTGAGTT
The DNA here is from genome assembly GCA_964536745.1 of uncultured Candidatus Saccharibacteria bacterium. Lineage (GTDB taxonomy): Bacteria > Patescibacteriota > Doudnabacteria > UBA920 > UBA920 > UBA920. The sequence continues at coordinate 5,244 of CAZHYL010000014.1, read as the reverse complement.
TTTTGTATTACATTCTTGGGATAGCTGCAGTGTTATCTATAATATATGGCGGTTATATGTACACTACTGCTGGAAGTAACGATTCTCGTCGTACTAAAGGTAAGAATATAATTATGTATACTATTGCAGGTGTTGTCTTGGCGATACTTGCTGTAGTAATAGTAACTGTGGTTTCAAATCTAATTGTTGATAATAAATTTTTCTAATTCGGGAAGATATAGTATAATAATATTAATGAATTTTGCCATTAGGCTTTTCATAACTAACTCGCACATTTGCGATAGGGTAATAACCCAATCAGAAGGGTGGTGAGAAAATTGAAACAAACATTAAGTAAAATTTCTTGGCAAACAATCGCGCAAGCTATGGCTGTATTCGCTATTGCTTTTATGCCGATGTTGGCCGTAGTTCCAAGCACAGCTGTTGGCCAAGGACCTCAAATCGATGATATCGAATGTCCAGAAGGTTTTCGCTGTGGGGAAACTTCTATAGGAGCTCTATTTAAGACTGTTGCAGAATGGGCTTTAGGTATTGCTTTCATTCTCGCGGTGGTGTTCTTAATCTATGGTGGTTTCCGATACATTCTTGCCGGTGGTAATGAAGAATCTGCTAAAGCAGGTCGTACAGCTATTTTCAACGCTTTAATCGGTGTGGTAATAATTGTATTGGCATTTATTGTGGTCCAAATCGTTTACAACTTCGTCTCTGGCGATAGTAGCGGTGGTGGCATTTTTGGTAACTAAACTTATCCCTGCTTTGGCGGGGGTAATTCCGGGGGTGAAATTTTTATAATTTTCCCTCCAGAATTATTTATATATAGTATGAAAAAATATTTATTACACTTTGGATTTGCCTCAGCATTTATTATTTTATTAGTTCTCTCACCGTTTGCAACTGTTGATGCGCAAATTAAACCAAAAACCACTCCTGGTACTACCAACAGTGGAGGCAGTCAGAAAACAGTTCAGGATGGATTGGGAGATATTTCGGCTGCATTCCCAGACACAGTTGTTGATAAAGATACAGGACCTCAGGAATTAGCTAAGACTGTCATTGAGTACGCATTGTACCTCTCTGGAATTCTTGCCGTCATCTTCATAATCTACGGTGGCTATCAATATATCTTCTCTGGAGGTAGTGACGACAAAGCTAAAGAGGGTAGAAAAACCTTAACCAATGCCTTAATAGGTTTGGCAATAGTTGTCTTTGCTTTTATCATAGTTCAAGTAGTTTATAAATTCTTAATAAATGAGAATTAAGGTATATTATTTTTTGAGTGTATTTCTGGGAGCAAGCTTATTGTTCCCTTTTTCAGCTCAGGCTCAAACAACTCCATCTGCAACCCCAAGTTTTTGTTATAACAAAAACGGGGCAACTTTATCCTGGAAACCTTCTACAGGATGTCCATCAGGTACAGCAGATATTACTGCTTCAGGGGTGAAGTCAGATTTTAAAGCTGTTTGCGTGGTTCAGGATTTAGTAAAAGATACTTATTCAGTATCACCCGCAGAGGTGGACACTAATGGCAAGTATTTATGTACAAAGTACACAGTTGAAGGTAAGTCTCTTGGTGGTCTAAGAGAGCGCTCTGCGATAACTGGCACAGATCCGTATAAGAATACAAATCCTAACCCGAGCCCAACACCAGTGAAAAAACCTGCGGATAAAACCCCATCCACTAGTAAGACTACAACAACCTCTGGCGGTACATGTCCAGGAGGGTTTAGTCAAAAAGGACCACTTTGTATTCCAGATAATCCTTTCGAAAATGAACCAGGAATTGCAGGTAAAGGGACTATTGGCGAACTGGCAACTTCTATTATAAGTATATTGTTATACCTGGCAGGTATAGTTTCTGTGGTTATGATTATCATCGGCGGTTATACATGGATGACAGCTCGTGGAAATGAAACCCAGGCCACTAATGGTAGAAAGACCTTCACAAATGCATTAATTGGTTTGGTGATTGTAGTTATGGCCTATGCTGTGGTTCAAGCTGTTACCAACTTTATCATTAAAGGCGGCTAATTTTGGTAGATCACTCATTTGATATTATTGAATAAATTAAGTATAATAAGTAACCAGTAGTGCTGGTTACTTTTTTATAAGGGCAAGTGGCGGAATTGGTATACGCGCTAGTCTTAGGAACTAGTTCCGAAAGGATTGAGGGTTCGAGTCCCTCCTTGCCCACCAGATATTTGGTATACTAAACAAAGAATTAACATATTTTATGGGAAAAATTATTAAAAATATTATATTAGTCTTAATTGGCTTTTTAATTATTTCTGTAGCTATTGCAGCATTTATAGGTGAAGATAATGTTCGCGAAGTTCCATTATCCGAAGTCACAAGCCTAATTAAAGAAGAGAAAATTGAGAGCATGGTGGTTGGGCCAGGTTCCTTGGAAGCCAAAGTAAAAGATAGTGATACAAAAATTTCTGCAGTTGTTGGAAATAGCACTGAAGTTCCACAGTATTTTATAGACAGCGGAGTTTCCAGTGATCAAATTTCAAAAGTTAAAATTGAATTTAAGAACACAAGCTTTGCGACAATTTTAGCTGGCAGTATTTTACCATTCCTTATTCCTTTTATATTGATAGGGTTGTTCATCTATTTCTTGATGAGGCAAGTTCAAGGTTCAAATAACCGAGCCTTAACTTTTGGCCAGTCTTCTGTAAGACTATCCGATGAAATGAAAAATAAAGTAAGGTTTGCGGATGTCGCTGGAGCCAAAGAGGCAAAAGAAGAATTGTCTGAAATTGTAGAGTTCTTAAAATTTCCTCAAAAGTTTTTAGCGCTTGGTGCAAAAATTCCCAAAGGTGTTTTACTTTTAGGAAGCCCTGGTGTTGGTAAAACATTGCTTGCAAGAGCTGTTGCTGGTGAAGCGAATGTTCCATTCTTTCATATCAGTGGTTCTGAGTTCGTTGAAATGTTCGTTGGTGTTGGTGCGAGCCGTGTTCGTGATTTATTTAAGAAGGCAAAGCGTAACGCTCCTTGTATCGTATTCATAGATGAAATCGATGCAGTTGGACGTCAACGTGGAGCAGGTTTGGGTGGTGGTCATGATGAACGTGAACAAACCTTAAACCAAATCTTAGTTGAAATGGATGGTTTTGAAACAGATACTAATGTAATTGTGATCGCTGCTACAAACAGGCCAGATGTATTAGATCCTGCTTTGCTTCGTCCGGGTCGTTTTGATAGACAGGTTGTCTTAGATCTCCCAGATATAAATGACCGTGAAGCAATCTTAAAGGTTCATAGTAAAAACAAACCGATTGCAAAGGATGTCGAAATGCGAAAGATAGCAGAAAGAACTCCAGGTTTTTCTGGTGCAGATTTAGCGAATATTATAAATGAAGGAGCCATTCTGGCTGCTCGCGGTAATAAATCCGAAGTTTCTACAGATGAGTTAAAAGAAGCTATTGAAAAAGTTATGCTAGGACCAGCTCGAAAGAGCCATATTCTCTCTGACGATGAAAAGAAAATCACAGCATACCACGAAGGTGGTCATGCGCTTGTAGGAGCCGTACTCCCTGAAGCAGACCCAATTCACAAAGTAACTATTCTATCCAGAGGAAGAGCTGCTGGTTATACTATGAAGCTTCCAGTTGAAGATAAGCATTTGCACACAAAAGCTAGCTTTTTAGACGAAATCGCAGCTTTGCTAGGTGGTTATGCGGCAGAAAAGTTAATTTTTAATGAGTTAACTACTGGTGCAAGTAATGATTTGAAAGTAGCAACAAACATGGCTCGCAAGCTAGTTACTCAATATGGAATGAGTGACGAACTTGGTCCAGTTACCCTAGGCGAACAGCATAGCAATGTATTTTTGGGAAGAGATATTGGCGAGCAAAAAAATTATAGTGAAGCTGTAGCACAGAAAATTGATGATGAAGTAAGAAAGATAATGAAGAACGCAGAGTCACGAGCTACTGAAGTAATGACCAAGCATCGTGCGTATCTAGATACCATTGCTGCAAGGTTAGTTAAAGAAGAGACTTTAGAGAAAGAGCAGTTTGAGGAAATCGTTCGAGATATTTTACCTCCACAAAAAAAGAAAACTCCTGAATTTGTAGATTTACCAGAAGAGGTAACAGGGGCGTAAAATTATAGGTCGCCTTTGGCGACCTATTTCATTTTGTATTCATGGAAAACTTGCAAATCATAAAATATTCCTTTCGCTTGATAACCACTAAAACGAAATTGTGGTTATTTGGAATATTTCTGTCATCAGGATTTAACGTCCATATTTGGTACTTGGCCTCTTGGTTAAAAAGATCGGGTTATTTTTCAATATTTGCTTCCTTTCTAACTGAAACTAACCAAATTTATTTATGGGTCTGTTTTAGTATTGCTTTTATGGTTTGTATGTTTGTGTTTGTATTGTTTAAATTATGGTTCCTAGCAATCTTACATTCATGGTTACATTCAAGTGTACAGGTTAAGTGTAATATTTGTATTTTAAAGCAGCAAAATGTTTCTGACATTAAAATAGTTTTTAGAAATCGAGTTGTTTGGCAAGTATTTTTAACTAGCCTGATTACTATTGGATTTACAACCACTATTCTTTCTGCTTTTAATTTGTATTTTATGAGGAGTGAACCAGTGATAACAACTCAAATCGTTTTGTTACTGTCACTGTTGTTTATACTTGTTACGCTTTCATTGTGGAATTTATCAACCACAGTGTTTATTTTTTATTATAATTTAAACTTTCCGAAGGCATCAGCTTTTGCCAGAGATTTGTTGTTAATGAATATTAAGAGGATTACTGGGTTTACAACGGTTTTGACTACTCTTTTCATTTTAGTAACCACGGCTGGTGGTCTGGTCCTGTATCATATTTCTAAAGTGCTTGGAGGTACTCCTGTGTTGTTATTTACGGATAATTTACAGTCCGCTTGGCAGTGGTTAGTTTATATGGCTGCAGGTATGCTGTTTTTGCTTTGGCTAGCACTAAACAACGCCTTTTTTAATGTAAATTTAGTAATTTTATTAGATAATTTTATTAAAACAATTACTGATAAAGAGGTCTTTGGCTTCAGGGCGGTTCATCCTATCAAGCCTGCGGTAACTCATCACGCCGAATTAGAACCATAGACAAACACTCATAAATATAATAAGATATCAGAGATTCGTCATTGAATTTGGGTATAAATTTTTTGGGCGGTTAGCTCAGTTGGTAGAGCGTCACATTGACGTTGTGAATGTCACAGGTTCGACTCCTGTACCGCCCACCAA
>CAZHYL010000013.1:0-17793 GCA_964536745.1 uncultured Candidatus Saccharibacteria bacterium | reverse complement strand
GTGGTTCTGGTGGTGGCGGTGGTGGTGCCGGTGGTGGCGGTGGTGGGTCACCATAACATAGAAAATTTTTAAAACATCTCTGTTGTATACAGAGATGTTTTTTAGTTGGATTTTTATTAACAATTTAGTATAATAAATGAAAGATAATTACCAAAAAGAGATAAAAACTTCTGATTTCTAAAATAAAAACAATTATTTCGGCAGTAGCCGATTCTTGGCAAAATAGCCGAAAAAAGATGATTTTTTTTGGCGTTTTTGTTATTTTCGCGCTTAGTTTTAGTGGTAGAGCAATTGCTCAAATAAGCGATACTGAAGTCCTTGATATCAGTGCTGTGGTTCCTGGTGTTACTCCGCCGGGGGGAGGTGGAAGCAGTAGTGGTTCTACAATTTCTGCGACAGTGGTGATGTCTGGTAACACATTTCCAAACGCTAAACTCACTCTTTTAAAAGACGGCGCGATCGCAACAACTTTATTTGCTAATATTGACGGGACTTTTCAGATAACTTTAAATAATCTCAATTTTGGTAATTATCAACTTTCTTTATTTGCAGAAGATAGTACTGGTAATACTTCGAGTCCTCATGTTTTAAATGTTTCTGCTGTGACAACTCAGCCATATATATACTCTGGCATACTTTTACCACCAACATTAACAATTTCTCCCAATCTTATTAAGGCGAACTCTGATTTTATCGCCAAAGGATACTCTGCGCCAAATAGCACTGTGAGTTTAATAGTTCCTGGTGGTCAGACATTAGGGTCTGCGGTTGCAGGGCAGAACGGATATTATGAAATAACTGCTACCGCTAATATTCCTTCCGGCCTCTATTCGTTAAGAGCTATTGCAAGCTTGAATGGTATTAGTAGTATGTATAGCAAGCCAGTTCAAGTTTTGGTTTATTCTGGCGAGCTACCTCCAGGAGAAATTCCTTTAACCCCACCATCACAATTGGCTTCTTGTGTAGATTATAATCGTGATAGGAGAGTAAATTTGGTAGATTTCTCAATTTTGCTATTTTGGTTTAATAAGAATGAACCACCAGATAATATTGATTGTAATAACGATAACTATATTGATTTGAAAGATTTCTCTATCTTAATGTATTTTTGGACAGGTTAAATGAATAAACTATTTTCTACAATTTTATCTTTGATAATAATCACAGCCCCTAATGTAGCAAGTGGTGCTAGCTTGGAATTTATGCCAAAGAGTTTAAGTATTCCTCAGTCTGAACCATTTACTGTTACAATACTATTAGATACAGAAGGAGAGAGTATTAATGCTGTTGATGGTTTTTTGTCGGTACCAAAGGAATTTGGTGACAATATCACAGTAACTGATTCTGGCTCCATCGTGACCTTTTGGGTTACTAGCCCAGATTGGGATCCAAGTAGTCGTGCAATAAAGTTTAGTGGTACAATCCCAGGGGGTTATTCGGGAAAATCTGGTATATTGTTTAGCTTGGTATTTCCCTCATATTCAGGAGGAGAATTAGATCCAGCGTTGAGCCTTAGCCAACTAAATGCCTATCTGAACGATGGGCTGGGTACTAAAGTGGAACTAAAGATAACTGCTTTTAAACTAGGCGAAGGAAGTAGCGCTCTAGACCCAGAAATTGCTGGGCAGTTGTATATAGATGAAAAGAAAAAAGATGAAATTCCTCCAGAAACATTTAGCCCACAGGTTTCTAGGGATGATAGAGTGTTCGATGGTAAATGGTTTATAAATTTTGCTACGACAGATAAGCAAAGCGGAGTGGATCATTATGAGATCCAAGAATCACGTTCGGGAAGTATAGATAGTGGCAAGTGGAAAATTGTCCAGAGTCCCTATGTGCTTGAAGATCAAGATCTGCATAGTTACATATTTGTCTTAGCGGTAGATAGGCAGGGCAATGAAAGAATCATTCAGGTTTATCCAAGAGATCCATTGTCTTGGTGGGAAAGCAATTACATAATACCGTTGGTTTCAGGATTAGTAATAGTTGGGTTAATTATTGTTCTAACGATATTAAAAAGAAAGAGAAAGATTTCAGATGACATCTAGTATAAAATTAGTAACAAATAATTTTAAAACTGTATTGTTGACATCAACGGTCTTTGTTGCCATGGGTTTTGTATGGTTTATTTTGGCTTCACAAGCCCATGCTGCAAATTTTTCTTTAAGTCCATCGAGTGGAAATTATACAGTGGGTAGTACATTTGATGTTTCTGTGCTGGTAGATACTCAAGATCAGGAAATTAATGCAGTGCAGATGCAGTTGTCTTTCCCCGCCGATAAGTTGCAGTTAGTATCACCTTCAGCAGGGAGTTCTATTATTGAAATTTATACCACGCCTCCAAAATTTGACAACAGTGCTGGACGCGTTGAAATTGTCGGAGGAATTCCTAACGGGATTAATGTAAAAAGTGGTTTGGTTACAAAGTTAACCTTTAGAGTTAAGGGTGTTGGTACAGCAGCTTTACGTTTCACTGGTGAGTCGCAAATTTTATTGAATGATGGCCGGGGAACTAATGTTATGGACAATGCTTATGGGGCGACCTATAAGTTAGAACTTCCACCACAGCAAGGACCAATTGTAATTTCAGATACCCATCCAGATCAAGAGGTTTGGTATGCAAATTCAAATGTAAGTTTACAGTGGGATGTGGGTCTGGAACCTGCTGAAAATTATAGCTATACAATTAGTGATAATCCCAGTGATATTCCTGATGATACCCCAGAAACCGCAGGAACAAGCGTAAATTATAAGCAAGTCTCGGATGGGATAAACTATTTCCATATTAAAGCCTTTAGAGACGGACGTTGGGGAGGGGTAAGTCATTACAGTTTAAGAATCGATAAACAACCTCCAGCAGAGTTTATTATTGCTGTTTTGCCTTCTGTTAGAACGAATGTTACAAATCCGATCTTTGAATTTCGAACTACAGATTCACTTTCAGGCTTGAATAGGTATGAGATAAAAACAGTTCCTCTAAAGGTTGAAGGCAGAAATGGCGCATTACCTACAGAGCAATTGTTTATTGAAACCGAGAGCCCATTTAAGTCTATAGATTTACCCTATGGAAGCTACGATGTAATTGTGCGGGCTTACGATAATGCTGGAAATATTAGGGAGTCTACCAGACGAATAGAAATTTCCAGTTCAATTTTATGGTTTATGGGTCAGGATGGAGTTGTGCTTCCGTTTGGACAATCGATGCGTTGGCCAGTATTAATTGGCGTGCTATTATTGTTGTTAATTTTGCTATTAGTAATAGCATACATTGTCCGCAAGTGGTACAAGCTTGCTCATGAAAAAGTTCAAAATAATCAATTACCAGAAAGTATTGCTGCGCAGTTAGCAGAATTACAACAATACCGTTCTAAGTACGGAAAAGTGTTAGCTGTGTTAGTTGGAGTTGTATTTTTGGGGATGACTCAATTTATAGCACCGCAAAGTTTTGCTCAAACAGAGACTCCTGCACCTACTCCAGTAGCTGTCCCAGCTCAAACTACTCCAGTAGAACCGAATCAGCCAACTTTAGATGTGTTAACTCCTCCAGTTATAACTAGTTTCTCTTCTAATATTAAAGACGATGAACTGTTTTATGTGTCTGGACGTACAACCGAACCAAATAGTGATGTAGTAATTCATTTACAAAGTTTGGTTGATGGCGGTGCATACGACTTTACGACTACTTCTGACAGGCGCGGAGACTGGACTTATCGCCATGACGGATTTCTTTCAGGTGGTAAATATATTTTATGGGCACATACGAAAGATGGTGACAAGCTATCTAGTCCAAGTCCACAAGTAGAAATGGATGTTAAACCAATTGCGTTAAACTGGGGCAACTCTAGAATTACATATCAGAGCTTGTACATCGGAATGATTTTGGCGTTACTATTAATTTTGTTTGCAGTATTGGCCTATATTGTTATTCACGCGATATTGGTACGTCGCCGTAGAGTGGCTTTTGCTCAACAACTAAGACAAGCTGAAGACTCGATTAAGCGCGGTTTTATTGCCCTAAGACGAGATCTTGAAGCAGAATTAGTGCTAATTAAGCAGGCTCATTTACCAGATGATTTAGCGGGCGAGCAGAAAGTTCGCGAAGAGCAGTTAAGGGCGGATCTAAAGAGTATTGAAGATTTAGTAGGGAAAGAAACTTGGGAAGTAGAAACATTCGAAAATCTGCCCACAAGTAATTAATGAATAAATAAAAAAGGTTACCTAAAATTAGGTAACCTTTTAGTATAAAAAATTAAGATGGCCATTTTTCTATTAGTAAAATTTTACCATTAACTAGTTTTGCATTTTTAAGCTGGTTCCAAAGTACCTCGGTCTCAAAAGGCATAAAAGGATGTAACATTTTAAGTGAATCGATTAATACATGTAGGAGTAGTCCTTGAGTATTGTCTTTTAAGTTTTCGTCTTGTAATTGAGGTTTACTAGCTTCAATAAACACATCAGCGAAATCTCGCCAGACAAAATCGTATAAAGTTTGAGCGGCTTCGTGAAGGCGGAAATTTTCTAAGTGAGTAGTAACTTCTTCCGAAGCAGCAAGAAGTTTTTCCATGATAATTTTATCTGCTTCGGTTTTGATTTCGAATGATTCGATTGCGAACTCGCAATTAGTAAGTACAAATCGTGCGATATTCCAAATCTTGTTACCGAAATGCTTCATACCCTTAATTTTATCTTCAGAAAGAGCCATGTCGGTTCCTGGGGCGGTGTTAAATATCATTGCAAACCGCAAAGCATCGGTGCCATATTTTGCAGTCATATCTAATGGGTCAATAATGTTACCCAAAGATTTACTCATCTTTCTATTTTGGGCATCACGAACTAAACCATGTAAGAAAACATTTTTAAATGGTACTTGGCCAGCATGGTAAGTAGACATTAGAATCATTCTGGCGACCCAGAAGAATAAAATATCATAACCAGTTTCAAGAACATCGGTTGGATGGAATGTGCTAAGGTCTTTGGTTTGATTTGGCCATCCTAAAGTAGAGAACGACCAGAGCCCCGCAGAAAACCAGGTATCAAGCGTATCTTCGTCTTGCTCCCAGCCACTTCCTTTTGGAGCTTCAACACCACAGTATATTTCTTCATCTTTATACCAAACCGGAATTCTGTGACCAAACCACAGCTGTCTAGAGATGCACCAATCTCTTAGATTATCTATCCAGTGGAAATAGGTTTTATTAAAATAATCTGGGACAATTTTTATCTGACCATTTTTAACCGCGGTTTGCATAAGTTGCTTCAGGGTAACTTTTTGACCAATTTTTACCCCATCAATTTCAGAATATTTGATATTAAACTCCTTATTTACAGCCAAAAACCACTGTAATTTCGGTAAGGGTTCGATTATGCCACCAGTTCGTTCTGCGGTGGCAATGGCCTGTTTTATATCCTGTTCTTTTTCCAGAAGATTTTCTGACTCCAGCCACCCAAGAATAATTTCTCTTGCCTCGGTGGTTTTTTTACCAAGAAGTTCAGGTCCACCAACCATCATTTTGGCGTATTCGTTAATAACTTGTTTGAAAGGAAGGCTGTGTCTTTCTGCGATTTCACTATCTATTAAACTGTGGGCAGGGGTAACTCCAAGAGCACCAGTTCCAAATTCTGGTTCAACCGTGTCATCACCAACCACTTTAATATGTAGGGGTACTCCACAAAATTCAACGTCATATTCTTTACCGATAAATTCTTTGTAACGAATGTCTTCTGGGTTAACAGCAACTGCAGTGTCGCCGACTTTTGTTTCTGGTCTGGTGGTTGCGATTGGAATAGGAAAATCTTTTGAGTAGCGGAAAGTGTAAAGTTTTGCATCTCTTTCTTGATGTACAACCTCATCGTCCGAAATAACTGTTTGACCTTTTGGGTCCCAGTTAATTACCTTATGAGCGCGATAGATTAAACCATCATCGTACATAGCCTTAAAAGCTGTCCGTACAGCAAGCGACCTTGCTTCATCTAGAGTATATGCTTCACGGCTCCAGTCTACCGAAGCGCCTAGTGATTTTAATTGATTTGTAATGGTGGTGTGACTATTTTTTGCAAAGGCGTCCACCCGCTTTAAGAATTCTTCCCTGCCAAGATCTGATTTTCGCTTCCCTTCTTCTTTTTCTAATAATTTTTCAACCTTACTTTGAGTTGCGATTGCGGCATGGTCTGTTCCTGGAAGCCATAGAGTTTTTCGGCCTTGCATTCTACGCCAGCGAATTAGGATGTCTTGAATAACCACCATTAAGGCATGGCCAATGTGCATGGTTCCGGTTACATTTGGAGGTGGGAGAATAATCGAATACGGCTCACCATTTTTATCTAAATTGTCTGGATTAAAATAACCACTGCTCATCCACTGTTGGTAGATGTCAGCTTCGTATTTACTTGCTTCGTATGCTTTATCGAGTTCTATCATATTAAAAAAATAAAAACACCTTTAGCCATTTGGCTTGGTGTCTAGAGTCCTTAATCTTGAATAAGGACGGTACCATCTAGAAATTAACTTAATTATTCCTTGTTACGGTAGGATCCGGTGGATTCTACTAACTGCTCTCGCAGGGTTCTTTCCACGCTATTGTTCTATAGAACATTGCAGTGACAGCTGCAACATTAGCTTGTTTGAATTATAAGAGATTTAATAAAAAAAGTAAACAAAAAACATCTACTTAGATTTCCCAAGCAGGGTTCGCGGAAACTTTTGATGGCTCAACAGGCTTTTTGCCAGCTTTTAAGTTGAAATAAGCAGCAATGGCAATCATTTGCGCATTATCGGTGCAAAGTTCGAAGTCTGGAACAGTGAAGTTGATACTGTTCCGCTTACTCATCTGTTTAAGAGCTTCGCGCAGAGGTTTGTTAGCAGCAACACCTCCAGATAGCGCGATGGTTTTACACTTATATTGTTTACAGGCTGCTTCCGCTTTTGAAGTAATTACATCTACAACAGCATTTTGAAAAGACATTGCAATATCTGCTTTCTGTTGGTTCGATAGTTTTCCTTTGAACTTATCTAAATAATAAAGCACGGCAGTTTTCAATCCAGAGAACGAGAAGTTGTAATTTTTCTCATGGATCATTGGCCTCGGGAAGTTAATGTCTGTCTTACCTTTTAGGGCGAGTCTAGAAATTTCTGGACCACCAGGGTAGGGGAGATTGAGCAACTTTCCAACTTTATCAAAAGCTTCTCCTGCCGCATCATCCACTGTGGATCCAATAACTTTGTAATTTTTAAAATCTTTTACAAGAACTAACATGGTATGCCCACCACTTACGATAATAGATAGAACAGGGAATTTCACTTTTTCTGGATTGTGGTGAAAAGCAGAGTATAGATGTCCTTCCATATGATTAACAGGAAGAAGAGGTTTTGAGCTCGCTGTGGCAAGACCTTTAGCAAATTCTGTCCCAACAATTAAAGACACGATTAATCCTGGTCCGCTGGTAACGGCAATATAGTCTAGTTTATTTAAATTTACTTTTGCATCCTTAAGAGCTTTATCTACTACTGGTTTAATATTTTCGATATGAGCGCGGGCCGCAACTTCAGGAACAACTCCACCAGTTTTTTTGTGAATATCAATTTGTGATTTCACTACCGATGAATTAATTTTAAATTTTGGTGCTTTAGACAATGTTCCAGTTAGTACACTGGCTGCGGTTTCATCACAACTGGTTTCAATGGCTAAAATCTTGATTGGTTTCATAAAATAATTTGTTTATAGTTGAACTTTCTTTTCAATAAATACGCAGTCCGTTATTTGGTATCTTCCATATTATATATCTTTTAGACGAAAACAAAAACCGCCCGAAAGACGTCTAGAGCGGTTTTGCTTATTGCATATAAAATTACATCGCTGAACCACCAGAGCAAGTTTTGCAGTCCTTGCTATGAGTAACAGCTAAGTAAACGGCAGACAAACCAACTAAGATGTAAATAATCTTAGAGATCATTGTCATAGCGCCAAAGATGGTAGCAACAAGGTCAAAGTCAAAAGCACCAACTAGACCCCAGTTAAGACCACCGACGACTAATAAGATAAAAGCTATAATATGTAGGAATTTCAATTTTCTCACCCCCTTTCATGGAAGGATATTTCACTATCTATATTATATCACAGCCTTAGAATATCCAGTGCGATAGGTAGATTGACAAAAGACTAAATTATTGCTAGAATAAGGATGAAAAGTATCGGTTAGACGAGCAAAAATATTTGCTCATCTAAAAGTCTGAAACAAAAACAAAAATTAAAAATAAATATGTCAGAGCACGAGAAGCAGCAGATGATTTCTTCTGGAAAATTAGTTTCTATCGTTCAAGTTGCTGAAAAAACTCCTTATAGCGCAGAGTACCTATCATTACTTGCGAGAAAGGGGAGGATTCCAGCAGTTAAACTTACCCGCGACTGGTTAACAACACATCAGGCGGTTTTTTCGTATGTAAAAAAACAGCAAATAAAGCACGGCAAACTTTCTAAAAATATCGAACGAGTAGGGAGGAAAGTAAAATGAGAATTAAATTGCTGTTTCACAGCCTCCTTTCAAGAAATAAGTTTTTAAACTTAAGCAAAAAGAGAAATCTTTTGGTGATTTTAGGTATTTTAGCTGTAACTGGTGTAGTAATCTTTACTTCTCCTTTGAAAGTAATGGCTGAAGATGGAGAGTCAACTGTCCAAGTTGAAGAAAGTGTTGAAACTGTTGATAATTCTGGCTCGGATGCTCATATGGTTTCTGAAAGTGAACCAACTGAGGCATTGGAGCAAGTTGAAAATCAAAGTACCGAGAATGGTACTGCATCGCTTGGCGAATCTAATTCAGATACAGAAGCTGTTATGCAAGATGTTCCGACCGCCGAAGAAACAGATTTTTCAGTAGGTCAGCTTCCTGTTGAGGCTACTCCAATCATAGAAGAGCAACCGTCTGGATTAGATTCTGTTTCTCAAGTTAACACACCTACTACAGTTAATCTTGAGCCGAGTATTGAGGAGCAGGAAACCGAAGCCGGTAAAATCGTTGTTGTCTCGGCAACAGCAGAACAAGAGTTGTTACGTGAATACTTAGACGTGCCAGTTAGTACAGAAATTCCAGAAATATTTTTGATTGGCCAAGAAGATCAAATAAAAATTAAGTGGCAAAATAATAACGGGCAAGAAATGCAGTTTGTTGCATCTGATGATGATGGTGATGGATACATCGATCATGTTTCTTGGATTGTCCCTCATCTTTCAGTACAGACATTTGAAATCATATATATTTCTAAAGCGTTGTTGCTTGATGCAGAAAAAAATACTCTTGGTGATATCTATGAAATTGTAAAAACTAGCGATCAAAATTACGCAACTGTTACTGATGGGCAATTTATCCGAGTGACGTTTGAAAAAGAATTAGATAGTTCGAAAGATATTACTGTCTATGCGAAAGCTGTAAATGAAAATGAACCTGCAACTATTGAAGTGTATACATTAGATGGACAGCTGATTGCTACATTTACAGGAATAACTACCGATGGTAAATACAGAATTTTGCTAACAGGACTTCTTGGTTCAACTGATACTTTCGATTTAAAAATTATTGGCAATGTTGATATCGATTATATTGTTGACCCTCCGGTAACTGCTTATTGGGTTGGTGGGTCAGGCAATTGGTCTGATGCTACTAACCACTGGGCAACAACCTCCGGCGGTGCACCAGGCGCAGGCAATGCACCAGATGCAACTAGCAATGTAATTTTTGATGCTTCTTCTGGATCTGCTTCTGACATTATAAATATCGATACTGCTGTCACTATTGGTTCGTTGACCATAAATGGTTTTACCGGAACAATTTCTCAAAATGGAGATGTAACCATAACTAATTCTGGCGGACAGTCTGGAAGCTATTCACAAACTTCAGCCGCTACTTGGACAACACCAAATCCTGCAACAGATACCTTTTCTGCTACTGGAAGTTTTTCTGTCACTACAGGAACATTTAGACGTTATACTGGTACTGGTATCAGCACAGACCCATTCATTATCTTTGACGTTTACGGTTTGCAGGGCATGAAAACTAATCTTGCAAACTCATACCAGTTAAATGGTAATATCGATGCTTCGGTTACTTCCGGTTGGAATGCTGGTGAAGGGTTTGTACCAGTTGGAACAAATACCACAAACTTTACTGGAAATTTTGATGGCGCTGGATTTGCTATCAGTGATTTATTTATAAACTCAACTACTTTAAGTTATGTTGGGTTGTTTGGTTATACCCTTGGAAGTATTCAAAATTTAACTTTGACTAACGCCGATATTACTGGTGTCGGAATTGCGGGTAGTAACGGATCCGATGGTGCAGCAGGAACTTCTGGTACAACACCAACTGGTGGTGGTACAGGTACTGCTGGTACTGCTGGTAGTATTTTATACATTGGTGGTTTAGCAGGTTATAACGCCGGAACAATTACGAATGTTAGTGTCTCTGGAACGGTCACTGGAACAGGAGGCGCAGGTGGTAACTCTGGGAATGGTGGCGCAGGCGGAAACACTACGAGCGGTGCAACAGTTTCTGGAGCTGGTGGAACAACGTTGGCAGGCGGTGCCGGAGCAGTTGTATACAGCGGTGGTTTAATTGGATACTCTGCTCAAGGTAGCATTACTGATTCTAGTTCTTCTGCTGTGGTTACTGGAACAGGAGGCGCAGGTGGTAACTCTGGGAATGGTGGCGCCGGAGGAACTAACTCGGGTTCTGGTATTGGTGGCGCAGGTGGAGGTGCTGGCGCTCCAGGTGTTGGTGGTATAAGTTATACCGGTGGATTGATAGGTTGGGTCAACTCCGGCATCGTTGTTACATCTTATGCAACTGGAAATGTTACAGCTACTGGTGGAACTGGCGGTTCTGCTGGGACAGCAGGTGCTGGTGGTGCAGGTGGTACAGCAGCAATCGGCGGCGCAGGTGGTGCTGGTGGAACCGGTGCGGCAGGTGGTGCAAGTTTTGCTGGTGGTTTAGTTGGTAACAATTTAGGAAATATTCGTTTTGCTTCTTATGCAACTGGTGACGTAACTGCTACTGGGGGTACATCTGGTAATGGTTCGGCAGGTGGAACAGCAGGGGCTAGTGCAGTTGCAACGACAGGAACAGCAGCAACAGGCGGTGCCGGCGGTGCAGGCGGTGCAGGTGGTATTGCCTATGCCGGTGGTTTGGTTGGACAAAATAATGCCGATGGGGTTGTTAGTGGTCTTACAGCTCCAAACTACGCCACAGGTGATGTAACCGCAACAGGTTCTGCTGGCCAAAATGGACAAGCAGGCGGTACTGGTGGAAGTGCAGCAGCAGGTACGGCTCATACTGGTGGAACCGGAGGCGCCGGTGGTGCAGGTGGTGCCGGTGGTGGAGCATACGCCGGTGGTTTGGTTGGGCTAAATACTGGAGTAATTTTAATTTCAAATTCAAATACTGGTGTAGTTACAGTAACTGGTGGTGCTGGTGGAACAGGTGGAACTGGCGGTTCGGGTGGAGCTAAAGGATCAAGTGGTGCCAATGGCGCTGGTGGTGCATCTGGAGCAGGTGGTTCGGCAAACGTAACTTCCGCATACGGCGGAGGCGTGGTTGGTAGTAATGTGGGTGCTATTCAAGACTCATTTTCTACCAATACGGTAACAGGTACTGGTGGTGCTGGTGGTGCTGGGGCAACAGGGGTTGCTGGTTTAGCAAACTTAGCAGGTATTACTGGTGGTGCTGGTGGTGCTGGTGGTGTTCTATATATAGGAGGAGTGGCGGGGAATAACACGCTCACAATTTCGGGTAGCTATCATACCACTGGGTCAGTAACAGGAACAGCTGGTGCTGGTGGTTCTGCAGGTGTTGGTGGTGCGGCTGGATCAGGGGCGTTGTCTGGTGCAGGTGGTGTAGCGACTGTTGGTGGAATTATTTATGCCGGTGGTGTTGTAGGAAATAATTCCGGAACTTCATTGGTGAATGATTATTCAACTGGGGCAGTAACAGGAACTGGCGGCGCAGGCGGCGCCGGAGCTAATGGCGGCGCTGGTGGTACAAGTTTAGCTGGGGTAGCTGGAACTGCTGGTGCAGCTGGTGGTATTGCTTATGTAGGCGGTGTTGTTGGTTACACTTCGAATGGTGAAATTTTAAATTCATATTCAACAGGAACTATCACTTCAACTGGCGGCGCAGGTGGTGCTGGTGGTACTGGCGGTGCTGGTGGTACTGGTGCTGCATCAACCACAGGTGGCGCAGGAGCTGCTGGCGCAGCTGGTGGTGCTGGTGGTGCGGCTTTTGGCGGTGGCGTAATCGGTAACTATATTCTTGGCCCAATTGCTACTGTTTATAACACCGGTAACGTTACAACTACAGGCGGTGCTGGTGGTAATGCCGGTGCTGGTGGTAATGGCGGTGATGGCGGTGCTAACGCCATAGGCGGTGTTGGCGGTGCCGGCGCGGCAGGTGGCGCCGGCGGTGTGGCTAGTAGTGGTGGTATCGCTGGACAGAGCACCGGTGTTATTAATGGTGTTTCGTATTCGACTGGAAATATTACTGCCACAGGTGGAACTCCTGGGAATGGTGGTGCTGGTGGGAATGGTGGTGCAACTACAGCAACTTTTAACTCCACAGCTGCGGCAGCAGGTGGCACTGGTGGTGCTGGCGGCGCTGGGGCAATTGCCTATGCCGGAGGTTTAGTTGGTAATAATGCAAATACAATTCTTAATTCATATGCCAGTGGTGTAATTACAGCCACTGCAAGTGTTGGTAAAGATGGTGCAGCTGCAGGTAGTGCAGGTAATGGTTCGGCCGGTGGATCTAGCCATGCCGGAGCAGTTGGTGCAACTGGTGGTGCTGGCGGCGCTGGAGCTGCAGCTTATGCTGGTGGTTTAGCTGGGTTAAATACTTCTACGATTACAAATTCATATATTCAAACTGGTTCGGTTGCGGCAACCGGCAGTCTAGCTGGTAATGGTGCAACTGGCGGTGCCGGCGGTGTTGGTGGTTCAAGTGCTATTGGTGGTGTAGGTGGTGTAGGTGGTGCTGGTGGAACCGGCGGTGTTGGCTTTGCCGGAGGAGCAGTTGGTCATAACAACACTGGTGGTGTTATTCAAGACGGAACTTATTCAAATGTTAACGTTACTTCTGTTGGCGGTACTTCTGGAAATGGCGGCACTGGTGGTGCCGGTGGAGTTCGTGCAATTGGCGGCGCTGGGGGTGCAGTAGTAGCAGGTGCTATTGCTTATGCTGGTGGGTTGGTTGGTTTAAATACTGCCACTATTTCTGATTCGCATGCATCTGGAAATGCGACCGCAACCGGTGGCGCTGGTGGCTCCCCAGGTTCTGGTGGTAACGGCGGCAGTGGAACAACTGGTGCGACAGGTGGAGCCAGTGGTGCTACGGATGTAGCAGCCTCTGTCTTGTTGCGTATTGGTGGTGCTAGCTACGCTGGTGGGTTGGTTGGGTATAATATTACGAATGGAGTAATTCAAGGTACTTCCTATGCCACAGGTGATGCTACCGCAACTGGTGGTGCCGGTGGTGCCGGTAGCAACGGAGCTAGCGGTGGTAATTCGTCTGGTGCAGCAGCTGGCGCGGCGGGTATCGCGGGTATTAGTGGCGGTGCCGGCGGTGTTGGTGCAGCGGGTGGATTAATTGGTTGGAATATTGGTGTGGTTAGCGCAGAATCGTATGCTCAAGGTGATGTTACCGCAACCGGCGGAGCTGGTGGTGCATCTGGCGCGGCTGGTGCGCCTGGTTCAAGTGGTGCCGGAAATGCTGGTGTTGCCGGTGTGGTAGGTGGTGCCGGTGGTGTTGGTGGTGCCAGTTATGCTGGTGGTGTGATTGGCTACAATGGTGTATTAGGTTCTACAATCAGCACAGCAAATAATACTGGGACTGTTAGCTCAACAGGCGGAGCTGGTGGTAATGGTGCTACTGGTGGAGCAGGCGGTGCAGGTGGGAGTTCTACGGGTGCAATAGGTGGAGCTGGTGGTAACGGTGGAGCTGGTGGCGCAGGTGGCGCGGCTTATGGCGGCGGTGTCGCAGGTTTAAATATAGGGATTGTTCAGGATGTAAATTATACAATCACTACTGTCACTGTCGTTGGTGGTGCAGGTGGCAACGGTGGTATTGGTGGAAATGCTGGTCCATCTGGAAATATTGCTGGAAGCACTGGTGCTACTGCTGGTACAGGTGGCGTTGGTGGCGTTGGTGGTGCTGTATTTATTGGTGGACTTGTTGGTGATAACAGTGGGGTGATTCATAATTCTACAGTTATTGGAAGTTTATCCGCCAGTAATAAAGCAGGTGGTAACGGCGGCAATGGTGGAGTTGGAGGTGATGGTAGCTTGGGTACGGGTGGACACAATGGTGGTATCGGTGGAACCGGCGGCGCCGGCGGCGCTAGTGGTGCTCTAAATATGGGTGGTCTTGCCGGGCAGGGGAATGGCAATATTTCTGACTCAAGTAGTACCGGCGGTACTATGACAGTGACTCAATCAATTGGAGGTGGTAATGGCGGTAACGGTGGTCTCGGTGGTACTTCTGGTGCTAGTGGTAGAAATGGAACTGGTGGTGCCGGTGGTGCCGGTGGTGCAACGGGTGCAATTTTTGTTGGCGGAGCAATTGGGCACAATTCTTTAGCTAATGTTACTTTTGATAATATTTTTTCTACAAACCACATTGTAATAAATGCTGATGAAGGTGGGGATGGAGGTGCTGGGGCTAATGGAACTAATGGAGCTATTGGTGGCGCTGGTGGTGCCGGTGGCGCTGGTGGTATAACTCAGGCAACTGCAACCAATGCCGGTGGTTTAATTGGTGATATAGTCGGAGCAGGTACAGCGGTTTTGAATTCTTACGCTACAGGAAACATTACCGTGAGTGGTGATACTGGTGGTTCTGGGGCTGATGGTGGAGCTGGTGGTGCAGGTGCTGCAAGTATGACTGGCGGTGCTGGAGCTGCAGGCGGCGCTGGTGGTGCAGGTGGTTATGTTTATGGTGGTGGTTTAATCGGATTTACTACTACTAATGCTTATGTTGGAACTTCGCATGCTACGGGAAATGTAACAATAACAGCAGGAAGTGGCGGCGTGGCTGGTAATGGCGGCGCAGGCGGCGCAGGCGGTTCTGCATCTGTCGGTGGTGCTGGAGCTGTCGGTGGCGCTGGTGGTGTTGGTGGTATTTCTTATGCAGGTGGCCTGATTGGTTTTGGTACAACCGGTATTATTGTTGATTCATACACGACCGGAGTAGTACAAGGTACATCTGGTAATGGTGGAAATTCTGGTAATGGCGGCGCTGGCGGCGCTGGTGGTAGTGGTGCGATTGGTGGTGTGGGTGGCGCTGGAACTGTGGGTGCTGTTGGTGGCGCTAGCTTTGCTGGTGGTTTGGTTGGAGATCATTCTGTTACTATAGAAACTTCTTATCATACTACAGGCGCAGTTACTGGCTATTCTGGTAATGGCGGCAACGGCGGCGCTGGCGGTACTGGTGGTACATCCGGAAATATTACAAACGGAACTGCTGCCATTGGTGGTGCCGGCGGTGCCGGTGGTGCCGGTGGTGCATTGAATGTGGGTGGCTTAGTAGGTAGAAGCAATGCTGCAACCGGTATTATTAATAATTCTTACGCGACTTCTAACGTTAACGGAGTGGGGGGTAATGGCGGTGCCGGCGGTGCCGGTGGTGCCGGTGGGGATGGCTCTGCTGGTACTAATCATATCGGTGGTGCTGGTGGTGTCGGTGGTGCTGGTGGTACGGCGGCGGTTGCGCTGGCATCGGCTTTACAAATTGGTGGTTTAGTTGGTAGTAATGTACTTGGCACAATTACTAATTCTTATGCCCAAACTGGAACAGTCACTGCTACGGGCGGCACGGGCGGTGCAAGTGCTCAAGGAGGAATTGGTGGAACTGGAACAGGTACAGCTTTGTATGGTATCGGTGGCGCCGGTGGTGCCGGCGGTGCCGGTGGCGGTGTTTATGCTGGTGGTTTAGTAGGATATTCCACAGGTGTTATTCAATCCGGTTCCTTTTCTAAAACAAGTTTAGATTTAACAGGTGGTGCTGGTGCCAACGGTTCAGACGGTAGAAGTGGTGCAGTGAATAGTGGTGTTGCAGGAAGCATTGGCGGCGCTGGCGGCGCCTCGGGTATTGTTTATGCTGGTGGTTTAGTAGGATATTCAACTTCGGATATTATATCTTCATATGCTAGTTTTCATGCTGGTTCTGGAAAAGGAAATATAGTTGTAAACGGCGGACTATCTGGCAATGGTGGTGCCGGCGGTGCTGGTGGCTCTGGTTTAACCGGTGGTAGTGTTGGTGGTGTCGGCGGTGCTGGTGGTGCCGGCGGCGCAGAGACCGGCACTTTTGCTGGTGGTTTGGTTGGCTTTAGTTCTGCTACTGGTTTAGTGACCACGTCTTATTCTGAAATTTTAACTATTTCCGGAAGTGAACAAGCAGGAGGTAATGGCGGTGCTGGTGGTGCTGGTGGTACTGGAGTTGGTGCGTTTATTGGTGGTGTCGGCGGTGCTGGTGGTGTCGGCGGTGCTGGTGGAGTTAGAGGTTTTGGTGGTTTAATAGGTGACAACCTTGGAACTGTTCAATCTACATCTTATTCATCTGTCACTATTAATGTCACAGGTGGTACTGGTGGTAATGGCGGCTCTGGTGGTAATGGCGGTACTTCGGGTAGTTCAATTTCTTCTGGTACAGCTGCAGCTGGTGGTGCGGGTGGTGCGGGTGGAGCTGGCGGTGCAACTTATGGTGGTGGCTTGGTTGGACGTATGTCTGGAACAACCCAACTGCTACAAATCTTAAACTCTTATGCAACTGGTTCTGTAACGGTAGTGGGAGGTTTGGGTGGAAATGGTGGAAATGGTGGAAATGGTGGAGATGGCTCAACCGGAACTTCTACTCATATCGGTTCTGCTGGTGCTCTTGGTGGTGCGGCAGGTGTTGGAGGTGATGCTAATGCCGGTGGCTTGGTTGGGATGAGCAACTTTACTACAGGTACAAGTAACTTTTTATATACATACGCAACAGGTAACGTTTCTGCAACTGGCGGAAATGCTGGCACAGCCGGAACTTCTGGGAATGGAGGTGCATCACGCACAACAGTTGCGGGTGGTGCTGGTGGTGGTGCGGTAGCCGCAGCAGCTGGTGGAGCTAGCTATGCTGGTGGTCTTATTGGAAATAATAGAATTACAACTGGATTAAGTGATGCTATTGCTTCGTACGCTACAGGGAATGTAACTTCGGTTGGTGGTCTTGGAAGTACCGGTAGTACCGGAGGTAATGGTGCAAATGGTGCAGCTAGTTCCGTTGGTGGAGCCAGCGGTGCTGGCGGTGCTGGCGGCGCGGGCGGTGAAGCAGACGCCGGCGGTTTACTTGGCTATGGCAGCGTGACAACTGGTGGTAGTAAGTATTTCAATTCATATTCAACTGGTAATACTGTAACAGCAACTGGTGGTACTGGTGGTAACAGTGGTAGTGCTGGTACTGCGGGTAATGGTGGTTCTGGTGCGGCAGGTGGTGCAACTTCAGCCGCTGGTACTGGTGGCGCGGGTGGAGCCGCGTATGCGGGTGGGTTAACTGGGCAATTGGTTGGTACTGTTTTAATTACAACAAGTTATTCAACAAGAAACGTTTTAGCTACCGGCGGTACAAGTGGTAATGGTGCAAATGGAGTTGCTGGGAGCGCTGGTGGTAGTGGTGCTATTGGGGGTGTTGGAGGTGCTGGAGGTGCTGTTGGTGCTGGAGGTGCCGCTTACGCTGGTGGTTTAGTTGGAAGCAGTGGAGGTATCATTGGTGGTATATCTTATG
>CAZHYL010000012.1:0-22414 GCA_964536745.1 uncultured Candidatus Saccharibacteria bacterium | reverse complement strand
TGGTGGCCGAGGAGGGAGTTGAACCCTCACACCCGAAGATACACGATTTTGAGTCGTGCGCGTCTGCCAATTCCGCCACTCGGCCATAAATATTAGTGAATCTTTCTAATTTTATCAGAGCTGGCTATTTAGGTAAAGATAGTTGAAACCATCAAAATACTTGTTATATAGCCGACTATTGCGCCGATAATCAGCCCACCGACAATATCTACTGGCCAATGGTATCCCAAAATTACCCTACCCACTCCTGTAATTGCTGTAGCTAAAAGTAAAATTAATCCCGCTGGAAAACTCAGAAACATTACCACTACTGCTACGGAAGAAAAAGTGATGGAATGACGAGATGGAAATGAATTAAACTCATCGGTTCTCCAAGAAAAAAATTTTGAAGTAATAAGATTGAACTTATATTTCTGATAAGGACGTTGCTTTTTGTAGAAAAAGTTTATGAGGACGGTGACGATGAACCTAGAAAATATAAAAGCAACGACTGAATGCAGAACTAATGATTTGTAAAGTTCGTGTCCAAAATAAAACAAAAAAACAGCTACAAAAAAAATAAAAGTATAGTTACTCCAAAATTGCCACCACAATCTAAAAGTAGATGAGGTAGCTAATTTATTTTGCCAAAAACGATACGTCTGCTCGCTTAGATTAATCATCTATATAAATATACAATTACTATTATCGCGGCTAGTGCTAACCGGTACCAAGTAAAAATTGCGAACGAGCGGTTAGAGATATACTTTAACATGTATTTAATGGCCAAAAAACCAAATACTGCGCTAGATGAAAAACCAACTAGCAACTGAAGATGATTTTGTATATTTGCTATCTCGGGTAATTTTAAAACGCCGGCGCCAAAAATAATTGGAATAGAGATTAAAAAACTAAACTTTGCCGCGTCTTGTCTGGTAAATCCTTGTAAGAGTCCTGCTGTGATAGTTGCTCCACTCCTAGAAATCCCTGGAACAATAGCTAACGCTTGTGCCAATCCAACAACCAGTGCATTTAACCATTTTGCTTGAGTTAAATCTTTTAACTTATTTCCATACTTATCCGCTAGATACAAAATTACTCCGACTACAGATAGAGTGATAGCGATTAAGATTGGATTCCGAAAGGCAGACTCTACTTCTGATTCAAAAATTTTACCGATTACTGCTGCTGGAATTGTGGCTAAAATTATTAACCAAGCCAATTTTTGATAAATATTCGATTGAAAATCTCTTGTCGAAGGGATAATTGAATGGAAAAAACCTTTGACCAAAAGCCAAATATCTTTATAAAAATATGTCACAACGGCAACCAAAGTCCCCCAGTGAAGAGCAATATCAAATGCTAATCCCTGATCTGGCCAACCAAATAACCAAGGAGTTAATATTAAATGCGCCGAAGAAGAGATTGGCAAAAATTCGCCAAGCCCTTGTACCATGCCTAAAATAAACGCTTGAAATAATTCCATAAATGTAAACCCTAAACCCCTGGGACTGGAAATCGCAAGCTGAACTCACGAACTTCCTCTTTAATCTTTTGGTGCATGCTACTATCATCTGGATTTTTTAGAACACCCGCAATCCATTCGGCAATTTTCTGCATATCTGGCTCGTTAGCACCGCGCGTGGTAATTGCAGGAGTTCCAAGACGAATTCCACTTGGATCCATCGGACTACGAGAGTCGTCGGCAATCATATTCATATTTAAAGTAATTCCGACAGTATCCAACAAAGATTGAGCTTGTTTTCCTGTTACATTCCAAGAACTTACCACATCAACCAACATTAAATGATTACTAGTACCACCAGTGATTAACTTTGCCCCATAATTTTGCAACCCGCTCGCTAAACTCTGCGCATTCAGCAATACTTGCTTAGCGTATTGCTGAAACTCTGGCCTTAATGCTTCAGCAAAGCAAACTGCTTTTGCTGCAATATTATTCATATGCGGACCACCTTGGAAACCTGGAAAGACAGACTTATCGATAGCCTTAGCAAATTCCTCTTTACACAAAATCATTCCACCACGAGGCCCTCTTAATGTTTTATGAGTTGTTGTGGTCACAATATCAAACCCATCATCAAATGGATTACGCAGCTGCTTTCCTGCTATTAACCCTGCGATGTGAGCTGCGTCCATCATTGTAATCGCTCCGACTTCGTCGGCAATGGATTTTATTTTTGCATAATCTATTTCTCTAGGATATGCCGAAAATCCAGCTAATATAATCTTCGGTTTTTCTTTGATTGCTGTTTCCCTAAGTTCATCATAATCGATTTCACCCGTAGACACATCCTTCATTTTATAGCGCACAAAATTATACAATTTTGCCATCTGTGTCACTGGATGGCCATGTGTTAAGTGTCCGCCATGTGAAAGATCCATTCCAAGCACCGTATCCCCTTCATCGAGAAGTGCAAAGTAAACTGCAATATTGGCAGGGGCACCAGAGAGTGGTTGTACATTAGCGTGCTCTGCATTAAATAATTCTTTTGCTCGATCGATTGCTAATTGCTCTATTTGATCGGTATTTTCCTGGCCACCATAATACCGCTTACCAACATAACCTTCAGAGTATTTATTGGTTAAAACGCTTCCAAGAGCGTCTAAAACTGCCCCAGAGACATAGTTTTCAGAAGGGATCATCTCGATGCCTTCTTTTTGCCTTGCCTCCTCGGCCTTTACGATACGATAAATATCTGGGTCGGATTGTTCTAAAAATTGATAATTCATACCTATTCATCTTAACAAAAATGAGCCCGTTTACAAACCTCGATTTACAAGTTAGGATTAACTTAAGCAGGAGGACTAATGAGATTTTCACCACGAGTTGAAATTTCAACGTTTCCATCTTTTAACAGTTTTCTTCTGAAACTATTCTACCTCAACGCACAACAGCGTAGACATTTTCTGAACTTAATTTCAAAACAAAAAACCTTAGGACTCTTCACAAGTAATTACGCAGATGTAACTAACAAGCCAAACATTAGCATAGGTTACGATGTAAGATCTGGTACAAAAGAAAAAACCGAAGAATTAATTCGGCTTATAGAAACATTCTGTGTAAAATTTAACCTACCGCTTCAGAAAAAATTTTTAAGAATAAGCTCGGAAGAAAGTGAATACAAACAAGCCAGTAACTAGCCTCAACCAAGAGGCTTTTTATATTAAGAAAAATAGTAAGCTGAATAAAGCTGCCAGAATAAACACAGCGATAAAACTACCTGTTACAGCAAAAACGATGATAGCCAAAAGTGCTGCCAACACTTTCCCAATGGATAAACTTTGTTCGAACCCGACTATATAAGGAAGGATATGGGTTGATTCAGCACGCTCATAAGCCATCGCAGATAATGGAATGAAAACTAAACTCTTAGATGTCCTTGAAATTGCATCAGTGATAAAAGCTCCAAAACCGCTGACCACTGGAATTCTTGCTAACCAAGACAAAACATAAAAGAATCCACCAATACGCAAAACTTTTCTTTTTCCATATTGATCAGAGTAAATCCCAATAATCAAAGACAGTCCTGTCGCAACTAATGTTGCAATCGTAACCAGTGCCCCAATATCTTCATAATCATTAATAATTATGAAAATAAAAATCGGCCATATTGTCATCACCAACAATTCTTCCCCAAAACCCAAATAACCCATAAACTGTTTCGGAATTTTTTTGTACATTTTCCAAGTGTCGTGATACTTGTAAGTTTTCGGTACAAAAATTTCCTCGGACCAAAATAGAGGAATTGCAGAACATAGATAAATAATTGAACCAATCACAAAGATCGAAGTTGCCCCAAGGTAAAATGATAAGAATCCACCAATCATTGGTCCTAAAATTTGCATCAAACTCATAATTGAATACATGATGCTAAACTCTCTAGCTACTTGTCTTCCATCAGCAAACCTAGCCATGGTTGCATGCCATGCCGGCCAGAATAACGATTTCTGAATAGCAAAGAGAATTGGAGCAACGTACAAAAATTCAATATGGGTTTGACTACCGATAAGACTAAACCAAAACAAGATTTGGAAAGGTATACTAAAAAATATACTGTGTGCATAACCAAATCTGCTGGCAATTTTTGCGCCAAATGGAATCAGGAGCACATAAAGCGCATAGACTGAACCAATAAATAACAAAACCTGTACTACGCTTAATCCAACCGTATGATACAAAAAAATTGGTTCAAACAAAGCAATCATTGCTTGAGCCAAATTCCCTATAGCTGTAGAAGCATACAAGTGTTCAATTTCCTTACGTATTTTGGATACGAAATAGTGAGGAAGATGAAAGTTAATTAACATTTTTTATTTTGATTTCAATTGAATACTCTAATGTTAGTATAACACTAGATAACGAAATTAATGAGCCGATCGGCAACAAAAATAACTTTATTAACAGCCTGTCCCTCCAAAAATGGTTTAACCTTAGCGGATTGTTTAGCTAACTCTGAAACTTGCTCTTGGCCCGTACCTGCCTGAACTAAAATTGTATCTCTAAGCTTCCCGTTAACTTGTACCACAATTTTAACTTCACTAGTCACCAACTTAGCCGGATCATATTTTGGCCAACTTTGCACTTGTAAATCTTGTTCGCCACCCAAAATTTGATTAAGCTCTTCTGCAATGTGAGGAGCTAATGGCGACATAAGTTTTAAAAATACAATCACAGAATCTTTACTAATTGGTTCATCTTTTATATCGTTATGAAATTCCATCAAGCTGGACACTATAGTATTGAAGCTATGCGACTCAATATCAGAAGTAACTTTTTTGATTAAAGCATTTAATTTTTGTGTAACCAGTTCGCTATCTTCACTTACTTGCAACTTATTTGCCCAATACCAAACCCGATCCAAGAATCTCGCCACACCAACAATACCTTGATCGTTCCACGACACACTAGCCCCATGAGGACCTAAAAATAATTCGTACATTCGCAAAGTATCTGCTCCAAATTCTTTCACAATACTATCTGGGTTTACTACATTCCCTTTACTCTTACTCATCTTACTGCCATCGTGCGCCAAAATAATGCCATGAGGGACACGTTTTGTATACGGCTCACTAACCGGAACCAGCTTTTGATCATACAAAAAGATATTCCAAAAACGTGAATATAGTAAATGAAGAGTGGTATGCTCCATCCCACCAAAATATAAATCTACTGGCAACCAATGTTTTAGTTTATCTTGACCTGCAAATTCAGAATTATTTTTTGGATCCACATAACGGAGGTAGTACCAAGAACTCCCTGCCCACTGCGGCATGGTATTTGTTTCTCGCTTGGCAGAAGCGCCACATTTCGGACAGGTTGTATTTACCCAACCCTCAACAGTAGCCAGAGGTGATTCCCCTGTCCCTGTTGGTTCATAATCCTTAACTTCTGGAAGAAGAACTGGAAGCTGGTCTTCTGGAACCGCAACGACGCCATCTTTTTCACAGTGAATAAGCGGAATTGGTTCACCCCAATAGCGCTGACGACTAAATACCCAATCACGAAGCTTATATTGCACTTTAGGAGTTCCGAATTGATTAGATTCGGCAAATTCCTCGAGTTCAATTATTGGTAAACCAAAAATCGTTGCAAACTCCCTATCTCGCTCATCATGCCCAGGAACTGCCATAATTGCACCGGTACCATAACCACCAAGGACGTAGTCCGCTACCCAAACAGGAATTTCTTCCTTTGTAGCAGGGTTTATTGCCGTCACACCATCCAAACACACCCCTGTTTTTTTCTTGCCTTCTGCAGTTCTATCTAAATCTTCTTTAGCAAGTGCGGTTTGAATATATGAATTTACATCGTTATAATTTGAAATCTTTTCTTTCAAAGTTTCAATCAATTCATGTTCTGGTGCTAAAACTAAATAAGTCGCGCCAAAAATTGTATCTGGACGAGTTGTGAACACCTTCACTAACTTTTCTGATCCTGAAATTTGAAAATCAATTTCTTCGCCAACAGATTTACCAATCCAGTTTTCCTGCTGAAGCTTCACTTGCTCCGGCCACTCTGGTAAATTTTTTAGCCCTTCAAGTAATTTTTCTGCATACTCCGTAATTTTTAAGTACCATTGACGTAATTCTTTCTTTTCGACAGTAGTGCCGCAACGCTCGCAAGCGCCATTGATAACCTCTTCGTTGGCAAGTCCGGTCTTATCTTTAGGGCACCAATTAATTAAGCCAGTTGCTTCGTATGCCAGCCCTGCTTCATAAAATTTTAAGAATAACCACTGTGTCCACTTATAGTATTCCGGATCAGTAGTATTTACTTCCCTACTCCAATCAAAACTATAACCGATGCTTTTAAATTGTTTTTTGATGTTAGCAATATTACTAGCGGTAGTGTCTTTAGGATCTTTCCCATGCTTAATAGCATAATTCTCTGCTGGAAGACCGAACGCATCCCAGCCGATCGGATACATGACCTCAAAATTATTCATCCGATAATACCTAGCCAAGACATCGCCAGCGGTATAACCACGGACGTGTCCCATATGAAGTCCGTCACCGGATGGATATGGAAATTCCATTAGAATATATTTTTTAGGCTTATCGCTGTTATCAGTCGCAACAAAAACACCACTGTCTTCCCAGTGTTCTTGCCATTTCTGTTCGATTTGTGAAGGGTTATACTTTTTCATTATTTAAGATTTGTGAATTTCTCTGAGCAACTTCTTTTCGATGCTCGTAATCGGATTCTGTAATTTTACCAGCAACTAACTGTTTTTCTAGCTCATCCAGATACTGTTCGGTTGCAAATGGCTTTTGAAAATGATGATTGTCTGAGTATGGATCATCACCCCATGTACCACCCCACTCCCAACCCCTCTCTTCCAACCATTTTACCACTGGATGATTCTGGTTCAAAGTCTGTTCATCTTCTGGCTTATATTCGGCACCTTGAGGCTCCAAAACTTCCCCATTCTTAACCACGGGGTTATCCCAAGGATTAATATCAATAGCGAATCCAAAAGAATGTAAAGATAACCTGTTTGTTCCTGCGATGTATCTAAAATTCATCGCAGAAGAGTTATTATCTTTCATAGACAAATTATCTTCACCTTTATAACTTTGGTTTTGAATCGGAACTATTTTATAAATCTGATATTTGACAGTGATACAAAAATCAAAAAATTCCTTCACTTCATCAGCTAAGTTCTTATCAACTACAATTTGACCCTCACAAAAATTACCTCCCTTATCTAAATATTTTACCGTTACTAACTCTTGCCTATCCCAAACCTCTTTTGCTTCTGGGTTAACGTCCAAAATAAACTGCTCAATCTCTTCACGAGTCATACTGCTTTTAATATACGGTCGCTCGAAACTACCGTCCTGAATCTGATGTTCTGGTACTTTATATTTCATAACTTAAATAACTGCTTTGCATTTGCAGTGGTAACATTTGCAACTTCCTCCACCGACACACCTTTCCATTCAGCAATTTTTTCTGCAACTTCTGGCAAAAATGAAGGTTCATTACGTTTACCACGATTAGACTTTGGAGTTAAATAAGGAGCATCGGTTTCCAAAATAATACTGGTAAGCGGAACAGCTTTTACAACTTCCTCACTTCGTCCAGTTTTATCGAATGTAATAATTCCATTAAGCCCAATATAGCCACCAAGTTCAACAAACTTTAAAGCTGTCTGGGCATCGCCGGTAAAACAATGAACTTCGAAACGCAGGTTGCTACCATCAACCCAAACCCCAGGTGTTCCTTTAATTTCAGGATTTTTTATTTGTTCAATAATTTGCAATAAATCCTCGTAAGCATCCACCGTTCCATCTGATGGGCGGCAATGAACACACAAAGCCTTGTCTAACTCTAAAGCTAGCTTGATTTGATCATAGAATGCAGCTCGCTGTAATGATTTGATTTCGTCGTGGTCACGGTCGTTAGGCAGACGATAATAATCTAAACCGCACTCACCAATCCCCACCACTTTAGGATTGTTGGCAAGTTCTTTATACATTTCATAATCAAAATGCTCCTCACGAGTTTTAAACTTTACCTCTTCTTCATCTTCATAATCATGAGCAAAAGTATGGGAAGGGTGAAGCCCTATTACTGCATAGACATCTTCTGGAAAATCACTTAGCAATTCTACTGCTTGTCTGCTTGTATCAATTTGTGTGCCAACATTAACCACAGCAACACCTGCCTCTAGTGCTCGTTGAATGGTTTCTTTCGCATCATCTTTAAAGGCGCGCAAATTTACATGTGTATGTGTATCAATATAATTCATTTATAACTCAACCCTTGGAAATAATGGTTCGGCTTTTGTAATTTTTTCTGCAGTAACACTATCTAAAATCTTTTGCGCGGATTCTGGAATAAATGGCAACAGATGCTTAGCAATAATTTCTATCATTAACAAAACTTCTTTACTCACGCTTGTAAACTTTTCTAGATCCGTTTTGCCTAATTCCCAAAGTTTTGTTTCATCTACGCGCTTATTCGCTTCCGCAACCCATTCCCAAATTTTAGCCAAAGCCTCGTGGAAACGATATTCATCTTCGATTAATTTATCTATATCGCCCTCATTCAAAGCTATAGCTGTTGGTTCAACATCAGCAGGAATTTTACCGTCTAAATACTTCTCCACCAAAGTAGTAACACGACTAACTAAATTACCCAAACCATTCGCAAGATCGCCTTCATAGCGGGCGCGGAGTTTTTCTTCGCTAACATCGCCATGACTATCAAACGGCACTTCGCGAAGTAAGAAATATCGCACAGCATCTGCACCATATTTTTCTACCCACTCATTTGGATCTACAATATTTCCTGTTGTCTTGGAAAGTTTCTGATTATTCAAGGTTAAAAAACCATGTACAGCAACAGACTTTGGAATTTCGTACCCAGCAGCAAGACAAAGCGCTGGCCAAATAATACAATGGAACTTTGCAATGTCCGGTCCAATTACATGAACGTCCGCTGGCCAATAATATTTTGGGCCGGCCTCTGTTTCAACCTTAGCCCCAGTACAATAATTGATTAATGCATCCACCCAAACATAAATTGTTTGCTCGGTATCCCATGGAACTGGAATTCCCCATTTTACATTAGGACGGGTAACAGCAATATCGTTGAATCCTTCGTTTAACATTGAAAGAATTTCTTTACGGGAATGTTCTGGAAAAATTTTAAACTCACCAGATTCAATTTTATCTTTGATAGTAGAAGTAAATTCTGAAACTTTGAAAAACCAATTCTTTTCTTTGATTAATTCTGGTTTGGTTTTATGATCTGGGCAAACACCATCTACCAAATCCTTCTCGGTCAAAAAAGCTTCGTGGCCAACACAATACAAGCCCTCATAATCCCCTTCGTACAAATAGCCATTTTCTTTAATTTTGCCAACAGTATATTCAACTACAAATTTATGATCTTCATCTGTGGTGCGAATAAAGCGATCGTAAGAAATATTTAAATTATCCCAGGCAAGTTTAAAACCAGCGGCGGTTTCATCTGCAAATTTCTCTATCGGTAAACCTGATTTTTCTGCAAACTCTGCAATCTTAGCCCCATGTTCATCGGTGCCAGTTAAAAACCTAACGTCTCTGCCCTTGGCACGATAAAAACGCGCCAGTACGTCGCTCGCCACTTTTTCGTAAGAATGACCAATATGAGGTTTCCCATTTATATAGTCAATCGCTGTAGTTATGTAATATTTCTGGTTCATATATGTAAAAAAGCTCTAAGTTGAGCTCTTTTATTATAGCGATTTTACTAAGTAGTAACAAGTAAATTACACGTCTGGTTGAACTGGTTTATCGTGGAAAAATTCTTGGATAACCACTGTAATAGCACCTGCCAAAGGCACAGCTAATAAAATACCCAAAATGCCTGCTAACTGGAATCCTATTAACAAAGCCAACAGAACCACTAATGGTGAAGTACCTACTGTTTTTTCCATCACCTTTGGGACCAAAACATAACCTTCAATTTTTTGTATCAAGATATAAAGTACTATAACACCAATCACCAAAGGTGGGCTCTGGATGAGAGCAAAAAATACTGCAGGTATCGCAGATAAAAATGGTCCGATGTAAGGAACAATCTCTAGTAAACCAGCGATTAGAGCAAGCACCAAAGCATATTGAACCCCTAAAATAGTCAGCCCAATATAAGTGAGCACAAATATAAATACGCTTAAGATAAACTGGCCTACTACCCACAAACCCATTTTTCTTTGAATCTTGGCAATTAAACTAACAATTGTTTTTTGATATTGATTCGGAACCAAGTCACCAACAAATTGCTTCATACCCTTATCTGCAGCAACTAAATAGAAAGATATAACCAAAACTGTAACTAAAGCGACTAAACCATTGAACAAGCCTAATGTTCTATCAAAAATAGTTGTACTACTAGAATTATTGGATAAGATTTTTTCTGCAATCGTAGATAGCTCTGTGCCACCAAACAATAAATTTAAGCTAGGATATTTAGCTTGAAGCTCTACAGCGTACTTTGGTAAATTATCACCTAAAACACGCGCCTGATCTACAACTAAAGGTGACAGCAAAGTTACCATGGTTGCCACAAATCCGATCACTAAAATATATGCGCCCAAGACGCTAACGAATCTTGGAATTTTCTTAGAATGCAAATACTCAACCATTGGCTCCATGGCCGATGCCAACACCAAAGCCAAAAGCACCACGATTACAATATCGCGGATCACCCACAAAAAACCAAGCGCCAGCAGAATCACTACCACTCTAAGGATTATCTTTGTTGAATTATCAAGTTGAAAGTTCATTGATAGATAAAAACCCAAAGCTAAGCGCTTGGGTTTTCGGAATTAGAATCTGTTTGATTAGCTAGCGCAGCTTCTGCTTCTTCGATTTCAACACCCAAGCGCCTTATACCTTCTTCACAGTATGCCTTAATTTGCTCGCGTAAAAAATCTGTTAATCCTTCATTCTGCAAATCGCGGATTAAAATATCCTTAATCGTACGGTCTAAATCGGACTGCTCGATTAAGTGGGTTATCTTTTCAATTTTTTCGTCCATGTTAGCTTCCTTGTTTCTCAGATAAATTAATAATTTCTTCTAGCTCATGAATAGCCTGATCTTTGGATTTCCCTGGGGTTCTTTCAATAAAACTTCCAGTATACTCCAATGGTTGAGGTAATTTGATATATTCTCGATTATTTCCAGATTCTGGGTTTTTGCCGTATCCAAACATATTTATGACCTTTCGATTAAATTTTATTTCTTAGAGATTTCAATATTTTGATATCTGTTTCAACTTTATCATGCTCGGTTTCCAGAATCAAGGGAATGGCCAATTTATTTTTTGCTAGCTCTCCAAAAAATGCCTGAAACCCATTTTTCCCAATTTTACCATCACCAATATGCTCATGCCGATCCTTGTGAGCACCCAATTCTACCTTAGAATCATTCACATGGCTCATGGCAAAATATTTTAACCCAATAATTTTCTTGAACTTTTCAAAAACTGCCTTTGCACTCGCAGAAGTTCTTAGATCATAACCACTACCAAAGGCATGTTGGGTATCGAAGCAAATACCGCCAAAGTGAGGATTCTTTTTTATAGGTTTCATTAGCTCTGCTAATTCCTCGAACGTATCACCTATTACTTCCCCTGCTCCTGCAGAAATTTCGATTAGTAATTTAGTCGTACCTTTATACCCATCAAGAACTTTTTTTAATCCTGCCTGAGCCTGCTTCATCCCATCTTTCGCACCTAAATCTTTAAAACTTCCAGGATGGAACATTACATACTTTGCACCAAGCAAACTCCCCCGCTCTAGATCGGTTCGAACTAAATTAATAGAACCATGATAAGTGCTTTTCTTTCCAGAACCAAAATTTAAAATATATGGAGCGTGAATCACAAAATCTGTGAGTCCATACTTATCCATTTCTTGCTTAAACTCTACTGCTAACTCCTTGGTAATCGGTGCAGCTGCACCACCCTGTGGACTTCTACTAAAGATCTGAAAAGTTTCGCAACCAAGCTCTGCAGCACGTTTTGGCGCATTCACCAGACCGCCGGCAATAGAGACATGGCAGCCGATGATTACTCCTCCCCCTCTGGAGGGGGAGGTTGGGTGGGGGCTAGATTTCATACAACCCTCCCCCAGCCCCTCCCTCATGAAGGAGGGGAGATTCTACTGCTTTTGCCATTGCTGGATTATCTTTAATAATTTCCTTTCCATTGGTTTACGATACGGTCCAACCACTGCAAGGGATAATCTATTTCCAACAAACAGTTCCTTTGCCAACTTTTGCACCTGATTTGCAGTTACTGCATCAATTTCTTTAAATGCCTCGCTTGGAGTTTTAGTCTCCTTCTTAAAAGCTGTTTGTTCCAAATACCAATCTAATCTAGACTGATTATCTTCCAAATAAATGGTTGTTTTTCCCTTTACGAACTCTTTTGCTTTTTGTAGTTCCTTCGCTTCAATCTTTCCATTTGCAATCTTTTTAAGTTCATTTAAGGTTACCTTTACAGCCTCTTCTAAATGAGAGACGCGCACACCTGCAGAGATATCAAAAACCCCTGTATCTATATAAGGACCTTGACCAGCTCTAACATAGTAAGCCAATCCTCGTTTTTCGCGGATTTCAGTGAATAATCTACTGCTCATTCCACCACCTAAAACAGAACTTAAAACAGTAGCTACGGCACCGCGTTTATCATTGTAGCCAAAACTTTTGAAACCTAAATCAAAATGAGCCTGCTGAGTTTCCTTATGATGTATGGCTACCCGAGGACTAGATTGTCCATTTGCAGACTTACTCCAACCGTTATATTTCTTACTTGGTAATTTCGCCCAGTACTTCGCAATTAATTTATTTAGCTTGGCACGATCATACTTACCAGAGATTCCCAGAATCATATTCCCAGTTTGATAATGACGTTCTAAATAACTGCGGAACATTGCTTGAGTAAATTTGGTAACTGTTTGCTGTGAACCTGCGATGTCTCTGCCAAGTGGTTGCTTCGGCCACATTATCTCTTCAAGTAAATTACCAACAACGGCCCGAGGATTATCTTTGTACATATTAATCTCTTCTACAATCACACCTTTTTCTCGTTCTAATTCTGGTTTGTCTAACAAAGGATTCTGAAGCATATCGGTCAGAATTTCGAAGATCATTTCTAAACGACTATGATGTGCTTTTATAAAATACTGAGTGTGCTCTTTACCTGTATTAGCATTCATCTCCCCACCAATCCCATCAACAAGTTCTGTGATTGCCATCGCGCTTGGATATTTTTTTGTACCTTTAAAAAGAAAGTGTTCTAGAAAATGAGAGATTCCGTTTTCCTTTGCTGTTTCCGAGCGAGACCCAGTTTTAACAAAAAAATCCACGACTACACTTTCTGCGTCGCTGGAAGGAACTTCAATAATTGTTAGTTTGTTTTTTAAAACTCTTTTGTGATATTTCATTCAGCTAATTTATTTGTTATCCTTGCGACTAAATCATCGGCATTCATACGTTCTTGTTCCATAGTATTGCGATGACGGATAGTCACAGTATTATCTTCTAAAGTATCAAAATCAATTGTTACGCAATATGGTGTACCAATTTCATCTTGACTATAATAGCGCTTACCAACATTACCACGATCGTCCCAAGCAACATTAAAATGCTTACGAAGTTCGTCGTAAATACTCTTAGCTTTTTCTACTAATTCTGGTTTATTTTTTAGAAGTGGGAACACAGCCACTTTATAAGGAGCAAGTTTTGCTGGAAGTGATAACCAGACACGCTTATCATCGCCTTCACCATCCTCATGATAATGAGAAAGCAATACAGCCAAGAAGCTTCTATCCACACCTAAAGACGGTTCAATCACGTGCGGGACATATTTTTCGTTGGTTTGTGGATCTAAATAGGATAAATCTTCTCCACTGGCTTTAATGTGACTCTGTAAATCAAAATCCCCTCTGTAAGCCAAGCCATAAAGTTCTTTTTGTCCAAATGGATATTCGTATTCAAAATCGATTGTGCGCTTACTATAATGAGCTCGGTCGGCTTCTTCAATTTCTACTTCGTGAACGTGCTCCATGTTAAGCCTTAAATCATCTGCCATCCAAGACATCATGACTTTTCGCCACTCCTCAAAATACTGATTCCAGTCTTCATCGGTTTTTGGAGCAGGGATAAAATACTCAACTTCCATCTGTTCAAACTCGCGAGTACGAAATACAAAATTACCAGGTGTAATTTCATTTCGGAAGGCTTTACCTACCTGTGCAATCCCGAAAGGGATTTGCTTGCGACTAGTATTCTGAATATTTTTGAATTGAACGAACATGGCTTGTGCAGTCTCTGGACGGAAGTACGCAACATTAGCTTGTTCTTCTGCAGGCCCCAAAAATGTTTTCAACATTAAATTAAACATCTTTGGTTCACTGAAACCATCTTGCTTACCACAACTTTCACATTTTGCATTTAAATCTATCTGATCCGCACGAAAACGGGAATGGCAAGCTTTGCATTCAACTAGTGGGTCTGTGAAAGTTGCCACATGACCGCTTGCTTCCCATACCTTTGGATTCATAACTAAAGCCGCATCAATACCAACCATATCGCTACGTTCTTGAACAAACCGCTTCCACCATAAATTCTTGATGTTATTTTTTAACTCCACACCTAAAGGACCATAATCCCAAGAATTTGCTAATCCTCCATAAATCTCTGATCCTGCAAACACAAAACCCCGACGCTTTGCCAGGGAAACAATTTTATCCATTAAATCTGTTGAATCTGTTTTAGACATACGGGAATTATAGCAAACCGCAGTATCATTGACAAAATACTCATAAAATGATAAAAATACTAGTTATTTTAAATTTCAATCACTCGGAGGAATCAATATGATTAAATTTGTTTTAGGTATAGTTGTTGGTTTAATTGTAGCTCTTGGTCTCTTTATAATCTATAATGTTAAACAGACCGAGCTACTTGCAGAGCAAGAAATTAGAAATGAGTTTGAGCATCGCTTTGGAATGGAACCTAAAACATGGGGCGAGCAAACTCAATATGCTATTGAAGATGAATTTAGCAACAAACTGGAGCGCTTATGCAATCAAGCAAAATTCATCCACCAACAACCAATGATCGGTGTAATGGCAGATGCTGGCGCAAGAACTGCTGAACAATTACGACGTATGGAATTTTTGACGACAAAGTACGGATACAAGATTCCTGAAAAAGCCGAGCAATTCAAGATCCACCTTTCTGCCTGGAAACCACAAGACAGTTTCGAAAATCTAAAATGTTTCGATGACTAATTAATCATCATAGTGCTACTAACAACATCACGTGAGTGATGTTTTTATTTTGTTAAATCTTTAAAATCCTTTACCATATCATCAAAATATTCGAACTCTATGGCTTTGCGAATTTTTTCCATAAGATTCAAATAGAATCTAAGATTATGCATTGTAGCCAAGCGCACCCCAAGCATTTCATCACTGGCTAATAAATGACGAACATAGGCTCTAGTGTGATTAACACACGCGTAACAATTACAAGTGCTATCAATTGGAGTAAAGTCTTCTTTGAATTTCTCCAGCCTCACATCAATAGTTTGATAGCCTTCTTTGCCTTCGCCATCTGGCGAATCATCATTAGCAGAAATATACAAACGCCCGTGCCGTGCCTCGCGAGTTGGGATAACACAATCAAAAGTATCACAGCCTCTAGCGACTGCCTGAACAATATCAAACGGGGTACCAACGCCTAATAAATGCTTTGGCGCAGTTTCTGGTAAATACGGAATTGCATACTCTACTGCTTTCATCATTTCCTGATGAGGCTCACCAACCGCCACACCACCAATCGCAAAACCTTCAAAACCAAACGCAGTCATAGCTTGGGCAGATTCTTTTCGCAGATCTTCAAAACTTGCGCCTTGCACAATTCCCCATAACTTTTGACCAGAATTTACAGGATCGCCATTCTTCATAATATTTTGGTGTTCACGAATCGCGCGCTCGGCCCAGCGAGATGTTAATTCGATTGATTCCTTACTTCTTTCATAATCAAATGGGTAGCCAGGAAAGTCATCTAAGATTAAAGCGATATCGCTTCCTAAGTTTGCTTGAATATCTATAGATTTTTCTGGAGATAAAATTTCCTGCTTACCATCTAGATCAAATTGAAACAGCACTCCAGCTTCCATCACTTTTCGCATCTTTGCCAATGAGTAAACTTGGAAACCACCGGAGTCGGTAAAAATTGGTCCTTTCCAATTCATAAACTTATGTAGACCACCCGCTTTATAGATTAAAGTGTCGCTAGGCCGTTGCCAAAGGTGATAAGTATTAGCAAGCACCATTGTCGCGCCCCAAAACTTTAACTCTTCGCTAGTAACAGTTTTTACAGTTCCTTTTGTACCAATAGGTAAAAACTGCGGTGTACTTACATCGCCATGCTCGGTATGAATAACCCCCAAACGGGCTTTGGAGGTTAGATCTTTTTTAGTGATATCAAAATATGCCATAACAGATATGTATTATAGCTACAAAATGGAAATAAAAAAAGACAGCGTTACTTTCATAACACTGTCGATGCCATGGCCTTTTTTAAAAGCCTAGACAAAACCTTCGCGGAACTGAAGGCTGGTGACACGCTGTGAACCCTTCGGCCGGCGACGTGACCTCTTGTGATCCACGATCTCTCGCTCCTTGCTGGAGAGCTTGTTCTCACCGAGCGGATGACTCTTCTCAAAGATCTGCCTCGTTCCACCGCTCTGGCTATTGTTGATCTTGACCCCAGCATTCAGGTCGCGCAAAATGGAAACAGAATTTTCGACGGACTGACGACCAACCTCGTCCGCAAGGTCAATCTTTTTCTTGACGATAATCCGACGGTTTCCCAGCGACGGGATCGGCTGGTTCTTTGCATGAAGGCTGGGCTTGCGATCACGAAATTCCGCGGACTTACCGCTAAGTGCTGAAACCATGAGACCGGAGAAATACTCGACCTTCCTCATAATCGAACGAATTTTCGCTGCTTTCTTTGCCACTATTTCTCTCTCCTTATTTTTTGAAATTTTAAATCTTTGATTTTTTAGAACTTTAATATTATAGCACTTTTTAAGAATTTTGTCAATACTCTCAAATACCATAGATTTATAACCAAAATAATAAAAACAGGCTTTATCGCCTGTTTTTATACTTATCTATTAGCTCCGTTTGGTCTTGGAGATCTTTGTGGATGACCACCGCGCGGTCCGCCGTGACCACCACGTCCACCTCTATCGCCACCACGTCCACCAAATTTTGGCTTCCAATCGAACCCACGTCCACCTCTATCATTAGCTTGTGCTAATTGCTCTGGAGTTGGTTCTGGTGCAAAAGGTTTGTGAGTTAAGTTAATTCTGCCTTGTTCGTCTATTTCTTCAACTTGGACTTTCAATGTATCCCCAACCTTCACTACATCTTCAACCTTACCTACATGATAATTTGCTAATTTAGAAACATGCACCATACCATCGCGTCCAGGTAAAATTTCTACAAAAGCACCAAAGTCCATAATTCTAACAACCTTACCTTCAAATACTTCTCCAGGCTGAACTTCACGAGTTAAATCTTTAATCATCTGTACAGCCTTTTCGCCCATCGCTGCATCAACCGATGCTACCATCACCAAACCATCATCTTCGATATCGATTTTAACACCAGGACACTCAGCAATAATTCCATTGATTGTTTTTCCGCCGCTACCAATGACGTCACGAATCTGATCTGGCTTAATCATGAAGCTGGTGATTCTTGGCGCGTAAGGAGACAACTCTGGTCTTGGAGCTGGGAGAGCTTCTTTCATTTTTGAAAGAATATGCATACGAGCTGGTTTAGCTTGCTCTAATGCTTGCGCCAAAATTTTCGCTGTTAATCCTTTTACCTTAATATCTAATTGAAGAGCGGTAACACCTTCCTCATTACCGGTAACCTTAAAGTCCATGTGACCGTTAAAATCTTCTATTCCAGCAATGTCTGTTAAAACTTTGAAATTTTCTGGATTGCTTTCATCCATAACTAGACCCATTGCAACACCGCCAATGATAGCTTTAATCGGAACACCAGCATCCATCAAACTCATTGTGGAACCACAAGTAGATGCCATTGAAGTCGATCCATTGCTAGACATTGTTTCAGAAACAAGTCTCATGGTGTAAGGGAATGTTTCTTGCTCTGGGAGCACAATCTCTACTGCGCGCTCGGCTAAAGCGCCATGACCAATTTCACGTCGACCCGGACCACGAATTGGGGCGACTTCACCAACGCTAAACCCTGCCATATTATAGTGGTGAATATATCTTTTGCTGCGACCTTCGGTTGGGTCTTCGACACCATCTAATAACTGTTCATCACCCTTACTACCTAAGGTTACAATTGTTAGAACTTGAGTCTCTCCTCTGGTAAACAAAGCGCTACCATGAGTACGAGGTAACACACCGACTTCCACAGAAATCTGTCTTGTTTCATCTAACTTACGGCCGTCAACACGTCGTTCTTTTTCCAAAATCTGTTTCTGCTGATATTTCTTCAAAATTTTATCGATACTAGCAGCCACTTCTTTTTTTGTATCGTAATCAGAACTATCACCTAATGCTTGCAAAACTTCGTTTAAAATTGCATCGCTAAGCTCGCGGATATTAATTTCGCGTTGAGCTTTATTCTGAACATATACCGCAGCTTCAATTTTATCTTCAGTTAACAACTCGCTGACTTTTGCAAAAACATCTGCATTAAGTTCTTTGAGCAATGGTGTGGTTTTTTCTTTTCCAACTTGCTTACGGAATTGTTCTTGAACATCTGTAAGCTCTTTTAAATGCTTTTGCGCAAATTCAATCCCCGCAACAATCTCTTCTTCTTTCACCAACTCTGCGCCAGCTTCCACCATAATAATATGCTCGGCGGTACCACAAACAATTAAATCTAAAGTAGAACTTTCACGTTGATCATTATTAGGATTAGCAACATACTCACCATTTACTTTTCCAACTCTTACACCGGCTACTGGTCCGTCGAAAGGAATATCGGAAATATGTAATGCCATCGCCGCAGCATTAACTGCCACCATATCTGGATCGTTTTCACCATCCACAGACAAAACCGTAGTAACAATTTGAACATCATTACGCATATTGTCTGTAAACATCGGGCGCAGAGTCCTATCGATTACGCGTCCAGTTAAAATCGCTTCATCAGTTGCCCGACCTTCGCGCTTAACCCATCTACTACCTTTTATTTTTCCAGCAGCATAAAGTCTTTCTTCATAATCAACAAGCAATGGGAAAAAATCGATACCATCTCTCATTTGCTTACTCATTACTGCAGTCGCTAGTACTACTGTATCACCAAGTCTGGCTAGCACTGCGCCGTTAGCCTGATTAGCCAACTTACCAGTCTCGAACTTCCACTCCTTACCTGCCACATTGGCAGAAATCTGTTGTGAACTCATAGAGTCCTTTCTTTGCAGATATTATAGAGGGGAAGATTTCCAAAGTGTTACTTCGCTTAACAGCGAATCAATACCTTGGGAACCTCCTAACTTTTCTCTACAAATACCTACGATTAATAACTTGCCTTGTTGTGAGTACGGCTCTGTGCGAGACACGTACTCACAACTGCTAATACTATTTTACATCAGTATAGATATTAAAGTCCCGTAAGAATAAATCTGGATCTGGGGTACTGCCGTACAACAAATGGTTCATATTATCCTCGAACATGTTTTCACCTTTGGGGCGGTCCTTACCTTTAAGTTTTTGCCAATGCTGCCATGCATGAACAAAATGCTGATATGTTTCTGTACCCGGAGTCCCATAATCTGCTTCGATGTGACGATTCTTTATTTCATTAACCTTAATAATGAACTGGTCCTTATGCTCATCGGCCACATGACCACGATTACGAACTTCTTCTTTAATTTTTTGGATATCCGGATCTGCCATAATGTCATTCACGATTTTTT
Source organism: uncultured Candidatus Saccharibacteria bacterium (assembly GCA_964536745.1). Lineage (GTDB taxonomy): Bacteria > Patescibacteriota > Doudnabacteria > UBA920 > UBA920 > UBA920. The sequence goes on along the minus strand of CAZHYL010000012.1, from coordinate 2,427 downwards.
CTACGCAGGCGATCCATGTTTTTTCAAACTCATCTGGATTCCAAGAGATATCTTCTATATTTACCATAAACTATGAAACCCCATCTTGATCCGTTATCTACCAGACAACGGAGATGAGGTTAAGATTTTTAATTAGTAGCTTTTTTTAATTTTAACTTATCGGTGATTTTATCGTAACGCTTCTCATCTTCGTTCTTTAAATAACGAAGCAAGCGACGACGATTACCAACCATTTTAAGTAAACCGCGACGTGAGTGATTATCTTTACGGTGAAGTTTCAAATGCTCACTAACTTGTTCAATCTCTTTAGTTAAGATTGCAACTTGAACTTCTGGAGAACCAGTGTCATCTTTGTGAACCTGGTACTTCTTAATGATCGCGTCTTTCTCTTTGCGAGTTAACATATACTTCATAATTCTGCGTAGATATTTACACAGAACCCTTTATTCACGGCGCTGGCAGTATATTTCCAGCACGTGGTTAATTACTGAACAATTATAACAATTTCCTAGGAAAAAAGCAAATATCTAATCTTGTCGCGCAATTGAATATTTTGCGACGCGGGTGTATTATAAATGTGAAAGCAAAACTTATGAAATCAAACACAAAAATCGAAAAAATGGTGCAAGACTTCTTAGAATACTGTGAAATTGAAAGAAATAAGTCTTTACAGACGATTCGCAACTACCACCACTACCTCACCCGCTTTGCGCTATATTGCAATCAAAACAACCTAACTAAGCCTGAACAGATTACTTTAGATACGGTAAGGTCCTATCGCCTATATTTAAACCGGTTAACCGATGAACGCACCGGCAGAAGCCTAAAACCTATTACTCAGAACTATCACGTAATTGCGGTGCGAGCGTTCTTAAAATATCTAGCTAAAAGGGATATCGATACTCTATCTGCAGAAAAAATAGAACTCGCTAAAAATCCTTCCAGAGAAGTCGAAATTATGAGTAATGATGAAGTTCAACGTATTAAGGATGCAACTGTTCATGAAGAAAACGAAGTCGCCAGACTTCGCGACAAAGCTATTTTAGAACTATTATTTTCTAGCGGGGTTCGTATCTCCGAGTTAGTTCAACTAAAAATTAGGCAATTAAACTTAGAACGCGGTGAATTCACTGTTCGCGGTAAAGGCGACAAACTACGCCTCGTTTTCATGTCTCAAGATGCCATCGAAGCTATTCAGAAGTATTTAAAAAAGCGTCATGATAATAATCCTGCTTTATTTGTGAGTCATAGTAAAGTTGGAAATGCGATTGAGCGTCAAATGAGTAATCTTGGAGGTAAAGGTGATGTCCCTGGACTGACTGCAAGAAGTGTACAAAGAATGGTAAGAAAATACGCCATGCTTGCGGGAATTATGCATAAGGTAACTCCTCACACCTTTAGGCATAGTTTCGCCACGGATCTATTACAAAATGGTGCAGACATTCGAAGTGTTCAAACCCTTTTAGGCCACGCGTCAATTACCACAACTCAAATTTACACTCATGTCACAAATACGCAACTTCGTGACATCCATAAAAAATTTCATAATAAAAAATAAAGGATTCCAAGGAATCCTTTTAATTAAACGCGGCTACTTTGAACCCTTTGCCCTAGGAAGAGCAATGAGCGTTAAAATAATTGAAATGGAAACAACTAAGATAATGATCAACATCGCATCAGTACTAACCCCTTCCGATACCACGGCGATTGGAATTCCGATTGCCACTCCGAAAACTGATATTGGAACTGTAAACCATGCCAGCACATACCAAGCATTATTTTTAGACATAAATCATCGAGCCCCCTACTCTAGTTAATTCAATTATACCAACCCTTTATGATAGACACAAAGGGGAGTTTTTGTTAAAATCTACAGATGAATAAAGGATTTTGGGGAAAGTTACCTAAACCATTTTTCGCACTTGCGCCGATGTACGATGTTACAGACGCTGCTTTTCGAAAAATAATTGCCAAGTACGGGAAACCGCACGTTTTTTATACTGAGTTCACTTCCACAGATGGCTTAATGAGTGCAGGGCGTGAAAAATTACTACATCATCTTAAATTCTCTGAAATTGAACATCCAATTGTTGCTCAAGTGTTTGGTGCAAATCCTGATAAATTTAGAGACACAGCTAAGCTAGTAAAGCAATTGGGTTTTGATGGAATTGATATAAATATGGGCTGTCCAGATAAAAACATTATTAAAGGTGGTTCTTGTGCCGCTCTATATAAAACTCCGGAGTTAGCCAAAGAAATTATACTTGCAACCAAAGAAGGAGCTGGTGATATGCCAGTGTCGGTTAAGATTCGAATTGGTGATACAAAAATTGATTGGGAGGGTTGGATTACTAAACTCTTAGAAGCCAAGCCAGCTGCGATTGCGGTTCATCTTCGAACCCGCAAAGAAATGTCTAAAGTTCCAGC
>CAZHYL010000011.1:0-31010 GCA_964536745.1 uncultured Candidatus Saccharibacteria bacterium | reverse complement strand
GCTGTAGCTCAGCTGGTAGAGCGCCGCTCTGTGGCAGCGGATGTCGCGGGTTCAAATCCCGTCAGTCACCCCAGACAATACGAACTGATTCATTTGAATCGGTTTGTTTTGTTTTAGTACCATTTTTACTCACTCCTCTCGGTATAGAAGCTGGTTCTGATCTTAAGTATTGAGTTTCAAGGTTTTTGTAGCCAATCAGAACTGGCTCGAAATACTTATTCCATTCAATAGTTAAAACATTATCTGTAAGTTTAAACCCAGTGCCTAATGCAGCAAAGATTCCTTTCTTGGTTTGTATATCACCATTGTTAAACTTATCCTTTGCGTGACAAGCAAAATCGAAAACCTTTTCCGTTAACTCCAACCAATTAACTGCCCTATCTTCCGTCTCCCTTAGCTTCTGCTTAAGCTGTGATAAATTTGATTGTAGATTGTTTCGCTCGGCAACGTATTCATTATCATTAATGAGATTCCTATAACGCATTTTAGTTAAAGTATCTAGCTGTGTTTGAGTATCAAGTATGGAATTGCTTAATGCCGCATGCTTTTCACCTCGCAGACCTATTTCTTTATCATTCCAACCATTCAGAATCTCAACAGCCCAATCACGAAACTCTGGCAGAATAGTTATCTCGTCTATTTTCGATTCAATCTGCTGAGATAGTGCTTCCTCTGACAATACTTTCTTTTGTGAACACGACACATATTTCTTCTTACCAGTACAATGGTAATAATCATAGCGTTTTACCTCGCCAGTCGTCTTGATTAGCTTGTGCTTAGTTTCAGCTGTGATCCTTGCATTGCATTCACCGCAAGTGATAATTCCAGAAAATGGATGCTGGTAAGTCTTCGGTCTAGGCTTACCTTGATTCTTACCCAATAACTCTTGTACGCGTTCGTATTGTTCCAAGGTTATCATTGGCTCATGAGCACCAGCATAAGCATGTCCACCCCATTCAATGATTCCTGCATAAAACTTGCTATAAAATAGGCTGTAGAGACCGCTCAGAGACAGTGGCGTACCACCACGTTGCTTACGTTGAACTGTTCTGAAGCCCCAGTCTTCATTTGCTATCTTTAAAATTTGGCTAACTGAATAAGTTCCGGTTAGCATAAGCGACCACATTTCTTTAACCCGATCAAACCTCTCTGGATCTCTTACAATGGTTTTGTTCAATCGGTCATTCAAATACCCAAGTCTCGCTAGACTGGGTGAACCACCTTTTGCTAATTTGCTCTCCATCCCGCGCATAGTATTCTTTCGTAAATCAATAATGAACTGATTAGCCATGCCGCTCTCGACGCTAAACAACAATACATTGTCTTCGGGTAAATATTCTTTATCAATAGTTTGGATAGACTTCAAGACACCATTTTGGAGCATCCATTGAATATCCGCGCTATCTACTGGATTTCGTGACAACCGGTTTATCTGCCAGCACAAAATACCATCAGCTTTGCCTTGCTGAATTTGATTCAACATGTCTGCGAATATAGGACGTTCGTGCGGTTTCTTGGCAGATTTTGATTCCTTGAATTCACCAACAATAACTAAGCCCTGTGATTTAGCCAGTTCAGTAAGTCTGTTTATCTGATCATCAATTGATTGAATTTGACGCTCTTCAGATTCTGAACTTTTTCTAGCGTACAAAAAATATTTAGTTTTGTTATTACCCGTCATAAGATAACTTTAATATATTAATGTAAAAATCAAAAGTACCCACACAAAAATCAGAACTAAGGCTGCTTATAGACAAGCTGCAATAGTCGAATTAAATTCATCCCATATTCAAGAGCCTGTTGGCGAGTTATGTCTTCATTGAACTTCGCCTTCCAAATTTTTTGAAAATTAACTATCTGTTCGTCAGTGAGCATATATAAAATTACCAAACCAAATTACAAATCATTAGGGATTTCCCCTGTTTTACTTAGGTTTGATGCACGTTTGATATTCCGGTACTCATGTAGAGCCTTATAAAAGCCCCTCAAAATGCTCGCATTATAGCGACTAAGCACATCAAATGATGGGTTTCTATCTAGAAACTCGGCAAAAGCAACTACAAATCGTGCGTCTCCGAATGAAAACTTGGACTCCCCTGCATAAAGAAACAGTTCATTTTCTATCTTCATGAACCTCTGCAATCGCCAATATTGAAGAATGACCTGTTCAGCCATTATCATTTCTATTGCCGTGGTTGGTTGTAATTCTGCGAGTAGCTGCTTGGCCAGTTTATTAAATGGTCGACTTTCCTGAGGATTAATAATAATCTGCTTAGATAGCAACCCATGCTTAACTGCGTTTAATTTTTTAGGTAATTTTTCACTCATCCTGATTGTTAATTAATTCGGACAGTTCTATAAAATCTGCCAAAGTATAGACTTTGCCTGGATGTAACTTGATACACATACTGTCTTTTGAGGGATTTGCCAACCGTATTTTTCGCACAATATCACGAGTGGCAATTAATTTGTACCATTCAATTTTCCAATAATGTCCGAATTGTAGCCTCAGACACTCCCTGAGATCCTTCATACTGGCATGGCTTCTTTCAAGCCAAACCCTATCGGCTTCAACGAATATCATGTCACAACTATCGCAGGCGAACTCAATATCGTAATCTATTCCAAAGACATGTTGTGATTTCTTACAATACATATTTATATACTAGTTAATAATTTGCTGTCAGTGCTGTCGTTATCGACGGCCTCAGAGTCGACCAGAGGTATTCCGGTGGCGATTTCTTCAAAACTGTATGATTTTTCCTCTAGTACAACTGGCTTTATCGCAGCGTTGATAAAGCCAATCAGCCTTTGTGAACCACGTCTTTCGATGAAAGTAATATGCTGAGCACGTAAAGTTGGAATAATTTCCGCGATCTTTCGCTTAATCCAATTTGCTGAAGGAATACTCTTTATATCACCATTGTCATTTATGGATAGTTTTTTAAGTTCATCCGTCAATTCATTGGCCGTCCCCTCCCATTCAGATTTTCCTTGCATAAACTGAACGACTAGCTGGAGCAACAATGATGATTCGATGACATGGCCATGTTGCATGTCCCGGTTGTATTTAAGAGCTTCGAAAACCTGTTTGTCTGTACATCCTAAGGCTCTACCCATCGCAAGCGACTGCCTAGCAAAGCCAGCCATGCGGTAAGCTGCTAACTCAGGAGTGTCAGTTATTTTGGGCAACTCTTGCTTCGTCTTTACCATCAAATCAAATATTATCCCGAGAAGTTGTGGCCTTGCCGCATTCAGCGTTTCAAATATCTCGCGCTCATCAATGTAACTGTCTGGAGGTGTTAACTTGATTATTAACGAACGATCGAGCAAGTCTGGTTTATCAGCTACTAAATTGATTCCGTTCAACCCCACAACGCGCTGGAACGAATAAATGACATCACTATCATTCGTAAACAGTTCACGCTTAGAAAACCCCTCTCCCGTTACTAGTCGACACAATAAATCAGACAGATCGGGTTTAATTTGAGATAAGTTATCAATTGGTAAAAAATAGTGATGGCTTGCCTGCTGGATAAACTCAGCGATGTCTTTGCGAACATTAATGGTTTCCAAAATCGAAGGATCGATCAAGCTGCGAAGCATTTTAAATAATGTTGTTTTCCTTGACCCTTGTTCCCCATGCACTAATAGAATGGGGTGGTACATGTCGGGCGTAAAGGCTGCTAAAAGCCATAACTGTAGTAATAGTTTTTCGTTCTGATCGTCAGGATGCAGCATTGCGTCAAACATATTTTCAACTCTTCCACCGCGAACAGGTTCAACTTGAGGTCTTTGATGTGAATAACGATAGAAAATTATTGGTGGTTCTGATAATACCTCCCATCCTGTTTCCGTAATTTTTACTGCACGACCATCACCTAAATCGTAATACCAATCACCATTTAACGAAGCGATGCGTGTATGCATCACGATTTCTTCACCTTCATGCACAGCCATCCCTTCAAGTGTGATTACAGCGGTGTCTATAATTGGTTGACTAACACCCTTCTTGTACTTTTTCCACCACAAATTAGCTAGCCAGCTTTTGAAATCTTTTGAACGGATTTTAAACACGTTGGCACCGGAACCGTCTATCGAAATAAGTGCATTACCCAATTCATCATGGAAAAGCTTGCTTCCTAAACCTATGATCAGCGCAATCAGACGGTCAGTCTGATTTAGATCCTCAAGATTTTCTTCATCTTCTACAGGCTCCTTGTCTTCTATCACATCAACTGACTCGCGGTAATCGATTGTTGGGTCATAAACAAAGGATTTTAGTCGGCCACATAGCGATCCAGAAGCTTCATCGTAAAGCAATCCTTGAAAAAGGGTATCCCCTACCCTTATCTCCCTCACTGGTAAATTTTCGAAGTCTTTTTGCTCCAACATAAATTCATATTAATTAAAAACCCACTGGTTCACGGGAATGAAACCAGCAGGTCCTTACTCCCGTGTAATTTAACATTACAACGGGATTTCGATAGGGTGTGACATTAACTATTTAGTTATTGTCACTCCTCCAAACTATGATTATATAGTTGCTTTGCCATAGCATTTAGCCGTAGTTTAGCTTGCCTAATTGATGCAGCAGACAATCGCTTACCCTTAGCAACACCCGCTGCTGTTGGTTGATCAAAAACCACAACAATACTGTCAGGGTGTAATTTTTCGAGCTGTGTTAATTTCTTTTTTGATATGGATTTGTCTTTCGAAACTGCAGCTAAATAACTACCGGATTCGTACTGCTTTATTCTCTTGGGCTGCCCCACTCTATTCACCAGTGGCATAATTAATTCCCAATCACGCATAAATTGCTTACGCTCGCGATTTGCTTGCGCCTTCTGATTATTGCTATTATGGTTGCCGGCAAAGTGACTAGTAAGAACTCTGTTGAACTCCAATAGCTCAGCTTGTGTCAGTGGAGCGTAAAATTTAAAACCGGTTGAACCTTCCGCTTTGTCAGAATATACATATTGCCAATTTTCAGTTGGCGTGGAGATTACACCGCTAATTATATAAAGAGGAACTCCCTGCAAGTACATGTTATAGAAATGTTGTGGAACGTTATAACGTTTGCAAAGCCTATTAACTGCTTCTTGAAATTTGGTTGACCCTGGCAACCGGAAAGCTGGATTGAACTTCTCCTGTTTATTGACTTCATACCACTGATCTGCGGCAAAAACCGGAGGATCCTGATATTTCTCAGGCACTATCCCGAATTCCTTACGGATTTTTTCAACACCTAAGTTGAAACTCTTAATGGACACCAACAAAAGCAACCGCTCATTATTTTTAGCGCCTACTGTAACGTATACGTCCCTAGTACTGTCTTCCCGTGATTTTGCCATGTTATTCCCATATTGTAGTACTATCTTACACGTCAGTAAATCCCATCGATTTTTTGACGCGATTTTATATATTCGGTAACAGGCGCAGCAACTGTCAGTTCATTAATCTTATTTAAAACGCAGTAATCGCCCTTGAACCAGACACTAAGAGGATTGGCTCCCCTACTAGAGTTACAGCTACGACAGCAATAGGCTATGCCGGATTTAGTGAGACCCCCAGGTTTACCCAGTTTTCCTTTCCAGTAAAATGGTTCTTTATGGTAAAGGTGCTCTAATGTACGCTCGGTCTTGTATCCGATCCCCAGCGCTTTAAGCTCAGCTTTGCTTCTCAATGGCTCGTGACAATAAACACAATCTTTGTCTCGCATTTTTGTTTCAGCTTCCACATCTGGGGGTATTTGAAAAGAATTAGACATACTGAAAATTTACCACCGCTCAAGATTTGAAAATTGGAGATAGTAATCAATTCCCTCTGCTGAAATAGAAGGATTAAATTCTCTAATAACTTTCTCAATTGATTTTTGAGTAATCGGACTATCTTCCGTGACACCTACTCTTGCGGCGTTATCAGTCATAAGCTCGATATCAGAGCTAACAAAATTGCGCTCAGTCATTTGAGCTAATTTATCATAATCTATCTTACCTTCAAGAGGCCTACCAGAAAGATATAACTTAAATAACTCTCTTCGAGCTTCATAATCAGGAGGCGGGATAAATATTCTTTTATCCATTCGTCCTGAACGCAAAATTGCATGATCAATCTTATCTGGGAAGTTAGTTGCACCTATAACCAAAACCTTATTCTCGGATGCGTTATCTAGTTGCATTAAGAACTCATTCACTTCTTCTTCCTTATAAGCTGAATTAGAGTCGAGCTTCTCTCTTTTAGGTACCAAACCTGATATTTCATCAATAAATACAATTGAAGGTGATTTCAATCGAGCCATTTCGAACACTTTAGCAATTTTATTTGAAGTTTCATGAATAAATGGACTACCGATATCAGAATGCTTAAGTTCAACAAAATTATATTTAAGCTCTTCTGCTAATTTACGAACAATAAAAGTTTTACCCACACCAGGAGGCCCATAAAGTAGAATTCCATTGGGAAGATCTAACTTGTATTTTTTATACTTTTCAGGATGGGCTAATGGTTCAATAATATCTCTGATGAATAATGCCTTTAATTCTTTCATCCCAGCAACTTCGTCAAAACCTTTTCTAACTGTTAAATCTTCAATAATTTGAGTTATTCTTTCTTGCGAATGTTCAGATATAATAATGCCTAAGAATTCTTTATTATCTATTCGAATACTTACTAAGTTATATTTACCCCTGTTAATTACTTCCTCTGGTCTAATATTCGTAAATAAATATAAAAAGCTTTCATCTGAGAGTAAATAAATCTCAGTAAAAAATACCTTGTCAATTCTTTTCTTTATAGTGAGACCTTCATTGACCGAAAAGCCATTAAATAAAATTGGTTTAGTAATAGATGTCATTAGCTTGGAGAACAATTATTTCTTAAGAAGTTATTATAAGTTTCGACCTTTTGATTATATGCGTCTATTTTGCTATCTAGATTAGCAAATTTTCTCTTATAAGCCGCACTTTTTGTATTAAACTCATCGATCAAATTATTATAACGATTTATCATAAATTGAGAAGAATTTTCATTTACGTACATAGAATCAATCTCATATTCTAAATCGTCTAATTCTTTTTCATCTCTATCTAATGAAGATTGGTCAGATTCTAGAGAGCTCTTTTCATAATCAGATGGTTTTAATGAGGTGGCTTTAGCATGATTTGCTGTACTGCAGTAATAAACTCTACCAGATTCATCGGTAAATTTGTAGGTTTGCTCAATTGGCGCATCACCAGGAGGAATGGTGCCTGATACAGGAGTAGTGGTAGGAGGAGTGCTACCCGAGCTCACAGAGCTAGTATCATCCGATGTTAATGCAATCAGTATTGATCCTAATATTATTAGTGAGGCAATATAACCTACAATCAATTCAATTTTCTTTCGACGCGTTTTAGCGGCCCACCACTGACTAAGTCGGTTTAAGGAATACTTAGGTCTATCAGATACAGACTGATTGCGCCTGCTTGGGAATGTTTCTTTATGATATTGTTTTCCTGTTTTAGAAGCCTCAGTATTGGAGTCTAGGAATTCTAAATCAAAATCTAAATGTTCTTTTGCCATATCTAATCCTTATTTCTTATTACATAACCAGCAATCCAAAAAAGGATTCCGATACCATAGAACCAAACAGTGAACCACCCTATCACATAACATACATTTGCGATTTGAGAATTTTTACGGATGCGATTAAATAACGGCATTAATCCCCCCCACATATAGCAGTCAATTAAAATATTAATAGCATACTTGTCCATATCTCCCTCAGCAAACTTTTCATTAAAATCCTTTTGAACTTCGCTTTTCCAATCATCAATAGAGGCTAAGCTATTTCTTGTAGCCACCGCTACCATATCGCTAACCTTTTTTAGAACGTTTTTAACCCCATCCGGGTCTAGCCCATCAAATGTTTCTATATTATCGTATAGTAGTTTCCCAGCAAAAGCGAAGTTTCTTTGTGCATCATCGTAAGCCGTGCTATCAATTTGAGCCTTAGCTAACTGAAAAAACTTAAAAGCATGCATCGTGAGAGTTATCTTTTTTTGATTGATGAGTGCTATTTCTAAATCTGGATTTTCTGCTGGTAGTTGCGCTTCAATAAAATCCAACGCTTCTTCAAATTTTTCTTCGCCGATTAGAATAGAGATAGGATTAATAATAGAACGAAATTTTTCGTTGTTTTTTAAAGTATCTATATCTTCCTGAATCTTATGTTCCATCCCCACCGATCCCGCTATCTTCATAGTGATGGCAAACAAAGCTCGACATTTGCTATCTGTATCTAAGTTGTTGTTATATATATCTAAAATGACACTGCGAATCGAACCAGCTGCCTTATCTCTGACTGTCCTAGTTTCACTATCCTCATATAAACCTAAATCGATAAGCTTATTCAGTTCTACCTGGATCTTACTAATCCCCTCCTTCAGACTCCGTAAGTGATTATCTAAGTCGTCTGTGTGTTCTGTTATTTTTATTTGATCAATTTCGGATACAATGGAATGAATATTGTTATATATTGGAAGTACTAGATCTGTAGTTGCCTTTTCACCCTTTACCCCAAATTCGGCAGAAAATTCGGCAAAGAATGAATTATCATCTTGCTTTTGGCTGATCTCAGTATAGATGTCCGCTAGATATGACGTGACTTGTTTTTTGAATTCTGAAACTATTTCAGCGCTGGTATTCAAATCATCATGTTGCTTAAAGTATTGCAAAAAAGCTACCCAGAACTTATCTGAATCTATTAGTTTTTTCCATATATCTAAAGAATTTTTTAAATAACTAGTGTTATGAATATTCTCATTTAGTAGTAATACACAATAAAGCAACGCAAGGTTCTTTTTGTAAAAATATGCCTTATTCGTAGCCTTTGAACTGGCTAACCGCCAGATTTTTATAGCATCCTCGTACGATTTGGATGTCAATCCTTCGAAGGCCTTCTCATCAATTGCATCATTCTCTATAAACCAAAAAAAGTATTCTCTAATACGCTTCTTGGGACTGGAGAGATTTTGCAAGGCTTCCTTTATATTATCTTCAGTTCTAATTTTAGAAGATGCTAGTAAATCTCCAGGGTAAGATGGCAGTTCGTCCACCTTTAAGAGCTTCTGTAGCTCGTTACCTCTTTTTAAGATATCTCGTTGGGTAGCATCTACATTGAGACCGAGGACGTGATATGAATTGTATAATAATGAGTTAATCATTTTACTTGGAAGTTATACCAGAGATATGGGAATTTATCTTCGACTGCTCTTCTGCTGAAAGCATGGTTAATAAATTCTGCACGCATCTTTTTAGTTCATCGGTATCACCATTTTCCATAGCCTGTTTACCCTTATTAATGAAATAGTCCGCATCCTTTTGATTGTTAAATTGATGGTTTCCATCAACGATCTCATTAAAATGCCAAGCCCATGTTTGGGGATTAGAATAAACTATTCTAGCCCCAAGTTCATAAATTTGTTGGATCACCCTTTGCAGTAATGCTTTGTCCTCACTTTCTATAGCCTTATCACCTTCTTTTTTCAATACACTCAAGTGATCATGATTTCTTTCGCGGTCTCTAATATCCCCAATAGCATCAATGGCTTCTACTACTACTTCATACTTTTCTTTATACTCTGCGATCAATTGCGGTAGCTCCTTACTCTTCTCTAATTTCTCCATCCGGGTTTTTAAGTCTTTGAGCTGCTTGCTCGCTTTGCGCTTCTCATCCTCATCTGTATTACTATGATTGATACTTGTTTCAATTGATTCAATTTCATACCCGATTTTTTTCTTATCCTCGGAAGAATATGTATCCTGATTCTTTTCTAATCTCATCTTTTGCAAAGACAAATCTTCATATAAACGGTCAGTATCGATAGCTTCGGCAACTATACTGGCTCTGATTCGTCCTGTTATATCGATAGATGGGATGTAATACTCGACATCCAGCTGCCTTGATTCATTAACAGAGATGGTCAAATCAATGTCCGTACCTTCCGGTAGATCGTGAGGCAAATCACTACCTTTAATACCTAGTTTGCAAATGAAGTCGTTGTTATTAGGGTTATCAGATTCACCTTCTAAAACTTTTATCGGAAGCTCGTTAACTTTGTCACTTTTTGATAACTTTCGGGCGATTTGATAAGATTTTGTTTTTTTCAGAGGCAAGGTACTTCCGCGTTCAAAAAACACATCAAATTTTTCTACTGTAGATCCGCTAAGTAGAGCACTTTTATCAAGTATGGATACGCCAATTGTATGTGGTATAGGGGCACCTGCTATGGTCAGGCCGTGAGTTATACTAAAAGATTCTGGATATACCGGTATGGAATTTCCTTTATCATCAAATAAATAAATCCAAAAAAGATTTGTTTTATTTTTTTCTAATGAAATTGTCTCAATTAATTTTCCTGAAGATTTTAGTTTTACCTTAGGACTATTATAGTAGCCGCTTTCACCTTGAATTTGTACATAATAATCTTCTGCCTTACCTTCAAGCCCCTTTATTTCTCCTGTTATTAAAACTTCAGTTTCAGCCGTCATAGGATCATAATCAAGTACAAGTTCCTTTGCGCCACTTGTTCGCGGTTTCTCTTCTTCTAATATAGCTTGAGGGATCCTCTGTCCAGCGGCATATATGCAGGCACCTTTTGCGACCACAGTTAAAGGATCTGCAGAACCATCGATTTGAATTTTAAGAATTTTTTCTAACTGCTCTCGGACATATGGTATTTGTGTTGGACCACCGACAAGTACAACTTTAGAGACAGAGGCCTTTTTAATACCTGCATCTTTTATTGTTTCTTGGGACAAGTCTATAGTTTTAGCGATGAATGGCTCAATAAGTTTTTCAAATTCTACTCGAGTACAATCAACTGTCGTTACTATATCTCTCGCCGGTATTTCTATAAGCATCGAGGTCTCTTCTTCCTGAGATAAATTTATTTTGGCGGTTTCTGCTTCATACTTAAGATATGACAAAATGGACTGGACCTCTTCATCCTTATTTGATCTATCCAAATCAGCTAGGTCGTACTCCTTTTTAAGTTTAGGGATTATTATTTTTTCAACAATCAACCAATCGAAATTTTTTCCACCTAAGAAATTATCTCCATTATGGCCTAACACACTAAGTACACCACCTTTTGAAGAAATGAGTGCAACATCAAAAGTTCCTCCGCCAAGATCATACACAAGCCAGGTTTCTTCTTTTGTATTACTAAATCCATAAGCCACAGCTGCAGCAATTGGCTCTTGAAGAAGCACAATATGTTTGAAGCCCGCCAAGTTCCCAGCTCTTTTAGTAGCTTCAGCTTGCAAGGTAGAGAAATACGCAGGAATAGTAACAACTGCAGCAGTGGTATCAAACTCTGGGTATTTTCTTAAAACATCAGATTTTAGATTTGTGAGAATTTCTGCAGAAATCTCTTCTGCCGTCATATCTTTATTTAGTCTTTCAAAATGAACTGTCTCCGGTGTTCCCATGAGACGTTTCACCTCTGCCTTGTAATTTTTTATACTATCGATAGAGGCGTCTTTAAAAAGTTTTTCGTAAGCTCGTCTCCCTACTTCGATATTACCTGCTTTGTTTACTCCAAAAACAGAAGGAGTATATTCGTCTTGGAATATATTCTTAATGACTTCAGGTGTGCCTTCTCTATTTATCGCTATTTCAGAGTTAGTTGTTCCCAAGTCGATGCCAATTTGAATATTGTGTGCACTCATAAAATAAAATTAATTTTTTACCACTATGACTTTTGCTCTTTTAACTAACTCCCCCCGCAGCATTATTGTAGGTTCAAAGGTTTCCTTAATATAAGGTTCAGTTATAGAAGAGTCATTTTCGTAATTAAGAACTTCAACATTTAAACCGTCATTGAATTTCATACCAGTGTAATCAATGACTTCGATATCATGCTTTAATAAAAATCTTTTTAATTTACTCACGGAATGAGTTGTCGCTTTTGAATAATTTTCTGGTAATTCCGTAGATTTAGAAATACGAATATCTAACCTCCAAACTTCTATAGCAAGGTCCAGCATTTCTTCTAAGTTCGGAGAGACATCTAGAAACTTTGGTTGAACTACTGATTTTAACTCATCTTTGAGTTCTTTGGAAGAACGACTAATGGCTTTTAAAATATGATGCTTTAATATTAAAAGAGCTATTAGCACACACACTAATAGCAACAGGGCGATCATAAAGACTATTACATTGGAAATATTTGCAGACATGAATGTGTTAATGTAACTGAAAAAATTTAAGTCAAATTTAGACATAGTTTTCTAATTTCTTATAACGTGCCATGGAGTTCTCAAAATCATCCCTCATATCAATCCTTCCTTTTTTTGTTAGAAAGTTTGCCAAAATAGCTAGAAGACCCAATGTGCTTCCTAGATTGAATGCACCATTACTAACTAAAAAGTTATATATATTAGGTGAAAACAAATTCATAACAATACCAAGGATCCCTAAACCAACAACCCATATAATAGGTGTAATGAGCATACTTATGATTGCCATAAATCTCACACGCTTTTGCAAATACCAATACGCCGCTTTAGGAAGACCATAAATAATTGGCAGTACAATTTGTGCGTAGACAAAAAGTCCTACAATCAAACCCAAGCTAAGAAATATAACGTTTAGAAATAACTGCATCTGATACAAACTTCCCGGAGCGTAGCCGGCTATTTAAAATAAATTATAAAGCGCTAAGATAAAAAACCTATAAATCTGCCTTAGCTATGGGGCAAATCTTTGTATTAATTATATTCCTAATTAGGAATTACGGCAAATTTAGATAGTATAGTCAATTTCAGCCCACTGTTAAAAAACCAGGTACTTTCAACAGAAGAAGGGTGAAGCATACATCTATATATAGAGCACACTTTCAAATCACTCTGTCTAAGCCCCGCACCCCCCTATATCAAAATAGGGGCACCTCTGGGAAAACCCAGGGATACCCCACCCCCTTCGTCAACATCGACAGTAACGTCAGTAAAGTTAAAACGTTGGAATAACTATGTAATCATTGTTTTGACTTATCACAGTTGCCACGTCTTCCACTATGCGACCCCATCAATAAATCGCTTTCTGGGCGGTTTTTTGTATTGATTTTAAATCTATAGACAACCCCGATCAATAAAATAATTGTATTAGAATATTATAATTATTACTGAAGAGAAAAGAAGTCTTGTTACGAATTCTTCGAATTCACGTCTTATATATTAGAGGGCTTTGTTTAGTTTTCTAAATAAGGCTTAGTTATAAGCAAAGTATTATTAATATAGGTAGTTCCTAGAAAGGTTTCAATATGTCCTATATACACAAACCAAAATTCCAATCAGCAATTATTGGACTGGGATTAGCAGCAATTATTGGTATAAGCCCTACTAGCTTCCCTGCTACTGCTATAGCTAGCGAGTCTTATGGCATCGAAGTTACAAGTCCAGTAAAGGATACTACTTATGAACTTGGTGATACAGTTCCAATTAAATGGTCAAACCTTACCGCAAATGTCCGCGCTATCGACATTAAGATAAGTCTAATACCGCGAACCCCAGCGTGTCTTTACACTGTTCCGATGTGCGATATGCCAACTCCTGCACCATATGTTATAACTGAAACGACTAGTGATGACGGAAATTATGACTGGAAGATACCAACAAACCTTTCAGACACGTATCAAGGAGAGGTACAAATTAAAGTTGAAGGAGTAGACAGTTCTGTTTGGGGACAGAGCGATTCGTTTCAAATTAAAGCAAAGTCAACCCCTACTGAAGCTCACCCGGTTGGTAGTCTTATACTAGGCCTAGATGGTAGCCCAACTAAAGGAGCTTTAATAGTAGAAGTTGGAGACACCGTAAAACGTAAAGCTTTCCCTTCTGCTGAAATTTTTATCTCTCATGGATACAAATGGGGAAAATTTGTTACTGCAAATTCTGCGGATCAAGCTTTGCCTACTACAGAAAACTTCACCTTTGCCCGAGGTTCATTAGTTAAATCTAGTAACAATGCCACAGTCTATTTAGTTTCTGCATACAAAACTTTGCGACCATTTTCTTCGTGGGATATATTTGTCCAGTACGGTTATAAAGCCGATATGATCTGGAGCATGTCTAATTTGAACCTTGGCGACTACACAATATCTAGCGCGATAACAAACCTAGAAAGGCATGTAGATGGCACAGAAGTTGTTAAAAATGGCACAGTCTACTTTATTGACTCTGGAGTGCTCCACCCTTACCCAAACTTGGACATATATAATTCATGGCATACTTACGACAATGACTTTAGTCGAGTAGTGCCGTCAAACACATTCGATAACACCTTACCAATTGGGTCATTCCAAGTAAAACGTTACTATCCATACTAACCTAAAAAAAACCGCCTTCTGGGCGGTTTTTTTGTGACTAAAATCAGGCCTGAAAATCTATCTCGAAAAAATACATTCCCATACTACAAGTTCCTGCCAACTTCCCTAGTTCCGGTGAACCTATCTCTATTTCCGTCTCACCTGTACCTGGTAAATTTTTACTAATGTTTAAGCTTGGAATATTTACCGAGGAAGAACAGTCGTATGTTCCGTTTGTTTTAAATTTAATTGTGGTTGGTACTCCAGCTTTTGCAGTGCTCAACTTCGGAGAATATCCAGCCTTGGCAGTAATCTCAATTACCTGCTTACCATCGATAGTCTTTACATTATTTACAGGTTCTTCGGTCTTAACTTGCTCGGAAGTTGTGTTTGGTGATTTATTTTTATTAAGAATGAGTATGATCCCAAATAAACCGACTACGATAACTACAATCGATACCATAATAACAACTGTGTTCAAAGTACCATTTTTCTGTTGTTCCATATTGTGACGAGATTTTAATTTCCATTTCTTATTCATTATTGTACTCTATTTTAAAAGTTAATTATAGGTCGCATCCAACCCATTGCTACAAAACTAGTAAGAATATTAAATAGTGCAAATAATATTACTATCAAGCCAGCGGTCTTAAAAAATATTCCAGATTTAGAACTATTCTTAATGTTAAACGAGCTAAAACTAATTAAAACCAAAACTGGCAGTGTCCCAAGTGCAAAAGCTACCATTGTTAAACCACCGCTAATGAAATTTCCTGTGGATAAAGTATAAATCTGCATCGATTGAGTAAAACCACACGGCAAGAAGAATGTCGCGATTCCAACTAAAATAGGTGTGAAGCGATGATTAAACTTCGAGATGCCTAACACATGCTTGGAGATAAACTTCGGCATGGCTGGCTGAAGCTTCTTTGTAAAATGAAAAACTTCTAATAAGTTGATACCTAATACCAACATCACGAGTCCAATCAGCAAACTTAGTACGAATGTTCCGGTTTGACTTAAAGCGAATGCCGAACCTATCGCACCAATAACTCCACCTAAAATGAAGAATGACACGATCCGACCAATGTGGAATAAAATCTGTGGTTTAGTGGTATCACCAGCTTTTGCGAAGCTTGCCGACATAGACAAAATAAGACCTCCCACCACAGCCATACAAGTAGAAACCGATGCAATTACTCCTATTAGGAAGGCTGTCCCATAATTCATTTCACTAGCATCGACTAAATTTACCACTCCAGATTTTTGCAAAAGAACAAATAATACTGCAAAAGCTAACGCAATAGGAACTGCATAAATGAATTCGGACCAATTCTTTGGTGTAACTTGCTTCTCTACTGTTAGTGAGTATCCATGCTTAATAATTGAAGCGCTTAGCACCTCTGCAATTTGCTCTGGGGTTTTATCACCAAAATCTCCAGTAACTTCTACTTGATGTCTTTTTAAGTTTGCAGCGACAGAACTAACTTCAGGAAGTTCCTCCAACTCGCTGTCAATCATTAACACGCACGCTTTACAGTGCATTCCATTAACATGAAAAGTATATGTATTTTTCATAGAATTATAATTTCTTAACTTTTAATCTTAAAGAATTTGCCACAACTGAAACACTTGAAAATGCCATTGCAAGCCCTGCGAAGATTGGATTTAATAACCAACCAAAGAATGGGAAGAAAGCACCTCCAGCAAGTGGGATACCAACTACATTATAGAAGAAGGCCCAAAACAAATTTTGTTTAATTCCACGCATGGTTAATTTAGAAAGACGAATCGCTTTTACCAACTTACTAATATCACCATGCAGTAAAGTAATTCCCGCGCTTTCTATAGCGACATCGGTCCCAGTAGCCATTGCCACACCAACATCGGCTTGTGCTAAAGCTGGAGCATCATTCACACCATCACCAGCCATAGCAACTATTCTACCCTCAGACTGTAACTCTTTAATTTTATTTAATTTATCTTCAGGAGAAACCTCTGCAACAACATCATCTATACCAACTTGCTTAGCAATGTACGCGGCAGTATTTTTATGATCACCAGTTAACATAACAATCTTAATGCCCAGTTGGTGTAGCTTTGTCACTGCTTCGACCGCTTCCGCCTTAATTGGATCCGCAACAAATACAACTCCCTCAACTTTAGACTTTGTAGCCAAAACCACAGGCGTTTTACCGGTAAGAGTTTCTGCTTCGATATCAGATGTATCAAACTTCAAACCTAAATCGGAAATTAGTTTTAAACTTCCAGCAAAGTACTCGCTTCCATTCACCACCGCTTGCAACCCTTTACCTTTGATCGCCTCAAACTTATCCAATTCTAATAGATTAATAGAATGCTCTTTAGAATATTCTACTACTGCATGAGCAATTGGATGTTCGGATTTATTTTCTAAAGTTGCCAAAATTGCGATTAGTTCCTGATCGGTTTGCTCTGAGTAATTTTTAATAGAAACTAACTCTGGCTTCCCTTTTGTGATAGTTCCTGTTTTATCAACAACTACAGTATTTACTTTATGAAGCTTTTGGAGAGTTCCTGCATCCTTAATTAAAATACCTTCTTTCGCACCCTTTCCTACTCCAACAATAATTGCAGTTGGAGTTGCTAGACCTAAAGCACATGGACAAGCAATCACCAAAATTCCAACAAAGGAAACTAAGCCATACGACAGCGCTTGAGAAAAGCCGAAGTATTGAGTACCAACCAATAACCAAAGCCCTAGTGAAATAAATGCCAGAACAATCACAATCGGTACGAACACAGCGGAAATTTTATCTGCTAAAGCTTGAATTGGCGCTCTGCTCCCTTGCGCTTCTTGAACCATTTTTACAATATTAGCCAAAAGGGTTTCGGAACCAACCCCAGTAGCTTTAAATGTAAACGTACCGCTAGTGTTCACAGTACCAGCTACAACTTTATCGCCGACATTCTTTTCCACTGGAATTGGCTCACCGCTAACCATAGCCTCATCAACAAAAGATGAACCCTCGGTGATTATCCCGTCAACAGGTAATTTCCCAGCTGGTTTCACTACCACCAAATCTCCAACTACCACTTGATCCACCGAAATCTCTACCTCTTTACCATCACGAAGAACTAAAGCTGTTTTCGCTTGTAAATTTAATAGTTGCTCAATCGCGTCTCCAGTTTTCATTTTGGAGCGAACTTCTAAATATTTTCCAAGCGTAATAAATGTAATCACAACAATCGTCACATCATAATAAGTGTGTTCAACATTAATGTATGGTGCAAGCACTTCCTCAAAAGCTGTGATAACAAAACTATAAACAAAAGCGGCAGTAGTACCAATACCAATCAAGCTTTCCATATTAGCGACTCCATATCTAAGGAATCGATAGAAACCCATTAAGTAAGGCTTCCCCACTACAAACAAAGTATATGTTGCAAAAATTGGCAGTAGGTGATGGAAAAATTCATACATTGTATTGGACATTTCGGAAACATACCCAAACTGCATTAAAATATCCCAACTCATTAGTACAATGCTAAACACAGCCAAAGGTATAACCGAAATAATCTTGTTTTTTAAATCTTTAAGCTCTGCAAGTTTTTCTTCTTTGGTCTGATTTAATCCCAAATGAGCAGCGTGTTCATCAGGAGTATGCCCCATTTGTTCTGCTGTCATCTGATGATTCATATTATGATGCTCTGGTACAGCCAAAGAATAACCAAACTTTTCTATCTTTTGAGATAGCTCGGCAGGATTTGTCTTGGATTCATCAAAAGAAATTTTGCACGTTTCGGTACCATAATTTACTTCAACAGAATCTACTCCGTCTGTTTTCTTAAGCGTTTTTTCTATAATTCCGGCGCAGGATGCACAATGCATCCCCTTCACTCGGTAGGTATTTGGTTTGTCCATAATTTTAATATTTAACTTTAGTAATTACTTTCGCTTTACACGATATACTTTCAAAATCTCTGCGATAGCTTTCTTCTCTTGGCCTTTTTTAACTTGGTCTATGGCGCAAGTACTTAAATGGCTTTCCATTAAAATGTCCTCAACATTAGTTAAGGCTTGTTTAACGGCAGAGGTTTGAGTTATTACATCAATACAATAAGTATTGTTACTGACTAGCTCTTGAAGGCCTCGAACCTGACCTTCAATAATTTTTAGCCTACGAATAAGCTTTTCTTGATTAGGATTTTTCATATCTAAATGATATACCCCCTAGGGGGTATCTGTCAAGTGGATAAATTATTGTGCAGAAATTCCCAATCCCCTACCATTAAAAAACCGCCCTAAGGCATTACGACAGTCTTAATAAGAAGTTATCTTCACTAATGATATAATTTACCCATGAATCAGAGCACTTCAATTTGGTACAAGTTGTATTCATCGATGATAAATATTACATTGATCTTATTCATCACATCCCCTTTGTTTTTGATTTATGGATTTGATACCAAATGGAAACTTCTTACAATTTTTACTTTTCTTCTCTATGAACTAATTTTAATCTTCACAAAACAGAAACGAGATTTAGGTATGATCATAATGGGTTCTTACTGGAAAGAACCATTCACAAACTCGCAATATATTCTTTATAATCTCCTATACACACTTAGTTTTGCCTCATTATTTTTCTACTTTATTTTTCCAGGAGATTTACTGCTAATTAATCTTTTGCTAGTTCAGCTACCATTTGTAGTACTTACCAAATATACATTACATGGATATCTGAGCGGGATGATAACTGTAGTAAAAAGATCGCAATCGTAATGAGATCGCAATTAAATATCAACCTAAAAAACCGCCTTCTGGCGGTTTTTATTATAGATAATTCCTAGCTAGGCAAGGCAAATTTACCTGCGGTGCGTAAAAAATGAGGACACAAAACTCTACGGGCTTTACTAGACTCCCCTTGAAATAACATTGGATCATTTTTAGCAATACCATACATATCGTCGATCACATCTGCGCGTGTATCACCACACTCGATATGATTTTGAATCGCCCACACTACATCCGAATCTTTCAGCTTAACAATTTGCACCTGACTTGTATCACTACTAGCAAGTACTTCTAAATTATCGGGCATACTATCCCGTAGTACTTCTTGCTTATGATTCGCATGAACATAAAACTCATTTGGTAATTGCTCCAAAGGTGATCCTGCCCTACTTCCTAGCTCAGTTTTTTTTAGTAACACCAAACCGGTTTCTTCAGTGAAGTCATTATTTTCCACATCTCGAATCCAATCTACTTTCGCTCGGAATACACTATTCAATAACTGACTACCAAAACATATTCCAAACATTGGGATGCCCAATTCTTTTGCATAGGAAATAAACTTAACAACCTTATCTGTCATAGCAATACGCTCTGGGATGACTTCGTCTGTTATATTTGTTTCTGATCCGCTTAAAATAATACCAACACAATCTTCAAGGTTGGTTGGCATATTTTGAATAAAAGGCTTCACAGTTACAAAGCGGGGATCGCCTGCTTTAAAACCAAAGCAGTGCCTCATATTAGCGCTTGTAAAATCTTGGTTGATATCACCATCACCTGTTTCTGCCTCATAAACTTTAGACAACCTCTTTGTATCAATCAACTTAATCTTTGGATTGCTCATAGACCCAGGATTAGCCATATCTACAAACAAGATATACTTCTGTGACGGAATTTCAACATTAGCAACCTGACTTACCTCTGCAAAAATTTCCTGAGACAGTTTAATTTCAAGGTCGTAGCATTCCTGTAACGTTAACTCACGCCCTTCAGATTTAACAAAAACTTTGAAATTTGGATTATTCCAAGTTTCATTTGCTTGAGCAACCTGCTCCTCTACTGAAGTTGCCTCCCATGTTTCTGCGGACATAAATGGTTTTTGTTTTTGTTTCAAAAACTTCAATTTCACTATAATTATAGCATTTTTCGGGGGTTTTGTCCATAATTATAAAATCCCGCACCATTTAGACGCGGAATTTTATACTCTAGATATGGGGTGTGGTTATTTTATTTTAATCCTAACTGCATTTAGGATATTTAAAATCGAATCCCATGTTCCCTTTACTTTCAATTTGCTACCTACAATAATATCGCTTAAAGTTGCCGGTTCGTGATGGTCTCCTAGTATCTGCGTTGAACTATCTACCTTTACGGTTACGGTCTTACCCTTTTTAGTTTGAATTGTAACATCATTACCACTAACCGCTGTAACTGTTCCCTTGGCTTCTGCTTTTCGTAAATTCTCTGGGATTAGGAACACCCTGACTGCAGAAATATTTGTATCTGTCTTTGTTCCAAGAACAGAAACGAAATCTCCAACCATCAAATCTGCTAAGGTGATAGTTGTGTTAGGAATTTTAATTATCGTTGCACTTGTAGTATCTACTGTATACACAACATCTTTCCTACCCTTAACAGTAAAGCCGTTGGCAGTTTTAGTGATGATGGCACCTTTTACGATTCCTCTTGGCGCCAAGCTATCATCAACTTCACCTTCATGGTGGTGCTTTGAAAAATTTAAACCATAACTTCGATCATCGGAAAAATGATCTTCCATCATACCGTGATTGCCCATACCATCATCTGCTCCCCGCCTAGCAAATGCCATCGCTGGAGTAGCGATTGTAAGAGCCATAAAGGCTGCCATCGTATAAGAAAAATACTTTTTAAACATATTATCCCTTTCATTTTTATTTATTCTTACTATATACATCGTAAATCCTACAGAAATGTTTCAGAAATATTATCCGCTAATTTAAGCCGATTTTTAAAAAACTGTAACATTATTACCCAAAACTCGATAGACATTATAGAATAAAGCTATGGATACAGCGCACATTCACGCTTTAGTAAAAAAAGTGCAAATTGGTGATGAAACTGCCTTTGCAGAACTTTATGACGAATTTGCCAGCCGTATTTATGCCTTTATTCGCATGAAGGTTTTTGGAAGTAACGAAGCTGAGGATATACTACAAGAAGTTTTTATTAAAGCTTGGAACGGAACCAAGAAGCTCAAGTTAGATGATTTAAACTATTCAGCGTGGTTATATAGGGTGGCTTCAAATACGATTAACGATCACTACCGAAAACATTATCGAAGCGCGCCTGTCGTCCCGCTAGAAGAAGCAAAAGAAACAATCGCAAAAGAAACGGCTACGGCCAGCATTCACCTAGAGTTTGATAAAAAGTTAATTCAAGAAAATCTTGAAAAACTTCCAAGCCATTTTAAACAAGTTATCGAATTAAGATTCTTTCAAGAATTCAGCATTAATGAAACTGCCGAAATCTTAAATAAAAACAATGTTACTATCCGAGTATGGCAATATAGAGCTATCAAACGATTAGAGAAATTATTCCAGACATATGAAAGACTCACTTAAACAATTCTACAAAGAACACTCCGATGTTTCAAAGCTTCAGCTCTCTCTCGAAGCTAAGCAGAGAGTTAAGTCACGCGTAATGATGAACCTAAATGCAAGCACGGAGGCAGCAACCCCAACCGCATCCGCTTGGCCTGCTTTGTTATGGAGAAGTTATGTTATTGTCCCTTTGATTATTGTAATCTTTGTAGGTGGTACTACTTATGTATCTGCTGATTCAATTCCTGGAGACATTCTCTATCCAGTTAAGAGAAAAGTTGAGGATGTGCACGTTTTTATAGCACCAACAGAATCCAGAAAATCTGAACTAAAAGCCGAATACGCAAAGAAACGACTAGAAGAATACGATGAGTTAAGAAAAAGAAATCCATCTATTCAGAATGACCAACAACCAGAGGACAATAACCAAAGTCACGAAAATCGTAATGATGACAGGCAAAGGCAGGTTAGACGACAAGCCCAAGAAGATGCCAAAGGTGCAATTAAAGTACTCGAGCAAACACGAGAAGAAATAGAAAATTCCCATGAAGAGCGCATAAAAGAAATTGAGGACACCTTAAAAGAATACGAAGATGAAAGTTTTGAAGCACAAGGCGAGCAAGAAGAGGTTGAACAAGACCATAAGGAAAACAATGAGGACCACGAAGATTCGAACAGAGAAAACGAAGAAGAACATGAAACTGAAGATTAAAAAATCCTGCGACAGCTTAGTCGCAGGTTTTTTATTGTTATCAATTTTTTCGGTGGGGACAAGAGCCTACCGGACAAGACTCTATCAACTGTCCTACTACAAAGCTTTTCCGAAATGGCTTTATGGGAATTAATTTTCCACTGGAATCGCGCTGGCGGTTCTTTAGTAGTAGTTGTTTATGTTTTTGTCGCTCTTCATCCACTTGCTGTGAATGATTAACAATATTACTCCACAACCACTTCCCTTCCACACAAGGACATAATTGTCCCGATGTGTGACGAGGGATTAACTTCCATAAATCTCGAACTAACTTTGTACTCGAACTTTTGACTTTCACAAACCCGAGTTTAATCCAGTTAAGTTTCGCTGTTGCTCTTTTCCATGCCTTCCCTAAATGTTTTTGAGGTGCACCTTCGAACAAACTGTAATTCACTCCGACAGGCACTTTTGCTAATTGGATCGCAACAGCTTCTGCTGTAGCTTTTGCACTAGCACCATCACGAGAGAGTTTAGCAAAACCTTGCTGATGAAAATGGTGCTCCCAGTCGGCTTGATTGCACTGCATACACATTGCTTTTGCGTTGCAGTAATCGCAGGCTGGACTAATGACCGGTAAGGGACGTCTTTGCCTTAAATTTTCCTGCAAATTCACCAGTCTACCAACAGCTGTTTTAGGTTGCCACTCATCTAGCACTTTCTGATCAACAACAGTCTTTGGCGGACTAATCAAATTCGAAAGTACATACCAAACTTCACTGAAAAGCTCTAATAACTCTGGTTCCTGCTGCTCATAGTTCTGCATAGGAACGCGAATTAAAAATGGATCAGACATGAGTAAGTTTTGCTTTTTCTCTAAGTCATCACCTAAATCCGATAAATCCTTCGGATACAAATCTTGAGACACGATATAGGTGTTTGGAACAACACCGAAACGCTGCTTAACAACATAAGAGTACAACAACATTTGTGTGTGTTGCATAATCTTCTGCAAGGTAAACGCGCTTCTTCGACCGGTCTTCCAATCGATTACAGTCACTCTTCCACTTGGATACCGTGACAGTAAATCCATAAACCCCATTACCTTAAACTGTTTACCTGGGGTTATAGTAGAGTCGAGCATAATATCAAACCGATACTCGGGAATCATTTCAAAAGCTGTGGCATGCTTTGTACACAAATAGTACATAGCTTCGATAGCTGTAGCACCTTTGCGAACATATGAAGCCATTCGCTCTGAAACTATTTTATCTTGCTTCTTTTTATCCAACAGCTGTTCCCTCTCGGTAAGCCATCGAATCGATTGAGGACTCCGATTTGGCAATACTTCTGTGCCTAAATAGACTGCCCACAGGAAATTCGTCCAAGCTTTTACTGTTCTGTCTTTATCAGATAATGGTAATGGCCCATCCTTCCACATCCTAAGCAGTAACTGCTCATTGACGTAATGGATAACTTGACCATAAACGCTTGCTGGATGCAAAGGAAACTTGAACCCTAAATCCAATATTGATTCAAAGAAAAATTGTGACGGACAACTCAGAATAGCCTCTACCGAGGATGCGCTTAGGCTATTCCGATTTTTTGCTGCAAAGCCAAAAAATTGATTCATGGGATCCTCCGTAAGTTTTAATCTAACAGTGAAATGTTAGCTATTCACTATAGCATTTATAAGGCTAATGCAAAAGCTAGCCAAAATACCATAGCAAGGTCATTCTTGAAGTACGGGATATCTATTAAACCATGTGCTAATAAAGCAATTAGGAATAATGCCAATCCAAGAGCAAATGTTTTTGAACGATTCTTAAAACCATACCAAATTCCAAATCCAACGATTACAAGCCAAGACAAAAGTCCCAATAATCCTGTATCCACCCAGGCATTCAAAATAAAATTATGAGGAAAATTATAATGATCTAAATTAGGATCAGTATTAAATTTATCCCAGTTATAATTAAAGCCATTGATTCCTTGTCCTAGTACTGGGGAATCTTTTACCATTTTCCAGCCAGTTTGCATTAAGCTAATTCTTGCAACACTAGATTTTTCCCCATGAAAAGGAAGTAGTAATCTATACCTTAAATTTGGCACAACGCTAACTATTACAATCGCGATTACTCCAAGTCCTAAAAATCCCAAAAGAATTTTTTTACTACTGGAAAATAGTACAAAAATTCCACATGCCATAGCTAAACCTAGCCAACCCCCACGCGACAAAGATAAAAATAAACCAACACCACCCAAACCCCACGCGATAACTGGCCAAAATTGAATTATAAATAATCGTCCTTGAAAATTTTCTATTTTTTGCTTTAAGTCTGGCAATAAAAAGGCTAGCAGTGGAGTAATGTACAAAGCAAAATTATTAGGGTGAATAAAAAATCCAACAGCACGTTTTGGCTCGGCACTATTCCCCCAAAAATCAGCCGGTAAACCAACTAACCAAAAATACTGCAACAAAGCCATTATGCCTGAGCAAAACAAAAAGAAGTAAACTGCTAAAACAATTTTTTCACGAAACCCTTCTTCCCTCCCTGAAAAATAATACGCCTGACTCGCCACTAAAATTGGTGTTAAATATAATACCAACCACTGTCCAATTTTAGGCAAATCTATTCCACCTATGAACAAAGAAACTATTGATGAAAAGAAAAATAGCGCAACTGCTCCTAAAAAGAGCTTTGGTAAATCTGCGATCTTCTCAGCAAAAGCATTAGCTTCGGATTTAATAATGATTTGTGCAAAGCCAAGTACTATTACTAATACTGCAAAAGAAAGCAAAAAATTAGTTGGCAAGCCAACTAATTCAAATCGCCAAATATACAGTGGTGAAAGTAAAATTAAAGTTGCGTATAACCAGCTCATTTATTTTGCATTGATATAATCTTTAAACTGTTCCCTGTACATTTCTACCATTGCTACAAAAATTGCCATTATAATTGGGCCAATCAAAAAACCTAAGAAACCAAAGAATTGAATACCTCCAACCACTGCAAGTAAAACTAAAACTGGATGAAGCTTTGCAGACCCGCCGATTAATTTTGGGCCGATCAAATTATCTATTAATCCTACCGCCAAAGCTCCCCAAATCGCTAATCCAATTGCCTGTGGAGTGTGTCCAGTAACAGCCAAATAAATAACTGCTGGTACTAAAGAAATTGAAGTTCCTATAGTTGGAACAAGTGCAGCAACTACTGTAAAAGCTCCCCATAACCATGGTTCAGGAATCCCAAATATGAAGAAACCAACTGTGGCAACAATACCTTGAACCAATGCTACCAAAAATGACCCCTTCACAACTCCATTAACCGCAGAGACGATCTTATCTATTAATTGATTTTCTTGAGAACTAGAGATTGGAGAGATGTCCATAATTGCCTGTTTAATCTTTCCGCCATCTTTCAATAAATAATAAACTATGAAGATGAACATAAAGAAAGCAATCACAAAACTAGCAATATTGCTTATCACAGATGAAACTGAAGAAAATACTTCACTTGAAAGTCGACCAATAAAATTATTTAAATCTTGGCTGAAGTTCTGAATAATCGTTTGAATTTCGGAAGGGAGACTAGATACAATTTCGTCTTTACTAATCACGAATGCCCCATCACGATACCGATTGAATAAATCGCTAAGTTCATTAAAAATAATTTGTCCAAACAACCAAACCGGCAAAACTATCAGCAATAAAATAACTAAGACTGTTAACAAACTGGCCAAAGCTGGCTTCTTAACCCTTCCCAATAAAAACTTATACAGAGGGTGAAATAGTACGGCAATAATTATGGCAAAAGCAATAATATTAACGAATGGTTGCATGATATACGCAATGAGTACAAAAACTAGCAGTAAAGCTACTAAAAAACTAACAACATGAATTTTTCCGTTGGTTTTCATAAATATTTCTTTAAGTACTATAATTATAGCAAAAAGCCGACCAATCAACACCTTGACTACTACCATAATAAATTGTATTCTGAGTTATTCTGGCAATCTTAGAGGAGGGACAGATGGGAAAAATTGCAGACTGGTTACTGTACATTGCTGTGGGTTTATTGATGAGCGCAGTGATAACCGAAAACATATATGTCGTGATCACTGCCTTTGCCTTAGTCGGGATTTCGGGATTTTGTTACGCAGTCGGGACTTGGTATTTTATCCTTGCTAAAGAGCAAGAGCGAGCTTCGCTCAAGGAACAAAATCATCATAATTCCCTAAACCAAGACAGTGAAAACCATCATTAGATGGTTAGCAAAATAGAGTCGCTTGCGACTCTTTTTTATTTACCTAAATATAGAATAAACCTTGACAAAAAGCATTAAATTGACTAGAATAGTAGCACGTATTCTCGTCCCGCCGCGGCGGGACATTTTTAATGAAAGTTTATGAAAAGAGAAAATATTCGTAATGTAGCCATTATCGCTCACGTTGACCACGGTAAAACAACCCTGGTCGACGCAATGTTAAAGCAAACCCAGACCGTCAAAGACGCTGGCGAAGTTTTAATTATGGATTCTGGTGATATCGAGCGCGAACGTGGTATTACAATTACAGCAAAAAATGCTTCATTAATTTACAATGACATCAAAATAAACATTGTTGATACCCCTGGTCACGCCGATTTTGGTGGTGAAGTTGAACGAACTCTAAAGATGGCTGATGGCGTGCTTCTACTAGTAGACGCAAAAGAAGGCCCTATGCCTCAAACTAAATTCGTTCTGAAAAAGGCTTTGGAATTAGGACATAAGGCAATTGTTGTGATTAACAAAATCGACAAACCTGATGCTCAAATCGACGAAGTGGTAAACAAAACTTTTGATTTATTCGTTTCACTCGGCGCTACCGACGAACAATTAGACTTCCCTATTCTTTACGCTAGTGGAATCAAGGGTATCGCAGGACTTGATGCTCATGAGACTTTGCAAAAAATCCAAAGTGATAGTGAGCCAGACATTAAGCCAGTTTTTGAAGCAATTGTTAAAAGTATCCCTGCTCCAACCATTTCGGACGAACCATTTGCCATGCTTGTGTTAGCACTTCGCTACGACAACTACAAAGGGAAAATCGGAATCGGCAAAATTTCATCTGGCGACGTGAAGAAAGCTCAAAACTTAACTTTGATCTCACGCGATGGTAAACAAACCTCTGGAAAAGCTTCTAGCCTTCTAATGTACGAAGGATTAATTCCTACTGAAGTCGAAAGCGCAACTGCAGGAGACATTGTAGCAATTGGTGGTTTTAACGATGTACAAATTGGTGACACTATTGCCGATAGCCAAAATCCGAAACAAATTCCTCCTGTTGAAATCGAACAACCAACAATCAAAATGACTTTTGGAGTTAATACTTCCCCATTTGCAGGACGTGAAGGTAATTTATTAACTAGTCGCCAAATTCGTGATCGTTTAATGCGCGAACTAGAAACTAATGTAGCGCTGCGTGTTGAGGAAGCCACTGGCGATTCTTTCTTAGTTTCTGGTCGTGGTGAACTTCATCTAGCAGTTCTTATTGAAACCATGCGTCGTGAAGGATTCGAAATGCAAGTCTCTCAACCACAGGTTATTTTCCACGAGGAAGACGGCGTTAAAAAAGAACCTTACGAGTTCTTATCTATCGATGTTCCTGCAGAACATCAAGGCGCAGTAATTGAAGAAATTGGAAAGCGTGGTGGTGAGATGCAAATTCTAGAAACCACTCCAAGTGGAGAAATTCACGCAGAATATATAATTCCAACCCGTGGTTTAATTGGTCTTAAAAACTTACTACTAACTAGGACCAAAGGTACAGTGATCATAAACAACCTTTTTGACAGTTACCGCCCTGCTCATGAAATCGACACCTCCACCAACCAGCACGGCTCTCTAATAGCCTCCGAAGCAGGGACCAGTAGCGCTTATGGGTTAAATAATGCCCAAGAACGAGGAATCTTATTTATTGGACCAGCAACAGAAGTATATCTAGGCCAAGTAGTTGGAAAAAACGCTTTGGAAAATGATATTGAAGTAAACGTCTGTAAGGGTAAAAAACTTACTAATATGCGAGCTTCAGGAAGCGATGAAGGAATTATTTTAGTTCCTCCGCGTGAAGTGACATTAGATTTCGCATTAGAATATATTGGAAGCGATGAGTTAGTAGAAGTAACTCCGCAAAGTATTCGCATTAGAAAACGTCTTTTAGATCCAAACGATAGAAAGCGCGAAAAAAGAACTATTTAAAAAACTCCCTAGGGAGTTTTTTAAATTAACAAATTTTATTTATTAATCGTCGTCTTCGTCGTCGTCATTGCTATCATGGTTGGAACCATGATCATCTTCATCTGAATCATCATTGTCATCATCATCATCTTCAGAGACGGTTTTACATCCTTCTTTTGAGTCCTTCTCTGCTTTTTTAGCTGCGCGAATCGCATCTCTCATGGCCTTTTTAGCAGCTTTTAACTCTTCGGAAGTAGGCTCACCATCTTTTACTAACTTAAATGCATCCTTTGCAGACTTAATAGCTGCTTTTGTATCTCCTTTAGCTTCTTTCATACACGCTCGTCGTTCTTTCGCAGTAGCTTTACGATCAGAGCTAACGCAAGTACCTACTGTGGCTGAAGCGAGCTTTAGCTTAGCTACTTCAAAAGCTGCCTTCTTTGCTTCTTCAGCTGCCTTCTTTGCATTCTTGAAAGTTGTCTTATCCGCATCTGTCTTCTCTGAATCCTCATATGCAACTTTTGCAGCTCTCATTGAGTCCCGAAAGGTTTTTTCTGCAGCTTTCATTTCTGTTTTAAATACATCTTTTGCAGCCCTCATTGCTTCTCTACAAGCAGTAGTTGAACTATTAGAAGTTGACTCTGTTGCATATGCTAGCGAAGGTTTAAATCCCGCTGTAGAAACTGCAAACATTGCCATCAGGGCAACAAACATGATTCTTTGTGATGTGCTCATTTTTATTTCTTTTTAATGGTATTTATTAAATTATAGCATATATTGCACTATTTTACAATAGAAACAAAAAAACTCCACCTACTATGCAAGTGGAGTAACTCTAGGACAATAATGCAATTGCTGGAAAAGTTAGTGCTGCAGCGATTGCAATTGCTGAGCAAAAAAATAAAGTTCTTTTAGACATGTAAAGTAATTATAGCATAAATTTTATAATCCCGCAATGATCATTCCTACTATGACTCTCGGTGGTAGTCCTGAAGTTTTAATTTCCTTATCTAGATTATAGAATTTGGCCAATGTGCTGGTTAATTGAACGATAGAAAAATTTCGAGCTAATTTTTTCATTATGAATAACCTACCACTCTTCCATCCCGTAGCAATCAGAATATCTTTATCGCTGACGCCTTGTTCTAAAAATTCTTTTGTAATCAATAAACTTCTTAACTGATCACTTAGAAGAGCGGATAACTTAATAGTTGCTGTTTTTTCATCTTCCGTTACAGAATCGTAATACTGATTTAACATTGAGACAGCTGAGTTTTTGTTTTTCGTGCCAATTTGATCTAAAAGTTTGAATAGATCGATATTTAAATCTTGGACAACTAATTCCTCTACCATTTCTTTTGTGATAGTTTTTCCGCCAGCAAAACTTTCCAATTTCAGTAATTCATTATGTGCTGAAAAAGTAGATAAAGTTTGTTTGGTTTCTCCAAGCAGTCTATTTGCCAACTCGCTTGCAGCTTGTGGTTGAATTAAAATACCCAAACTATTTGCATGGTTTAAAATCCAAGCTGATGACTGTGAGATGTCTGGAGCAAAAAATTCCTTGAGCTCTACGATAGCAAGAATATCTTTGGTTAACTTTAATCGTTTATCTAATTTTTCTTCCAAAAAATATATCGGGACAGAGGTATTTTTTACAGACTCTAGCTCGGATAGCTCATATTCTGACAGGCAATTGAAAAATACATAGCTACTATTTGTTCCGAACAAGGAATTTTGGCCCAAACTGGAAAGGCGGGGCAATTTATCCCCTAGCTGATATTTTGTGACCTCACCGTCAAAATTAGCTAATTTTTGGGCTAAATACTCCTGTTTAGAGTAAATATCTTCCCCTAGTAATAAAGTAAGCATGATTAGATTATACCATTGATTTTAAAAGGCTTTTCCGCTAAACTTATGAGGATTTTACATTATTAGCACTCGTAGCTCAGTGGATTAGAGCACTTGTCTTCGGAACAAGGGGTCGTAGGTTCGAATCCTACCGAGTGCACCAGAAGATTAGTTGCCACAGAGTGGCAAGTAGTCTTCTGGTGATAGAGTGGGATTCGAAAATGAACGTGCCAGAACGAAGTGAGGGATGAAATGTGCTGGGGGCACATTTCAAGTGGCAGGGGTCGCTGTAGCGTCATTCGACAAGTCCGCCGATAGGCGGATGAGGAGAATAGCGGGAAGTGACCGAATCCTACCGAGTGCACCACTGCTTCGCTCCTACGGAGCTACGCAGTGCAAGCTTTAAACAACACTCGGACCAACTTTTAAATATAACTTTATCAATTTTCTATAAACCTATGCAAGCAGTTATCCTTGCCGCGGGAAAAGGCCTCAGGCTTCGTCCCTTCACAGAAAATCATCCTAAACCACTAATCGATATAAATGGTAAGC
>CAZHYL010000010.1:18960-32504 GCA_964536745.1 uncultured Candidatus Saccharibacteria bacterium | reverse complement strand
CTCGACTTGCATGTCTTAGGCACGCCGCCAGCGTTCATCCTGAGCCAGGATCAAACTCTTAAAATAAAACCGATCCGCTCTATAAATAGAACTTCTCGAGAGTTTGTTCTCACACTATTACACACCGAGGTGTATAGTGCTCATTGGAGAACTTGGCGATAGATTTTTTTATAAACGTTCTATCAAACGTTTGAAGTATTATTGAACTCAAAAAACTTGACGTAATCAATTTCCCATACAAACAGACGCTAACTGTATCCGCCAGCTGGCGGACAGTTAACTTCTCTTAAATATAGGCGACAAATTATATAAAAATTCCGAAGAATTTTTTATTCTACAACCACGAATAATCGTGGCATAGTTTTGTACAACATTTCAATCACTATGCAGTTGTCAAAGTACTGTTGTTAACTACTAATCTGATCTTAGAAGCAACAGATTGATGTTGCAGCTTCTTTCGATTTTTACCCCAGAGGCAAGGATAGTAATTTAAACCAATTTGGAGTATAAAAAACACTCAAAGTTACCTTTGTAGTGCTCGCATCTCCCGCTAGGCAGGACCCTAGATAATCACCGTAGTTACATCTAAGTGGAATTGAGGTGTTTTGTCTTTTAAATCTCCTTATTAGGATTACTTATTAATCCTTCAATATCTTAATGCTTTTCACAGGCCTTGTCAAGGGATTTTGCCATATTTTTTGATTTATTCAAATGAAAAATCCGCGACTAAACAAATAGCGCGGATTGTTGAAAAACTACCCAATTCCTTGCAGCAAATCCTCGTTGGAGAGGAGCCTTCGAACGATGGGTGTCCATTCATTACTGGACTTACTCATATCCCAAGGGCAGATCGATCGCATTTCTGTAAAAGTTTTGCTCGGCTTGCCTTTCTTGGTTAGACCTCTACGATAATGCAAAATCTGGCAGTTCAAGATTTTATCGTGAGTGTTCTTTGAGTTAATTAGAGTATAAAACTCGTCCAAGGAAAGCCCCTCGAGTACCATTCTAAAACACCACATGACTTCACCGTGACAAACCACGATGACTCGCTTGCCAGCAGCTTCCCGTTCCATGGTCTTTAGAATGTGACGGATTCTAAGCTCTACATCTGCCAACGATTCTCCATCAGGGAATCTAAACAAGTAAGGCTCTTGATCTTCACCTTTAGGAACATAGGCAAAATTTTCTTTTAATGCCTTTAGGGAAATGACATCAGCACGACCACGGTCACGCTCTCGCAAAATCACTTTTGGACGATGCCATTTTGCATTTGGTAAATCCAAAAATTTTGCAGTTTGCCTTGTTCGATGATACGGCGAAACATAGTAATGATCAAAGTTATCAAGGCCATTTTCTTTCAGCCATTCTCCAGCTTGTTTTGCCTGAGCAATACCAAGCTCAGTCAGTAAATATGTCTTGCTGTGACGGTTGGCAAATTCCGGGTCCTCAAAGTGACTGTGATCACCTTTTTTGGATTTCTTCACTGCCACATTACCTTCCGATTCCCCATGTCGGACTAATACCAATTCAATTGGCAAGCCACTCGGTCTTTCTAAAAAATTTCTAAGCTCTGACAAAACTTTGTAGAGTTTCAAAATGTCCTTTTTCTTATACTTTTTACGACGAATCGTGTCTGCTACCTTCAGCAGTTTTTTAACTCTTTTTTTCTTCATATTCCTCCTTTAAAACATTACAATATACAATTTATAAGCGAAAATGTCAATGGTTGCTTTTGAATGAAACCCACGTATAATAAGTTGAACAGGAGGATATATGAACAAAAATATATCAAAGAAGAAACTTGTCTGCTTTGGCGGCGGAACTGGTATGCCATCGCTGTTAAGTGGGTTAAAAAAGAATCCGTGGTTAGAAATAACAGCAGTAGTAAACATGTTCGACACAGGCGGAAGCAGCGGAGAGCTAAAGGATCAATTTGGGATACTTCCCCCAG
The DNA here is from genome assembly GCA_964536745.1 of uncultured Candidatus Saccharibacteria bacterium. Lineage (GTDB taxonomy): Bacteria > Patescibacteriota > Doudnabacteria > UBA920 > UBA920 > UBA920. The sequence continues at coordinate 30,553 of CAZHYL010000010.1, read as the reverse complement.
GAGATGTTTTGAAAAGTTTGCTGGCTCTTTCTGAAAATGAAAGTTTCGCAAGAAGGCTTTTGCAAAAAAGAATTCAAAACCCGAAGAGCACCATCCATACAGGTGGAAACATCCTGCTACTCGGTCTAGAAAAGGTGTTCAACGATTACATTTCTGCAATCGATGGACTTGGTCAATTACTCAACATTCATGGCCGCGTTCTACCGGTAACTACAGAAGCTTCCACCCTGCAAGCTACTTTTACAAATAGTGCTACTCACAATGGAGAAACGTCAATCGATATTGGAGTATATGAAGGGTTTACTGTTGAAGAACTAAAACTCAACCCACAAGTACCAGCTTACCCTGAAGTACTTAATGCTATCGAGCAAGCAGATTGTATATGCATTGGCCCAGGTAGTTTTTACACAAGTGTCCTGCCAAACTTCTTACCGTCTGGGGTGAAAGAGGGCTTAAGCGCTTCGAACTGTAAGGTAATCTTTATCTGCAACTTGCTTACGGAAGGATGGGGAATGAAAGATTTCGCTGTTCAGCATATTACCCAGACTGTTGAAGAATATATCGACAGAAATGTCGACTGCGTGATTGCCAACTCCACGGATCAGCCAAGGGATATTTTGGATAAATATAGTAACGAGCGGAAAGCTCCAATTCAAATAACTTGTGATGAAAACTTTGCTTCCAAACTAATCCTTGCCGATCTCTGGACTAATCCGAACATAGCCAGACACGATGAAGATAGATTAGGTTACCTAGTTTCTTCGATTATTTTAAATATATAAAAACAGCTCCTTGGAGCTGTTTATTTATTGTCCAAACTTCGCCATAAATACCTTGCTGCTGTGGTTCTATAGGGCGACCACTTTTTTGTAATATTCTCGAGTTGCCGCTCGGTTGGAGGACCCTTTAATTTATATAGTTTTTGAATCGCATTCCGCAATCCCAAGTCTCCTGGACTAAACACATCCGGACGACGCAGTGTAAACATCAAAAACATTTCCGCTGTCCAGCGGCCGATTCCTTTGACCTTAATGAGCTCTGCAATTACTTTTTCATTCTCTAATCTGTGTAAAGAACCTAGTTTTAGTTTACCACTAGCAACTTGTCCAGCTAAATCTTTTATATAACCAGCCTTTTGTCCCGAGATACCAACCTTACGAAATTTTGATGTCGGTAGCTTCGCCACAACTTCTGGTTTAGGAAATTTACTTCCTGGAAAGAGCCCAACAAACCGAAAAAAAATTGTATCTGCAGCTTTCACAGAAAGTTGTTGAGATATAATAGACTCAACCAAAGCCTCAAATCGACTTCGTCGCAAAACTTTTTGAGGCGGCAAGTTATATTTTTTTACTAGCTGAGCTAATATTGGATCCGTTGTTGAAAGGTGTTTATTTGCTGATTTCATTTAGTTTGACTTTAAACTTCGATAATACTATACTACATCATCATGTGAGGAGGAAAGAAAATGACTGACATCAATACAGCTCTAGCCGAGATTGAAGTTAAACAGTCTAGCGTTGCAGCAATTTCAAAATCGACTACAGAACAGGTAAATAAGTTGATTGAAAGAATCAGAAATGGTGAAACAACCGGCGACCCAATCAAAGACTACATGCTTTCTTGTGGTGTGTGGATTGGTGAGGAAACGGAAAAAACTCTTCGAACCGTTCAAGATAAAATCAGCGAACACCAAGGAGAATTTATTCTAGCAATTGAAAGAACCGAGAGGTTCGAAGGATGTGTGGGATTTGGCTACGAGCCAAGAAACTCTGATTATCATCTTAGAAAGTATCTAACACTTGGAGTACTATCTGGCGCCAAACTGATCATCGAAATTGACGCCAAAAAAACCAGTTGCTCATTGCCAACCTCGAGATACATGCATGTCTACAATACACCGGCAGTAGATTTGAAGGTAGAAAGTGGGAATCTGAATCCATTTTGGACTATGAATTTCTGGTATTGTTTGAATAGAAAAATGGATCTCAAAAACCCGCTCAATAGAATAAGGGGTGATATCTTAGAAGCCGAGCTAATTATCGGGGATCAAGCTGTTAGCAACTGGTTCGGGAAGAGTGGCGAAACTCTGTTTCACCGCGCTGCTCGAAAGATCGGAAGAGAATCCGGAATTAAAACACCCGTACAATCAGAAGCTGCTTGATATCGAAAACAAAGCGCCGCTAATCGCGACGCTTTTTATATTGCTAAACTATCCCCAGGATCTGATTCATAAGTTAATTCGTCGATTACTAATTGAGGTTTTACTGCTCTAGTTTTAGTGAGTGCCTTCAAAAGCCCTTTATTAAATTCCTGCGGTTCAATCTGACGCTGTGATAACTGTAAAAAATCCCATAGCACTTTTGCATCATCGAAAGCGCGATGACGATTCTTACATTCAAAGTTATATCGCTCAATAATAGCTGAGAGATTATGAAGCTTATGTTCTTTGTATAAAGCTCGAGACAATCTTACGGTACACAATCTATCAACGTTAAAGGACAGGCCTGCGCGACGGAACTCTTCTTTCAAAAACCCATAATCAAAATTAACATTATGAGCCACAAAAATCGAATCCTCAAATTTAGACAAAAGTTCTTCAGAGATATCCTCAAAAGTTGGTTTGCCTACAAGGTGGTTTGCAGAAATTCCTGTCATTTTAGTAATAAAATCGGGAATTTCTACACCTGGGTTTATCAAAGTCTGAAACTCCTCCACAATTTCACCGCGTTGCACTCTTATCAAACCGACTTCAATTATACGACTAAAAAACGGGCTTCCGCCAGTTGATTCGATATCAACAATCGTAAAATTTTTCTGGTCTAACATTGGGTTCATTATATCCCAGTGAAATAAAATAAAAAAGCATCGAATTTCTTCGATGCTCTGTGTAACTAACTCGCAGAAGCGGCAAATCCACCGACTTGGATATCCCATAATCTTTGGTAAATACCATCAAGTCTTTTGACCAGCTGCTCGTGAGAACCCTCCTCGACGATCTTACCGTTCTCGATTACAACAATGCGGTCCATTTCTTTGATGGTCGACAAACGGTGAGCAATTACGACCACTGTTTTACCAAACATCAAATTATGAAGTGCATCTTGGATAAGTTTTTCCGATTCTGAATCCAGACTCGAAGTCGCCTCATCCAAAACCAAGATTGGACTATTGCGCAATATCGCGCGAGCAATTGCAACCCGTTGACGTTCTCCACCAGATAGTTTAACTCCACGTTCTCCAACCAAAGTATCGTATCCAAATGGAAATTTTGAAATGAACTCGTGACAATGAGCAAGCTTAGCTGCTTCGGTCACCTCCTCAAGAGTTGCCCCTGGTTTTCCATACGCTATATTCTGAAACAGCGATCGGGAAAACAACAAAGGATCTTGAGGAACTAACGTAACACTCTGATGCAAACTGTCTTGAGTCACAAAAGAAATGTCTTGTCCATCAATCAAAATTCTTCCAGAGTCAACATCAGCAAATCGGAGTAACATCTTCAAGATAGTTGATTTACCACCGCCGGACTCACCGACGAGAGCAACCTTTTCACCAGGATTAATTTCCAAATTGAAACCGGAAAAAACTTTCGTATGATCTTCATACCCAAAAGTTACATTTTGGAATGAAATCCGACCGTCTTCCACGATTAAAGGTTTTGCCCGAGGGCTATCAACCACGCCGTGTTCAACTGCCAGCATCTCGGTCATTTCATTAGCATTCGCCAATGATTCATAGACCTTCCTGATATTTCTACCAAGATTCCATGTGTGTTCGAACATTCGGCCAAGATAACTTTGGACTAAAACAACATCACCAATAGAAATCTTCCCCAGATTCCAAGATTGAATAACATACAGCATCACTATCAACTCTAAGGTAAGCATAGAGGCACCTTGGAATATTTCGGAAACACTCCCATAATTCCAAGACCTTTTACGCAATCTAAAAAGTTGATCAGTAATCTCTCTGAATGCCGAGGACTCTCGCTGGTGGGCAGCAAACAAGTTGATATTAGTATGATTGGCTAAGGTATCGGCCAGGTGGCCAGTAACCTTTGTGTCCTGTTCGGCTTGGGCGATGTCATGCTTAAGTTTAAACTTAGCGAACATCACCGAAAATCCAATATACAAGATCACCCAACACAAAATCATCAAACCTGCCTGCCAAAAATACACCAACATGGTTGGAACCATCACTAAAATTAGTATTACAGACCTTCCAAGATCGAAATGAATTTGATCGGCGACCGATTCAAATGCGTAGGCGAATTTTCTGACTCTTGTTTGTATACTCCCAGTGAAATTATTGGTGAAAAAATGATATGAATGCCTAAGTAAGTATTCATAACAAGTGTTCATCAGATCGGAAATTACTCTTGGCTGGAAACGATTGTTAACCAAACCAACAATTCTCCATATCACATTATGGAACACACCGAGAACAACGATTAAGACCACGTAATAATACGCTAGCTCTACGGCTTGCTCCTTGGGAAGAGTAAGACTATTAACCAAATTCCGATACAGAAATGGTCTGACTAAATCAAAAGCAGTTGTTAGTAAAACCCCGATGGTTATTACAGACAACATGACTTTATACTTGGTGGCATGAGCCCAAAATCTAACCAAGGTTTGCTTAGTCATCTTCTGCATATTTTTTTCCTCCTTATTTTTGAAACAAAAGCTCGGCTTTCAGGCCGAGTCAGCAATCACTTTTGAGTTTTAAAAATGATTGTTAACACAGCAAAAAACCATTTGCGTTGAACACAATGTATGTTAAAGAAATATGCAATTTTTCTTCAGTGATTCGCATGGTTTTTCGTATATTTTAAGACGAAAGTCTTACTGTAACGTTACATACTAACAAGATTTTTTAGCCGTGTCAAATGTCATCTTTTGACGAATAATTCAACAGAATACCTGGTAAAAACTACTCGCAAATCAAAAAGCCGCTAGCTATGCTTAGCGGCTTTTTTCAAACTATTGGATAATCTTATCAATAATTCCATACTTCTTTGCCTCATCTGGAGTCATGAAATAATCCCGATCGGTATCTTGTTCTATCTTCTTAAGTGGCTGGCCAGTATGTTTTGCCATAATCTCGTTAATCTGATTTTTGATTCTTAACATTTCTCGTGCTTGAATCTCTACATCTTTTTGCTGACCTTCGACTCCACCCATAACTTGGTGAATCATAATTCTGGCGTTAGGCAAAGCATAGCGTTTTCCTTTTGCTCCTGCTGCAAGCAATACTGCTGCAGCAGATGCTGCTTGACCCAAACAAATCGTAGCAACGTCGGCTTTTACATGCTGGATAGTATCGTACATTGCCATTGCCGAAGTCACACTACCACCTGGGGAGTTGATATAAATTTTAATTTCTTCTTTATTATCTTCAGCGTCAAGAAATAACAACTGAGCAATTAAAGTATTTGCGACTGCATCATCAATGGGTTCTCCCAAGAAGATAATGCGCTCCTTAAGTAGACGACTATATATATCATAGGCTCGCTCACCCATAGGAGACTTGTCGATAACCATTGGTACTAGTGGCATAAAATTTGTTCATTCAGGCAAAGGGGTCCTGCCACTCTGCACCTCCACCCGTCCTCATCCTTGTGGGCGGGTGGAGGACCTCCGCAGAGTGTCACCCCTTTGCCTATTTAATAATTTTATTGGGGGTGAAGAGGGTTACTCTTCTGATTCAGTTGAGGAATCTTCAGTAGCTGTTTCCTCTACTGTATTTTCTGGTGCTTCCTCGTTGACTTCTGGTTGTTCTTCAGTAGATTCTTGAGTCTCTTCTGAAACAGTTTCAGAACTACCACCTTCGGAAGCGATATCAATTTTCCAACCGGTTAATCTGGCTGCAAGGCGAACGTTTTGACCGCTCTTACCTATAGCAAGTGACAACTGATCTTCTAATACGCCTACTTCAGCGGACTGCTCTTCCATATTCATCTGTACGTTTAAGATTTTCGCAGGAGACAATGAGTTAGCAATAAATTTAACTGGATCATCGCTCCACTCAATGATATCAATCTTTTCACCACCAAGTTCAGCCATTACGGTTTGAACGCGAGTACCTTTTTGGCCGACACAAGCACCGATTGGATCAATACCATCTTGAGATGATGTAACCGCAATCTTACTACGAGAGCCTGCTTCACGGGCAACTGATTTAATTTCAACTGTACCGTTAAATATTTCTGGAACTTCTAATTCAAAAAGCTTGCGCACCATGTCTGGATGGCTTCTAGACAAAGTAATTTTCGGACCCTTACTAGTTGGTTCTACGTGTAAGATTAAAACTTTGAATCTTTGACCTACGCTATACTTCTCTGTTCTAATTTGTTCTGACGGAAATAAAATTCCAACTGCTTTTCCCAAATCTATTAACACAGTATCTCCTTCGATTCTTTGGACTGTTCCATTAACCAAAGTTCTTTCCTTTGCTTTGAAATCGGAGAATTGCATATTGCGTTCTGCTTCACGCAATTTTTGGATAATAACCTGTTTAGCAGTTTGCGCCGCAATGCGACCAAACTCCATACCATCTGTAGGGGTAATTTCTTTTCGGATTACATCACCAGCCTTTGCGCCCTTTTCCCATTTTTGAGCTTCTTCAATGCTAATCTCTTTTTGCTGATCTTCAATTTCTTCTTGGTTTAGTGGCACTACGGTTTTTTCATCGTAAATTTTTGCCGATAAATCTTCAGCATTAAAAACAGCGACAGGATTCTGATCCTTTTCACCGTAATCTTTACGAAATGCCGCAGCGAGTGATGCCTCGATCATTTCAATTATTTCTTCTCTGGAAATACCCTTTTCTTCAGCAATCTGCTGGAGAGCTTGTTCTAATTGTTCGTTCATTCGTTTAGATATATTAATTGTTTACCATAATTTACTTTTGTTCAAGTTCGAGGAGCAATCGAGCAACGAGCAAGTCGTAGTGAAACCTACGGTGAGCGAGTAGCGGAGATTGCGACAATGAAATTGGGCAAAAGGAAATATGGTCTAAAATAAAAGATGAGCAAGGGCTCATCTAGTTCAGTTCAACAGCATTCGTTATTATTTTACAGTATTTTACAAATTTGTCAAGGTCGGGCAACAAACTGAACTTTACAGATTCGCTTAAAATAATAGCACACACGTCTATCCGTGGCTGTAATAATAGATAATTCGGATTCTGATTTCTAAACCATTCCACTGCCTTTATAATACGAAGTTGTTTAAACTTTGTAACTGAATCTTGTGGGTATCCATACTTTGAAGAAATTCTTGTTTTTACTTCTACAAAAACAATTAAGCCACCCTTGCAGACAATAAAATCTATCTCACCGAACTGCTTACCTTTTCGGTTAAATGAATTACGAGCCAGTAATCTATAACCTTTTTGCAAATACAACCTAGCAGCATAATACTCTCCCCATGCGCCAATATTTTGAGTCATTTTCATACTCTAAAATTAACAGATGAGAGTTCAATTCGAAGTAAATATTTCCTCAGACTGAGCTAAAAATTGTGTAGATATAAAAAACCGCGATACATATCGCGGCTTTAACTATCTTGCTTGTAAGTATTTTTCCTTGAGTTGTTGCTTACTTAAGACCTGTGAATCTTTCTTGTATTGCAATAATAGATACTTAGCGGGTTTATACAGGTATATCAAGCCGATAACTCCGACAACTAATGCTGCTAATCTTGATCCTAGAGCATAGACATATTGAGAGCGCAACAAAAACCAAAGCATCTCTAGAAGCCCAACTGTGAAGAACACAGATATCAGTCTATTATAAACAGGTCTAATAAGATCGTTCTTGCTAAGCAATTTAAATACTAATAGTACAATCGCTAGCACCACTAAACCAACCCCAAAATACAAAATGATCTTGTCTGTTAAGTGCATTGTGGCACGGTCGATTCCAAACCAATACTCACCAGAGATTAATTCCTTCCAATTGATATTCTGAAACATATTCATAATTGTTTAATTCTACAAGGTATTATATTTAACTTTTTTGGGCATTGCAAGGACTTATAAAATTCAAATAAAAAAGGCTACCATCGGCAGCCTGTAATTGTTATTGTTTTTCGAACACCATGGCGTAATGGTACAGCTCGCCGTTTAAATCTTTGATGTGTTTAAGGCCAAGTGCCTCTAGTTGTGCCCGTAAGTCTTGAGCTGAAATTCGTTTATCCATTGCTGGGCCAAATGGACTATGTTCGGTTTGCCAATCTACTGCCAGTAACAATCCTTTGCTTTTCAATAGTGCATAAGCGTTTTTAAATAACGCTTCGCGATTGTGAACCTCGTGAATGATACTTGCTAAAATCACAGCGTCTTCTGTTCCATGAGGAATTTGATCAAAAGGCTTTTCTAAGTCTGCCTTATATACCTCTACATTATGAAGTCCTTTTTGAACAGTCATAGATTTTGTGGCAGTGAGCTTAGAGTCTTGAACGTCGATCGCCGCAACCCTGCCAGTATTACCTACAATCTTACTTGCAGCTACAGTATAAAAACCAGCACCACTGCCAAAGTCCGCAACTTTATTGCCTGTCTTTAGACCCATGTTGGCCACAATTGATTCTGGATTAATGAATTTCATTTTATTTCGTTTTGTAGTCTTGTAAAAGAAACAGGCTTACAGCCTTCAAGCTCTACTAATAAGGCATTGGCAATGGTAGGGCCTTCTTCTGGTAATTCGAGTTTAAATTTACCTTTTTCTAAAAACTTTTCCAAAGAATTTTCTGGTTTAACACCTAAAACAGAATCCCTTGCTCCGGTCATACCAATATCGGTCTGGAAGACTGTACCTTTGGGCATGAATTTGGTATCAGCAGTTGGAATGTGTGTATGAGTACCGTAAACTATAGTTGCCCTGCCATCAACATGGAAGGCAAATGCGTTTTTTTCGCTTGTTGCCTCGGCATGCAAATCTACTATGATTATATCATCTTTTTGAGCTTCTTGATTATAAATTTCGTCAAACTTAAAAAATGGATTAGAGATTTCACCGCGATATTGTTTCTCGAAAAATGTTTGACCACCCAAATTAATTAGCAAAAACTGCTGGCCATTTTTTGAAAAACGATAAAAACCTGGCCCAGGAACAGTGCTATTTTCTTCAGATAAACTATCATAATTCGCTGGCCTAGTAATATTGTGGTAATTTTCAAAACACTCTTCAGCACGAGGACCACTATCAAAGACGTGATTCCCAGAAGTAAAAGCATCGAACCCTAAATCACTCATATCTTGAATGTGCGCGTTGATAATACCTTTACCATGAGTAAGATTTTCTACATTACCAATTACTACATCTGGCTTATGCTCTGCAATCCACAATGGCAAAACGGCAGACAATGCCTGTCTGCCGGGTCGCCCCATAATATCTCCGATGATTAAAACTTTTGTCATTACTTCGAAATAAAAACTCTTTGATTGCCTTGCTTATGCTCTTCAGCCAAACCCATTTTAACTAATTTCTCCCAAACTGAGACCGCACCACTACCTATCGCGAAGGTTGATTCAAGTTTACGACGATGACTCTTACATCTTTCAATAAGTTTAATATAGGTAGCTAACCCGAAACCCTGACCCCTATGTTGATCTTCTATTTTAATCGAACCTATCTCAACTACAGATGAAAATGGGTCATGAACAAGATCAAGGCTCCCAATTTGTTCACCATCTTCAGTAATAATCGCAAGCTGTTCCACACTGATAGGACCTTCAACAAAACCACCTCTTAATTCTACAAATGGTAACTTTTTTTCATTTTCGGGGTTAAATTTGTGTTCTGATTCCATATTATCTAGCATACTCAATTACTCTGAAGTCGCGAATAACTTGCACGCGAATTTCACCTGGAAACTTCAGTTCAGTTTCAAGACGGTTGGCAATATTGCGAGCCAACTTCTGACATTCGTAATCATCTAGCGCTGTTGGAGTAACGAATACACGAAGCTCACGACCACCTTGAATCGCATAGGTCTTTTCTACACCTTCAAAGGAATTGGCAATTGCTTCCAAATCTCCAAGACGCTTTACGTAGTTTTCAAAACTATCTTTACGAGCGCCTGGGCGACTTCCACTAATACCATCGGCAGCATCTACGATCATCGCTTCTATAGATAATGGTGCTCTGTGAGTAGCATGTTCTGCCACATCGGTGTCATGGTGATGGGATTCGATAGCTTCAATTACTTTTTCATCGAGACCAAACTTTTCTGCGATTCTACGGCCAATTTCAATATGAGTACCTTCCATATCTTGGTCCAAAGCTTTTCCAATATCATGCAAAAGAGCACCTTGCTTAGCAATCTGCTCATCCGCACCAAGTTGCTGAGCTATCAACGCAGCAATCTTAGCCATTTCCACAGAGTGAAGTAAGATGTTCTGGCCGTAAGAAGTTCTAAACATTAAACGTCCTACTAAATGAACTAGCTTAGGTGGGAAGTTGGTGATTCCAAGTTCATATACTGCATCTTCACCGGCTTGTTTAATTTTATCGTTAACTTCAGCTTTACTCTTCTCATAAGCTTCTTCAATTCTGGCTGGATGAATACGACCATCAGAAAGTAATTTTTCTAAAGTAAGCTTGGCGATATATCTGCGAATTGAATTAAACCCAGAAATCACAACTGTGTCGGGACTATCATCAATTAAAATTTCTACGCCCATCAATTGTTCAAAAGTTCGAATGTTACGTCCTTCTTTACCAATGATTCTACCTTTCATTTCTTCGTTTGGAATAACTACGGTTGTAGTAGTACTTTCGGCAGTAACTTCAGTCGCAATACGCTCGATAGCTTGTGCCACAATTTTACGAGCTTCTTTTTCGGCATCTTCATGTGCCTTACTAAGTAATTTACGGTGGAGCCCAAGCATTTCTTCGCTAATACTCTTTTCGGCATTATCCAATAATACTTTTCCTGCTTCCTCACGAGTCATGCCAGCAATTTTTTCTAAATTAGCCAATTGCTTTGCTCGTAATTCTTTAACTTCTTCTTCGCTCTTTTTCAAAGCTTCAATTTTAGCTTCCAAATCTGAAGATTTTTGTTCTAAATTTTTCGATTTTATATCTAATTCTTTTTCTCTTCGATCGATACGATCTTCGAAACGAACAATCTGAGCACGAAATTCACTTTCGGCTTTCTTTGCTTGATCGGTAATTTCCAAAGCTTGAGCCTTGGCTTCGATCAACATTTCTTTTTCTTTGTTTTTAGCGTCTTCTAAGATTTTTTCGGCACGAGCCTCGGCTGTACCTACTCGCTTAGACACGAGCTGTTGGCGCAAGAAGTAGCCGATTCCTAAACCGACGACCGCGCCAACAATAGCGTAAATAATTGTCATAAAATAAAAACCCTTCAACCGTTTGAGGGCTTGGTTTGGCTTATTTTAGATACTACAAAAACTTCCTTATCTTGTAAGGGTTAAAGAATCAAAATTCAATTTTAAATCGAATGAAAAATCTAAAGAAAAAGTAGTAAAATTCATAATAAATGCCTACCAAAACCCACAAATCAGTGTTCAATAAATAATTTTATAACACTAATATACCACTTTTCTAAGTACCTAGTCAAAT
>CAZHYL010000010.1:5026-18860 GCA_964536745.1 uncultured Candidatus Saccharibacteria bacterium | reverse complement strand
TCAATAAATAATTTTATAACACTAATATACCACTTTTCTAAGTACCTAGTCAAATCCTTTTTCTTCTTTGCTGTATATGGGTTTCCTAGCTATAATACATGTATAGATTATTAATTTTTTACACTTATGTACGATCATAATGAATTCGATGACTTTGATTTTGCTCCAAAAGTAGGCCAAGCTGCACCTATTTTTGAAAACTTACAAAGTTACCACAAAGGTGAATTTAAAAAAGTTTCTCTCCACGACTACAAAGGTAAGTGGTTAGTACTCTTCTTCTATCCAAGAGATTTCACCTTTATTTGCCCAACTGAAATAGAAGAATTCGGTAAGTTATATCCTGAATTCCAAAAATTAAATTGTGAAGTACTGGGAGCTAGTACTGATAGCGAATATGCACACAAAGCGTGGTATGAAACTGACGCAAGATTAAAACATGTTGGATACCCAATTATTGCAGACACCACCCAAGAACTTTCCGATATGTATGGGGTGTTAGATGTAGATGGTAGTAGCCAACGTGGCACATTCGTTATTGACCCTGAAGGCACCTTGAAGTTTATGTTAGTTTCTGCAGATTCGGTTGGCCGAAATATTCAAGAAACATTACGTGTGGTAGAAGCAGCTCAAACAGGTGAAAAATGTCCAGCAAACTGGAACAAAGGTAAAGAAACATTAGGTAAAGCTTAGTAATATTAAAGCCGCCGGATAGGCTCCGGTGGCTTTTTTTGTTACTATTAAAATAATTAAACTAATCGAATATGTACCAAGCTAAACAATTTGAAAGTATAAATGGAATTAATGGTCTTTCTGAAAAGCTAATGAAAGAGCATTATAAACTCTATGAAGGTTATGTAAAAAAGGCTAACGAAATTATTGAGAAACTGAAAACAGTAGACTTAAGCACTGCCAATGCTACGCAGTCGGATTTACGTGCACTAAAACTTGGGTATTCGTTCGCTGTGAATGCCATAAAAAGTCATGAATTATATTTTGAAAATCTATCAGGTTCTGGTGGTCAACCGCAAGGATGGATGGGAAGTAAGATAGAAAAAACTTTCGGTTCATTTGAGAATTGGATGGCGGATATGAAAGCTACAGGACTATCTGCAAGAGGATGGGTTTGGACAGCTTTTGACTGGCAAACTGGCACATTATTTAACTATCTTGGAGATGCTCATGATGCTTTTCCAATTTGGCACGCTACACCTTTGGTCGCATTAGATGTTTATGAACATGCTTATATGATGGATTACGGTGTGGCTCGAGCAGACTACATAGACGCATTCTTCAAAAACATTAATTGGAATGGTGTTGAGGCGTTAGTAACTAAAACTGCGATGGATAAAATGCCGTAGCATTAATTTATTTGTTAAAAAAAGCGGGCCGTCTGGCTCGCTTTTTAGATCTTTGATATCAGTGTTTATGTATATGGTAGCGGTTCTTGTTTCTACATCTATCTTTAGAACAATCTACCCAAGTCTCGGTTGGCTGACTTAAATCTAGATGTTGTTCCAAACCACAATAAGTGCACTTCCGGTAAGAAGAGTATCCGTAGTTACCGATAACATCATTCAGAAGAACTTTACGATAACTAAGCTCCATAAAGTGACATCTCGGACACTCATGCAAACCCTGAACCCATCCCATAACCCTGGCCACTGCTTCAAGGATAAAATCTACAACTGAAAATTTAGGTTGCGCTGATTTTACTGTCATAGTTCCTCCACTCAATCCGGCATATCATAACAAAATCCCCTCAAAATGTCGAGGGGATCTTTTAAGCTTTTGCTTCAGCTTCTTTTGCAGCTTTCGCAGCCTTGCTCTTTTTAGTCTCTATAAGTTTGCGACGAGTTCTTGGAATATTATCACGGCGCTTCCGAACATAATAAAGTTTTGCTTGTCTTACGTCGTCATCTTTCACAACTTCGAGCTTAGCAATGTTTGGTGAATGTAAAGGATAAATACGTTCCACACCAACACCACTAGAGATCTTTCGAACCATAAAGGTTGCGTTGGCTCCATTACCACCCTTACGAGCAATAACTAAACCTTCAAAAATCTGGATACGTTCCTTACCACCTTCTTTAATACGGTTGTGAACTTTCACAGTATTACCGACTCGGAACTCTGGTAGATCTTTAAGCTGTTCCTTTTTTAAATGTTTTACAATTGGCATATTATAGTAAATTAACTTTCTCACTATTTAGGGTCTTCAAGATTTCTTTCAAATCTTTAGGCAGATTACTTTCTGCTTCTATCCAAGTATGGTCTGGCAATTCTACCTCAATTTTCCTTGCATGCAGAAATTGTCTTCCCAAACCGAGCTTTAAACTCTTCTTACCACCGTAGAGCTCATCTCCTACTAACGGGAATCCAGCGGAAGAAAAATGAACGCGTATCTGATGCGTTCTACCTGTGTGTAATTTTACAACAACTAGGGTGTATTCGTCAACCTCCCCCTCCCCTCCTTTTAAGGAGGGGTTAGGGGAGGTAAGATGCTCCAGAACCCTATATTCGGTTAAAGATGGCTTAACCTGCACCATATCTGTCTCATCTACTGTATATTTTCTGAAGTCTCTCTTACTCTTTCCCAAAGTTTGCTCAAAAAAACCATGAGATTTTTCGATATTACCACAAACTAAGGCCACATACTCTTTCTTAACTTTCCGCTCGCCAAAAGCATCTTTTAGATGCTCGTACATCTCTTGAGTGAGTGCAACCATCATAACCCCACTAGTATCTTTGTCTAAACGGTGAACTATGCCACTTCGACCTTCTTCGCCAACCAAATGAATCCCTTTGAAATGATAGAGCAAAGCTTGCACCAAAGAATCACCCTTAAAACCAGCTCCAGGGTGAACCACTAAACCAGCCGGTTTATCGATGATCAGCAAGCCATGATTATTATACAAAGTTTTAAGAGGGATATTCTTAGGAGTCAGACCATCGTCTGGTACGCTTGGGACGTAGTCAATACTATCTCCTTCACGGACAACAAACTTTGTAACAGTATGAACTTCACCATTTACTTTCACTAGTCCAGATTCGATATCTCGTTGAATATGACTGCGTGAAACTTCTGGCAAAGTCTGTGCAAGAAACTTATCTAACCTCGTTTTTAATTCTGTAACTTCAAATTTCATAATAAATCGGGGCGGCGCTTTTTAGTACGCTTCACGGCTTCTTCATGACGCCACTTAGACACATTAGCATGATGCCCTGTTAATAAAACTTTAGGAACTTTTAATTTTTTACCGCCAATTTCAAAAACTTCTGGTTTAGTATATTGCGGATATTCTAAAAGACCGTTTGAAAAACTTTCGTTTGCGGCTGAATCATCCTTTCCCAAAACTCCGGGTATCATCCGAAGTACCGCTTCACTAATTACTAACGAAGGGAGCTCGCCGCCCATTAGGATATAGTCTCCAATTGATAATTCTTCATCTACAAATTTTCTCACTCGCTCATCGAACCCTTCGTAGCGACCAGAAACAAAAATTAAATTTTGATACTTCGATAAACGTTTTGCATGAGCTTGATTAAATACTTTCCCCTGCGGTGACAACAAAATCACTCGCGTGTTTTTCTTTGCACCCTTTGCCTTTTGGATGGCTTTAACTACCACATCAGGTCTAAGGACCATTCCCAGACCTCCTCCGTAAGGCTTATCGTCTACGGTTTTTCTACTATCAAGGCCAAATTTTCTTAAATCTACCGCTGAAAACGTCACAATTCGTCTTTTTATGCTTCTAGCAATGATTCCAAATTTAAGATAGCCAGAAACAAAGTCTGGGAAGAGGGTAATTATAGAAATTGATATCGATTTTTTCATATTTAAAGTCTAACACAAAACCTCCGCATTTTGTTCACCTAAGTGAAAGTGTTTGCGGAGGTTTTGATTGAATTTCAAATTTATAGCTTGAAGTCGTCCATGTCTGCTTGCGCATCTTCATGACGAGGTTCAGAATGAGAACCTTCGTTATGATCGCGGCGAGGACCACGGTGAGAACCTTCTGGTTCATAAATCTTCAAGTTAACACGAGCCTTATGCTTTGCTCCAACAACGCGCAATAAAGTGCGAAGAGCTTTAGCAGTCTGACCCATACGGCCGATAACTTGACCCATATCGTTTGGGTTGATATGTAAAGTAATGAGTACGCCCATTTCATCAACGGAACGTTCGGTCTTCACATCATCTGGGTTATCGACAAGCGCTTTAACTACATATTCTACAAACGCTTGATCTTGTTCTTGCATGATAGTCTTTGAATTCTGCGATAGTAATTTGGCTTCGACCTTTCTGTAATTTATCAGCCTCTATTGCTTTTTAAAGATAGCAAAAAAGTCACTTAATGTCAAAAGAGAACCTTCGAATGAAGATTCTCTTAAGTAACTTGAAATTTTTATCGAGCTGGTGTTTCCGATCTGTCTGGAATACCTCCGCCTTTAGAGAAGAATAGTAACGATGAGCGGACTTGTTTGGAGACACTACCACCTGCAAAGTCGGCAGTAATACTTGCTACGTTCTGTGCCCGGTACAAATCTCCTGGAGGTCCGGTAGGTTCAACGATTTGAGCAGTAACATAAATGTAACAACTATTTGGTGGTGCAGGAGAGACTGAAGCATCCATATCCCCAATCACCCAAGTGTCTCCAGCTGGCGCACCAGCACAGATTTCGGGGTCTTTAGGGTTTGGGTCCACAAATTTTATATTCGTTAGATTCTGGGTATATTGATTATCATTCGGTAATTCTGTAACAGTTACATTAGTTAGATTCTCGGTCCCAGAATTTATTACACATATTCTAAATGTTATTGTATCTCCAGAGTTAGCTATAGTAAAGTTTGATGGAACTTCTGGAGAATCATTACAGGCGTTAAGTGTTGCGGAGAACCCTCCGATTACAACAGAATCTTTATCTGAACCATCTAAGCTCCCATTGCAAGGAATTGGTGAAATAGGTGGATTAGATTGAGTAGTAATCGAGCTTTCTACACCACTATAGACTGCGCTCACACCATAAATATACAACTCGGAAGTGCTAGCTGTACCATCTAAGTAAGGTGAAGAAGCTATATTAGAAGCAATTGGAGTACCAAAAGGAACCTTTACATCAGATGCCAACTTTCTGTAAATATTGTATCCGGTTGGAACACCGCCTACAGGAACTTCCCAGCTCACAATAATTTTTGTGCAGGTAGCATTAGAAACTGTTGAAGATGGAGGAGGATTATTTTGCTGGGTTACATTAACTACAACTTGATCTGAAACATTACCATAAGCTCCACTACAGTTAAAATCGTATGTGGTTGAAGCCGCGGTCAATGCACCAGAGTTTTTAATTTCACCAGTCGTGCTTGCCCAGAGTGTTGGGCTTGGATTATTTGTATCCCATTTTTCTACAGTACAACTTGTAACATTAGTGGATTCCCATTTAATATTAATGGAAGATCCTGAAGGAATACTACAAGGCCCATTACTATAACCTCCGGAACCATTTGCATCACAATCAATATTTCCTGTAGCAGATGCTGCCGGTACTACAGTTACAGTTCTGGTTCCGCAATCTGTGAGTACATTTGTTACTGTGTCACGAACTTTAACATCTACAGTATAAACGCCCAGACCTGTTGTAGAATTAGTGGTGACTGTCGTTAAACCAGAAGAACCACCACTCACACTAAGGTCTATTGGCCCAGGAGGGTTAATACTTAATGAAGGAGAACCCGGATTTAATGGACTGATAGTTGCCTCAAATTGAACAAGATTATCGTAAGTTCCAGTTCCATTAGCAACCACCTGAACTAGAGAATGAATAATATCTGAACTACCCTTTGGCAGAACCAAGTTGCCACCGGTAGTACTACAAAGCAGATAAGGAGCTGGGCCCACAATAACTTGTACCACCATATACATCGTTTGAGTGCCATTAAATCCATAACAAACGATTGGCAAACTAATATTGTTTTCAATAGGGAAAGGTCCAACAGTTTGAGTTCCACCACCAGGACCATTTCTTAAACCATACCAACCATAAGGCTCAGTTGAAGTACCAGCATAAGATGGGTGATCGTGTGGATCTGCAAAACAAGATTGACCATTATTTACAGAACTAGTAGCCCAAGAGACCTCAACACTCTCGCCTGGATCAATGTTTACGAGGTTAGTGAAAGCATTGTTAGTACCAGCCTTGCGTCCTAAAATTGACACAGCTGGTCGTTCAAAGACAGACACATTGGATGTTGCTGACCTAGAAATTAAAGTGGGACCAGGATTACCAACCACATTTACGCTAATATTCATAGCAGCCGCCTGGTCACCAGGGAAACCAGGTACAGCAGTACATACGTTTTCCGCAACCATAGACCAATATGTAGCATTGTCTGTAATTGCAGGAGCAGTAAATACGTTAGTCATGCTTGGATTTGGGTTAGGAAACCAAGTGTTACCAGATGAAGAATACCCTACAGTATTATAAGCGTATCCTGCAGTAAATGAAGGGGTTCCGCTGGTTGTAAATGTATACCTGAGTACATGGCCATATGTGGCATCAACAGAAAATTGACCGAAGCCCGATCCTGAACCACTCACATCAAAAGAACCCAGTAAAGAATTAGCTGAAGTATCAAAAACTTCTACTGTTAAATCAATACCCCCACATGTAGACTCAGCATTCGCTACATTTTGCCGAAAAAGTTGTCCAGGAAAAATAGAAGCAACAAAAAGTACTGCTAATAATAAAAAGCGCACTATAGAAATAAATATTTTATTGTATTTTTGTTTCATATTTGACCTATTTGTATTAAGTATAGCACGAATCTCAAAAAAAATCAAATAAAAAACAGTGAGAGAACCCCACTGTTTACAGAAACCTGCCTCATGGCAAATTCACTGTCATCCCACTTCCTAATGTAATGTTCGTTAAACTGGTATGAATAGTTTGAACTCCTCCCAGAGTATAACTTTGCAGTAGTAAAGGGGAATTGTTGGTTGTTGTGTCACTCGGTGTAGTATCTATTAGATACGGACGTGAGTCATTAAGACTCAAGTCACTTAGGCCAATGAGTAACTTCACCCCTTGGCTGTGCGGTAGCATTAGAGTTCCGTAGTTACTAAAAACATCAAACACCCCGTAACTTCGCCTAGCCTCATAATACAGCCGATAGCCAGATAAGTTGCCAGACAAAGTTACATAGCAGAACTTACACGACATGAGTCTTTTACTTCCCGCCTCTACAGGTACCGAAGAGCTGTAGACCCGATAGTTACCAGAAAAAGTTAGTTCCTTAAATGGCATGTCGTGCCAACCCAGGCGATGCTTTTGATACACATTCAACAGAAAATATCGCGAACCCATCACACAAGAAGGATCACCATACTCTATCGTTGTACAACTTGCAGGAATGTTATTCGGGTCGGTGCAGCGATAACCACGAGAATGATCCAATCCAAGATTGTGACCAATCTCATGAGTCACAGTATACTCTGCAGAAAAGTTCAACCAAGTATTTGCCATCATACTTATAAACTCACGCGAATTCAGCAATCCAATATTTCCATATGTTCCGTACCCCACATTACTACAACCTGGCGGATCATTAAAAACAAAGATTGTTGAATTGTATAAGTTCGGCTCAACCCCCTGAAGTCTTAACTGTTGATCTGAAGCCGTAACCCACTCATTCAGTCGTTGTATATCGCAATTAGTAACGGTACTTGTGATAGATACAAACCTCACATCGCCGGACAAGTCTTGCAAACCTACCAACTTTAAACGATCACCAGAGGCAACCTTATAGAACAACTTCGATGACAGAGCATTGCTGAACACTGGAGCTAAAGCTTGTTGTTCTGTCATAAAATTTGGCTCAAGTGCTAGCTGACCAGGTTGCTGGATTGTCACCGGAACAACCAAGATTTTGAAATTGCCTTGGGTTACTGGCGGATCCGTGTTTGGCTGCAAAGTTGTAGATGTAACTTTTAAACTCTTCTCGTTTGCGATTAGTTGTATAGTTCCATCTTCTAACTGCTTAAGCGAACCGGAAAATGAAACATCTTTGTTAATGTACTTTTCCCAGTCAACCTTTTCACCCAAACTAATGTATCCACTTGTAGTTTCAAGCAAAAAAATACGACTAGACCGAAGTCCTTCCACGACAGTTGTATCAGCACTGTACCCTTCAGAGAAAACGCGCTCGTCATCTCCGATTACCAATTTAACTTTTCCGCTATAAATCGAGTCCTTCGCTTGCATGAATACAAGAGTCGGAAAAATCAACATTAGCGAAAAAACAACCACTTTCATTAGTTTTTTCATTTTTTCCTCCCTAAATTTGAGATTGTACTTCAAGCAAACTATGGCTTGTGAACACTTAGAGTATACAACAACAAAGCCGATAATCATAATGATTATCGGCTGAAGATTTTATAATATAAGTTTAGATTGAGCCCTGTCCAGTTACTAATATATTTCGTAAAATTACATTCTGCGGGGTTGACGCATCCGCAGATTGGACTCCGCTAGTATGAACTGTAACTGGGGTTGTTGCACCACAGGCAAGCGAAGGTAGGATAGTGCTTCCGTTATTAAAGGTTATGGTTGCTCCTTGATATGATACCGAAGCAATAAGACTAGTCACTGGCCCACTAAACCCACCAGTACAGTCTACAAAGAGTTGATAAACTAAATCATCTTGTATAATAGCTCCATTAGGGAAAGCGCAAGTACCACTAACTGGGCACGAAGGCACTGTTGAATAAGTAACTGGAGTTAAAACTAGTGCAAAATTGGGACCAGGAGGATTTACAACCAACTGTGTTACACAACTCGCAGTCTTGCCTCCGCCAGTTCCAGTAAATGTCACTGTGTACGTCTGAGCTGTAGTACCTGAAGGGGCAAATGCAATAGCGGTTGCAGTACCTGGTGGTGTATGAGGATTACCTCCAGACATTGTAACTTGAGGAGATGTACCGCCAGAAGGTGAAACGCTTGCCGAAAAATTTACTGAACTATTAAACCCGCCTTGGGCAGTTGTATTTAAAGTAAATACATGTGATCCACCTTGATCTAAGGTGGTAGAAGATTCGGTTACACTACATGTAAATCCCACGGGATTAGAATTTACGTAGACATACCAACTTTGATCAGTAACATTACTACAAGCCTCTGATCTTACATTTACCCAGAGAGCGAAACCACTAGTTGAAAGGGTTGAAACAGTATAAGTGTAATCAGAATAAGCTGGACCACCGAATCCGCCATAATCTGTTTGGTCAAACACTGTTGCACCGTCAACTTGAACCGTACTCCTTACGTTTCCAAACGCCTCTCCTGGACCTGCTGAACCAGACATATGAACTACAAGATTCCAAACTTCATCTGGATACTGTACCGTTAACCCACCGTTGTTTCCATTTCCGTTGCTGCCACTTGCCCCTTGGTTACCAGGACCAGAAGGGGTGTCGTAAGTTACCCAAATATTCATATCTGTGTAGGCTAACTCTGGGAATTGGTCGCAAAAACCAGTAGGATTCTCTCCCCCAAACCCAGAACCGCCGCCATCTTTTTGAGCCAAAACTGGAGATGTTGGAATAACAACTATGGTTAAAGCTATGGCAAGGAAAAAATATTTTAGTTTATTTAAAATCGACATTCTACTTAACATTAGCTAGCTTACTCTCTGCATAACTAATGGTTACGGTTTTGATTTTTGTAATCGTGTTTTCGTTCATTGTAATCTGGAGTGATTTTTCAGCTTTTTGCCCAATCACCATTTTCAAATCTTTATTATCAACCGTAGCTTTAATCTCCCAACCATCTTTTTTCAGAAAATCGGTGTAAAGCTTAAGATTGTCAGCTAATGATAATTTAGTCTCGAAGCCCCGAGTCGCTTGGAAATTACCATCTGGAGATTTTACTTCAAAATTCTGAGTCGTCTTTGCACCTGACTCGATTGGTACATTAGAAGGGAACTTCGTTGGTAGCTCAGAAAAATCTACATTAGTTTTCTCTGGTGCAGCTAATTGAGGAGCTTCTACTTGCTGCCTTTCCTTACTCTTATTACTTAGTATGTAAGCTACATATAGCAAACATAATAACGCAGCCACCACAACCAAAAGCTTAAACACTTGGCTATGGTCTACTTCAACAACTGGTGTCGATGTTTTTGTTTTGTTTTCCATTTTAGTTTCTTAATAAACTTGTTTCATTTATTATACCAGATATATACACCAAAAACAAAAAATTACCTAAATCTAGGTAATTTTTTTATTTTACTATCTTGGAGGGGTCTCATTTCTATCAGGAATACCTCCACCTTTCATAAAGAATATAAGTGAAGAACGAACCTGCTTGGATATGCTTCCCCCAGCATAATTAGCTGTAATATTGGCAATATTTTGAACTCTGTACAGATCACCAGTAGGCCCATTTGGATCTGCAATCTTAGCAGTAACATATATATAACAACTACGGAATGGTGTTTGAGCCGGCATATTCCCAATTACCCATGTCATTCCAGAAGGTGAACCAGGGCAGGCATCGCCATCCAATGGATCCGGTACAGTCAATTGGATATTTGTAAGGTTCCTGGTATATTCATTTGCATTTGGCAGCTCTGTGAGTGTAACACTAGTTAAATCTACTGTACCAGAATTTATTACACAAATACGGAATCTCAAATTATCACCAGAGTTCGCAATTTTGAAACCTGTTGGGATATCTGGTGAATTATTACAACCGTTCAAATCTGCACTTAGTGAGCCAATAGAGATTGTATCTTTATCTGATCCAGTTAAATCTGGTCTACACTCTCTAAGTGAGATAGCATTAGAATCAACTGGAGGAGTTGTTTCTGTGCCACCATAAAGAGCTGTTACACCGTATACATATAGTGGACCCAAGAATGCTGTACGATCAGTATATGGTGAAGAAACATTATTTGCCAGGGCTCGGCCGTATGAGCCGCCGAAAGGCTTTCGGTAAATGTTGTATCCTGTTGGAGTTCCACTAGTAGGAGGACTCCAAGTGATGTTTATTTCACCACAAACATCATTCGAAGCTACTACGTTGGTTGGTGGTTCTAATCCACCAGGACCTACCCGTACTCTCACCGTCACTAAATCAGTTGCACTACCATTAGGACCATCGCAATAAATAGAAAATGGCGTATCTTGAGTTAGCGGAGCAGACTCTAAACTTCCGGAAGTTCCGGTACCGATAACTACTGGTGGATTCTGATAAATTTCGCAGTCATCTACGTTTGAAGAGTTCCAGCTGATTGTTGCGGTTTGTCCTGAGCTAATTTCACATTCCGGATTTAATCCCTCACAGAAGATGTTTGCATCAGGAGTGGCACTACTTGTTACGCTAATTGAAGCAGCGGTTAAACAATTTACACCACCAGTTCCTGTGAATGTGATTTGATAATCACCAAGAGTTGTATTTGAGTCAGTTGTAATAACAGCAACAGTTGCCGGTGAATCCGGCGGAGTTTGACCGTTATTTTGGAAGGTGATTACTGGCGCATTACCAGCAGGACCAGTAACTTGGGCAGAGTAAGTGATGGCACTATTATGGCCATTAAACCTTTCTGTATTAATCGTTACCGTACCTGCACCGCCACGAGGAATAGACTGATTAACTGGTATTGGCCTACATGTATAGTACGGGCCATTACCAACAGTAATAGTTACTGAAGCAGGGGCCGAAGCTACATTATTTAAGCCAAAACACTGGATTGTGTAAGTAAAGGTTCCGACTGAGTTAAGCGGATCCAGATCTTGTGTCCCGCCACTTCGTGGTGGCGGTTGTGGAGGAGTGTAAGGCTCTTGTCCAACTTTCGGACCCGTCCAACTTGAGTCGGAATTATTATTAGATGCAACACAAGAATTACCCATATTTACAGAGTCAGTAGCCCAAGTCAAATTAGGAGTGCTTCCGACAGGGACAGTAGCGCTAGTGGCACCGTTTACCAACAAGGAAACTGTAGGATTTTTAACAATCGCTAAACTATTTGTTGCGGATCTTATAATTGTACTTGGGTTGCCTCCTCCACCAGCCACTTGTATTTGAACAGAAATCCAGCTCTCACCATCATCAAACCCACCCCAACAGGAGTTATGAGCCCCAACATGAATCACTCGATTCGCCGTTATTGGTGTAGTATAACCAGAAACATTTTGTTGTTTTGAAAAATAATAACCACTTGGGTAGTACCCAGCCTTATTACCAGGTGCAGTTACAGTAGCAGATCCACGAATACTATGTGTTGAGCCTGGGCTACGATTAGTTAACTCTACCCCTTCTGTCCAACCATTATAATAAAGAACTGTCCCAGAAGGTACTTGTAACGTAGCTACCGTACCCATACCTGGAGGACCGCTTTCAAGATTCCAACCCTCGTTATCATAAGTACCCAATATTGGTCCATTCGCGCTTCCGCTACGAATTACCATATGAGTAGAAGGAACTGAAGCAGGACATGAACCTTCGGCCTTAGCTTCAGGTGTTGTAAACAATTCTTCAGTCTTAACCACTCCTCCAAAATTCAAAACTAATGAAATTGCAAGTAACGCAGAAACTATATTTTTATTTTTATTTTTTGTCATCTAATTAATTTGGCCACGGCCAGTTACTTGTATAGATTCTAAAATCGTGTTTATCATAGATGATTGCTGATTCAATGGAACAGCTGAGGTATTTCCTACAGTAAGTGTTGTGGAACCACCGCAATCAATCTGAGTTGCACCTAAAGTCAAAAATGCATTTGTAAAAGTTGTGGTGGCTTCAAGGTTGGTGATTGGCCCTGCAAAACCACCTGTGCAAGTTGCCATCACTCTGAAAACTGGTTCGCTACCTATGTTAGCTCTATTCGGATTAGGCACTATTCCTGTGGATGGTGATAACGTAAGTTGAAAATCTGGTGTAGGTGGGTTTATTCTTAGCTGTGTATTACAACTAGCTGTTTTGCCACCACCATTTCCTATGAAAGTTATAGTATATGTATTTGCATCAGTGCTAGCTTGAGTTGAAACATTTACTACTACTGTTGCTGGAGGAACCTGACCATTATTAGGTAAACTTACACTTGGAACATTTCCAGAAGATGGTGAAATGCTTGAAGTGAAACTTACAGGACTATTGAAATTGCCTACTGGAGATGTTCTGATTTCATACGCAAACGAGCTACCTGGATCCATAGTGTGGGTTAATGGGACCACATTACACGAAAAACCTTCTCGGGTTATGTTAAATTGAACAGTCATCGAGTGAACAGTTTGATTACCTACCTCAATAGCTTCAACATATAGTGAATACTGGCCGGCTTCAGCCCAAGTATCAGCAGAGACTGTTTGTTCATAATATAAATCTGGCGAACAAGAAATATTACAAGGGCCTTCATCCCAAGTTCCGTTTGCCACAATATCACCTGAAGGATCTGTAAACGTATAATAAAATTCAGTTTCAAACCAAACGGGATAACTATTTTCAACACACATCCCTCCACGGGTACCTGTAATCGCAACTGGGATAATGCCGGGATTATCATAAGTGCCTGATGGCGGATCTATCGCAGTAATTTGTGGAGGGAAAGGATTATCTATATTACAAATTGCCTGTGCTTCATTTATTGAAAAAGAGTCTTTGGATACTAAGGACTGATTTCCGTGTAGAGGTCCTAACAAAGCTAAAATAAATAACCCAATTAAAATAGTGTTAAATTTGTTAGTGTTTGGAAGAAATTTCATGTTCTAAGTCTTAATAATGAACTGATCAGTAAATAGATTACTTAAGTGTTTCTATATAGCTGATAGTAACAGTTTTGATA
>CAZHYL010000010.1:0-4926 GCA_964536745.1 uncultured Candidatus Saccharibacteria bacterium | reverse complement strand
TCAGTAAATAGATTACTTAAGTGTTTCTATATAGCTGATAGTAACAGTTTTGATATTTGTAGTTTTATTATCATCAACCGAAATAGTAATCTGCTTCTTATCCTTTGAGCCACTGATCATTTTAAAATTTGAGTTATCTACAACAACGCTAGACTTCCAACCATCCTTATTTAATATATTGCTATAAATTTTTACATTTTCATCAAGAGACTTGGTTGTAATAAAAGAACGGGTTGCTTGAAATTCACCTTCTGGAGTTGTGGCATTATAATTTTGTGTAATTTTTGCACCAGACTCAATTGGAATATTGGTAGGAAATTTTTCTGGTGACTTAGAATAATCTACGTCCATCTTTTTTACAACTGCTGTTTCTGGTGTTTTTAATTCAACAAACTTCTGCCTATCGCCAATAAACTTATACAAGACAAAAGCCAAAATTAATACCGCTACTACAGCCAATAACAGTTTGATAAACTTATGAGAGTTTTCCATTTTATATTATTTTTGAATTTTTGTTTCGGAAATCACGTAACCTTTTATATAGTATAGCATTTCTAAAGAAAAAAATCAACTTAGAAAGTTAAAAGTTCAATTTAATAAAATAAAAAACCTTCGTGATAACGAAGGCTTTAGTATTATTTTGATTCTTCAGAAGCTGGTTCTGATGATGTTTCTGCGGCTACTGGTTCAGCTTCTGCTGGCTTTTCTTCTGATTCAGACTCTTTAGGAGCTTCTTCAGCAGGGGTAGCTTCAGACTCTGATTCTGCTTGAGTCTCTGCGGACGCTGGCGCTGCTTCTTCTGCTTTTGGTTCTTCTGCCTTTGCAGGAATGGCGAAAGCTCTCTTTTTATCGGCTTTTATTAGCTCTTTTGTTACGAATAGATTGTGAACAGTAGGAGATAATTCTACATGCTGGTCATTTACCCAGTAATTCAAGCGTTCTTGATCTTTAACAACCAATTCTTTGGAATGTGGATTGTAAGCACCGATCACTTCGATGAATTTCTTTTGATTTGCTGCTGTTTTTTCTGCAAGAACAACCTTATATTGAGGAGTATTGCGTTTTCCAGCTCTTTGTAAGCGAATAGTTAACATTGTAAATTTATAATAATTTGGCTTAATCTTCGAGTTTTTTCTCTAACTGGACGATTAGTTGACGGACTAATACAGGCCAGAGATCAAAATCAAATTGATTAAAAAGACTTCAATAGTCTACCACTTGAAGCCTTTCTAGTCAATACTTTTAGGAGCACCTTCACTATTTAGCATAAACCGTTGCCTGATCCATTTTTATGGACAAAAGCTGAGAAACCCCATCATCCCCCATAGTAACACCATATAGAATATTGGCTTGGTTCATAGTTTCACGATTGTGAGTGATCGTAATAAATTGAGTTTGGTGAGACAGTTTTCCTAGTATTTGCCCAAAACGAATAGTATTTGCCTCATCCAAAGCAGCATCAACTTCATCCAGCACAACAAAGGGTGAAGGGAAACAAGTAAGTAAACTACAAAGCAGTGCAATGGAAGTTAAAGATCTTTCTCCACCAGACAACGATTGAATGGAAGATAATTTTTTACCTGGAGGGGTTGCTTTAATGTCTACCCCAGCAACAGCCAGAGAACCTTTCTCGTACTTAGCAATAATTTTTTCTTCAGGTCTAACTTGATCTTTCTGCTCTTCCTTCCCTTCCTCTTTTTCTAATTCCAATTCTGCTTCAGTTTGATCATCTTGAGATTTAACTAAAGAAAGGTGAGCTCGCCCTCCATTAAATAATATTCGGAAGTATTGCTCGAACTGCTCATTAACTTTTATAAAGGCGGTATTGAATTTGGTTTTGATATGTTCATCAAGTTCATCCATTACTTTACGCAAATCACTCATACTTTTTTGCAAGTCTAAAACCTGATTTTCTAAACTTGTAAATCGCCCTTCAGTTTCATGATATTCCTGAATGGTTAACTCATCTACACCACCAACAAGTTCTAGTTGATGTTTAAGTTTTGCAATCTTTGAATCCAAACCATCGGTTTCGACCTTGATTGGATTCTGTTGAATTCTTTCTAAAATGTCACTTCCTAATGTAGCAATGATTTCAGACACAATAGCATCGGTTTGTGTTTCAAATTTTGCTTTTTCAACTTGTATTGTGGTTTGTCTATCTCTTATTTTACTTAGTTCATCTTGCTGACGCCTAAACATTTTATCTTCTTCAGAAATAGTTGCCTTCCAAGAGCTTTCAGCAGTATAAAATGATTGCACAATTGCATCTAACTCTTCCATTGATTTTGTTAAGACAGCAATCTTTTCTTGAACTGTTTTTTCTTCATCCACAAGCTCACTAATATAAATATCATTAGTGCCTGCATTGGCCTTTTTTAACTCTAAATCTACCTGCAACTTCTGATTTTGCAGTGAAGTTAGTTGGCTAGTCAAAAATTCTTTGCGCATTTGCGCTTTCGAATGAGCTGTAGCCATAGCTGTTTGGTCCTGCATTAAACGATCTTTTTGCTCGGTTAATTCAGACAGCTGTAACTGCAATTTTCTATTATAATCAGGATGTTTAGCGGCTTCACTAGCTGTCTTTTTAAAGCTATTCCAAGCATGAATAACTCCAGCAGTTGCATTACGAACATCGTTTAAATCACTAGTTTCTTCGATAATTCTTTCAAATTGAACAAAAGTATTATCTAACTCTTTCATTTGCACTTCAATAGTTACCCAGTCACTGCCAGCAGGGTTGCTAATCGCAGAATATAATTCTGTTAGCTGAGCGTTTACAGTTTGTAGCGTCTTATCGGCAACAGCTACTTTTTTTGATGACTCTATAATTTGCTGTTCTACAATTTTAAGTTCATTTTCAATTTCGATCATCTTCTGACCAAGAGAATGGCTATCGACTTGCAAACTACCACTATCCACTACGCCTGTTTTCTGGCTTTGCATCTTACCACGAATTAAACTGACTTGTTCTAGTAAATTATTTTTTTCAGTTTGCTTGGCCTGCAAAGCAGTTTGTGCTTTTTGATATTGTACTAGGGATTCCGAGTTTTCTTTTTCATGTTGCTCTATCTTTTGCAGATGAGCATCCATAACTGCCTGAACTTGTTTCTGTTCGACTGCTAATTGCTCTAGTTGTTTATCTAATTCTTTAATAGAAGAATTAAGAGTCCACCACTGACTTCCTAAATATTCTCGCTGATAACCCTTAAGATCAATTTCAATTGCCTCTCTGGCCTCCATTCGTTTTGCCTGTCTACGCAGCGACTTTACCCGTGGTTCAAGCTCGCGCAATAAATCTTCAGCACGCATTAAGTTCTGGGCAGTCTGTTCAAGTCTTCTAAGGGTACGTTCTCTTTTTAGATAATATGTTTTTACACCACTTGCTTCATCTATTAGATTTTTTATTTCAGATGGACCAGCAAGTATCATCTGGTCGATTGTTCCCTGACCAATAACAGTATACCGAGAAGTGCCGATGTTACTCTTCAAGACTAAATCTATAATATCTAACAAGCGAACCTTAGCTCCATTTAACAGATATTCACTTTCCCCGCTTCGAGTTATTCTTCTACCAATTGCTACCTCTGAAGCATCGATAGGAATTTTATGATCATGGTTATCGAAAGTGGCAATTACTTCTGCCAAAGAACTGCGACCTCTTTTATCTGAGCCTGCAAAAATTACATCTTCACTTTTTTTACCTCTCATTAGCTTCGTGCTTTGTTCACCCAAAACCCAACGCAAACAATCAGCGGTATTGGATTTACCGCTGCCATTAGGCCCAACAATTGCTGTAATACCTGGACCAAATTCTAAAGTTGTATGTTTTGCAAAGGATTTAAAACCTTGTATTTCAAGCCGTTTGAGGTACATAACTCTAATAATTATAACATAGCGTTAAAACAGAGGCTTTTTTATGATACAAAAACAGCTCCCTTCCGCCGACTGGCGGATTTTGGAAGCTGTCTCTGTAAACTTTGTGTTTGTTTGGTTACTCGGAGTTCGAACTTAATTTAAGAGTATCAATAGGATTTATGATGGTCAATGCGACTTATCCCCACTTCTTCGCCAAGGCTACGAAGTGCAAGCGCTTGGAGTAAAAATTTGTGAAGAAGTGTCCTGCGAAGCCTTGGCGAAGCAGGACAAGCTAATTTAAATTATGCAAAGCGTTCTCGGCAGCAGAAATTTCAGCTTCTTGCTTACTTGGCCCTTCTCCACGTCCAAGTTCTTCGTGATTTTTATAGCTTGCCACGACGAAAACTTTCGCATGGTCTGGTCCACTCTCGGAAATTACTCCATAGGTTGGTGTAACACCCCATTTATCCTGAACCATTTCTTGTAAACGGCTTTTAGGATCTAAATATTTTTCTCCGCTAATAATAGATGGGAGTTCTTTTAGAATTTCTTTTTCGATAAACTTTTGACTAGGTTCATAACCTAAGTCTAAATACAAAGCACCGATTAATGCTTCTATTGTATTTGCTAAAATTACCTGTCTTGCTCTTCCAGTATCCTTAGCTTCACCGCGGGACATTAACAAATGAGTTTCTAATCCCATCTTGCGGGCAATTTCCGATAACATCTTGTAATTTACTAAGGCGCTTCGAAAATTTGTTAGCTCTCCTTCTGGATGATCGTAATTCTTATACAAGTGTTCGGTGGCAACTAATTCTAATACTGCATCACCTAGAAACTCTAATCGTTCGTTATGTGGTAACTCGAAACCACGATGCTCATTTAAATAAGACCGGTGAGTGAAGGCAGAGATATATAACTCTAAATTGTTTGGTTTGAATCCAGTTATAGATTCAATATCTGATTGGTTAAGCATATGCTTGTCCTATCAAGAATCGCGAATCTTGTATCAAACACTTTGATTCCAAATTCCCAATCTTGATTGTTAATAATATTATAATTTGGTGG
>CAZHYL010000009.1:0-41392 GCA_964536745.1 uncultured Candidatus Saccharibacteria bacterium | reverse complement strand
TGCTCTGTGTCGGACTTATGGGGATGACATGGTTGCTTGAGCCAGACTACGCAGCCATACTAGTTCTGCCCATTGTCGGTTTTGGAATCCCTGGCGCAATTCAATATTACCGAGTTATAGTTGGCTCAAAATGATTTACTATGAGCCAACTTTTTTATTACTAAATCAAAATAATTTCCAAACTCAGGCATTAACGGGAGCCAATAAAAAACACCAACAATAGCTGGCGTTTTTTATTTAGGTTTCGTGGACGATATAACTTGTAAGTGTTAAAATGATTTAAATAACTTCAACTCTATGAAAAAAATATATGGCGACCAAGCTAAATACTATGACCTTATTTATACTTTCAAGGACTATAAGAAAGAAGTTGCGGTCATAGATAAGCTAATCAAGAAAAATAAATTAAGCTCCGGTAATAATTTACTGGATTTGGGATGTGGCACTGGCAAACATCTTGCCTACTTGAAAAAGAATTATAGATGCTTGGGAACTGATTTAAATGAGGGCATTTTGAAAGTTGCTGAAAAAAATGTAAAAGGTGTTGCTTTTAAAAAAGCAGATATGTCACAGCTCAGATTAAATAAACAATTTGATGTAATTACAAGTCTATTTAGTGCAATTGGATATGTAAAAACTTTGACTAACTTCCAAAAAACTATTCAAGGCATTTCTAGTCATTTAAAACCAGGTGGCGTGGTAATCATTGAGCCTTGGTTTAATAAGAAGACCTACAAAGCTGGTAATCCTCATATGACTACTTATGATAAACCAGAAATAAAGATTGCCCGTCTTGTTGTTTCTGAAATTAAGAACAAATCAGTTTCAGTTATGGATATGCACTATTTAGTTGCTGAAAAGGGACAGAAAGTTAAATACTTTGTTGACCGTCACGAAATGGGGCTTTTTGAGACAAACGATATGTTGAAGATAATGGAAAAGGAAGGACTAAAATCAAAGTTTTTAAAGAATGGTTTAATGAAGGATAGGGGTTTGCTGGTGGGTGTTAAACCGAGGTAGTTTTAAACCGGTTGAATAGATTGCTTTGTATAATAAGTTCTAATACTATCCACGACCGAGAGCCAATAAAATTCACGCAAAGTTTTGCGTGTTTTTTTATACCAAAGAGGACATCAATACTGAAATTTGTTAGAATCAATATATGAAAGAAGTCAAAAACTTTTTATTACACTTACGTCTTAACTACAATTTTTTCATTCTGTCGGCTCCATTTTTTCTTGGAGCGATTTTTGTTCCTGACATATCAGATGGTCAGATTTTTCTAATATCTTTTGGCGTCATATATGTTTTTCTGTTTGGCGGTGCCAATGTATATAATTCTTACTTTGATAGAGACGAAGGACCAATCGGTGGACTTGAACATCCACCAAAAGTAGAAACATGGATGTACTATACATCGTGGGTTGTACAAGTCGTTGGACTGATTATTTCATACTTTATACTGCCGATTTTTGGGTTGGTTTATCTTTTATCAATGATTCTTTTCTGGCTATACAGTGGACCGATATTTCGATTCAAGGGGAAGCCACTTCTAAGTTTTATAGCAATTGGAATTGCTACGATATTTAATTCAGTTATTTTGGGTTACGTAATGGCAGGAGGAGTTGGAATGCCTACCAATCTAATCGTTAGTGCAGTAGGTGCATCATTTCTTATCCTTAGTATGTACCCAGTTTCTCAAGCCTATCAAATTGATGAAGACAGCCGTAGAGGAGATGTGACTTTTGCTGTGAAGTACGGAATAAAAGGGATAAAAATAAACTTTCTTATTTTATATCTATTGGGAATAATTTTGTTATCCTACTCATTCCTCTTCAACGCATATCTTGGAATTACTACCTTTGTAGCAGGAGTGGTGGTTTATATCTTTATCTGGCAAAAAATAAAAACCATATCGGGTCGACAAAGCGAATATAAACCTATAATGCAATTAAAATATATTAGTGGAATGATCTTTACTCTGACGATGATAGGATTACTATTATTTCTATGATTCAAAGTGGCTTGAGTGAAAAAGAGTTTTAAAAGCTTTCCAATCCACAGCTCTGAACTCGTCCACGAGTTGGAGCCATCAAAAAACCACTAACAAGTTTGGTGGTTCTTTGATATCATAACTGTAATCATTAAATTTATAGATATTAAAAAATCAAATACATGAAAAAAGGTGCATACGTGGATGGGTTTGTAATACCCATTCCGAAAAAAGCTACAACAAAGTATAAGAAGATTGCCGAAGAGGCTAAAAAGGTTTGGTTAAAATTTGGCGCGTTAGATTATAAAGAATGTAAAATCGATGATGCCAAGCCTAAATTTGTCACACTAACATTTCCTAAAATTGCCCAAGCAAAACCAAACGAAGCGGTCTGGTTTTCGTTCATAGTTTTTAAATCACGCAACCACCGCGATGCTGTAAACAAAAAAGTGATGGCCTATTTCGACAAAAAGTATGGTAGTAGTATGGACATGCCTTTTGATATGAAACGTTTCTCTTATGGCGGCTTCACTGTTGAAGTTGGCTAAATCACACACTCACCCAATTGAGATAGTATTATTTTGACACAAGCTTTTATTACTGCTAATATTTCGTCTATATGGAACACATCAAGCTAAATTCAGTTGCATACTTTACCTCTTCTCGAAGAGGCTAGTTAAGTTTTCCATTTATCAAAGCTTAATACCTCTTCAAATGAAGAGGTATTTTTTTATTCATCTAAGGAGGAACTATGGTTAAAATTGTACTTAAGTGCTGTGAGGGAAAAGAAGCTTGGAGAGGACAATGTTTGAGGTCTAGGTGCCCTCACTATGATAAGGCAGAAAGTGAGGTAAATAGAAACTGGCCATACCAAGGTACCGGATTTGGTAACCTGTATGGTAACCCTGGTCATGGACACTACCTATCGAAGGTCCAACAAATGCTTAAAGACAAAACAAAATAATTTTTCCTGCGTTATACCATTCCAAGGTTAACGCAGTTTTTTAATTATTGACTGTATCGCAATCCAGTGATAAACTTATGAATCACTATTTCTAGGAGGAATCATGAAAAGAAACGAACTACTTCCCGAAATGTCAATCGAAATTACGGTTGGTGAATTTCACGACACCCATGATGCTGCAATAAGGGCAAAGGATTTACTAAAAACTGATATCTCAAAGCTATCACTCTCAAATTTAAAGAAAGCTTTGGAAAAGTTTGAAGCTGGCCAAGAACTATCAGACGCAGAAACAGGCCCAGACTTCATGTACGCCCCAGACTACAGAGAAGAAATCAAATTAATTGAGAAAGAAATTGAAAAACGAAAGAAGCGAAAAGTTTGATTCATAAAACCTAAGATAGGAGGCACAGATGGGAGATAGAATTAGACCAATCAATGTAGATGAAATAGAAAGATTAAAGGACGATGTCATTCCTGATGAAGTTATCCTTGCTTTCAATGAACTCATTGTAAAAAACTTTCACAACGGCACGGCAACATTTACTTTAAATGCTGTAGTGCAAAATGCAATATCCAAAGGAATCAATAAACGTGAGGCATTTGATCATCACTGGTTTGATGTGGAGCCTATGTTCCGAGCAGCTGGCTGGAAAGTGCAGTATGATAATCCCGGATACAATGAAAGCTACGAAGGATACTATGTTTTCACTAAACCAAGGAAAGGTTAGATTGCAATAATTCGGTAAACAAAACGCTGGTTAAACCCGGCGTTTTTTTCTTGACAATAATATAAGAACTGATATTATCTAGTTAGTGTTGAATATACACTTACAGAATTTACTTTGCTTGTCTCATAACCCCAAGGTTAAAGCACCCGCCAGGTTGACAAATTATCGTGAAATTGGTATATTCAACAGTTGATTTTTCGCAAATTCCCTAAAGAAATTGAGGAAATTCACGCACTTTTCAATCAATGACAGGAGGTAAAATTATACAATCATGATAATCGAGAGTCCAAAAGCTCGCTATGAAGTCGGTAAGCTAGTGGCTGAAACGGAATTGTACCGACTCTACTTGTGCATGCAAGAGGACTCGGATCAACAGTATCTGTTTCAAGTTGCAAACGAACAAGTGAACAACGGCAAACTAGACAAAGCGGCCTTTATTCTTGGAAAGCTTCAATCCTCAGCAATTGCTGTCGAAGAGGAATATGCCAAGATTAAAGATAAACCTAATCGTTATCTTAATTACCAGTTGGGTTTCCCTGCAGTGGAAGAAAGTTTTAAGCTTACGACTCAAGGAAACCGACGGGTTAACATCTTGAAATTTAATGGTGTTGAATCGATTCGGGACTTGGTTCCCCTATCTACGCTGGTGAATAAAGATAGGCTAAGGGTTGATATAAGAACCAGTATCTGGATCATGGGCAAAGCACTAAAAACGCTATCATTCGCTCACGATTCCGGGCTGGTTATAAACAACCTTAGTCTCGGCAACATTCTAATCGAACCGGATCAACATTACGTTATCTTTTTCAATTGGGCAGACGCACAGTTGACTAGAGATAGGGTAACCAGATCAGAGGCAAGAGAAGAAATCATTGAGTTGGCTCACACTGTTATCAAAATTTTGGATGGTTCTGTCGAAGACGGGATTCCAAATGATGGCAGTGAAGGAGAAGTTGCATATTGCAAACATCTCATCGAGTTAGCAACAAATGGTCATAGTAATGCTTTCAATGCTCACAAAGAATTTTACGAGCTTGTCGATAGCATTTGGGAACGTGGATTCCACGAGTTTACTGCCCTACCACGAGGTAGGTGAAAAAGGAGAACATTACATGGGAGTTGGAACATATTCACGCACTGCTTACAGATCGTCTGTGAGATCATTTACCTCAAAAGGGAAAGAAGCCGCAGACAGAGGTAAGCAAACTGTAAAGAACACCGGAAAACTGGATCCACTTGTTGACCCTGCCGAATACGGCGTTGTGCGTGAATCGCGCATTCGTCTGGCCGAGCAGAAAAATGGTGGATGGATCGTCACCGTTGGAGCACCAGGGACTTTAGAGTATCGACTCGATACAACAGGGTCTATGGGCGACAACGTCGATAAGGCACTGAAGGCACTCCCGCAGATTTGCGAGCTGGTCGCTGAAGTTATGCCAGGTCGTGACCCGTTCTACTGCGCTTCGATATTCGGAGACGTAGTGGATCAGTTCGTGCTCTGCCGAGGACAGTTTGAAGTCTTGGCAGACCGGATGGTCAACCAGCTTACGCTGATGCACCCTGAGGGCAACGGCGGCGATTCCGATGAAGATCCGCACTATGGGATCTTTGGAGCAGCCTACCTAACCAATGCATACCTTCACCGGATTGGCTTGAAGTCAATGGACTTTACCATTACGGATGCTGGTATGCACGAACGACTCAGCGCCCGAGAGCTTGAACGCATCTTCGGAAAAGATGTCTTCGAGAAAGCCAAAGAAAACGGTCACGACATTACTGCGAAAGACCTGCCCTCGAACTCTGAGCTTGTCAAAGACATGCTCAAGCGAGCGCATGGCTTCGCTTTGATGGTCGCTCATGGTGAAACCCATACCGTTTCCAGATGGCAAAAACTCTACGGCAAAGAACGTGTGATCGTGCTCCCAAGAATCGAGCACGTGCCACACATCATGGCAGCCGTAACAGGACTAACCGAAGGAACGCTCGACCTTAACTCAGCGAAACACTTTCTCGAAGGTGCAAACCTGAGCAAGAGTGATGCTGAAAAGGCAGTCGATTCGATCGCACACATCCCGCTCAATGCGCAATGCGACTTACCCAACTACGGCAAACTGCCCAAGAAGGGAGACTACTTCGCTGAAAAGACCGATCTCTACCCCGTGGATCCTGACAAGGTTCCTGAAGGTGCGATCGATCCGGTCGAAGAAGCCGAAGCCGCTGCAGCAAGTTCAGACGACGGCGGATGGCTCTAAAAACTAACCCGAGGAGGTGATGATGCAGAAAATCTATATCGTCACCGACTTAGGTCCTGGTGACGGCGGTAAAGGTGGTGTGGTTCATAAGATCAGCCATCTGAAAAAAGCTCATACCATCTTCAAAGTTGGTGGAGCTCAAGGCAGTCACGGAGTCACGACTAGTTCAGGTGAACAATTCGCCTTCAGTCAGTTCGGCTGTGGCACATTCGAGGGGGTCAGGACACACCTGACTCCCCGCTTCATCTTTTCACCAGAAGGAATCCTAAACGAAGGTTATGACCTAAGATATAGGCACGGCATTGATAATGTTTTTGAACTACTCACCGTAGACGAAAATGTTATTTGTGCTACACCTTTCCATGGCATTGCTTCTCGTATTAAGGAGTTGGCCCGAAAAAATAACCCACGAGGGACAATAGGCACAGGTGTTGGCGAAGCTTTTCGTTTTTCGAAACGATTTTCTGACCTAACAATCCGTGCTAAAGATCTTTCGAGTTCAAAACTAAAAAATCGGCTTGCGGCGATAAGAGATCAAGTAAAAACTGATCTTGAACCCCTAATCGATTTGGGTTTTCTAAGTAGTGACAGATCGGAAGCTTTGACTGAACTTGAATTGTTGGATGATCCTGAATTTTTGGAGCATGTAACAAATCGGTTCAAGCTTGCAGCTAAAGAAGTCAGAATTGTCGATAGTGATTATTTTAGCTACTTACTCGCCCAAGATGGCGTGACAGTAGTTGAAAGTTCACATGGGATCTTAACAGATCATTACCAAGGTTTTCACCCTCATACTTCTGCAATTCGAACACTTCCAAGTTTTACCAAGGAAATGATTGAAGAACATGGGTATGATGGAGAGATGATTAATCTTGGAGTACACAGAGCTTATACAATTCGTCACGGTGCTGGTCCAATGCCAACAACCGATGACGGAATGAACGAGCACCTACTCCCTGGGAGCCACAAGCTCGAAAACCGATATCAAGGTAAGGTCCGAGTTGGCCCTCTTGATCTAGTGCTGCTTCGTTATGCGATTGCAGCTAGCGGTGGCCCAACAGCTTTTGACGGCTTAGCGATTAGCTGGTTCGATCAAATGTTGGTTAATGGCTCGTGGTGGTTATGCAATAAATACATTAACGCAACCAACCAAACCTACTTTACTCCAGAAGGAGAATTGAAGGTAAGGTTTGGTCACGATGATGACCAACTCCAGTACCAGCAACAACTGGGGCAAGAGTTGGAAAAATGCACACCTGAGTTAAGTGAGCAAAAAATCGCTTCTGGTAATTTGGAAGCGCAATATAACCTTTGTGCGGAGACATTATATGATGCACTCAACATAAAGGTTCGGATGGTTTCGTTCGGCAAAACTGAGCGAGATAAGGTTTGTAGATAAAACACAGGAGATTCGAATATCATGACTGAAGGAAAGAAAGATACAAGCACTACTACGGACGTAGCTGTTGATCCGGTGAAGGCAAAATTGCTCGAACTGGGCGCGACGGAAGAAGTCGCCACTAAGGTAATGAACGACCTAGGCGCGACGACCGTTGAACATCTTAACAGCCTAACGGAAGCTGACCTCGTTGAGGCCGGCATGCAAAAGCTCCCTGCCAGGGAAGCTGTCAAACAACTGCAAAAGGCGGCTGTTGAGGCTAGCGCAGCAGCGAGCAGCACCAGCAACTTTTCTTTTGACTCAATTCTGCCGGCGCCGCCGGACGATGCTTCATGGCTCTCTGCTCTCAAAGCAGGCGGTGTTCTGAAGATCGATGAGTCAACAGTGATCTCTGCGGTTCGAGCAGCCTTGGCTAGCCGAGCAGGTCTGTACGATGTCCCGAGCCTCTTGGTGAAGGAAATGGAAGCTTTTGCGGACAAGAACGAAGAGCAGGTTGATCCCGAATTCTTCAAGCTTCGCAAACAGCTCACTCGTACCTCGTACGCCGATATTTTTGCAGCGGTCGAAGGTATGGACGGCAGCTATGTGACCGAGGGTCGCAAGAAAGAGCTCCTTCGTCGTATAGACGATAGGCTCTGGAGCGGCACTGTCGGCTTCTATGCAACCCTCAAGAATTGGTATGAGTCGTGGGCAACCGGGGCTACAAATCCAACTCTTTTGCTTGGCCTTCTGGGCTCGGCGATGAACGGCGGGGTTGCAATGCCTCCAGGAATGATGCAGCCGCCTGACACAGGTGTTCTTCGCGATGAAGCTGCAGCAGTAGCGGATGCGATCAATAAGGTGTTTGCCGGAACTGGCGTTCAGATCTCAGCAGCGCTTGCTTATGATGCGACCCAGATCAAGGAAACCCTGACCAATCCCCGACTCCCGGCGATGATCGGTGCGGCTAACCGCGAACAGATGCTCAAGCAATTGGGTGTGGCGGTATCGCCGACTTATCCGCGTTTGGAGCAAAACCTCACGCGCTTTGTGCTGGCAATTCTGCACGCTCAAGACCAACCGGCAGGCAACGAAGAAATCCAGTACTTTGGTTCGATGTACATGCTCGGAAGCCAGATCCCCTGGGATCAGCTCGGAGCAAGTGGTCGAGGTAAAGTCACCGGTATCGGCGGCGGCCGTATTTAATCCTTAGGAGGAGTTTAATAAACTTCTGAATTATAAACTCGGACGAGAAATTGTCCGAGTTTTTTATTTATCAAAATGTAAATTTGGTAAGAATACTTGTTTGGCGTACAACTTTGTTGCTGCCTGCCTATAACCTGAATCCCAAAACATGCTTCTACTATCCATTCGGTCTGCATGAGGAGTTTTTAATCCTCCGTATGATGGATAATATTTTTCATAACCACTATGCATTAACCGGTACTGTAAAAAGTTCCTCTCCATTTCTTCAAGATAAAGGTGGCGAGCCTTATGACCATACAGTTCCTTATCGGTTTCATAAAGATATGGTGATAAAACCTTAGTTCGCAAATCCTTAACTACAGTAGAGTTACCTTCCCAAGCCGATCCAAATAATAAGTAGGTCCAGTAGCTCCCACCGATGAATGGATCTGCGTGTTCAAAATCTTTAATCATTAAACCTTGCTCGGTTTCTTCTAACCAAAATTGAACTATTCCTCCACGAATTTTCTCGTGGTTGAAAACATTCTGCAAGGAACCTTGGATTTCCTCTCTCATCGAAATATCCGTATTTGGCTTAACCATCACAGCCACATCAATATCAGAATTCTTATCACCATATCCTTTAATTTGTGACCCATAGATCAAAACTACTGGATACAAAGTGCTAGATAAAAGCGGGTCAGTTTCAATTTTTGAAATAGAAGATTGTATTTCCTTAATTTCACTTTCTATATTTTTTAAGTTTTCCATTGAAGAACCATCCAAAGCCGGCTTTCTAAGACCAAGCCCGGAAAACTGCTGATCGCTTACTATATTTAATCTATTCAGCCTTTGAAATAATTTTTCTACCGACCCGTGGACATCGTTATCTTTACTATTCCACAGAGACAGAATCGAAGATTCAAACTGATGGTAAAGTTCCTCTGCCCCTTGTTGATCCTTCGTAGATAACTTTTCAAGTGCTTTTCTCAGCGCGTCAACAAACACTTTTTGGACAGCTGGATCCGTATCTGCTGTAACATACTGTTCAGAAATATCTGGTGTCACTATTCCATTTAAAATACCTTCGGCAAAAGGATCACTAATAGATTCAATTAATCGATTCCCCTCCTCTTGGATTAACCATGCCTTTCTCTTTTCTGTTATTGCCTGATTATTAACTTCAGAGGTAATCGTTTCAAGTTTTTTTGCTAATACAGATTTTATTTCTCCAATGTCAAAATTTTGTGACTCTGCAGAAACAGTGTTGATGTCCGACGACTTATCCACGCCATCCAAACACTTATTAATTGTTTCGTTATTTAAATTGCGCAGTTGCGCATAATGGGAATCGCTAATTAGCCCCAAATCTTTTAGTGCTGGTATTGTGTCAGCAACACTACTAATTAAAATGGAGTCATCAGTTGTCTCCAACAAATTTATAACCTGATCCACCTGTATGAAGCCTCGCTCTACTAAAATTGGAATCAAATGAGCAGCCTTTACTACCCTTGGTAAATCTCCTTCTCTTTGATGTAACTCAATAACATCACCGTCAACAAAATTTGCTCTAACATCTTGCGTGCTTAGAAGGTTTTGCCATGATTCTAAAAATACCTGCCGAAAGTTATTAGCAGACTCTTGCAACTTTTCTGAACCCATATCCTCGGTCGTAGGCAAATATTCAAATGGTAAATATAATGCCATACGATCGTAATCAGGACTCCTACCAAGCTCGTGAGACAAGCTGTTATATAAATTAGTTACCTGATCCTCACTAACAAAACCATTCTTTACAGCATCTTGTAAAGACATGTCTGGGCGAGGCAATGCCGAACTTACTTCCTCCAAGCTATTCACCAAACTAGCTCGGGATTCTGCCTGCTCGATAAACTCTGGGTTACTCGTTATATGTTCTGGCCAAGTCTTAACCGCCTCCTTAGGGTCAAAAAATGATTCTATAGCAGGAGGAGTGGTTTCAAGAGATTTTTCCATCTCCCATCCAATTTCTGGTCTTTCCTTTTCCATAGATATAATTATATCACTCCTTCATAATCATGTGATTTTGGCCACATAGCTATTTTATAGCTTGTTAACTTTTTAATCACTCTAGCAACTTGATATACTTCGAATATATAACTAATTACACTGTCAGATGTACTGTTAGCTACGCCGATGATTCTAAAATCCTAATTAATTTGGTTACTAAATTAGTGAAAGCGAGTATAAAGATGATGAAAGACCAGAACTAAAAAATGATTATTTCTAGAAAAAAATTTATTCTTATATTTATCCTTTGTGGTTTTGCTTTTCTTGGTATCACGACATCAATATTAGGCACAACCGGTCCAAGAGGATTCCCCAAGCCACCAGATTCTATCCTTAAAACAGGTGAAAACTCACAAATACCTTGGAAGCGCACAGCTTCAAGCATTCTTGTTCCTGTAAAAATTATCCTAGTTGGCCCCTTACTTATACCATCAGTGAATTTTTTGAAAGACGACCCGCCACCACCATTTGTTGGTATCTACTTCATTTTCTACTGGACAATTCTTGCCACTGTAATCTATTCTCTACTCAATAAGTTTAATCAGAAATAACTAGAGTCGATACTTCTGCATCGCTTTAAGAGTCTGACTCGAATGCTGAGAATAAAACACTGCTGTCATATCGGTACCACATTTAAAAATATCTCCGCCAGAATGAATCTTACGAAACGCCGTTACATCGTATGAAACACCATCGATTGTGATAATACAATTTTGGGGTTTAGGTGTTGGAGCTGGTGCCGGAGCTGGCGAAGGCTCTGTTTTTTTAGGTGGAGCAGTGTTTACCGTGGCTTGTGGTTGAGTAACCGGTTTCGTAGGTTTCGCAACTTCATTATTAGGTTTTTCAGATTTTGTTGTTTCGGCCAACTTCACGGGCTCTGTGGATTCAAACGGTACGGGTAACTCCTGCGACACTGTGTCATCAGAACCAATCTGAACATTTTCTAAATTTTTAGCATTACCTAAGACAATCCCGGTTAATATTCCGAAATTAATTACACTAAAAATAATAATTATCTTAAGAGTTTTCATTAGGCAAAAAAGTTAAAATCTTCTAACACGATATTTTTAGGATGCACCCCAGCTGAAACTAATTGCCAAGTTAGATCTTCCATCATCTGTCGTGGGCCACAAAGTAAGAATAACTTGTCTTTATAATTTAAAATCTCCGGCTTAATTGCATCGACTGAAAATCTACCACGTTCTGCCGAGGGATAAGGAATAATTTTTATATTACCCACCTTGCTACAATCTTCCTGCATTTCATTCAGATAATCCAAATCTTGCCTAGTTTTATTTACGTAGAAAAACCAAATTTTCTTTGAAACTGGGTTAAGAGTATAGTATTTTAGCAAACTTAAAAATGGCGTCACGCCGACTCCGCCTGCAATCCAGACGCTATCTTTATTACTTGCGAGCAATCTATCACCAAAAGTCCCATATGGTCCATAGACTTTTACACCTGCCCCAAGTGGAAGAGTTGCTAGCTTTGTAGTCAACTCGCCAAGAGGTTTTACGCCTAAATGAAGA
Source organism: uncultured Candidatus Saccharibacteria bacterium (assembly GCA_964536745.1). GTDB lineage: Bacteria > Patescibacteriota > Doudnabacteria > UBA920 > UBA920 > UBA920. The sequence goes on along the minus strand of CAZHYL010000009.1, from coordinate 29,314 downwards.
TACGAATCATTTGGAGCAGAAGCCAATGAAAATGGGTGCTCATCTGTTCTAAATCCAGGGCTATCAATAGATATGTAGGCAAATTGACCAGGGAGAAATTGCAAGGCCTTTCCAACTGGTTTTAGAACTAATTCTATCAATTGATTTTTTACAGTCACTGCGCTTAATAAATAAGAGTGCTTGGCTGCTGAGTGAGTATAAAAAAACTTTTTGTAAATATAAAAGAATAAGGCCAGCCCACTACTCGCTGTTAACCAAATTTTAAGCGGTAAAAAGTTTGATGTATCGCTAGGAATAATTAAGACATGCCAAATTACCATCACTAAAGGTATCACCATAAAATAGTGGGTCAACTTCCAAAATCTATATGGCAACTTGATTAGCAATGTCAGTAGCACAAGTATTAACAGGGTATATAAAGCTAAAAATCCAGTCAGATACGGGATATTAGATAAGCTGGGTACTAAGTATCTCGTGGCAGCCTGACTAGTAGGCAGTACATTGATCGCTAAAAATAATGGATGGTTAATTGAAAAAAACAAACTCATAGCACCGGCAAGTGCATGAAATTTATAAACTTTGTCCAGACCGCCAAATAACTTTTCAACTATTTTCAACCTTGCTGACAATAAAAATTCGAGTGAAATTGTCGTAGCAGCAATTAACCCCGCCAATTGCCCTAGAGACTTCCAGACAGGAAATGATAACAAGCTTAAACTGCTCTTAGACATTAACCAAAGAACAACTGTAATTATATTTATCCCAAAAAAAATGATAACTCCACTTTTCTTCATAAAGCCAACCTCCCTATTACTGGGTACTTCCTTTTGATTATGTCTCCGCCTATCAAATTTAGTTGTTCAGAAGAATCTTTCCCTGCCAAGAAATGATACGTTCCGTTTGGTTCGTAATAATTTCGTCCCGCAGAGACATCATAAACCAAGCCGTTCAACCCAATATAAATTGGCTTGGAAGGATCTGTACCATCATAGTTAGCGAGCTCATCCAAACTAAACTGTGTTAAACCTGTTTCGACAGGTTTTATATTTCGATCAGCAGCCTGATGGACTTTTTGATAATAACCGGCAGCAAATACTGCTGCCGGTATAATCAAGAACAATAAAAGCCATTTCTTAGTCATCCTCATACCCATACTCTCCTTCGTCCTCGTATTCATCCTCTCCATCGTCTTCGTCATCGCCACCTCTTATAACTGGGTTATTACTTGCAACAGTCCCTCCACTATAATCTCCTACAACAGGCAGACTATTAAAGTAACTTACTGGGTGTGGGAAAAATGCGGTGATATCAGTACCACCATGAGCGCCATGGTGAGAACATCCAGACCACGCCGAACTGTTGCTCACATCATAAACTTTTCCTGAGTAAGCAATATAACAATCACCGGCTTTATTGTGTGTTGCTAAAGTCGCAGCAGTAAATGCGCCAGTGCTAGCCTGCGCTGGAGCCGGATTCTGAACTATAGTCTTCGGCTGAACAGCAATTTGGGCTGCTTCTGTACTTGAATTAGAGTTCGCACTAAACTTCTTAGTTTCTGCCTGCGTAATATTAGAAATAATTTCTTCATCGTTTAAATCTTCGGCCTCTGGTTCATCGATCTCTGGACCCCTAATTTGTGATTCATTGGAAACTAAATTGCTTTCGTGAGAACTAGCTTCAACACTTGGCTCTTCGGTAACCGAAGGCTCTGTATGGGTAAGCTTATATGCCCCAACACTGGTTGTGACAACTAAACCTGTCACAAAAACCATTACCGCTAAGTTGGGAAACACAAATTTTCTAGTGAAATAAATAAATTTATTCATAAATTGATTGCTCCTTTGTTAATTAGGTTTCGTATAATACATCGAAAAAACTGGGAAAATGTTTCAAATATCTTACGAGAACACTGGCCGTTGTATAATTCGTTATGAATAAGCAGTAAATTTTTACTTCACAATACCCACAGCTCATATATTAGCTTTGGACAATTTTATTTGATAAAATTAATTTATTGTATGAGCACACACAGTAAGACTAGGAATCTAATTTGGGTACTAATTGTTTTAGTGAGCATCATCACTATCTCTGGAACCATATTTGCCTACTCCTTCTTTCGAAACCAAACTTTAAATTCATTAAACAAACGGGTAACTAGTTTTGCCGTTGCTTTAAGTTCGCAAGAAATCAAAAATTTATCTGGCACTGAAGAAGATTTAACCAATCCCTCCTATATTAGTCTGAAGGAAAAACTGGTAAGCCTTCAAAATTACAATGACGATACTCGATTCATTTACCTTATGGGAAAAAATGATAAAGGGTTGTTTTTTTATGCCGACTCCGAACCAGATACCTCTGAAGATTATTCTCCTCCTGGCCAAGTCTATGACGAAGCATCGGAAATAATGTTCAATGTCTTCTCTGAAAAAGTTATTCAAACAGAGGTCGGCGAAGATCGTTGGGGAAAGTGGCTATCTGTTATGTCACCGGTTATCGACCCTGAAAATGGCCAAGTGATAGCGTTAGTGGGTTTTGACATTCCATATCAGGATTACAATACAGAAATCCTAATCTCTACTCTACTACCACTAAGTGTTGGGTTACTGATTATCATATTCCTATTCGCTTCCTTGCTTTATGCAAAAAAGGATGAACAAATTCTAAGAATCAGGTCCGAATATTTTGCCATAGCAGCACACGATTTACGAGCTCCCCTGACTGGCATTAAATGGGCGATCGAATCTTTAAAAAAACTTGCTCCAGACCAACTAGCCAAGAAGAGTCCAAAGTTGTTAGAGCAAATTGGCTATAGCTCTGAAAACATGTTAGCTTCTTTAACAGAATTACTAGATGGTGCTAGTTTGGATAAAACCACTGCGCCTCAACTATCTTTAACTGATGTTGATGTAAACCTTCTACTTCAGCTTAGCTACCAGCCATTAGAAATCGCTGCCAAAGAAAAGAAGTTGTCTATCTCCTGGAATCTTAGCAAGCCAAAGAACTTAAGAGCAGATAAGGATAAACTTCGCAGAGTCTTTTCTAATCTAATTTCCAATGCCATCAAGTACTCTAATCCTTCTGGACAAATAGAGATTATTACCAAATATAATAAAAAGTACATTATTATTTCCATCACAGATCATGGAATAGGGATTCCAAAATCTGAACAAAACAAAGTATTTTCTGGTTACTACAGAGCCTCAAACGCTAAAGAACACACTGCCCAAGGAACTGGTTTGGGTTTATACTACGTAAAAAATATTATTGCTCAACATGATGGAGTTGTTAATATAGAATCGGAGCCAGGCATGGGAACTAAAATTGTCATACAACTTCCGCTTCCATAAAAATCGCATCACCTGCGATTTTTTGTTATTATATAAGTAACTTAGACAAACTCTGTTGCTGTATTTTGAAATAAAATTGTTCGTTTTAAATCTACAATATGGATTTTTCAAATCATTTATTACTTGTGTCCGTAGCTCTTGCCATCACAAACTTTTTTGCATTTGTTATGGTTGGGGTCGACAAACGAAAGAGCTCACACGACCATCAACGAGTTCCAGAAGTCTATTTTTTTCTGTGGTCAGTTTTTTTTGCATCCCCTGGGGTTCTACTTGGTATGATAATGTTCCGTCACAAAACAAAAAAATGGACGTTTATATTCGGCATCACTTTGTTACTGCTTCAGCAGGCCCTGTTAATGTATTACTTAATAATTAATTTTGTTTTATGAACCAAAAAATTATTCCATCACTTTGGTTTGTGGATGGCTGTGAAGATGCTCTTAACTTCTACACTAGTATCTTCCCTAACTCGCAAATCACTCACATTCAACGCTATCCAGATAAAGTCGACTTCCCTCCTTGGAAAGGTCTGGAAGGAAAAATTATTACTGCAACCTTCGAACTTAATGGACAAAAATTTATCGCGCTTGACGGTGGTCCAATGTTTAAGTTAAATCCAAGTATTTCCTTGGCAGTAAACTTCAAGACCGCAGAAGAAGTCGAGACACTGTACAATAAACTCATCGAAGGGGGTAAACCCTTAATGCCATTAGATAAGTATCCGTGGAGTGAAAAATATGGTTGGTTAGAGGATCGTTGGGGGTTATCTTGGCAAATTAGCGTAGGTCAGAATACCGATTCAATTGTTCCAGCTTATATGTTCGTAGGGGAACATTTTGGACAAGCCGAAGAAGCCATTAAATTTTACACTTCTATATTTAAAGACTCCTCCATAGACTTAATCGCTCGCTACGAACCTGGAGAGCAAGACCAAGAAGGTAAGGTTAAATATGCTGGCTTCAAACTTGAAGGACAGAAGTTTAGTGCGATGGAAAGTAGTCACGATCATAAATTCACGCCCAACGGTGCTATCTCTATGATGATCGAATGCCAAACCCAAGAAGAAATCGATTACTACTGGGACAAGCTTACTGCAGGTGGCAACGAATCTGCTCAGCAATGCGGGTGGCTTCAAGACAAATATGGTTTTTCCTGGCAAATTGTCCCAAAGCGACTTGGCGAACTGCTGAGCAACCCAGACAAAACTAAAGCAGATAAAGCGATGCAAGCCATGCTCAAAATGAAAAAGCTCGTCATTGCAGACTTAGAAGAAGCTGCAAATTCTTAATTAATTTATTATTAATATAAACCCATGAAAATTAAAATCGAACAGCACTATTTTTCTGGTGCGCTGTGGTTTGCCGCTTGGCTCTTCACAGTAGGAATGCTAGGACTATCTTTTGGCCAAGGAGTACTCGCAATAATTATCTGGCCATATTACTTAGGTAGATTCCTAAGTTAGACTAAAATACGAGCAAATATTGCTCGTTTTTTTATTGCTCTTGATCGTGTTCTTCTAAATATGTTGTAAGTTGTTTAGTTACTTTAATAAAAGTTGCGCGCCTTGCAAACTCCTTTAATCGTCGCGCTCCGATATAAGTTCCTGTACTTCGTAGACTCCCAAATAAATCTTGAATAAAAATATGAATACTGCCCTTATAAGGCATTAGTATATAGCGTCCTTCCGAAGCACGGTGCTCTTCTTTTTTACCATAAAACTCTTGCAAGGCCTTATTAGATGAGGAGCCAAAATATTCTTTATATTTCTTGCCATTCTTTTCCACCAATTCGCCAGAGCTTTCATCGAAGCCAGAAAATAGAGATCCCATCATATTGAAATCCGCACCACCGCAAAAGGCTTTGGCAACACACGAAGGATACTGCTGTCCGCCATCAGCAATTACCAATCCATAACCTCGCTCGTTGGCAATTCCATGTGCTGCGTCGCTGCATTCAATTACCGCCGAAAGTTGCGGGTACCCTACTCCTGTCATCCGCCTCGTAGTACAAGCACTTCCTGGACCAATTCCTACTTTAACAATATCTGCGCCAGCTAAAATAATTTCTTCTGTCATTTCGTTGGTAACGACATTCCCAGCAATGATGATATGGTTTGGGCAAAGTTCTCTAACCATCTTAACAGCCTCTAAAAATCTTTCTAAATAACCATTTGGTACATCAATACAAATAAAAGAAAAATTGTTTATCAAGTTGCTCGCAATCATTTGCTTCAACTGAACGATATCCTCGTAACGAATCCCTAAAGTATAAGCCACAAAATCTGGATTATAAAAACTTTCAAAAAAACGACTATAATCTTCAACCTTATAGTACTTATGAAAAGTAGTAATAATTTTATATTCCGACAGTACTTTTGCCATTTCGAAGGTACCACAAGTGGCCATATTAGCAGTCATTATCGGCACACCTCTCCAGACTTTAGGGGAATGATAAAATCGGAACTCGCGCTCGAGCTCTACTTCCTTACGGGATGTTAAGGTGCTTCTTTTGGGTCGAAGCAACACATCGCTATAATCTAGTTTTATTTCTTCTTCAATTCTCACAGTTAGTAATATAGCACAAATTTCCCACTAACCTAACCCAAAGCAGAGTGGTATAATTAATGATATTAATGAAAGGAAATTTATGAACAAAGAATTATTATACGGCATTGGAGGAGTAGTAATTGGTTTAGTGATCATGTTGGTCGTTCAAAGCGTAAATGAACCAGGTCGAGCCAAAGAGTACAAGGAGCTTGGTGAAAATAGCATGCATGAGCTAATGATGGGAGGCGATCACGGTATGGGCTCCGCAATGAACATGATGACACAATCCTTACTAAACAAAACTGGCTTAGCGTTCGATCAAGAATTCTTATCAGAAATGATAGTTCACCACGAAGGAGCTGTACAGATGGCAGAGCTCGCATTAAAAAACGCCCAGCACCAAGAACTAAAAGATTTAGCAAATAACATAATTACTGCTCAAAACAAAGAAATTCAACAAATGAAAGAATGGCAAAAGCAGTGGACTAAATAAGCTTAAAAAATCCCGCCCTGCGGGATTTTTTTATTTTTCAACTGGCAATGCTATACTACTAAACTAATTTATGGAGGAATCAATAAAATATGGGAATTTTCCGTGTCGCTTTAACAGGCGGGCCTTGCGGTGGCAAAACCACTTGTCAGGGCAAAGCAGAAAAAGAATTTGGTTCACAAATTCTCTCTGCCCCAGAGGTCGCCAGTGTACTACTAACCAACCTGTTTCCATCGCCAGGTAAAGATCCGGCAGCACAAGAACGCTGGGCTCACTCATTTCAAGAGTCAGTTCTGCCAACACAACTAGCCATGGAAGATCAGTTTATTGAAATGGCACAGAGGAGCGCTTCGAGACTACTTCTAACAGATCGTGGCGCATTAGACGGAGCGGCCTACCTAGGCAAAGGTTTAGATTACTTCCTTAACCGATTTGGTCTCGATCTTACCACTGTTCATGATAGATATGATATGGTGGTACATTTTGAAACCGTTGCTAAGAGTAATCCCGAGTTGTATATGAAGCTAAAAGCAACCAACTTGGCAAGATATGAAAATGCCGAAGAAGCCGTACAAATAGATCAAGCCCTGCAAGAAGTGTGGGAAAGTCATCCTAATTGGGTTCTAATTCCGTCCAAATTATCAGTTGAAGAAAAAACCCATAAGCTGCTTTCTCTGCTGAACAAATATCTTGGTTCAGAAATCGAAAGGAAATTCTTGATTAAGAAGCTTCCTCCCAACTTGGACGAAGGTTTTGAAATCAAACAAGGATATTTTTCGACTGAATCCGAGATGCGAGTCAGGAAATACGGAAATGAATACTTCATCACGTTCAAAGGTAAGGGAAGCCTAGAACGGCCAGAGTGTGAACGTACAATTCCCTCATGGGTATTCGAAGATCATTGGGACAGCACTTACCCCCGCCACGTCGAAAAGACCAGACATAAAATTCCATACAGACACTACACAATGGAAATCGACGTATTTAAAGGTTTCGAGGACGGTCCCTACTTTCTGGAAGTAGAGTTCTCTTCCACCGAAGAAGCCAATAATTTTTCCCTTCCAGACGAGGAATGGGCTCATGATGCAATTGATGTAACCGGCGAAAAAAAGTTCACCAACAAATATATTGCTAGATACGGGCTCCATGTGTAACCGATAACCCAGTCACAACTGGGTTTTTATTTTGTTATAATTAAGTTATGAGAAAAAAGACAATTACTGTAAACGATAAAATGCAAAAAAATTATCGTTATACCTTAACAGAACCTATGGGTAAAAATTTCCACCCAGATTTTAAACCCGAACTTACCCCGAAGCAAATGCTAGCCCTAGGTGTATTCGGTGGTAAATATATGACAGATTGCAAAAAGGAGTTTCCAAAAGATTGGTTCGCAAAAGCTAAGCTAAATTCTGAAAAACACGATGCTAAGTTAAATTTGTTTGGTGTAAATGCCAGCCAACCACTTTCAGTATGGTTAAAAAACTGGTGGATATATCCAGACGACCCACGTGGTTGGTTCCAATGGTACTGCCGTTATTACATGGGCCGAAGAATACCTAAAGAAGATGAAAGACAAATTAAAAGATGGAAAGCAATTTCTAGACACATTGCTCAAGTAAAAAAGAACTGTCATAGAGGTGATCTTAAATGCCGTCCAAGACAACGACAAGCAATCCTTCACTGGGCATATGACAGCAGAAAAATATGAACAATACTCCAACTTTCAAAATCACCGGAAAGATTTGGCTTTGGGATGGAGAAGCAGCTTGGCATTTCTTTAGTATTCCCAAAAAATATAGTAAAGATATTAAATCAATAACCTCTCATATCCGGAGAGGTTTTGGGTCAGTAAAAGTTGAAGCGCAAATCGGTAAAACAAAATGGCGCACATCAATATTTCCTACCAAAGAAGGAGAATACTTACTGCCAATTAAGGCTCAAGTTCGGAAAGTAGAAAAGCTAAAATCTAATCAAAATACTACTGTGATAATCTCTATTGTCTAAGCCCTAAAAGGGCTTTTATTTTTAGAATAAATTGGATATTAAAGCACCTCAATCACTTTAGTTTTTAGTGATTTAAACGAATATAGCTTTGCAGGCCTATGTTTTTGCCCTCTGCGCTCTTTTGGAAGTTCTCGCAAGAGCCCCAAGGCAAGAATTTTTTTCCTGAAATTTCTCTTATCTATATCTTTGCCTAAGATTACCTCATAAGCTTTTTCTAACTCTGTTAGAGTGAACTCTTTGGGCATAAACTGAGAAATTAGATTCGTATAAGCTATTCTTGATTGCAGTCTTTCAAGCGAAGTGGAAATAATGTCTTTATGGTCATATGCCATTGTTGGTAACTTTCCCACCTCTATCCACCAAACCTCATCAGTATTTTTTCTTTCAGAAATAGATAATGCATCCCATGGCACAATCCCTGTGTACCCTACAGCTACCACTCTCCCACGAGGATCCCTTTTTAAGGCACTGAAGGTATAAAGCTGTTCTAAGTAAACCTTTTTAGATTGAATTTTACCCTTAGACTCTACTAGGCGTGAAGCTGCCTCCTCGGCAGTCTCTGATGGCTTAATCAACCCACCAGGTACTCCTGCCATGTTAATAAAGTGTGGAGGAATATTAACAGGAATTAAGCGGACAAGAAGTTTGTTTTCGCCAATAGTCCACAATACAACATCCGAAGCAAGAATTGCAAAAAGGAGGTCTTTTGAATGACTGGTTGATTTTTGGGTGATTTTTCGTTTCATGAATATATTGTATACGATTCTTTAGTTAGTGTCCAGACTACACTTATTATTTTTTCCTGTGTTTTGGTTTCCACTCCAAAATCTTTCCTGCCTCTATCTCTATTGGCTCAGCTTTACATAGCTTTCTGATTTGCGACTGACTTAAAATTGAAAAATGTTTGGATGCTTCCAATAAATTATTTATCTCCCACAAGTCTTCCCCACTCGTTAACCAGCTCTTATCTTCAATTTTAGACAGGTCGAAAGGAACGGAAAATTTTCTTAAAGTCTTTTTACCGTTATTCTTAAAATACTCGTGAAAATAAGACATCGCCAACTCTCGCACAGTTTTGTAAATTGGCTCACGATAACGTAAGACAGCGTGGTTTGTTTTGCTAATAGCACCCCAGCAACCATTTTGTTTAAATAATGTCACCACGTGATCGTCATCATCTTTGGTGGTGACTAGATCCAAAAGCAAGGGTTTTTTGCCATGATACCAAAGAGCCGTGGCAGCTAATAAAGCCCCTTCCATACAATGAGCCTTTTTCTTTTTCAACACTTCTCTAGGAGACATCGCAGTATCACCCTTTTCTTCAAAATTAATAGGAAGCTTATTAAGAAAAGTTTGAATCTTCTGAGGGGTGTTTAGCTGATTAAGTATTTTCAGCTCGTTCGAATTGAACCCATAAAACTTTTTCATCTTGTATTTAGTTTACCAAATATTTGTTGATATACTAAAGACATGAGTAGACGGTTTAAAATATTCGCGCTCTTTTTGATTCCTATATTAGCAGGAGTGGTTCTTTATGCTATGGGCAGAAATTTAATGTGCTCTTGTGGGTACGTTAGATTGTGGCATGGGGTAGTCTTTAGTTCTGAAAACTCCCAACACATATTCGACTGGTACACCTTTACTCATGTTGTTCATGGCCTTCTCTTTTACTTTATTCTTTGGGTTATTGAGAAAGTCTCAAAAACTAAAATTCCATTTCTTCACAAAATCCTGATTGCAGTCTTATTTGAAAGTGGTTGGGAAATTTTAGAAAACACCAACTATGTAATTAACAGGTACAGATCTGTAACAATTTCTTTAGATTATTTTGGTGACAGTGTAATCAATTCTTTAGGAGATATTTTGGCAATGGCGGTTGGCTTTATTGTTGCCTATAAAAAGCCAATTTGGGTTGGGGTAGGATTATTTCTGCTACTAGAATTATCGCTCTTATACTTTATTCGTGATAATTTAACTATCAATATCATTATGTTAATCCACCCGATTGAAGCATTAAAACTTTGGCAAGCTGGTGGCTAATATGCTACGATAATAAACTTTCAAAAGGAGGAAGTTTATGAGCAAATATCTAGAGAGGTTCCCAAAAAGGGCCTTTTTTCCTGTGATACACGTTGTAGATTATGAGCAAGCTTATCGCAACACTGCAATTGCTTTGGATAATGGTGGGGATGGGGTGTTCTTGATTAATCACATGTCTGGCGGTGCCAAACGTCTTATCGAAATCTATACCAGAATTCGGCAACAGTTTGACCAAGAGTGGATTGGATTAAATTTTTTAGGAGTTAAACTCGAAGATGTATTTGATCTTGTTCCTAAAGATGCTAATGGGTTATGGACAGATACAGCCTGCATTCAAGTTGAGAATGGCAAAAAACAGACACGAGCAGCAACATTCCAACTCCAAAGACAATACTGGGATGGCATATTTTTTGGCGGCGTGAATTTTAAATACCGACGAAGTTATAACAGCGACCCGTTCATTAGTGCTCAGTTGGCAATGCCGTATGTAGATATCATAACCACCAGCGGTGAGGGAACTGGTTTTGAACCAAACCTCCAAAAAATCCAAACCATGAGGAGTGCTATTGGTAACCATCCTCTTGCTAATGCCAGTGGGATCGATGCGAAAAATATTCACAAATACCTAGAGTATCTGGATGCATTTTTAGTTTCGACAGGGATCAGTATTAAAAACACAGACGAACTCGACCCAGTCCTAACCAGACAGTTGGCAGACGTCATCCACCAAACCGCCTAACCCATAGGCGGTTTTTCTATGCTAAAATATAATTAGCTAAACATTAACGAAACAAAATGGATATCAAAATAATCTTCCAAGTCTTAGGTATTGTCTACGCAGTCACTGGATTGGCAATTCTTGCTAACCCGAAATATTACAAAAAAATGATTGCAGATTATATTCGTAGCACCCCTGTAATCTTTCTTAACGCTGTCATCGTGCTTGTGCTTGGGTACTTCTTTCTATTAGTGAACAGTTCTTGGGCAACAGGGGTACCGCTAATTATCACCATTGTAGGTTGGGTATCAATTCTTAAAGGATTATATATCTTACTCCTACCACAAAGCTATCTTAAGCTCGCTAAGAGCATGCAACTACACTACCTTACCTTTGAAGCATCAATGGCTGTCATTTTAGGAATTATCTTGCTTTACTTAGGATTTTTGAAATAGTTGGTTTTTAAAAAACCGCGCTATGCGCGGCTTTTTTTATTTCTTTTTCAGCAGGCTCCATGTTGCCCAAATGAGCACGACTACGGAGCAGATGAACTCAAAGGTTCCAGAGACTGAAAACCATGAATGATCTTGCCAAGTGTCAGGGTTAATCCCCAAAACACCAATTGAAAGACTAGACAAGATGATGATGAAAACCAAAACTCCTTTGGTTAGTTTGAAATCAAATTTCATAGACTCTAATTAATTATTAATTATTTAAAAAATTCTTTTATTGGAACTACCAAACCTTCTTGCATGTGCTCATCGGTTTCCCCAGAAACCATTGGAGGTGAGACATAATAAATGCCAGCAAATGGATAATTGTCGAATTTATCAAATTCAGGACTTTTGAACACTTCATTGGCCTGATTTTCATTCATGTATCCTTGAATCACTAAAACAATCTTAGTTAGGTCGGCATGCTGACTTTCCAACTTTTCTCTTTTTCTTTCTATAGCATCTATGGTCGGCTGTTTACTAAAATCTATAGCGGCATGTTCTTGCATAGCTACAAAAGGCAACTCCACAGCATAGGTTAATTGCAAATCGATATGTTGCTGAGTACACTTCTCACACTCTAAATGCATATCTATAGGCGAATTCTCACCCAATTCTGGAGTAATTTGGTAATTGGTATGGTACTTTTTGTTTACATAATTAACAAAAATTGATGCCCAAACCAATTCTGAATTTTTCTTAGTATTTTCGGTATCCATAACTCTAACGTCTTTTACTACGGCCTGTAACAATTTTTATCGGAGAAATATTTGGGCTCGCAGCATGACGTTTTTTTGGCATCTTCACGCCACTTCGCTTATTCTCTAACAAATTAATTTCGCGTGAACGATGACCAAGCTTGCGTTGTTTGACTAACTTTCTAATTAACAATAAAGCTTCTTCTGCGCCATCTACTAACTCAAAAAGGTTTAAATCACTTTTTGCGATTGCCTTCCCTTTTGCATACATAGTCTCTTTTATCCAACCTACCAACGGTTGCCAAAAACTTTTATTAACTAGCAATATTTTAATCGGGGTAACTTTTTTCGTTTGAACTAAAGTTAACATTTCAAACAATTCATCCATAGTACCATAACCTCCTGGAAAAAATACATAAACTTGAGATGCCGAGGCTAACATTACTTTCCGAGTAAAGAAATAATGGAACGATGTGGATTCATTTACGTAAGGATTGATGCGTTGTTCTTCGGGTAACTGAATGTTTAAACCAACCGACTCACCACCAGCCTTCAATGCGCCTGCGTTCGCTGCTTCCATAATACCTGGACCTCCTCCAGTAATAACAGCGAAACCATCACTGGCAAGTTCAAAAGCCAACCTTGTAGCATCTTGATACACTTTTTCTTTAAACCCTGTTCTTGCAGATCCAAAAATGCTTACAGCCCGTTTATAATGACGAATAAATCTATATCCGTTGATAAATTCGTTCATTATCTTAAGTAATCTTTGGCTGGAAAACCCACCCCGTCGGATGTTAAAAATGGTTTCTAACTGGCCAGTAGACCAAGCTAAATCGTCTTCTTTAATATGAGGGGGTAAAACCGCACAAACTTCATGTCTCACAATTTTCTTCATAAAAATAAATTAATATACCTAATGTAATGTTAGCATATTTACATAAATATTCACTGATTTTGTTATAATACCACTATGAAGTTTGGTCCATATTTAAAAATTACTTTGGCTTGTATTGTTTTTGCTGGCATCCCTATTGCTATTGGGACTAGTTTATACTTAAACTCTAAAACTGCGAATATAAACGCTTATACACCCTCCGATAGAACTAATATTCCAAGCTTCAAGCAGTCCATAATATACCCAATAGAAAATAACCCAAGTAACCCAGTATCAAACTCTACCACTAGTTCCCAGACCGATCCTAACAGCAAACCTGCAGTCGCAGGAGCTATCACCAACTCTATAAAAACAGAACCCCAGACTCACCAAGTCTGTAGCGGAGATCTAACCAAACTGTTTATTTGTCTTCTTAATGAATACCGAGCTAAGAACAATCTTTCGAAAGTCACTCTGGACCAATCCTTAACAGAAGTAGCAATAGCTCACTCAGAGTGGATGAACTCGACTGGGATATTTTCTCACACAGGAGTGAATGAAACAAAATTTTATGATCGTTGTGCCAATGCTGGAGTCACTTGCCGAGCAGAGAACTTAGCCGATGGAATTCTGGATGCAAAAAAACTTCTTAACAGTTGGCAGGCAAACCCAGGTCATAACAAAAATTTACTCGGCCCGTACTCAAAAATTGGATTTGGAATCTCTGGCCCATACATAACTTTATTGTTCAACTAGCTGGTAAAATTTGAAATATAGGAATAAAATATAAGTAGGAGTAAATATATGGAAAAACCACTTGAACATTACTATGGTGACATTGTCCGCTACCTATTTTTGGCAGCAGGTATTATCATGCTAGTTACTTTGCCGTTATTCCAGTCACTCATTGAGACTCCGTTGATGGTTTCTATAACAGGTATTGCTGTGCTTGGAATAGCAGCTGGACTAACCAATCCTCAGCAGGTTGTTAGCGCTGTAGTTAATTTTGTCATTTCTATCGTAGGATTTATTACTTTTGCCTACTCTGCAACAACCAGCTTCCAAGGTAAAATTGAAAACGATAAATTCATTCTTACGAATATAATCTTAGCTGCAATATTTATCTTTGCAATTTATTTCAGTATGAAAACGATGAGATCTAGATTACTAAATAAATAAAACTGCCCAGATGGGCAGTTTTTTTATGAAGCAAGTGGTTGAGTACAATGCTGACAACGTCTAGCTTTGATAGGAACCTCTCCAAAGCACTCTTCGCAAGCCTTGGTTGTTGGTTCAACTGGACGAGTAAACCTAGTCTTCACTTTATTCATCGGCACAATCACAATAAAATATATTGCTAGGGCGATCATTAAAAACGAAATGACTGTATTTAAAAACAAACCGTAACCCAAAACCGTTCCATTAATAGTCATTTCTAGCTTTGAAAAATCTGGTAATTGAGCTATTGCTGAAATAAGTGGTGTAATAATATTTTCTACTAAAGACGTAACCACTGAGCCAAAAGCCGCACCAATTACCACACCAACAGCCAAATCTACTACATTCCCTCGCATAATAAAGTTTTTAAATCCTTCAAACATAATTGTATAGTTAATAATTACAGGGTTATTATACCACGATGGCATACTATGGTCATTTCCCTCTATATTTGCCACAATATCTATATGAATGTAAATGACTACGGATTTATACAATACAAGAAAAAAGTAAAATCTCCCCCATCGGAACAACATATAGCACGTGTTATTGCCGAAAACAAAACTGATTGGGACTTAATTTCTGAATCAAATCCAATTAAAGGAATTGCCCTATCGTCATGGCGAACCAAACAGCCACAGGAACAACTCCCTAAAGTTGGTGACTTTGTCATCTATGAAATGATCCCTAATGAAAAAAAGGTAAAAATTATTCAAGTGCTTCCGAGATTTTCAATCCTATCCAGAATCCGCACAGAACAAAAAACTAACCAAGTGATTGCGGTAAATTTAGATGTGGTATTTATTGTTCTTAGTCTTGATCAAAATATAACTCTCAGCCAAATCGAACGTTATGTGAATGCCGCAAAGTCAGGAAAGATTGAGCCGGTGATAGTTATAAATAAAACCGACAAACAAACCCAGCCTAGCAATCTTGCTTCGCAACTAAGAAAAGCTCATAATAATTTAACAGTTATCGAAACAAGTGCCAAAACCAAAGTTGGCTTAGATAAATTAATAAAAAATGTTAAGCCGAATTATACTGTTGCGTTTGTTGGTAATTCAGGAGCAGGTAAATCTAGTTTGATTAATTTGTTACTCCAAACGGAAAGCCAAGCTACCAAGTCTGTGCGCAAAGACGGTAAGGGTCGGCACACCACGACTCGAAGGGAGATGTTCGTTTTGCCAAATAAGGGAATTGTTATCGATACCCCTGGAATCCGGACAATAGAATTTCAAGTGGAAAAATACGCTTCAGGTCGGCTCTATCCAAAGCTGGCAGAACTATCCAAACAATGTAAATTTAGAAACTGTGATCACGTTAAAAGTGCTGGATGCGCAATACAGCGCGCGTTGCAAGAAGGCAAACTCACTGAACTCCAGCTAAAACAATTTCTTAGCTCCACGCGCCATGAAGGTATCACTGCCAAACAGGAAGTCCGGCAAGCGAAACAACAAAAACAAAAAAAGATAAGCAAATTAATTAAGAACTACTATAAAAATAAAAAATAGGCCTTGGCCTATTTTTTGTGTTTTGGACAATTGCAATGTTTGCCAATGAACTCATCGAAATATTCCTTACCATAATCATAATGTAGTTCCTCACCGGCTTTGATATTCCTAGTCGCTTTAATTTTTATTCTCTTAGCATACTGAATGGGTTCACAATTTGTTCTAATACAGGAATGATTAATATAACGAGCTATATTTTTTCTACTGCTCCCATCAATTGTCCAAGTTTTCCCTAAAGCAAATAGATACTTACCACCTTTCTTCTCTACTTGCTCATCGTTCAATAGTGGGCCAAAATATTCAATAATAAATGCGCCTTTTTTAATCGGAACAGTCGTAAATAATCCTAAACCAGAATGGCTTTTCTTAACTACTAAACTATCTCTTAAATCTTGTTGTTTCTTTTTCATAAAATTAAAGAAACCTCTCGGCGAGCCAAAAGGTTTCTAGCTCAAAGTTTACTTTGCTAATTCAGCATCGATTAATGTTTTTATTTCATCTCTCCTAAAGCCACCGGTCTGCTTAACACCGTTCACAAAGAATGTTGGGGTGGAATTCACTCCCAACGCTTCACCATCTTTATAATCAGTATTGATTATGTCTGCATAGAAGCGTTGCTCTACTTCTGATTTAAACTTATCTCCATCTAAACTTAACTCCTGAGCATATCTAGAGAATATACCAAGTGGAGCTGAATCCTGTGCCCACTCTTGCTGACGAGAGTACAATAAATCAAACATATCCCAATATTTGCCTTGCTTTCCAGCAGCCTCTGCAGCCTCCGCTGCCATATGAGCATTTGGATGAATGCTATCTAGTGGAAAATTGCGGAATACAAAATTCACATCTGGATTATCTTTATATTGTTCCAAAACTGCCTTTACTTCTGGGTGAGCTGCTGCACACGCTGGGCACTGAAAATCTCCAAATTCAACAATAGTTACTTTTGCATCCTTTTTGCCGGTCATATAACTGTTTTCACGAATTAGAGATTGAGGATCAACTGCTTTTCCAGCCTCCTCTGGTTGAGGGTTGGCATAGATTGCCAACAACACACCCCCAATTATTACTACGAGCGCGATGGCAATTAAAATTTTTGCTTCTTTAGTCATGAATTTCTCCTTGGGTCTGGGAAGTAGACTTCCAATGAATAATTAATAATGTTATCACTGATGTAAATCCTAAAAATGCCAATAGAGGAATAGTTAAGAATCCAAACCATTCAATAAATTTAGTTGTACAGGAAACCCCTGCCATACATGGAGCAGCTGCTTCTGGCAATATTTCGTAATACAATAAATTATGGTAAACCGAAATTACCCATCCAACTGCTGCTAATACAAAGGCAGGGAGAAGAAAATCTCGGTTTTTTTTGTAAATTGCGAAACCTAATATGATCACCAATGGGTACATAGCTATCCTTTGATACCAGCACAATACACAAGGTGGATACTTAGCAATTTCACTAAAATACAAACTGCCTAACATGGCAACTAAACTGCCAGTCCAGGCTAAATACAAAGCATTTTTCTTGATTGTTTCTAACATATTGATTAATTAATTTACCATATTTAGTATATCATTTTTTATCACTACTTGAATCTAAGACATTAATATGGTGCATTAAATAAACTTGAAATTATTTAACAGGGTTAATTATACCACAGCATTATTTGCTACAATAAGAGTATGAAAAAGATTTTAAGTTTTGCCCTCTTTTTTGGGAACTTAGGTATATTGTTGTATTTCTGGTGGTTATCATCTGGAGATATGGTACAAGGCGCAGAATTCAGTTCAATCGGTATTGCTATTGCCAGACTCGCAGGTTTACTTGCGACCCAACTAGCCTTAACTCAACTAATTTTGATTGGAAGAATTAAGTGGGTGGAAAGTGTCTTTGGCTTAGACAAATTGTCACGAATCCATAAATGGAATGGTTATGGCATTTTGGCCTTAGTTACCCTGCATATCGTGTTACTCACAAAAATTTATGCGTACTTTGGAGAGATCACCTTCTTCGAACAAATCTTCGTCTATTTAAAATATGATGGTGACTTCTTAAAAGCTTTTTTAGCATATTTGGTTCTCCTCGGCACAGTATTTTTATCTATAACTATTGTTAGAAAAAATTTAAAGTATGAATGGTGGTACTGGGTTCATTTATTCAACTACACTGTATTTGTTTTGTTTGTAAGCCACCAAGTAAATTTTGGCACTAGTTTGCAAAATAAAACTTTCCAGTACTATTGGCTGGCCACCTATGCTTTTACGGCAGGACATATTGCTTGGTTTAGATTTGGGAAGCCGGTACTAAATTATTGGCTGCACAGATTTACAGTCAATAAAGTAGAGGACCTTGGTCCAGCGACCAACATCTATATAACAGGCAAAAACTTGGAAAGATTTTTTAGGCAGTCTGGTCAGTTTATGATTTTTAGATTTTTCCAAAAAGGATTTTGGTATGAAGCACATCCATTCTCTTTGTCTTGGGGTGCCAATAATCTTGAAATAAGAATCACTGCAAAAAAACTGGGAGACTTTACTTCCAAACTACCATCACTTCAAACTGGTACCCAAGTTTTAATCGACGGCCCTCACGGTATTTTTACTTCCAAGCAAATAAAGAAAGACAAGGTGCTTATGATAGCAGGTGGTATAGGAATCACTCCAATCAGATCCCTAATTGAAGAAATTTCAGGAAAAGTAGATCTAACCCTTATATACAGCGCGAAAACCAAGGCAGACGCGGTTTTACTGAATGAATTGAAAGATCTCCAAGTGAAAACCAACTATAAGCTTATCGAAATCTACGCCGATGAAAAGGTAGAGGGAGCGGAATTTGGCAGGTTAGATAAAGAGCGGTTACAGACACTTGCCTCTGATTTAACCTCAAGAGATGTTTATCTCTGTGGTCCACCACCCATGATGATTGCCTTAAAAAAAGCCCTGACGGAATTAGGACTTCCCAAAAAACAATTGCATTGGGAAAGATTCGCACTATAAAATAAGATCCCTTAATGGGATTTTATTTTTATTTGAGAAAAACTTGTCCTCCAAATTGTCCACAACCACCTCTTGACCTCATAAATAAAAGTTTCTAAAATATCTCCTTGTCCCAAAATAAAAAATTTATCCGCTGCTGGGTAAAGAGCATCGGAAGAGGTTTTATGAGAATTTTAATTATTGCCGATGATGCAATCTTCTCTCGCAAGCTAAAAAATAGTTTGCGGCAAGTCCCGTTCAGTATCGATACCCCTACTTCAAAAGAGCAAGGTCAATACTGGGCTCGTACAACTAAATATGATTTGATCATTGTTGAACATTCACCAAGTTGTAACGCTCTGGTAATATGCGATAAACTTCGAGAATCTGGACTGCATTCAATATTGTTAGTGGCCACTGAAGAAATTTCTAGCCAAGATGCAATTGCGTTATTCAACTTTGGCGTAGACGACTATATAAGTAAGTTTAGCCCAACCACTGAAATCATCGCGAGAGTCAAAGCACTCTTAAGAAGACCTAGAATCTGGCAGAGCGAAAAGTTCTCTTTAGGAGATTTAATAATCGATTGCCAGAGCTATACCGTTACTCGAAACAAAAAGTCTATTCACTTAACAAAAAAAGAATTTGGATTATTGGAGTACTTGCTAAAAAATCAAAATAAAGTAATCTCAAGGTCCGATTTAATTGAACACGTATGGGATATAAACGCAGATTTATTTTCCAACTCTTTAGAAACTCATATTCTAAATTTGCGAAAAAAAATTGAAGCACCAAATAAACCCAAATTAATTCATACTGTCTCGGGACGAGGTTATAAAATTGCATTGCAAACATAAATTACACTTGATTGACTCCACACCTAAGTTCTTCTATAATGATTAACTATTAAAGACAAGGATATGTGGACAAAATTTAAAGAATTTATCGCTTGGTTATGGGGGAAAATCAAACTCGGAGGGAAATGGGTGCTAGCAGGGGTTATTGCTTTAGCTTTAATCGTAGCGGGAATTTTTTCCCTCGATAAAAATACCTCTAAACAAAATTCAAACTCCGATGCAAGACCAGAAGTCGCTCAAGTCTACGAGCCATCGATTGGTACACCTCTCCCCCCCGATACAACTGGTGGTCAGAGTGAAGTAAGTGGTGCTGTCACCACTGAACCAAGTACAATCCAAACTACTCCTACACAAGAAGAAACCAACACTACTAACTCACAACAAGTTACCTATATTGCCCCAAACACCGGTGTAGATGATACTAAACCATTTGTCTACACAAATCAGCAATTAGGTTTTACAGTTATGTTAGATGGTGGAACGCAGGTTGAAGAACAATTAGAAGGAGTAAAGTTTACTTCCAAGACAGGCACGCTCTTATTTTATGTAGTAACTTCTAAGAATAATTCTGAAACTCAAGATTCTATCATAAATCAACTGTCTGCAAGTAATATGACTAACCAGATATCCAAGAGTAATTTCTTAAGCTACCCTTCAGTGAGCTACTTACAAAATAATCAGAAGGCATTAGTTGTTCTCACAACAAATAAAATCTACTACATTGTGGGAGAACAAAAGTACTTCAAAAATATTTCGCTTTAAAATAAAACACCCTTGGCGTAAACGCGGGGTGTTTTTCTTATTTACAACAAATGCATTCTTCGAGTTTCCATGTCACAAATTGCAGTCATGGTTTTTAGATTATACTTCGAAGTTAACAGCTCAGGATATTCTTTGTTGATAACATCTAAAGCATATCTTGTGAAGAAATTGGCCTTATCCTCACAATGACCATGAATTATGTCGGACAACATCTTATCATGAGCATTCAATTCTGGTGAACCAACTTTGCGAAAAGCTGTTGAGGTTAGCAGAACCAGTCCATCCTCAGCATTAACACGTTGCTCATCTACGTTCTTCTTCAAAATACTTGCAGCAGTTGCGATCACTTTATACAAATCCGAATCAAAAGGACCAACAATAAGAGCCAGATTGGGTTCATGGAACCAGTCGAATCCCGTACCAACAGCCAAAACTCTTTCTTTATGTTCGAGGTCGATTGGAGGCTTGTTTGAGGCGCGTACCTCGGCGATATGCTCTATATTACCCCTAACCATGGGCACTAAATCTTCTACTACCTCTACAGGAATCTGTGGAAAGAAAGATTTTAGCATTGAAAGAATTTCTTCATCGTTCTTTAAATCACAGGTCGCTAGATCAAGCACTTCACCATTTTCACCATGTAGAATGAGAGCTTCTAGATCTGTCTCTACTCCACACTGAATTGCGTATAATCCTTGATTTTTAAACCTTTGATCGTACTGCTTTTTAAGAGCCAAACTAGCAGCTTTTGCCGCTTCGGTATCATACTTGTGTCCCGCACATCCACGATGCTTAACTTTTTCAGGATCTTCTCCTTCTGCACCACGTGCATAGTGATACGTTACCAACTTGATCGCTCTGCGACCTTTAGATAAAGCGTATTTATACCACGCCCAGACAGTTTCAAAATAAAAAGGCCAGCCAAGATCAAACATGCCACCAATATTTCGCCAAGGATAAAAGATTCCTAACGGAGTATTGGTATATTTTGGTAGATGAACTCGACCATCCATGCATTTATCAGCACCAATTTCGGTGGGATAATCTACACGGTACATTGCTCGATCTCTCCAGTTCTCCATGAACAGTTGAGACTGCTCATGATTAAGCGCTAGGAGCTGATCAACCATTTTATTAGTAGACAATTTTGTTGCTTCTATCATATTTCTCCTCTTATTATCAATAATGCAAAAACTTATGATACCAATCCTCAACATTTTCGTCAATAAAAAAACTAGAAAGCCTATGACTTCCTAGTTCGACTGCTACGCACTCATCGATTTTTTGAGCGGTTTTGGGATTATCTCCCTTTGAAGATAAAACTTCCCATTCCGTTTCGTCAGGACTCTAACCAATACTTCCAATTCTGGAAAGTAATGATTCAAAGCTGACAGGATAACATTGCGTGCTCTGTTTGCCTTGTTAAGCTGAAATTCTACACTTTCTGAAACCGTTTTAGGGCGATTCTTTTTTTGATCTGCTGCACAATTGCTGTGACAAAGAATGACGACTCGGTTCACACCTTCATTCTGAATGTATTTCTTAATGACATCCAAAGTTGGGGCAGCGTTTCTGTTGTCGTTAAATGCCAAACAATTAACTGCTCCAAAAATTGGTCGAATTGTGTATTCTCTGATGCCCATTGTGGCAAGGGCCGTATGACACGCAATCTGAACGGCACGCTCATTACAAGCCAGAACTAGTGTTTGGTTACCACTTGGTTCGGGAACGAAAAAACTGTCGATGGTTTTTAACTTTCTGGTCATTTCCCCTCCTTTGGAAATAATACTACGAAAACCTATTTTAAGACATTTTCAAGGTTATGTCAACTTTGATAGACTATAATATATGAGAGTATTTATAAGCGTGCCAATAACTGGCCCAATTTTAAGGAAAATCAAAGATTTTCGTGCTGAAAACCCTGATCTTAAGGTAAGATGGCTTTTTGATCATAATTTGCATATAACCCTACTCCCACCGGTAGAACTGAACCAAAATGATTTAAATTTTGTAATCTCAGCATTAACCAACATCCCACTACCAAGACCATTTGAAATAAAATTTGATGAGATTGAGCTTGGCCCTACCTCTAACAATCCGAGATTAATTCAAGCAACTGGTGAAGAATCAGTGGAATTATCGAATTTAAAATCTACGATCGAGAAAACTCTAAAATTTAAGCCAGACAGAAAATTCAAACCACACATAACCTTGGCAAGATTCCGTCAAGATCAAATTCCTAATTTCACCACCTCTCGAGTACACTGGAAAATGCTTGTAAATAATTTCACACTAATGGAATCCGAACTGCTTCCAACCGGCGCAGAGTATACCGTACTTAAGACTTTTAATTTCTAAATTATGGAAGATACCCTCTCTAAATATAATTACGAATTCCCCCAAAACTTAATCGCACAAAAACCGGCAAGCCCCAGAGACTCGGCCAAGTTATTAATATACGACAGGACTACCAAAGAAGTGATTTCTGATACGTATAAAAATTTAACAAAATACATACCGAAAAATAGTGTGTTGGTACTAAATCAAACAAAAGTAATTCCAGCAAGACTAGAAGTTACAAAACCGACAGGTGGCAAGGTAAAGTTACTTTATATAAAAAAAGACAACCAGTATCTCTATTTTCTTTCAGACAAAAAGTTATCTTCCGGCACTAAACTGAGTCTAAATAGAAACATCAAATTTGAAGTTCTGAAAAAAACCAATCACTTATATATTCTAAAACCTAATTTTCCAGTTAAGAGAACAGAAGATATTTTAACAAGGTTTGGAATCACTCCTCTCCCGCCATACATCAAACATTCGCCACTACGAGGAAAAAATTTGTTAAAGCAGTACAACACAGTGTTCGCAAAATATTTAGGATCTGTAGCAGCGCCAACTGCCAGCTTACATTTTACAAATCAACTTTTAAACAGAATTCGCAAATCTGGTGTGAGTATAAAATTCATCACACTCCATGTAAATTTAGGAACTTTCGCAAGCGTTACTCCAGAACAAGTCAAACATAAAAAGTTACACTCGGAATATTATGAAATTGATAGCGCGACGGCCACCTTTTTAAATAAGGCGAAAAAATCTGGAAGGCCAATTATCGCCGTTGGGACAACTGTTACCAGAGCTCTTGAATCCGCAGCGAATAGATCTGGTCAGCTTAAAGCTTTAACGGGAGAAACAACTTTGTTTATCCAAGAACAAACTAAACTTAAGTTTGTTGACTGTCTGTTAACCAATTTCCATGTACCAAAATCCAGCTTACTTATGCTAGTTTCTGCCTTTGTGGGTAGGGTAAAATTGTTGGCCTTATATGAATTTGCAATCAAAAATAAATACCGCCTCTTTTCCTTTGGAGACGGTATGTTAGTTAAGTGACTCGCGTTTGTAGAAATCCTTATAGGCCAACTGTATGCCGACTTCAGAGCAGTACAAACCAGACAAATCTCGGCATCTTAGACGTTTCGTTCCAGTGGCGTCATGCTTTTCTAATAACATGAGAGTTTTTCGATAAGCTCTAAGAGTTCCTTTTCCAAACTCGGTCACTAGAAGAAATCCCACACCAAGCGCGAACACAGCAAAATAAAAAATAAGCTGAGCAATATTTACATCTGTGAATGCAGTGGCCAACAAAGTGCCAAGCACCATCAGATAGCCAAAACTTGTATAAAGATTTGCCCAAACACATCTTAAATACAAAATCATATTCCACCTCCTTAGCTAAAATTAAACCTTAGTTTATCAACATAATCTGATTTTGTCAATGGCTCTTGAGAGCTTTTTTGTATGCTAAAATAAAGTTATGCATACCCTTAGAACAAGATTTAAAAAAGATATTGTCACAGAATTTCTTCCGCCTGCACGCAAGACAAAAAAACAACGTGTGGTAATTGTCTGTGGTGGTATGCCAGGATTTCCCGGAAAAAAAGACATCTTGGAGTTTTATAGCAAGAAAGGGTTTTGGAGTTTTAACCCTCGCTACAGAGGAAGTTGGGAGAGTGATGGAAAATTTTTAACCAAGTCTCCCCACTTAGACGTACTAGATGTTATAGATCAATTACCAAAAGGTTTTGTTGATCTATTTGGTGGAAAAAAATACAAAGTTAACCCAGATCAAATATTTATCATAGGTACAAGCTTCGGAGGCCCTGCAGCAATTCTCGCCAGCTTAGACAGCAGAGTCACTAAGATTATCTGTATATCTCCTGTTGTAGACTGGACAAAACCTGGTCGAGTGGAATCAATTAAAACTCTAACTAAATTTGTTGCCGACGGGTTTGGTCAGGCCTACAGAATGAGTAAAAATGGGTGGGCTAAACTCAAATCAGGAAAATTTTATAACCCCATGAATCATGTTAACAATGTTGAAGGACATAAAATATTAATTCTACACGCAAAAGATGATGATGTCGTAACTTACAATCCTGTTAAAAAATTTGCAAGACTCACAAATGCAAAACTAATTACACTACCGCGTGGTGGACACCTAGGCTCATCAATTCTCCTTAAACCACGTTTCTACAAAATCTTTACTAAGTTTATAAAAACAAATGATAAACCGCATCATCTCACCAATTTCAAAGCCAATAGTAAGAGAAAAATCAAATAAAGGTAAGGTTGTTTTTGGGCTAATTATCCTCTTAATTGTAGGTGGTTTAGCCTACTGGCTTCTGAATAGGCCTGCCCATCAAGACGAATTGCAGGAGTCTAGCACATCGCTGCTACCAAGTATAAACGGGCAAATGGTAGACCCAAATCTTGCCAAACAGCGCCCAGTAGCAGTTGTAATAGAAAACCATACAGACAGTAGACCTCAATCTGGATATACAAATGCAGAGATTGTTTACGAATCGTTAGCTGAAGGCGGCATAACCAGAACCTTAGCAGTTTTCCAAACCAAGGAAGCTAGATCGATAGGACCAATAAGATCCGCAAGGCCATACTTTAATTTTATCGCTAACCAATGGGGAGCCATTTATGTTCATTCAGGAGGAAGCAAACAAGCCCTTTCAGAATTAACTGCTGGGGTTCATAACAATCTATACGATGTTAATGAATTTTACTTTGGGAAATATTTTAATCGTAATTCAAGCCGTTATGCCCCTCATAACCTTTATAGCTCCACCGAAGAACTTACTAAGCTAGCAGAAGCAGAAAAAGAACAAAACTGGAACCCGGTCAAACTGTGGAATTTTGGAGACATCATGCCAACAGAGCAAGACCAAAAAATAAACAATATCATCATTCCGTTTTCTATCGCGAACTATGAAGTAAATTATAAGTTTAATTCTGAAAAAAATAGCTACGAACGCATCGTTGGTGGCAAAGCAAGTATAGATGAAGAAAGCAACGAACCAGTCCTTGCTAAAAATGTCTTAATTCAATTTGCAGACACCAATCTGAATCCAGATGACGACTTAGGAACCTTAAATATTAAACTTAACAATTCTGGTCCATGCATTTTGTTTACTGCGAACTTGCGAAAAGATTGCAGGTGGAGTTTTGAGGGCGGGAAAACTATTTATAAAGATATGGATGGAAATGATCTTAAACTCCAGGCAGGTCAGACGTGGGTTGAAATTTTCCCGCGCGACAGGCAGAATGAAGTAACTAGTAGCTAAGACTAGGTTGCAGTGGTAGGTCCTGCCGGCCTCCTCCTCCAGCTTACTCACTCCGTTCTGTCGCTGGAGGGCCTCCTCCGGCCGTCACCCACCACTACAAAACCATTTATATTGAACTATAAATCAGATCGATTTTTAAATCTAGTATAATCAATGACTATGCTTAAAGAACACCAAAAAGCGCCAGACTTCGCGCTTCCAGATCAAGATGGAAAGGAACATAAATTGTCTGATTACAAAGGACAATGGGTGTTGATTTATTTTTACCCAAAAGATGATACGCCTGGCTGTACTACTGAGGCTTGCACCTTACGAGATAATTTCCCTTCGTTTAAAAAGTTGAAAATTCAGGTTTTTGGGATAAGCATAGACTCTGTTGCAAGTCATAATAAATTTGCTAAAAAGTACAAACTGCCCTTCATATTACTAGCCGATGAGGATAAAAAAGTGGTACAAAAATATGGGGTCTGGCAAGAAAAAAGCATGTACGGCAAAAAGTATATGGGCACATTAAGAAACTCATATTTAATAAGCCCAGATGGCAAAATCGCGAAGATCTACGAAAAAGTAAAACCAGCTAATCACGCAGAAGAAGTCTTGGCCGATATTAAAGAGTTCAGTAAATAAATTAACCCTCCCCTGACCCCTCCCTGTGGAGAGATGGGAATATTACTATGAAAAAACACGTCTCAATAACCGTTTTTGGGAAAGTTCAAAAAACTGGATTCAGATTTAGCGCAATAGAAAAAGCACTGGAATGGAATTTAGTTGGAATGATTAAAAATTACGAGGACAACAAAGTACAAATTGAAGTCGAAGGTGAACTTGATAATCTACAAAAGTTTCTTAAATGGTGCCATGTGGGACCAGAGAATGCCAAAGTCGAAAAGGTTGATTACACTTCCTCGGAAAATTTAGAAAATTACGAAACCTTTCAAGCCGAATGGTAATAAAAAAACATTCCACATTATTCAAATCAAGAATGTCCCTTAAATAAAATAGAATACTTTTTAAATTAAAAACCTCTGCTGGATGCGTACGCTGGTGCGCAAAGCAGAGGTTTAAACTTGGTTCTTTAGCATGTGCGATTATTAATTGTCTTATATAGACTGCCAGGCGTTCGCGCCTGTGGGCTTATCGCTAAACAGCTAAAGCACCTTCTCCATAGAGGATGTTTGCATCTATTACTTTCCTTTCTGATTTAAGCGTACGCCTGTACTAACCCCGCGTCAAGGGTAGTTATGCACTATTTTCTAAAAGTGAATTAAGATTGACAAAAAATATTTAATCACTCATAATCTAAGCAAATTTGGATTGGAGGTTCAGTATGAATAAGGATTATCGTCAATTAAAAACCATCTTCAATACCGCATTATTAACTATCGCAACTGCCACCTTCCTGATAGTAATTGCTGGTAAATTTATTGGCTTTTTGCCAATCCGGAGCCAGCAATTACTATCTGGCTGGGTCATAATAATTGTAATAGGCGTTGCGATTCTAAACTGGAGATTCTGTCTTTTACACTTAAGTAACTTGGCGACCAAAATAGATCAGTTCGATAAATGGTGTTTCGATAACTCCACTTTTTGCTTCGTTATTGGATTATTCGCTGGATTCATGTGTATTCCAATAGGGATGCAAATATTATTAAATTTAAATAGCTTTTACCTCACCGTTGTTCTGGGAGCATGCTTCTTTGTTTGCTTAATGATGACAGTATTAATGATCACGGCCTGGGAGAAAAAATTCGGCCCGATGTAAAGGAACCAAAAACTACTTGAAAAAATCAAGTAGTTTTTTTATTAGTTAAACCTAGTAATCCCTTAACTTATAGATATCTGGGTGTTCTTTGATACGTTCTAGTGCCTTTGCTTCAATCTGACGTATACGTTCTCTGGTCACACCGAACTCTTCCCCAACTTCCTCTAAAGTATGAGTCACCCCGTCTTCTAGCCCAAAACGCATCTTCAAAATCTTCTGTTCGCGCGGATCTAAATCTTGAAGAATCCCTTCTACATACTCGCGTAGCAATTGCCGACCAGCCATTTCGGTTGGTTTTGGCTTATCTTCATCTTCAATGAAATCCTGTAAGTAAGAACTTTCTTCGTCGCTTGAATCTTCACCAACAGGAGCATCAATCGAAACTGTCTCTTGTGAAATCTTTTTCAAATGATAAACTTTTTCTACTTCGATTCCCATTTCTGCAGCGATCTCTTCGGGAAGTGGTTCACGTCCCAAATCTTGTACCAACTGTCTTTCTGCCTGAGCATACTTATTAAGAGTTTCTACCATGTGCACAGGAATACGGATAGTACGAGACTGGTCTGCTAACGCACGAGTGATTGCCTGACGAATCCACCAAGTGGCATAGGTAGAAAATTTAAAACCCTTTGTCCAGTCGAATTTTTCGACAGCACGAAAAAGTCCAAGATTACCTTCTTGAATTAAATCGAGTAAACCTAAATTACGGCCCATGTATTTCTTAGCAATAGAAACCACAAGTCGTAAGTTGGCTTCTGTCAATCTTTTTCTTGCGCCTTCATCTCCCTTTGCAATTCTTTGAGCCAAGTCAATTTCTTCTTCACCTTTAAGAAGAGGGACCTTACCTATCTCTCTTAGATACATTTGAATAGAGTCATCGTAAATATCACCAAGATCGAAGCCTTCTAATAACTCATCTTTTTTAGTTTTACTATTATCCTCTTCGGCAGGGCGGGTTTGTTCCCAAACACTAGCAACTTCTTGATCTACAATTTCCACACCATTGTCTTCCAACGTGTCCATCACTCTTTCAAGCAAACTAATATCATCTTCCAGTTGTGGGAAGATGTGCATGATTTCCGCTTCAGTAACAAAACCGCGTCCTTGACCCTTGCTCATTAAACTATCTAAGGCTTCCTGGAACTTTTGAGTTTCTTCTTCTGTTAAAACGAGTTTTGCAAGCTTGCGACCAATACGCTTACCTTTTTTCTTCTTCACTTCTGGCACAACTGTTTTCGCTACAACTTTTTTTGGTGCTGATTTAGCAACAGGCTTCTTCGCTACAACTTTTTTTGGTTTGGCTTTTGACTTAGTGGGTTTTTTCTTTATAGCCATATTAAAAACAACTTTCTATAAATTATTAAAACTAGAG
>CAZHYL010000008.1:1887-43896 GCA_964536745.1 uncultured Candidatus Saccharibacteria bacterium | reverse complement strand
CAAACACAAAAATTAAATCCTAATCTAAACAAAGATACAATAGAGCAAAAACCCACACGCGATGGTTTTGGCGAAGCTTTGTTATGGCTTGGTGAACATAATTCAGACGTAGTAGCACTGACTGGCGATCTTGCCGAGAGTACTAGAGTTTTAGATTTTGCGAAAAAGTTTCCAGAGAGATTTATTGAATGCGGGGTAGCAGAGCAAAATATGATGGGCGTAGCAGCAGGTCTTGCTTTGGCTGGAAAAGTTCCGTTTGTGGCTAGTTACGCAACATTTAGCCCTGGTAGGAATTGGGACCAGCTAAGAGTTTCGGTTTGCTATAGCAAGGCCAATGTGAAGGTTATAGGGGCTCATACAGGGGTTTCTGTTGGGCCAGATGGCGCCACTCATCAGGCACTTGAAGATATTGCGATAACTAGAGTTTTACCAAATTTAACAGTGATACAGCCTATCGATAGTCTAGAAGCTTATAAAGCAACCTTGGCTATTTCTTCAGCGGTTGGACCGGCCTACCTTCGATTAACTAGAGAAAAAACTCCTTTGGTGACAATCGAAGAAACAGATTTTCAAATTGGAAAAGCTAATATTTTAATGGAAGGGAAGCACGTCGCTCTTATTGGAGCCGGTCCAGTTTTGTATAATGGTATTAAGGCAGCGATGGAACTTCTGGAGAAAGATATTAGTGTGTTGGTAATTAACAGTCATACTATTAAACCTCTTGATACTAAAACTATCTTGTGGGCTGCAAAGCTTTGTGGATCCGTTGTAACAGTAGAGGAGCATCAGATAAATGGTGGATTGGGTAGTGCGGTTTCAGAATTTTTAGCAAAGAATTATCCTGTACCAATAGAAATGATAGGTATGCCAGATAGTTTTGGGGAAAGCGGTCCGCCAGAAAAGTTAATAGAGAAATATGGTATGGATGCAAGTACAATTAAAAAAGCAATTAAGACAGTTTTAAAAAGAAAAAAATAATTATGAAGAAAACAAAATTTGATATCGTTGCAATTGGTGACCCCACTATCGACACATTTCTCTTTGTTGATGATATAGAAATCAAAAAAATTAATGGTCAGTTAAAAGCAATTATAAATTGGGGAGATAAGCTGCCAGTTCAAAAATTTGCTAGAACTGTCGCAGGTAATGCAGCTAATGCTGCTGTAGGTTCTTCTAGACTTGGTTTGAAAACCGCATTTTATACCGTACTAGCTCATGATATGGGCGGTAGAGAAATTATTCATAAAATGCAAAAAGAAAAAGTATCTACCGATTATATTGTGATTGATGAAGACCATCCTACAAATGCTTCAACAGTTTTAAGTCATGATGGGGAACGGACAATTTTTGTCTATCATGAACATCGAAAGTATAAATTACCTAAGTTAGCACCAGCAAGTTGGGTTTACTTAACTAGTATGGGTGATGGTTTTGGAAAGATTTATAAAGACTTGGCTAAATATTTAGATAGAACTAAAGCCAAATTAGCTTTTAATCCTGGTACTTTCCAGTTACGAAAAGGGCCAAAATATAATAAGCTAATGTTGGAACGAACAGAGGTGTTATCTTTAAATAAAGAAGAAGCTCAAGGATGGGTAGGCAAGAGCGAAGATATAGAACTTCTATCTAAAAAATTGCAAAAGCTTGGGCCAAAGATAGTAGTGATAACAGATGGTAGAAAGGGAGCGTATTCGTACAGCGATGAAGGGTATTTTTATATCCCAGAATTCCCTGGTCCTAGGATTGAAGCTACAGGTGCTGGGGATAGTTTTACCACAGCTTATGTAGCTGCGCTTGTGCGTGGAAAGACCAACAAAGAAGCGTTAAGGTGGGGACCAGTGAATGCTGGTAATGTTGTAATGAAGGTTGGTCCACAGGCTGGATTATTAACAGAAAGACAAATTAATTCAAAATTATCAAGCAGAAAAAGTTTTAAACCAATAGTTATGAGTAGCGAAAAAATTAAATCCAAAGTCGCTGCAATGGTAGGAAAGATTAAAGATTAATGCTGGTACATATTAAAGAATTATTTGCTAAGCCTGTTCGGGGTAAGTTTGCTTATCCTGCTTTTAATACTATAAATTTGGAAACTACTTTAGGAATTATTTCCGCTGCAGAAGAAATGAACACTCCAATTATTATGGAAACTAGCGAAGGGGCGATTAAGTATGCTGGTCTAGAAACAATTTTTGAGATGATGGCTAGCTTAGCAATTAAGGCAAAAGTTCCTATTGCCCTTCATATGGATCATGGTAAAGATATGGAACAGTTGAAGCGGGGGATTGAACTTGGTTATTCTTCAGTGATGATTGACCATTCTGGTTTAGATATTGATCAAAATATTCGTGACACAAAAGAAATTGTTGCGTTTGCTCACAAGGAAGGCGCATGGGTGCAAGGTGAGGTTGGGCGAATTAGAGGTAGTGAAGATTGGGTTTCAGTTTCTGACTCTCAGAGTTCACTCACAGTCCCAGAGGAAGCAAAAAGATTTTGGGAAGAGACCGGTGTGGATAGTTTGGCTAGCGCTGTTGGGACAATTCACGGGATAATTAAGATGAATGGCACGGCAGAAGCTCATGTAGACGTTGAAAGAATTAGGGCGATTGCGGATCAGGTTCCCGTACCTTTAGTGCTCCATGGAGCAAGTGGCGTTCCAGATGATATAATAAAAGAAGCTATCAGTGCTGGTATTTGTATCATTAACATTGATACAGAGCTGCGTTTAGCTTTTACTAGTAAGTTAAGAGAAACTTTAGCAGAAAAATTGGATGAGGTAGATCCTAGAAAGTATTTAACTCCTTCAATTTTGGCAGTTAAAGAAGCAGCTAAGCAAAAACTTACTGTATTCAAAACTATTAACCAAATTAACTAATATGGGTATTCAAGGATCAGGGTTATCTGATAAAAATGTTCGCTTGCGCTTCCTTACATATATTTTTATGGGGGTTGTGGCTTTTGGCGCTGTACTCTATTGGCGCTCACAGACGATGATTTCAGCTGAGTACGTAGAGTTTGATATCCCCAAACACAATAAAATTCGTTCAGATGATGGGGTGATGAAATCAAAGAATTTTCAGTTAGAAACCGAAGAAACTTCTCCAAGTATTAATTAAGTAAAAACTATTTAAAATGGAAAAAATCAAAGTTGCTATTAATGGTTTTGGTCGTATAGGAAGGCAGGCCTTTAAGATCGCCATAGATAAGCCGGAAATAGAGATTGTTGCCATAAATGATCTAACTAGTCCAGAAGTCTTGGCGCAATTGTTAAAATACGATACTAATTACGGAAAATTTTCTAAATCCGTGAGTTTTGATGAAACTCATATTATTGTTGATGGTCATTCCTATTTAGTTAGTGCAGAAAAAGAGCCAAAAGCTTTACCATGGGGAAAGTTAGAAGTTGATGTTGTTTTAGAGAGCACGGGACGTTTTACAGATAGTGAAAAGGCAAGTGGGCACTTAGAAGCAGGTGCTAAAAGGGTGATAATTTCTGCTCCTGCCAAAGATGAGGGAATGACAAAAACTTATGTTCTTGGAGTAAATGAAGATAAATATAACGGTGAATCAATAATCAGTAATGCTTCTTGCACGACAAATTGTATTGCTCCAGTTGCCGCGGTAATGCAATCAAAGTTTGGTATCGAAAAAGCTATGATGACTACTATTCATAGTTACACCGCAGAGCAGAATTTGGTAGACGGCCCACCACCTGGCGGTCACTCAAACGATATGCGCCGTGCTAGAGCAGCTGCCATGAATATCGTTCCTACAACAACTGGAGCAGCTATCTCTGCTACGGAAACTATCCCAGCACTAAAGGGACTATTTGATGGCATGGCAATTCGAGTTCCTACTTCGGTGGGTAGTTTGTCGGATTTTACAATGCTACTTTCAAAAGATGTTACTGTTGAAGAAGTGAATCAAGCTTTTATTGATGCTAGTTCTCATCCTTTATTTAAAGATAAATTGGTAGTTACTACTGAACCGGTTGTTTCCTCTGATATCGTTGGTAATCCAGCTTCTGCGATTGTCGATTTATCTCTAACAAAAGTTACGGCAGGCAATATGGTCAAGGTTATCGCATGGTATGATAATGAATTTGGTTATTCGAACCGGTTTATTGAACAGGCAATTTTAGTAGGGAGAACAATAAAATAAAAAGCCGCTCCGTTAGGAACGACTCGTAAAAATGTTGGTGCCGAGTGCCTAGGCGAACGACACTGACATGGGCGAAAAAATAACCGCTTCTTTAGGAATTTCGGCTCCAGAGTTCTGGCATTCCGATTCCGACTTTAATAGACCGCTCGGTATGTCATTTCCATCAAAGTCATGACGACCAAACAGGTTTGGTGTTCTGCCGAATTTGACATCACGGCAGCATTTGGGACAGAACACCAAGGCTCCATCATATTTCTTTTTCCGTCTTTTCCTTCCTCTAAACATCTGTTTTCCTCCTTATCCGTAAAGTACCCACCAGGTACATACAGCAATCATCGTACCTATGATGGTGAATACAAGAATTTTATTAACCAGATTAGCTCCCGCTAGTCCAGTCCACTGATTAGGGCGATTCGTTTTCATATTCACCTCCGAAAACAAACTAACTATATAAAACCATAATTTTACGATTTTGTCAATCAAAAATATCAAAGATAATCTAAAATCTGTTAAGAATAAGCGAATTTTGCTTCGTTTAGATTTAAACGAAGAGGTGGATTCTAAGGGTAAATTACTAGATGATTTTAGGATTCAGGCTGTATTGCCAACAATCCGAAGTTTACAAAGCCAAGGCGCTAAGTTAGTAATTGTTTCTCACTTAGGACGACCTGATGGCAAACCAGATGCAAAACTATCCTTAGAACCTATCGCAAAATGTTTAGCGCACTGCTTAAACTATAAATTTGTAAAAACAGATTCAAAACTTCCAGAGTATGATGTTGAACATGTCATATTGTTTACAGGTGACATTCGCGAAAAAGATGTTAGAGAGGTATTAGAGAATCATACTTCGAAAGATATTATCTTATTAGAAAATATTAGATTCTATCCTGAAGAAGAAAAAAACTCTAAAGTCTTTGCAAAACAATTGAGCGAACTTGCGGATGTATTTATTAGTGATGCGTTTGGGGTGTCTCATAGAAAAGATAGTTCATTGGTCGGGATAACAGAATATTTACCTAGCTATGCTGGGCCATTACTTTCAAAAGAATTAAAAGCTATGGATTACTTGCTGTCCCCAAAGGTGAAAAAACCCTTCGTACTGTTAATGGGTGGGATAAAGATTGCAGATAAAGCTAAGACATTAGCTAATCTGGGAAAACGGGCAGATAAAATTTTACTGGCAGGTGGTTTGGCAAATTTATTTTTACATGCACAGGGCTACGATGTTGGTCATCACCAGATCGATAAAGAAAGTGTTCGTTATGCTAATCAATTATTGTTAAATCTAAAATCCAAACTAGTGATTCCAAAAGATGTTGTTGTTTATTCACCAACAAAAGGAACTGGCAATAAAATTAGAGTTAAAAAGTTGTCGGAGATTGTAGATACTGACAAAATTTACGATATTGGTCCAGAGACAATTTTAGAGTTTAGTAAGGTCTTACAAACTGCTGGTACAGTATGCTGGAATGGTCCGCTTGGCTATTTCGAAGAGAAGCCATTTCGCGCCGGAACTTTGTCTATTTCTAAAGTGATAGGTGGAATAGGAAAAAGAAAAGCTTATGTACTTGCCGGTGGCGGGGAAACAGTCGCCTCGATAAGGTTGTCCGGGCAATTTGAACACTTTGACCATGTATCTA
Source organism: uncultured Candidatus Saccharibacteria bacterium (assembly GCA_964536745.1). Taxonomy (GTDB): domain Bacteria; phylum Patescibacteriota; class Doudnabacteria; order UBA920; family UBA920; genus UBA920. The sequence goes on along the minus strand of CAZHYL010000008.1, from coordinate 38,095 downwards.
CCGGTGGCGGCGCAATGCTCTCTTACTTAGCTGGCGATCCGTTACCTGCGGTCGAGGCATTAAAAAATTAATATTGCAGTGATTTTCAAAAACCCAATTAATTTTGGGTTTTTATTGTAAAAGTGTTATAATTAAAAAGTAAGAGTGTAGTTTCTGAAACAAAAAACATATATTTTAAAATAAAGTGAAAAATTTAATTTCTAAAATAACCGCACGGCAAATTTTAGATAGCCGTGGCAACCCTACCGTAGAAGCAACGGTTTATTCTGGCCAGATGAGTGCAACTGCTTCAGTTCCAAGTGGGGCTTCTACAGGTAGTCACGAAGCAGTTGAGTTGCGGGATGGTGGAAAAGCTTGGCAGGGAAAAGGAGTTTCTAAGGCCGTAAGAAACATTGAAAAAGTGATTTTACCATTACTGAAAGGCTGTGAAGTTACCGATCAGGTTCAGATAGACCAACGGATGATTACAAAAGATGGCACTAAAGATAAACGCAAGCTTGGTGCGAATAGTATTTTGGCTGTGTCTATTGCCGCGGTAAGGCTTTCTAGTAAATTAAATAATCAACCTTTATACAAATCCTTGGCTGGTCAGTTTGGTTTTAGTAAACCAAAACAACTTCCAACCCCTTTATTAAATGTTCTAAATGGGGGTTTGCACGCAGATTCTGGTACGGACATTCAAGAGTTCTTTTTTATTCCCAAAAAAGGAAATTTTAGTAAGAAAATTGAAGTTGGTAGTCTGGCTATTAATTCGCTAAAGAGCTTGCTGGTAAAAAAGAAATTGTCTGTGGGGTTAGGTGATGAAGGAGGTTTTGCTCCAAAGTTATCTTCGAATGAAAAAGCTTTAAGGCTAATGCATGAGGCTTTGAAAAAGGCAGGGCTAAGACTGGGCAAAGATGTTGCGTTGGGTATAGATGCTGCAAGTAGTGAGTTTTTTAATCGGGACACAGAAGTTTATAAGCTAAAAGCTGATAAAAAGAATTTCAAGCCAGTCAGCATCTACAAAATGTATCAAAAATGGATAGACAGATATGGTTTGGAAGTTATTGAAGATGGATGCAGTGAAGATGATTATTTAGGTTGGCAAAAATTAACTCTAAACTTAGGGTCTAATACGGTGCTAGTAGGGGATGATTTATTCGTCACAGACCCAGCTAGACTACAGGCAGGGATTATTTCAAATATTGCGAATGCAGTTTTAATAAAACCAAACCAGATTGGTTCTGTGACTGAAACAATGGAAACAATATCTTTGGCCAAAAAGTATGGTTATAAGGTAGTTGTTTCTCATCGAAGCGGAGAAACCCTGGATGATTTTATTGCGGATTTGTCTGTTGCTGTGGGAGCCGATTTTATAAAAGCTGGAAGTTTAGCAAGAGGGGAAAGGCTAGCAAAGTATAATCGTTTATTAGAAATAGCGGAGGAGCTAAAGCAATGATTCAAAAGGGAATTTATGAACACTATAAAGGACATAAATATCAGGTCTTGGATGTAGCGGTATATGAACCCACAATGGAGCCCGTAGTAATATACGAGGCTTTATATAACAATGAAGTTTCTAAGCTTTGGGTGAGGCCAGAAGAAGAATTTTCTGGCATGGTAAACATAGATGGGGAACTTATTCCGAGGTTTAAGAAAGTAGACTAACTATGCCTAGAATTTATAAAAAAATCGTTCTGGTTGTGTTGGACGGTTTTGGCGTCGCAACGTATGGTCATGGTAATGCTATTGCATTAGCAAATCCTAGTGCTTTAAATGACATGATCGCACACTATCCTTCTTTGACCCTGCTGGCTTCTGGTCCAGTGGTGGGTTTGCCATGGGGAGAAATGGGCAATTCTGAAGTGGGCCATTTAAATATGGGAGCAGGTAGAATTGTTGGTCAAGACTTGCCAAGAATTAATGAGGCGATTTCCACAGGGTCATTTTTTAAGAATAAGGTCTTGTTAGAGGCATGCGCTCATGTGTTGAAAAATAATTCTAAACTTCATTTACTCGGAATGGTAAGTGAAGGTGGTGTCCACTCAAGTAGTGAACATTTGTACGCTTTACTTGGATTAGCAGTCGAACAGGGCGTTAAAGAAGTATATATTCACATGATTGCTGATGGTAGAGATACAGGAGAGAAGGTTGCATTAGAAGGTCTTCGCAAGTTAAAAGAAAAGATTGCTCAGATTGGTGTTGGTAAAATAGCTACCATCACAGGACGATTTTATGCATTAGACAGAGGGGCGCATTGGGAGCAAACGGATGCAACTTACAGGGCCATGGTAAAGGGTGCTGGTGCAGCTGCAGATTCTGCAGAAGATGCTGTCTTAAATAACTACAACCAGAATGTCTACGACGAAATGATTCCTCCGACAGTCATTGTTGCCAGAGAGAAGGATGGATCTATTCATCCAACCGCAACGGTTGGTCCTAACGATGCCGTTATCTTTTTTAATTTTAGATCCGATAGAGCCATTCAATTAACCCAAGCTTTCATGCAACCTGAAGCAATGGGGGTTGGTCAGAAACATCCTTTAATTGAAAATTTGTTTTTTGTTACCATGACCGAATACTATCAAGACTTACCAGTACATGTAGCATTTCCTGCCACAAATTTATCTAATAACCTTGCTGAAGTAATTTCAAAACATAAATTGAAACAGTACCATATTGCCGAGAGTGAAAAATATGCACACGTCACTTCATTTTTTAATGGTGGAGTAAACCAACATTTACCCGGCGAAGATAGAACAATTGTTCAGAGTCCAATCAATGACAAAAATTATGTCGATAGACCACAGATGTCTGGGATTGAACTGGCCGATAAACTTGTTCAAAAAATTACAAAAGAAGATTATCAGTTTTACTTAGCAAACTTTGCCAATGCAGATATGGTGGGACATACCGGAGACATTAATGCTTCGGTGAAAGCCGTTCAATATCTAGATAGATTTTTGGAGCAGATTATGCGCGCGGTTTTATCTGTCGATGGTTTGTTGTTAATTACTGCAGATCATGGAAATATAGAAGAAATGTTAGACCGTAAAACTGCTGATATTAACAAGGAACATAGTACCAGTCCGGTTCCGTTAGTAGTGATTGCTAAAGATTTGGCGTTTAGACTTCCCAAGGGTAGAAATTATTTATCATTGTCTTCTATGGTTCCTTCTGGGATCGTTTCTGATGTCGCTCCAACAGTTTTGGAATTTTTTGGTATAGAAAAACCAGCAGAAATGACCTCCGTAAGCTTGGTTCCTCAAATCGAAGAGCAACTCAAAATTTAAATCTAGTCTCGTTGCAGATTGTGGTATTATGGATGTATGGCAAAATTGTGGCAGTTAAAAAATCCGGTTTCACCTAGTATTTTGGAACAGTTCCCAGAACTGTCCAGTTTACAGGTGCAATTGCTCTATAATTTAGGGTTATCGGATCCAGATCGTGTGGATTGGTTTCTTAATCCCGATTATCACAACCTGTATGATCCTTTTTTATTTACCCAAATGCAAGAAGCGGTTGAGCGGGTTTGGCAGGCCATAAAGAACAATGAAAAAATCCTGATATACGGCGATTATGATGCCGATGCTGTAACAGCAAACGCAGTATTAACTCAAACTTTTCGTTATTTGGGAGTGGATGTCGAAAGTTATATTCCAGATCGTTTTACTGAAGGTTATGGACTTAATCTTGAAGCCTTTACTAAAATTAAAGAGCGTGGTGTAAAAGTTGTAATTACAGTAGACTGCGGTACAAATTCTGTAGACGAAGCAAAGTTCTGTAAAGAGAATGGAATAGATTTAATTATTACTGATCACCACGAGATCACTGGTGGCATTCCAGATTGCTATGCTTTAGTGAATCCGAAAAATCCTAATGAAGTTTATCCAGATAAACAGATTACTGGAGTTGGTGTGGCTTATAAGTTTGCAAAAGCTTTGCTTAGCAATCATGAAGAGGTGATTGCTCAAAAAAAGATTGAACCAAGTGAACACAACCCGGAGTGGGATAAATGGTTGTTGGATTTAGTGGCAATTGGGACAGTAGCAGATTGCCATTCACTGCTTGGTGAAAATAGAATCTTGGTTAAATTTGGTTTAAAGGTTTTACTAAAGACAAGATGGTTGGGTCTTAGGTTGTTAATAGATAACGCAGGTCTTGATTTCAAAAAAAAGCTTCCAGATTCGGTTACATTGGGTTTTGCAATAGCGCCGAGAATTAATGCAGCTGGTAGATTGGAGCATGCTAATATTGCTTTGCATCTCTTAACTACTAACGATTATTCAGAAGCCATTGAATTAGCTAATAGGATTGAAGAAATAAACCGTCGCAGGCAAGACATCACAGCGCGTATGGTTTCAGAAGCTAAAGAGAAAGCAGAAGCCATTGCGGACCGGAAAATATTGGTGCTTGCAGAAGAAAGTTGGCCAAAAGGTGTGGTCGGTATCGTGGCTGGAAAACTAGCAGATCACTACAAAAAGCCTGTGATTATTATGGAAAAAGGCGAGTCGGAATCTACAGGAAGCGCTCGAAGTAGTAGAGGCTTTGATATCGTTGAGGCTCTTAAAGCTTGTGCTCCATTGCTAAAAAAGTTTGGGGGACATAAAGAAGCAGCAGGTTTAACAGTGAGTAATGATAAGTTTGATGAATTTTATTTACAACTCTTAAAATATACTGAAAGTCATTGGCCAGAAGATTTACCAGAAAGCGTTTTAGATATAGATGCAGAGCTAACCGAAGTCGATTTGTCGTTAGCTAGGTACGATGAAATTGAAGCCTTGGAACCTTTTGGCGCAGGTAATCCGAAACCTAAGTTTGTTTTGAATGATGTTACGGTTATGTCGCACCGATTAGTTGGAGCAAATAATCAACATTTGCAAGTTCAAATTTTATCAGGCGAGACGTTTTTAGAATGTATCGGTTTTTCTTTAGGATATTTTGCTGCCCAATTAGATGTTGGAACTTCAATTTCTCTTGCAGGGGAGTTGATGGTAGATAGTTGGAACGGAACAAAAAAGTTAAAAATGCGATTAATTGATTTAAAAATTAAACAACCAGAACATGAACCACGAACAGAACTCATCGAACAAGTCGAAGAGCCACAAGAAGTTATGGCTTAGTACCGACGGCGGTGCAAGGGGTAATCCCGGGCCAGCTGGTTTGGGTTTGGTCATAAAAGATGAGAATGGGAATGTCATCTTAGAGCATGGTCAGTACTTGGGCGAGACAACTAATAATGTCGCCGAATACTCGGCGTTAATTTCAGCATTAAAGTTTGCCAAAAGTTTTGAGGCAACCGAAGTGGTTATCCAGATGGATTCAGAATTAATCGTAAAGCAGATGACCGGTGAGTACAAAATTAAACAACCACATTTACAGGAGTTGGCTGGTCAGGTTGAAGTCTTGCTCAGAGAGTTCGATAAGTATGAATTTAAACATGTACTTAGAGCCTACAATAAGGAAGCGGATAAAATGGTTAATAAAGCCATAGATGAGGCACTGCAGAAATAAAAAATAGCACCATTCGGTGCTATTTGTTTACGAGGAGGGCAAAGAGGTTGTTATTGTGGATTATAGTTAAGTTCGTTTCATCATAAGAGAGCATTAACTCTGATATCCCACCAGAATCTATAAGGGTATAGGTATTTTGTCCATTTCTATTGTCTATTTCAATCGCGGTAAGTTTTTGGTCTGTGGCAATAAATCCATACCCAAGTTCTGGGCTAACAATTGCAAAATTAACCTGTTCGGTGGTTCGATAGAATAACTCTGCTTGGTTAGAGATAAAATTGTAGTAAAAGATTTCTGTGCGAGTTCCAAAAGTTAATTGGCTACGATACCGGTTAAGATTAACATAAGTAACTTGATCGTTAATCAGATCTAGTTGTTGATTTACCCTGAATAAATTTTGATCCGCTAGCAAGAATAATTCTTTATGGTTGGTTAAGAAAAGTTGATAGTTTTTGGCTTTTGGCAATTCTTGGCTAATAAGTATGGATTGCGGAATTAGCGTTTGTTCATCCCAATAATATGTTTGTACAGTTTTATTAGAGGTCTTACTAGCAACGTAAAGCATGTTATTGTTGAGGGTGAAGCCAAGAACATCTTTGTCTAGTGCAGTGTAGAGTTGTTTACTTTCGAGATCATAAGCAAGGAGTTTTTCAGCAACCTTAGCAAAGATGATATTATCGTTGCTGACTTCAATGGACGCGGCAGTTTTAATCTCTGTTGGTAAGCTCAGTAGCTCTAGGGAATTCGTGTTCAACAGAAAATTTTCATTTCGTGAAGAGTTCGCTAGTAGGTAATTAGAATTTACTACATCTTTGAGTTTAGAAATTTGCTGTGCAAGTTTTTGTTCTTTAATTACTTTGTTGTTATTTGAATCAAAGATAACAGCTGTTCCATCAGATTTAACATAGATGAGTTGATTGTCTCTTTGGGCGACTGCAGTTATTTGAGTATCTACTTGGTTTGGTTCGGATTTTGCAAGTAATTTTATTCTATCTCCTAAGGCACCTGCGTAGGTAACTTGTCCAGATTCTATGAAAAGATTTTTCTGCCAAGTATAATATCCATCCATTTTAACTTCGACCGAGTAAGTCCCTCTCTCCACAAATCTTTCGGTAGTTGGCGTGTTGTCTATCTTTTCACCATTTAAATAAACTTCTGCATCAGTTGGGTCACTTTGAACATCCAAAATTCCAGTCTCGCCAGAAATTTTATCATCAAAATCAAAACTCGTTCCGCTTACGTACAGAACGATTAAAGGAGCAAGAATTACGAATACAACAATGATTAGTATCAGAATAAGATATCGAGTGATTTTATCCATAGAAAGATCTGAGTCTGTTAAAAAGATGCAATTTTTCCTTTTATTGCTGTTATTATATCAAACATTTGGCCATTGATGAATGAGCCATTACAGGATAAAATGTAAGGACAATGTCTACATATAGCGATAAATTTATCATAACTGGTAAGCACGAACTCTCTGGGGAAATTAGTGCTCGCGGGGCGAAAAATGCTGCTTTAAAAGCTTTGGCAGCTAGCCTTATTTTAGATGGACCATCTACTATTTCAAATGTTCCGGAGATTGAAGATATTACTAGATTGGTGGAGATTATTCAAGATTTAGGCGTTAAGATACAAAGCGATGCTGGGGTTTACCGAATTTTAGATCCCAAGATTTTAAAGACCGATATTTCACCAGAGCTTCATCAAAAAACACGTTCCTCTATGTTACTGACTGTTCCTATTTTACTTCAGCACAAGGAAACAACTTTTGCATATCCTGGTGGATGTGTAATAGGGAATAGGCCGATTGATTTTTTCCTTTCTGGATTTAAACAGTTTGGGATTGAAATTGAGGACAGAAAAGACGGTTATACATTAAGAGCAAATAATTTACACGCTGGAAAAGTTGTCTTTACCAGAGTTAGCGTAACTGGTACCGAAGCTATGATGATGCTGGCGGTAAAAGTTAAGGGTGCGAGTCAAATTATTAATGCAGCTATGGAGCCAGAGGTTGTTGCATTGGCAGAGTTTTTAAATTCATGTGGCGCAAAAATTTCAGGAGCCGGTACTTCGGTTATAACCATTGAAGGAGTAGAGAGTTTATCTGGTGGGGAGTATATTACACCGCCAGATCGAATCGAGGCAGGCTCATTTGCAATACTTGGTGCGGCAACCAATTCAGAAATTACTGTTACAAATATTATTCCTAATCATTTGGAGATATTATGGCAATTGTTTAGACAGGCAGGTGTAAATTTCGAAGTTTTAGAAAATAGTGTTAAGATATTCCCATCCCATGGGCAATTACAGGCAATTCCAAAAGATATAATTACGCATGAATATCCGGGTTTTCCTACAGATTTGCAGGCTCCTATGACTGTCTTAATGACTCAAGCCATGGGTTCATCTCTTATTTTTGAAACCATTTATGAAGGCCGGCTATTCTATATAGATAAGTTAAATTCCATGGGAGCTAATATCTTTATGGCTGACCCTCATCGGGTAATGGTGAATGGTCCGACACAATTGCATGGGAAGAAAATTGCCTCACCAGATATCAGAGCAGGGATGGCTATGATAATTGCAGGCCTAATTGCGGAAGGCGAAACAGAAATAGATAATATTTATCAAATCGACAGGGGTTATGAAAGAATTGAAGAACGTTTAATTGGTATTGGTGCAAAGATTAAAAGAGTTAAGGATTAAATTAGATTGTATGTTTCAAAATAAAATCGGAATAGATTTAGGTACAGCGAATGTGTTGGTACATGTCCCAAAGCGAGGGATTATTATTAATGAACCAACTGTAGTGGCGATTTCAATTGATGATAATCGTGTTTTAGCTGTGGGACAAGAGGCCAAAGAAATGCTTGGCAGAACCCCAGAGACTATTGTTGCTAATAGACCGATGCGCGATGGGGTGATTGCTGATTACCGCGTGACCGAAGCAATGTTACGTTACTTTATCAACAAAGCTTTGGGTAAAGTTAGATTTTTTAGACCCGAAGTAATGATTAGTGTTCCTGGAGGGATTACCTCCACAGAACGTCGCGCCGTTATTGATGCTGCACAAAGTGCAGGAGCGAAAACTGCTTTTGTTATTAAAGAAACTGTTGCTGCAGCTATTGGGGCTGGAATTCCGATTTCTTCTGCGAGCGGTAACTTGGTGATAGATATGGGTGGCGGCACTACCGATGTGGCTGTATTGTCCTTAGGAGGTATTGTAAATTCAACTTCTGCAAGAGTTGCTGGAAATAAAATTGATCAAGCTATAATTGAATATGTAAGGAAAAAGCATGGTTTAGCAATCGGTGATAGAACCGCTGAAGAAATCAAAATAAATATTGGCAGTGCATTAGCCTTGCCTGAAGAGGAAGTTATGGAAATAAAAGGGCGAGACAATATTACTGGTTTACCTAAGACTGTTACAATCTCGACTAATGAAGTTGTGGAGGCGATTCAAGAACAATTGCGGGATATTGTCAAAGCTGTCAAAACAGTACTTCAAGATACACCACCAGAATTAGCCAGCGACATTATCGATAAAGGCATGATTATGACTGGTGGCACTGCTATGCTTCGGAATCTAGATCAATATATCTCTAAGGCAGTTGGCGTGCCGTGCTATGTGGCAGAAGAACCTTTGCTTTCAGTTGCTAAAGGTACAGCAATCGCTTTAGAACATCTTGATAGTTATAAAAAGAGTATCTTGAGTATTAAATAAATTTTGCATAGTTTTAGAAAAAGTAGTATAATAGATTTAACGAAAGTTCGTAAGTGAAATAAACATCAAAAAGTATGATCACTAGGCGTAAAGCCCTATATATCTTTTTAACATCACTAATGGGGATGCTGTTGTTGCTAATGTTCCATCGGTCTGTTTTTGTCATCTATGAAATATTAGGCAATTTTTTCCCAGATCAAAAGTGGTTGACATTACCTTGGCATGTTGTTGTAAGCTTGGACTTCTTTACCATGGTGTTGGCTTTATTTATCGGTGGATGGTACGGAGTTTGGCTTGGACTAAATTGGTATAAGATTGTATATGAAGATAGGGGAGTAACTAGGTGGTTTCATGGCTTTATACCTCATCACTGGAGAGATGGTTACGTATCATCTAAATCAAAAAATAAAGAATCTCAAGAGACGACTTTAGCAAAAAGTTTGGCATCTGTTCCAAAGCGCATTGTGGTTCATCCAAGAATTGAAAGTTTTTCCACATTCCGAAATACCAAACCAGATCAGGCATGGAGTTTTGATGAAGTTGCCAGCCCAGTATCACAACCAGTTAAGAAAACTACCGCAAAAAAACGCGTAGCAAAAAAACGCGTAGCTAAGAAAAGGGTTTCTAAAACTTCTTCCGAGACTGAATAACTAAAATGACTTTAGAACAGTTACTTAAAAAAACTTTATTGCTGCAGGTCTTATTTGTTGCAACTAAGGTTATTTTTTTTGGGTTCTTAAATGTTGAATTATTGGCTATCCTCATAATTTATTATTTGGTATTAGCTGCTATGTCCATTGCAATCGTTAGACGAATGGGCGCTCTAAATTATTTTGAAGCGTTTTTTACAATGGGGTTGTGGTTGGTGTTAAGTTTGCTTACTGATTTTCTGTTAACAGCGAATCTGGCAGGTAGAGAAATATATAATGATGGTCATTTTTGGTGGTCTTACGCTGTAGTCTTATTGGTAATCTTAATTTTTCATAAGAAAGTGCACGTAGAAGTGCGCAAAGGAAACTTACAAAGATAATAATACCGCCTTACTTGGGTGGTTTTTTTGTGTTGATAACTATTATTGCTAAAAGGTGAACGATTGTATACCATTAGGTTATGCAGCCAATAATAGCCCATATTGATATGAATAGTTATGTCCATTGCAAGGCACAGTTAATCATGGCTTATGTAAGGTTCATGATATGTTTGAATTTTCGAATATGGCGTATCAAGTATGGCTGTCATGAACGGTAGAAGATCTGGCTTAAAAATAAAAAAATCGTTAACCACCAATTGTGATTTACGATTTTTCGTGGGAAGTACTAGGTATTTTATGCCCAGTGATTAGGAATCCCTGAGTTATCCTCGGTGATCAGTTTCTGACCACAGCCAGGACAGTTTGTTATGTTTTCGATGAAATTATGGTCTTTATCGAAAAGCGCGGGTCGATCTTCGTGTGTTCCGATGTGCTGAGTTCCAGCCATCTGATCACCCAAAGGGCAATGATAATGATAATCGACGTGGCCGTTTTCGTTCAGCCATTCAACCCTTTGCATCTCATCCATCTGCATTTGCTCATCCTGAGCATCAACATTGGCATGATGTGCGCAACATGTTCTAAACATAGTACAAAAGTCCTCCAGTGATTTATTCTAACTATATTATTATATCATATAGTAATATATTTGTCAAGTAATCTCCAAATCACTAAAGACTGCTGAAAATGCAGCTAAAATAAACTTTATGTCTCAAAAACAGCCAATAATAGCCCATATCGACATGAACTCGTATTTCGCCACCTGTGAACAACAGGATAATTTGGCATGGCGAGGAAAACCTGTTGGTGTTTGTGAACATTTGGGCGGCATTATTATTGCCGCCAGTATCGAAGCAAAAAAATGGGGAATAAAAACTGGAACACCAGTTTGGGAAGCAAAAAAGATTTATCCAAAAATTATTCTTACTAAAACTAACCCAGATAGGTATAGATTTTATACTGCTAGGTTTTTAAGAGTGTTTGAAGATTATACAGATCGAGTTGAAAAATATAGTATCGATGAAGCTTTCTTAGATTTAACCAAGTCATGCAATATTCGTGGTTATAAAGATGGGGTTTTGCAAAAATTAGATCCATGGCAAGAGGCGGTGCGGGTAATTCAAGAAATTAAACTACGAATGAAAACTGAAGTCGGGGATTGGATTACTTGTAGTGCCGGAGTTTCTTATAGTAAACTTGTTGCTAAAATTGCTTCAGATTTACAAAAACCAGATGGTTTGGTGGTAGTGAGGCCAGAGGATAAAGACGATTTGTATAATAGGTTGGTCTTAACAGACATTCCCGGAATTGGTGTTCGTATGGAACGACGTTTAAATAAATTAGGTATTAAGACCTTAATTGAACTTAGAGATTATCCACTTATAAAACTAGTGAGCTATTTTGGTATTCAAGGGTACCACTTACATAGCATGGGACAACTTGAGGGAAGTTGGAAAGAGAGCTTTGGAGATGATCCTTCAGCCGGTGGAAACTCGCCAATGAAATCAATCGGACATATGTATACCATTCCAAAAGAATATCGTAAGAAAAAAATAATGAAACCTGTATTGTATAAGTTATCCGAAATGGTAGGTGCTAGATTGCGGGTAAATGGTTTGTCGGGAACAATTGTGCATGTGCATGTGCACGATCCAGAGCGATTGTGTGCAAGTCGGGGAGGTAAGATTGGCTATAATGTGCAAGATGGGCGTGATATTTATTTGGAATGCATGGCTTTGCTTAGACAAACTGGAATTAATATTGAAGAACTGGAAGAGCATAGTTATCTAGTGGGTGTTACAGTCGCAGGCCTTCAACCAATTATTCAGCAACCAAGCTTGTTTAAAACAAAAAAACATATTGGCAAATTAATGGAAGCTATCGATAAAATTAATGACAAGTATGAGGATTTTACCATTGCCCGTGTGCCGGCTTTTTTAGCACGGGATGTTATTCGCGATAGTGTTGGCTTTGGACGTATGAAAGAATTTAAAACTACTTTTATGGGTGGTGGATCGTCTAAATAAAAAACGCTTCAACTAGAAGCGTTAGTGGCATGAGCGGCCTTGCCGTAGGCCTTAATTGCATTCAACCATTCACTCACTTTACTCGCGGAGGGTGGCAGTGAATCAGAAGAAAATAGAAGAAAGAATAGCCATATGAGGGTAAAGATTATAGGGCTTATCCAATTGTGTTCAATAAATATTTGTGATGGGATTAGGATGGACATTCCTACAGGCCACAATAACCTCACAACTACTAGAGTTGGTACTATCTTAGTTGGGTTTGAAAGCTGATTTTTTTGATGGTACTCCATTAATTTATCCAATTTCCCACTGAATAAATCACTTATAGTGCCAGTGAATGCTAGGGCTAAAATGAAGAATATCCCAGCAGGATCGAGGAAGAAAACCAAGTTAAAGATAATCATAATGACCATCAAGACCAAACAAATTTTGCATTGGCCGATTGGGTTTAGTCCGAATATCCTTTGAATTGGGTGTGCGACGTATCTTTCAGCGCAGGATATTAAGAAAGAATCTATGACAAGCAAATATTGCATTCTAAAAGCCTCCTTAAGTCTATGTTTACTAGCCATGGTAGCATTTAATTTCCTAAATGTCAATCAGATGTGGTATAATTAATTTGATAAACATTCTGAAAAAAGAAGCAGAGTGGAATTTTTTGAAACAAAAATAATGGGTGTAAATCCAAAATATAAACAATTTATTAGCGAATTTATTCGTCGGCAAGCAGTGATTTTAGGTCCAAATCTGGCAACTGATACAGCAAACCGGATTGAGGGACTTGAAGTTAATGATCGCGGTCAGATTATCGGCATAGTAGGCGATGAAGTTTTGATATTACAGTCATTACTAAATGAATTTGCCAAGTTATCAGCTGGGCTAACTTCGTATGTTGCTCATTCGCTTTTTGAACGATTTCCAGAAATTTCCGAGCAACATGCTAGCGATTTACCCAAAGTTTCTATCTCGTGTCCATTAATGAAGTCAAAAGTATGATTGTTGCGTGGCTGTTAATCTTAGATTTTGCTTTGCTTGGTTTTGTGATTGCCATTTACTTTAGGAAAACCTATCGCGAGCGCAAACAGCTTGAAGGTCAGGCCAGTAAATCTACCGAACTTCAGCAGCGGATGTATCAGATTCAGGTTCTGCAAGAAATTAGTGAACGTATTGGTTATTCTTTGGAAGGAAGTAAAGTAATTGAAATTATTACGAACAGTATCGGTAACCTATTGGAGTACGAGACTGTTTCTTTTATGTTGTACAACCAATCGGATTCGATTGTGCTTAAAACTCACGTTCATAAATCTGTTAATCATAGATTTTTAGATCAGGTTAAGCAAGATATGCTTGCCACTACAGCTATTTTATGCGAGCAAAAAAGTGAAGAAATAAAGTTAGACGAACGAATTGGTGGTTCAATTTTAGATGAACAACTAGATGTAGATGTTCGTTCTTTTGTGAATATTCCAGTCATTATTGGTTCTGAACTTCTTGGTTTGATAAATATTTCTTCTTCAAAACCAAATCAGTTTGGTTGGAATCAGGCAGCGGTCTTGTTTACAATCACTAATCAAGCAGCCGTGGCAGTATCACAATTGCAAACCATGCTTGAAAGTGAAAAAGGCAAATTGATTGGGATTATTGCAGCAATGACAGATGGTGTGATGATGCTCGATTTAAACAATCAATTACAAATTTACAATCCTGCAGTAGTTGATTTGTTGAGATTGCCAGTTGGCAGGCAAATTACCATGTTCGATATTATCGATAGCTTGGCAGGAAAAGTCGACTTACGAACTAAAATTGATGAGGCAGTGGCTAAAGGAACACCTATTGAAGTGAAAGAAATATTTGTTCATGACAAAGCTATGGAGATTACTATCACTCCGGTGAGGGATCACTCTGGCGAAATTCGAGGAGCCGCAGTGATTTTGCACGACGTGACATCGGTTAAGGCGTTAGAAAAATTACGCCAAGAGTTTACGGCCATGATGGTTCACGAGCTTCGCGCCCCACTAACAGCTGTAAGATGGTCGAGTGAGTCATTGCTAAAGAATCTTTCTGGAGCCAAACAACAACTCGAGGCAGCAAAGGTTAAGGATAGTGTAACTAACATTGATATTGCTGCTACAAACATGCTCGAGTTAGTTAATGATTTGCTTGATGTTGCGAAAGTTGAAGCTGGAAAGTTTGATTTAAATCTGCAAGATTATAATTTAACTGAAATTATTAAAGAAGAAGTTTCAACTTTTTCTGCAGAGGCAGAAAGTAAACATCTTGTTTTGAATTTCATTTCACCTGGAGCGGTAAAAATTAAATGCGATAAAGTAAGAATTGCTCAGGTAATGTCTAATCTTTTAAGTAATGCTATTAAGTATACAGATAGTGGTCAGATTGATGTTAACTTAACTGTTCTTTCAGATAAGCAAGAGGTTGTTGTAGCGGTGAAGGATACCGGACTTGGGGTTAGTCGAGAGGATTTAGCTGTGTTATTTTCTAAGTTCAAGCAATTGAAAAGCTTCGATAGGACTCGAAAGGGCACTGGTCTAGGCTTGGTTGTGACTAAAGGGATAGTAGAGGCTCACGGTGGAAGAATCTGGGCAGAAAGTGCTGGTGAAAACCTAGGTTCTACCTTTTCTTTTAGCCTACCTTTGGCTTAGTTAAGGTGGCTTGCTGTTTTTTGTGTACGCGCTATAATAGATTTATACTAGTAAAATTAAACAAATGCCTAAAATTGTTTGCGCTGAAGACGATAAAATGATCTCAACCTCTTTGGTAGAGGGTTTTACAGGAGCAGGTTTTGAAGTAACCCCTGCGTATGATGGCGAGGAAGCTTTGGCTAAAATTAAAGAAGTAAAGCCCGATGTTATCTTATTAGACATTATGATGCCTAAGCTAGATGGTATCGGCGTAGTATGGGAACTGAAGGCTAATGCTGAAGTGGCGAAGATTCCTGTTGTAATGCTTACTAATCTAAGCGATCCGACAACAGTGAGTAAAATTCTGGAAGCCGGTGTAACCGACTATCTACTTAAGAGTGAGCAGTCGATTGATGAGATTATAGAAAAAGTAAAAGAAGTAATGGGTAGGGGAATGTAAATTATCCATGGATGTATTTGCGCACACGCTGTGGACTAACGCAGTGTTTCATTTAAAATACAATCAACAACGAAAAATGCGGTATCTTGCCGCTTTTTTTGGCGTGGTGCCAGATTTAGTAGGCTTTGCACCATTGTTTGTATATTTGATTTTTTCTGGACGTATGTTTTCTGGAGAACGATTTCCTTTTGAATCAACTAACTGGACTTTTTCTTTTGCAGAAAATGCTTACAATTATACCCACAGCTTTGTAATTTTTTTAATTGTATTACTGGTTATCCATCTTTTTGTGAATCTTTACAAGAGACATACGGCAAAAGATAATTCAATTTGGTTTTTTTGGCCCATGCTTGGTTGGGGACTTCATATTCTCATAGACTTACCAACACATCCGGATTTTTATCACACACCATTTTTGTTCCCTGTGTCTGATTATAGATTTACCGGTGGGGTTTCTTGGGCCCATCCAACTTTTATGGTAATTAATTATAGTTTGTTGATTTGCGCTTATATTGCTGTGTATATTTATCAGAAGAAAAAGTATGGTTCAAAATAGAGAACTTTATGTTATAGCTCATAATATCCGATCACTTCATAATGTGGGGGCTATTTTTAGAACCGCAGATAGTTTCGGGGTTACTAAAGTTTTTTTAACCGGCTATACCGGTGCTCCAGTAGGCAAGAATGCAGATAAAATTTCTAAGGTTGCTCTCGGCGCAGAAAAGTTTGTTCCTTGGGAACAATCGAAGTCTGCGGTGCGGTTGATAAAAAAGTTAAAATCTCAAGGTATACGTATTGCGGTGCTAGAAAATAACATCAAGGTAAAAACTATTAATTTAGCTAATTACAAGTCTAAATTCCCATTAGCGTTACTACTTGGCGAGGAAACTAAAGGGATAACTAAAGCATTACTTGCTTTAGCCGACGATATTCTTGAAATTCCTATGAAGGGGCAAAAAGAAAGTTTGAATGTTTCTGTGGCTTGTGGTGTTGCATTGTTTCAGTTATCAAAATAAAAAACGGCAAGCTGACTTGCCGTTTTGTTTTAATATAGAACCGTGGTTGCTGATTCAATGTAAGCGACCATTTTTTCTGTGTTCAGAGAGTCATCTTCCTTGTTCCGAAGATTTCCTTCCGCATCAATAGATAACAGATCGTATCGTTTGACCAGCTGAGAGATTAGATGGAGATTATTCCCAGATAGACCACCAGCTATCCCAACCATCACATGCTCATGAAGTGAATCGGAATAAATTTGGCGAAGATACTTGTCTATCTCGACCACATCGATCTGGACTCCGTATCCACCTGATGCATCGAGCAAGATATAGTCAACTAAGTCTTGGTATTCTGAACGAATTTTGCTTACCAGTTTTTTTGGATTTCTCTCGACTTGCTCAAAAGCATGTTTGCCGATTTGGAGAACAATTTGATGTACATTTCCTTTCTTCCTAAACAATTCCAGTTGTCTTGGGTCTGGCCAGCAGATGTTCAGTTGAAAACCGTGTAGAAAACATCCGCCGAATTTGATAACTTTTTCCAGCTCTGGTTCGAACTTGGGATTGTGGGTGTTAAAATGCACCAAGTTTAATGCATCTTTTGAGTCGGGAAAAAGTTTATCAATTTTCTGAATGGACGGGTAACGATTTGGAAACTTGTTTGTTTGGCCGTCCAAGGTTTTATGGCTTACCAGAACTCCAACCATTAATTGGTATGGATTGTTGTGTCGGTTAGCAACTTTTGAGATCGATTGCAGTGCTATCTCGACTTGGCTTTGGTCTGTAAAGCCAGTTACACCGATATATGGTTTCATTATAAAAGTTCCTCCTTTAGCTTTTTACCTTATCATTAGGTACTTTATAAGTCAAAATTGCTACAACTTAACAATAAATACCTATTTTGCTCCCTAATTGGGGATAGCTCAAGGGTATTTTGAAGAAAGCGAAAAAACCTTTATAGATATAAGGGGTTTTTTATTTTGAAAGCTATTCTCTGAATTGAAAAATGGGTGAAAGTGGGTTATAATGACTTCAAGTGGAGATGAGTGGGGAAAAGTGGGGAAAAGTGGGTGGATAAGTGGACAACTCAAGAAACACTAAAAACAGTAATTAATACATCTCCGAATGTTTATTGGCGAATACAATGCATCTATCGACGATAAAGCACGCGTTGCAGTGCCTGCAAAGTTTCGCGCTTCTTTAAAAAACAAAGTCGTAGTTACCAGAGGATTAGATAATTCCTTGGTTCTGTATACATTAGACGAATGGAAAAAGTTGGCAGAAAAGTTGGCTAGTCTCCCGATTTCTACTGCCAACACTCGCGCTTTTTCTCGTCTAATGCTTGCAGGAGCAATGGACTGCGAAATCGATAAGCAAGGTCGCATTGTTCTACCTGCGTATCTCAAAGATTACGCAAAGATCAATAAGAAAATGGTCTTTGCAGGACTCTATACTCGAATTGAGTTATGGAGTGAAGAACTTTGGGAAAAGTATAAGAGACAAACAGAAAAACAAAGCAATCAAATTGCAGAACAACTAGGGGACTTAGGAGTGTAATATGTACACCCATATCCCAGTTTTACTTAAAGAGGTTTTGGCTCATCTTGAGCCGGAATCAAACCAGAATTTTGTCGATGCAACCTTGGGTGGTGCTGGTTACAGCGAAGCTTTACTCAAAGCTTCTGGTCCAAACGGAAAAGTGTTAGCCATCGATTTGGATGAAACCGCTTTAGCTTCAGCAGAGCAAAAGTTGTCTAAGTATGAAGATCGCCTAACTTTGGCTCATGGAAATTTCCGCGATGTCGATAAGATAGTTGTTCATCATAAATTTCAAGCTATTTCTGGGATTGTTGCTGACATAGGTTTGTCTAGTTACCAAATTGACCAATCTGGTAGGGGAATATCTTTTCAAAAGAGAGAACTACTCGATATGAGATTCGACATAAGTTCGAATCAACCCGACGCTCGGTTTTTACTTCATAATCGAACCGAAGGGGAACTTAAGGACATATTTCTAAAATATGGTGAAGATAAAAATAGTGGCAAAATTGCACGTAATATTGTTCGTTATCGGCAGACTCATGAACTAAAGTACACCGATGAACTGGTGGAAATTATTCAAGAGTCCTTACCAAAACCTCAAAAGCATAAATGGGAAGACACCGCACGAAGAGTTTTCCAAGCATTGCGAATAGAGGTAAATCATGAGTTGGCTAATCTCGAAAGTTTTTTACCGAAGGCATTCAATTTATTAGCTAGTGGAGGAAAGCTCGCTGTTGTAACGTTCCATTCTTTAGAAGACAGAATAGTCAAAAATTATTTCAAAGATTTAACCCACGGTTGCATTTGTCCGAAAGAATTTCCAGTATGCCTTTGTGGTAGGGTTCCCATGGGAAAAATTTTAACTAAAAAGATTATCACTGCTTCGCAAGATGAACTAAAAGATAATCCACGATCTAAATCAGCGAAGCTAAGAGTCATTCAAAAATATTAATCCAGAGATAAAAATCAAAACCAATGTTAAAGTCATCCGCACTACCATTTGCAGCTCCATTTTTAAAGTCACAGAATAAAACCAAAGAAAAAAGTTCTATTCCTCGCTCTCAGATTACTTGGCCTGCGGCAAGTTCTGGCGTAAAATCTAACCGCGCAATGGCTTTGCCAGTAGGTGCACAAATTTTATCGTTAGCGCTGGTTGTCTTAACAGGGGCACTGGTTTTGCTTCATTTATTTTGGGTGAATACATACTCGGCAAAAGGTATAGAGCTTACCAAAGTTCAGAATTCTATTTCTGAACAAACTGAATTAAACAAAAAATTGTTGGTGGAACAATCCATGCTTGGCTCAACGGTGAGCTTAAGCAATCTCGAAGGTAGTGGTTTAGTCCCAATAACCGAAGAAGAACATTTAAATCCAAATAGTTTTGCATCAATAAAATAACTTTCCATGGTAGCTAAGACTCATGTAGACAAGCTTTTTAGAAAGAGAATAGTCTTCTTGACTGTTTTTTTTGTTGTCTGCTTGATCATCATTGTTTTGCGCTTAGCGTATATGCAGATCCTTCAAAAGGATAAATATCAGGCAATGGCAGACAACCAGCGCACAGGGGAGTACCAATTATTACCGACTAGGGGAGAAATTATGATTTGGGATAGTTTTGCAAACAAGCCTTATACAGTTGCTACTTCAAGTGAGAAAATTTTAGTCTATGCTAATGCAAGTGCTATTACAGATTTAGAGAATACCATAAATCGTTTGTCAGAGCTTCTTCAGATTGATAAAGAAGTTTTGCGTGAGAAATTACAAGACAATTCTAAGAAATACATTGTTCTAAAGAAAGATTTAACAGAAGCAGAGCAGAATGCTGTTAAAGATGCGAATCTTTCAGGAATCTCGTTCGATAAAGAAACTTCAAGATTGTATCCTGAAGGCTCATTGTTAGCACAACTACTTGGCTTCGTTGGGTATAAAGGTGATCAAAGGGTTGGTTCGTATGGGCTGGAGCTGGCGTTTGAAAAAGAATTGGCTGGAACCCCAGGAACTTTAATGCAAGAAAAGGACAACAGTGGCCGATGGATTTTTGGAGGGAAGCGAGATCAGAATCCCGCTGTGGACGGTGATTCTCTTTTATTGACAATAGATAAAACTATTCAGCTAAAGACAGAAGCTGTTTTGAAAGATACAGTAGAGAAACATGGTGCAGATAGTGGTAGCGTGGTCATTATGGATCCAAAGACAGGAGCAATTTTGGCCATGGCAACATATCCAACTTTTGATTTGAATAATTATTCTAAAGTAGAAAACCCAGAAATATTTAATAATCAAGTTACCGTAGCAGCTTATGAACCTGGCTCAATTTTTAAACCACTAACCATGGCAGCTGCAATTAATGAAGGTAAGATTTCGCCGAGCACTACATATAATGACACAGGTGAAGTTAAGGTGGATGAATATACTATAAAAAATTCAGATGAAAAAGCTCATGGGATTCAGACTATGAGTCAGGTTTTAGAAGAATCTTTAAACACCGGTACTATTTTTGCAAAGGATTCTATTGGGAATAAGAAATTTTCTGATTATGTGTCGAAATTTGGTTTTGGTCAGAAAACAGGAGTTGAGGTTCAGGAAAGCGCTGGAGATCTAAGTAACTTAAAAGGCAATATTAAGGTTAATTATCATACTGCTAGTTTTGGTCAGGGAATTAATGTAACACCTCTTCAGATGGTTCAAGCTTTTTCTAGTATCGCAAATGGTGGCCTGATGGTGAAACCATTTATTGTTAGACAAATAATCCGTAAAGCAGGTGGTATAGATGAAGTAGGAAGGACAGAGACTACTCAAATCTTATCAAGTAAAACTGCTAGCGAAGTTGCTGCGATGATGGTTAATGTAGTAGAGAAGGGTCATGGCGTAAAGGCAGCTGTACCTGGTTATTACATTGCTGGTAAAACCGGAACTGCTCAAGTACCAAGAAAGGATGGTAAGGGTTACGAAGAAAACAATAATATCGGTTCGTTTATTGGTTTTGGTCCAGTAGAAGACCCTCGTTTTGTGATGCTGGTAAGAATCAATCACCCAAGAACAGTAAAGTTTGCCGAGAGCACAGCAGCGCCAGCTTTTGGCGAAATTGCTCAATTTTTAATGCAACATTTTAAGATTCCTCCTACACGGCAGTAGGTTTGCCTTTTGATTTGACATTTGCTATATTTAAGGACATTTCCTAGGTTTTGTAAGGAGGAAAAGTTATGAGTATAGGAAAGGTTCGTCAGGTCAAAAAACCTCATATTAGAACCACGGCTAAGCCTGGTAGAGGGTCTAAACAGTTAATTATAGAGCAGGGATCGGCTTTTGGTTTACTTCGAGCGAAGGGTCGTTCTGAAAAAGTTTTTGTTACAGCTGGTAGGTATGATGTGGAGGAGTGCCCACACCCTCTAAACCCTGCTGTATCAAGCTTTAAGATTCTAAATGATCCGAGGGGAACGATATATCTTATTATCTCTACTCTTACGTCCCAAGGCGTTAGCTATTGGGTTGAGAGCAACAAATAACCAGTGTTCAGTGGATGGCACTGGTTTTTATTTTGCTATTTTCATGCGAGTAAATTTAGTTTAGAATATGAGTAGAGTATGACGATTCGAAAGACATTTGTATGGGTCGGTAAGTTTTTACTGCTACTTTTGGTAACGGTTGGTTTTGGTTTTGGCGCGGTTTTAACTTTGGTGGGTCTTGGGTCTGGTGCTTACCTTCTTGCAGTAAACCAGTCTTTACCTACATTTAATGAATTAGAGAATCGTGATGTACCAGAATCCAGTAAGCTTTATTCTAGAGACGGTACTTTGCTTTACGAATTCCATGGTGAGTACAAGCGTTCAAAGGTTGCATTAGAAAAAATTTCACCTTATCTAAGGAATGCAACTATCTCTATAGAAGATAAAGATTTTTATAATCATGGTGCGATTTCACTTCCTGCAATTGCGCGCGCAACTGTTGCTAATTATCAAACTGGCTCACCAGTTCAGGGTGGTAGTACTATTACACAACAGTTTGTAAAGAATGCGTTGTTGGATAGAAAAAAACTTTACAGCCGTAAGGTTCGAGAAATTTTATTGGCTTATAAAATTGAATCTCACTTTTCAAAGGATGAAATTTTAGAATTATATCTTAACGAAATTCCTTATGGTAGAAATAGCTACGGTGCAGAAGCTGCTGCAAAAACCTATTTTAATAAGTCTGCATCTGAATTAAATTTAACAGAAAGTGCATATCTAGCCGCGTTGCCACAGGCCCCAAGTTTTTATAGTCCAAGTGGTCCTAACTCTGAAGCATTAGATGCGAGAAAAGATTTAGTGCTGCAAAAAATGTTTGAACAGGGTTATATTACTGAACAAGAGATGTACCAAGCTCGAACAACTCCAGTAGCATTCCAAAGTCCTGGGGCAAAAATGATCGCGCCGTATTTTGTTTCTTGGGTTCAAAACTATCTAATTAACAAATACGGTACAGAGTTCTTAAAAGAGGGTGGTTTGAAGGTCTATAGTTCTTTAGATTTAAATTTACAGGCATTGGCAGAACAAGTTGTTAAAGAAGGAGCAGAAGAGAATAAAGTAAAAAATAGAGCATACAATGCGGCGTTAGTAGCTGTGGATCCTGCAACTAATAAAGTAGTTGCCATGGCTGGTGGTAAAGACTTTTATGGTGCCCCAGAACCTGCTGGGTGCGTAGTGGGGAAGAATTGTAAGTTTGAACCAAACGTGAACGTGGCAACAAGTTTGCGTCAACCAGGGAGTAGCTTCAAGCCTTATGCATACCTAACATCTTTTAAGCCAGAGTTTGGTTATACACCATTATCTAAAGTTTTAGATGTCCCAACGGTATTTGGTACAGCAGGTGGTAGGCCCTATATACCTCGTAACTATGATGGTTCTTCGCACGGTTTGATTACAATTCGCAAAGCATTGGCTGGAAGTTTAAATGTTCCTGCTGTGCGAACTCTTCAAGCAGTTGGTGTCGATAACGTTGTGGCAACGGCAAGAAGCTTAGGAATTAATTCACCAATGAAAAATTGCGGATTGTCTTTAGTGCTTGGTGGTTGTGAGGTTCGTCTGATGGATCATGTGACAGCGTTTTCTGTGTTAGCAAATGGCGGAAAGGGTAGTTTGGATAGTCCGTTTATGCGCATCGAGGATAAGAACGGTAGGGTTTTAGAAGAATCAATTGGCTCACCGGTTCAGTTGGTTAATCCTGAAGCTGTTTATGAGCTGATTAGTATTATGACCGATGATTTATCTAGACAATTTGTGTTTGGAAAAGATAATCCTTTAACCTTGCCAGATCGAGTTGTTGCTGCAAAGACAGGGACAACCCAAAATTGGAAAGATGGCTGGACGTTAGGGTTTACACCACAGCTTGCTGTAGGTGTTTGGACTGGTAATAACGATAGTAGTTTAATGCGCGCTGGAGCCGACGGAGTGTTCACTGCAGCTCCAATGTGGCATAGATTTATGGAAGAAGCTCATAAAAATTTACCGCCAAGAGATTTTGAGGTTCCTGCAGGAGTGGTGCAAGTCGCATATGATGTTAATACCAACAGACCGGTGACCAAGGATACAAAAAATGTCCGTATGGAGCCAGTGCCTTGGTATGCGTTGCCAAAAGATATTCAGGTTTCTGCCGCCCCAAAAAATTTACAAAAATCTTTGATTGGTCCAGTGGGGGAGCCAAATGAACTGAAACCTCAAGTAGGCGGTGCAAGTACAAACGTGCCTTCAAATCAACCAACTCCGCCGGTTTCTGATAGCGGTAATTCTGTTAACACTCCTGCAATGGGAGGTGCTCCAGATTTTGAATCAGAGGGTCCGCCAATAAATTATGAATCTAATCCGATTAATACCAATAGACCAAAATTAGTATTTTAAAAAACCACTCGTAGCGAGTGGTTTTTGTTTTATTGGTTTTTAGCTCCTGCTAAACATTCGCTTTTTGATGGTTCTGGTAAGCTATTACAAATCGCAGAAAGGTCCATTTTCTCTGAAGTACCAGAGGGTTGTGCAGGAATGGCTGGCATTTTGAATTCAGAAAAAGTAATGTTTGCTGGAGGGGTGAACATTGAATCATCTGCTCTCCATGAATCACAGCTAAATTTATAATTCTTGTTTGGATCAACTGATTGGGTTTGATTCGACTCGGTCTGGTTTTGGTCGATTGCAAACTTTATTCCCTCATTTGATCCGTCGTTCCATAACCAACTATATATTGAGTCAATAATCATATGACCTTTTGTGGTTGTGCCCTTAGCTGTACTTTGGAAATCTCCACGAGCTTTGTTGTTAGCTATGTAGAATGTTCCCGAGCTGGTTACATCTTCTTCAGTGGAAGAGAATTCGCACTTTTGGCTCTTGTTCATGCCCATAAGGTTTTTTAATGAGCTAGATTCTTCGTTTGCTGGTTCCTGAGTTTGAGCACTAGAAGTGTCTGTTTTGGTTTGTCCGTCTTGGTTTTTATTTTGCATAAAAAACCAAATTCCACCAGCGATGACAATGACCACCGCTATAATGGCGACTACTTTGTTCATAATTTGGGTTCCTGCCAACTTTTAGGCTTACTAACCACAGTCCGGATAGTAGACCTTTGGTTGCTTAATGTTTAGTCTAGTATATCAAAATAATAGCTTATAGTTTAGTTGTCTAACACTCCCAACTTTACCAGTTCTTGTCTGAAATGTTCGTAGCCTTGAAATAGGATTGGTGTGTAGCCAACTTGTTCTGAAGTACTTAAACTTGGCACGCTATCATCTGTAAAAACCAATTCACTTGGTTCAACATTTAGTTCTGAAAGAAGGACTTCAAAAGCTTTTGGATTTGGTTTTTGAAAACCGATTTCAGCTGAAATTAAAAATGTGTCAAAGTATTTGTCTAAACCTACTCCTCGCATTCTTGATCCAGCTTCTTTGGTATTGTTGCTTAGCAACCCAACTTTGTAGTCAAAAGATTTTAGCTCCTGAACAAGTTCTAACATGTTTAAGTCTAATTCATGAGTTTGCTGTTTTGACATGTGTTCCAGAACTTTTTCGGTTTTATCTGTATGTCCAAGCTCTTGCAGTAAAAATTTCCACAGGTCTTCGTAGGGCATATTTCCTACACCTGCTTTGTGATTATGTTGTAAGTAAAAATCATAGAGCTCCTTCTGGGGAATTCCTAGGATTTCAGAAATGCCAGGCATTATTGGTTTACTTGGGACAAGAACTCCGCCCCAATCAAATCCGATTGCTTTAATCATGTTCTTATTGTATCAAACACCTCTTAGATTTGTAATTGGTATTGACAAAACTATAAACATATGGTAGAATACCGAGTTGCTGGATGTCAGCAATAATTTCTCCCTTATTTAGGGTAAATTTACTGCTTGAGCATACTGTTTTGTTCAGGCTCGGAAACCGTTTTTTACAACTGGCTAGGAGGGCCAATAGATAATATGAAAAGAAATCCATTTGAGGAAGGTATTATGTTGGATGATCTGTTTGGTGCGATGATCGACGATTTTGCCGAAAATGCTCCGGCGGCCGTTAAGCAGGAAATGCTGGAGGAATATGGTAGGACAGCAGAGGTCGGCCAGTTTCTTGCCAGTCCGGGTGTTGAGGTTAATCTCAAAGCGAAATTGATCGAAGTTGCCGGCAAACTCGCCATTGAAGAGCAAGTCAGCTCCTCTCTCAAGTCGGAACACGATAAGTTCGTGAAAGCCGTACTGAATCAGACCGACGAGGTTCGAAAAGCGTTTCAGTCGAAGAATCGCAAGATCGAAGACCTCGAGGGTGATAATCGCTCTCTCGAGAACGCAAACCGCGAGCTTTGCCGCAAGTTCAACGCCATTCAGGGCGGCTTGCTCAATGTGGACTCACGGATCGCTAGCGCCATCGCCGACATCAAAGGTTCGCCTGAAATGAAGGCCGAGCATTTGATCGAATTTCTCGAAAAACTTCGCGATCGAGTGAGCGAAGCGGAAATCGAAAGGGATTATCCGAGCAACGGGTTTGTCGATCCTCCGAAGAGCCGCTACGAGCGGCGTATGGAGGAGAAGGCTGCAGCAGAACAGGCAGCCAAGTCCGAAGGTTCGGATTCGACCGGCGATGTAATTTCAACCGAATCCAACACGGCACCAGCCAAGAAATCCACGGCGAGAAAGTCGCGTAAGCCCAAAGCGGCTAAGGCGGCGTCTGCTAAAGCGTAACATTCATCTTTTCAATTTTGGACAAGCGTGTGTCTTAAGACCACGCTTGTTTTATTTTATATCTATTAGTAATGCAGAATGATCAGAGACTTCTTCAGGTAGAACCATAAAGTCGTTAATTTCCACATCTTGGCTTACAAAGATGTAGTCCGCATATTTTTCAGGTTTAGTATAGTGTGAAGTTCGAGTCGAAGTAATGTTATACTCCTTGATTAAATTTTTATATCCAGCTTTTTCAATCATGAGCAAACTTTCTGTCGAGGGTAATAAGTTGAAATCACCGCAGAGCACTAAGCTTTCGTTTATATTTTGAATGAATGAGACAATTTTTTCAGACTGAGTTATCCTATCTGGTGAATCGGTTTTTCCTTGCCCATTCCATAATCCGTGGAAATTGATTACTGTGAATGGCTTGCCGTTATATTCAAATTTTACATACTGGATATTTCTAGCATGGTTACCAACGTCTCCGGAAGGGATGTAACCTTTTTCTTTATAAACATAGACTTCTCCTTCTTCTTTTACTTTGATGGATTTTTTGACCAACATTAATAACCCGTAGTTGTCCAAATGATGGGGTCTGAAATAAGCTTGAAACTCTGGCAAAATATCGGAAATTTCTTGTAGCCCATAAACCATAATTTCTTCATGGTCGATGGCCTTACCGCCGGCGTCACTGCCTTCTAGATGTTCGTAAGGAGCAGACCAAATTTCTTGCAAACAAAAAATATCTGTATCTGCAGAATATTTTGAAAAAAAGTCGAGTAATCCTTGCTTGCCAGCTCGGCCGCCCCAAGTGTTTAAAGTGATGATTTTCATGACTAAAATAGTATATCAAATCTTTTTATGATTATCCCTTGACAGTCTGATGCTCGTGTGTTACTATTTGCAGTCTGAGTCTATAAATACTCGGCAACAATCTTGATATGGAGGAAGATTTAGAATGTCACTATTACGACGATTTTACGACCTGTTTTTTGAGAAGGCGAGTGCCGCCATCGACGCCGCAAGTGATCCCGAAGAAAAGATTCGTCTGGCTCTTCACGAGCTGGAGGAAACGGGGCCCACAATCCGCGCCGCTTTGGCCGGGCCGATCGCTGAAGAAACCCGTCTTCAAAAGCGGGTCAGCGAAAACAGTAACCGCGTTCAGGAACTGACCGGCAAGGTGCAGGCAGCGGTTAACGCCGGCAACACCGAAGTCGCGAGAATTCGCGGTGGACAGTTGCTCGACGCGCAGAAAGAGCAAAGTCGGCTCGAAGGCCTTTTGGCAACTGCCAAGGACAAGGCTAACGAAGCCCGCGAGCGGTTTGAAGATTGGAAACGCAAAACTTCCGAACTTCAATCGAAGGCTTTGGAGTCACTCGACGTCAACCGTCGGGCGGAAGCTCAGGAGCAGTTCAATCAGGTCATGGTCAAACTGGACACGACTTCGGTCGATTCCTCTTTGAACCAGGCGATGAACAGCATCGAAGATCGTGCCGCGCGTGCTGACGCTGAGGCTACTTTGAACGAAGACCCGGATGAGAAGATTCTTCGGGAAAGTGAGAAGCAGTCCCGTCAGGCAGACATCTCCGACCTGCTCGCAGGGTTCCAGCCAAAGGCTGAAGCCGAAGCCGCAGGCTAAATCAATAAATTACCCATAAATAAGCGACCTTTCGAAAGATTGGTCGTTTTTTATTTCTTGACATTTATTAGTAAATATGTCATTATATCGGGTTGTTCTTTTCAGATTTGGTTGGAGGATCAATGCAATACGAAATTCATGGCAAAAGTCTAAACGACATTGTTTATAACTATGTCCCTGGTCTTTGGGTGGTAACAGCATATTACAACCCAATTGGTTATGGGACTCGGCGCAAGAATTACGAAATTTTTGCACAGACTTTGAAACAGTCAGGGATTCCTTTGCTTACAGTAGAGTGTGCTTTCGGTGATGAGCCGTTTAATTTGCCCAACACCATTGACGTGGTGAAAGTTCGGAGTAAATCCATGCTTTGGCAAAAAGAGCGCTTACTTAATCTTGGAATTTCTTGGTTGCCGGAATCTTGCAAGTATGTGGCTTGGCTCGATTGTGATTTGGTCTTTACCAATCCCAATTGGGCAAGGCAAACAGTGGCAGTTTTAAAACAGTCACCGATTGCGCAAGTCTTTCAGACTTGTCACAGACTCCCGCAAGAATACAGCTCTGCAGAAAGTGTTGGTCACATCTGTGAGTCATTTGGAAGTATTACTCCATCTGACCCAATTGCTGTGCTCAATACAGGTAAGTTCGAGGATCATGGCCATACTGGTTATGGTTGGGCGGCGCGGCGAGATATTTTGGACAAACATGGTTTGTACGAATATGCTATCGCGGGTTCAGCCGATCATTATATGGCTCATGCAATCTACGGAGACTTTGACGGTGTTTGTATTCAGAGGCTGATGAATAATAATCAACAGCTTGTGCGTCATTTCGCCGAGTGGGGTAAGAATTTCTATGACGATGTGCAGGGCAACCTCGGCGTAGTGCCGGGCGAAGTCTTGCATCTCTGGCACGGAGATTTAGTAAATCGAAATTACGGAGTTCGTCATAAGGAGTTGGCAAGGCTTAACTTTGATCCATTTACGGACATTGTTGCTCAGCCAGGCAAACCTTTGGAACTAGTAGTTGATGATGCAAAGCAGTCTTTGCGCGATTGGTTTAAGGGTTACTTTGCTAGTCGTCAAGAAGACGGAGTTTTGGTAAGAGTTTAGTGTTAAGGAGAGATATGGCAAATAAAAAGGACTTTATCGATGCTATTAGTGAACAGATTTCTACGCTTTCTGGTTGGCTCAAAGAGCTCGACGAGAAATCGAAAGGGAATCAATTCAAACTCAATGCGTTGCGCAAGCAGCGTGATGATCGGATTAACCAATTTGCGGTCAGCTTACTGCCGGATATCAGCGAAACATCGCTGAAGCAGTTGGCAAAACGACTCCCGAAATTTATGACCGTGGATGAGTTGAAAGGGTTTATCTCTGATGCTCAAGCGGATCATACGAGAGTTAAATCGCGATTGTTGCAGAATTTTCGGCCTGACACCGCGAACAGCGAAATCATGACTCTGGAAACAGAGCTTGAAGCCGCTGAGCGTGATTTCAGTTTCACCGAGAATCCTGGTGGCAGCTACAGCAAAATCACCGGTTTTATGGAGCTTTACAACAGTGGTTACTCAACCAGCGAATACCCCTATGGGATCTTCGATGGTCAGTACTACAGTGATTGGAAGCTCGGCGACCAGGTTCTCAAGGCCTCCGGCTGTAAGAACTGGACGGATCTGCGAGGCAGATATGAAACCAGTCTTCGTAATTACGAAAGTTTGCAAGGACGCGTTAACGAAAAGAAACGCGCCTTGGCCGATTTGGAAGGCAAACGGGATTCGTATAACGAACTTCTCGAGGCCGAAGCCAATCTACCGGCGGAAATCACCGAGAAGATCCAGGTGAGTATCAAAGCTTATTTGGATACCAGTGAGAGCCTGCCGGCCGAGTTCGCTGATCTGGTGTCATTAAACTCTCAGATCGCCGAATTGCAGAAAGAAGACACCGAGAAGATCCAGGCGAACCGAACGCAAATTTCGGCCCAGCTCTTGGACCTGCAAAAACTTCAGACTAAAGTCAATCAGAGTCGTACCGATATCATTCCGGACAAGTATGTCCAGGAGATTCGGACGAGAACGAAGTCGTACAAGACTTCGCGCAGCTCTGGCGGAGGTTTCTCTGGCGGTGGTCGCTCGACACATACCACTGTTTATGTCGGTAATGATAACTGGATGTTGGATGCGATTCTCTATCACGAGATGATGAATCATTTCGATCATTCACATTCAGATCGTGGCGGTTATGGCAGTCGTGATTACAGTGAACGTAATTACGGCGGTCGCAGTTATGAACGTAATGACGAACCGGTCTACAGCACGAACGATCGGGTTGATGATGGCGGTGGTCGTTATTCGGAAAGTAACAATGTGTATAGTTCCTAGGGCTTGCCCTGGGACTGATTCTCGAGAGAGAGGGAGAGAAATTGATGAGTTATAACACATTCAGAATTCTGTTTATTGCTGTGGTTATTGTTCTTGTTATTGGTATGGGTTACTGCACCAAGCAGGTGTTCTTTAGCGGGTCGTCGTCGACAACTTCGACATCGACATCGCAACCTGCCCCGCAAACCTATCCGCAAACACAGCCGGTTCAGCAACAACAGCAACGCACAAGTTCTTCGGCAAGTACCGAGCAGATCAAGTCTGCTGTTGATCAGTGGTTGGCAAGCAACCCCGATCGGCAAGGAAAAACCAAGCTGGTTGATGCTTTACCCAGTCAGTCGTTTAAGGTTACTTTCGTCCGTTTTCCGGACGCAGACGCGGTTAAGTTTTCGGACAACCCTTCCCAGTGGAGTCAGGTTCGAATCGATGTTAATCGTGATGGTCGCGATGATGAGAAGTGGCTGCTTAAAAACGGGCGCACTTATAAGCGCGAGGTGATCGATGGAAGTGGCAGGGTCGTGGAGACCAAGTACTTCTAGCACTGAATTTCGTAGTAAAAATAGAAACACGCGTTCCTTTTGGTTCGCGTGTTTTTTGTTTATAGAGGACACATTAATTTAAGTCCTGTGAATTCATCAAATTTGCGCATGATCTCTCCAGGAAAAACTTCTATGCGGACTTCAAGTGTGGCCGACACAGTCAGGCTGTCGATGTGGCCTCCCACGACTTGAAAATTTTGATCTGAAAAACTTCCATGGGCATGAACGATGGTTTTGTGATTAAAAGTTCCCACATTGCCGGTGACTGCCAAAACTTCGAGATTTTGCTCGTAGTCCCTGGGTTCATATTTTTTTGTCTCTAGATTGTAGTACATCAGCGTGACTTTCCCAGAAGCGCCAAGCATATTGAGCCAACCAGCCTTGATATTATTTTCTTCACAGTACGAGATAATGCCAGCGACGGCTTCTTCGTCTGGGTCAAATCTTAGAATTCGGATATTTTCGTGCTTTTTGATCTCTTTCATATTTTACCTCGTTAGTTTTTTCCATCATACCAAATAATCTTTAATTGGGCGATTGTACAGCTTGACGTTTCCCGAAAAATAGCAGAGAATATCTTGGTATTTCAGTCTGAAGGAGGTCGTGATGTTTAGAAGCTTAATTTTCGTGGCAGTTGTTTTTCTTTGTTCCTTTTTGGCTTTTGGTCAAACCACAGACCAGAGTCAAAATATAACCCAGCAAGAAATCAAAAAAGTGGATTTTTTAAAAATCAACTTGGTGTCCAGAACCGATTTTTCAAATTGGCAACCACCGGTTTCACTAAACCCATTTAGCAGGGAAGCGCAGATTAATGTTCAGGCGCCGTCTAGAGCACTTAGTCGTGTAAGGCGCTATGCTTTTATTACTTTAATTAGCGAGCCTAAGCCTTGGCGACCAGGGCAAGATCCTTACAAGGTGAAGTATGGGAACACGAAGGTGTGTTTAGTTAATTGGTGTCCTAAGTTTGCCTTTTTGAAAAATCAGCCAAACATACAGGTTTCTGTGAAAGGCAATTTTTGATTAAGTTTTTGTTAGAAGAACCAGAGCGCTGACTCTGGTTTTTATTTATCAAAAAAATCGCCCAGTGGGCGATTGATTTTTGGCTGGGGTACCAGGATTCGAACCTGGGAATGCACGGACCAAAACCGTGTGCCTTACCACTTGGCGATACCCCAATGTATTGATTGCAAAACTAAATTCTATATTTGTCCGTGGCACGGACCTCTTTTTCGTAACGGTCCCGCCAAGGCGGGGACCTATGGCGTGTGCCTTACCTCCGCCGGCTGGCGGATGGCGATACCCCATCGGTATAATTGCTTGTGCAGAAAATAGTAACTTAGCTTCAGTATTATATTTAAAAATAGGGGATATTACAAGCCCTAAGTAGTGATATAAAATAAAAAGCCTCGTGAAATTACCAGGCTTGAGGCAAAATAATTTCACGATGGCTAGAGCTTCAGACGTTATCAATATCTGCCAACTCTTTTTGCAACTGCTCTTTAGCGACCAGGGGAATTTCTTCCATCCATTGCTTGAATGTACGGCCGGTTGGTATCTTGTGCACTGTTACAGTAAGGCCGTATTCGCTGTTCTTTAACGCACTTTCTCGGTCCTCTCGACCATATATGTCGTTAATTTCGAGGATAAATTCGACTTTGTTAGGATCGTCTACTCTTTTGATTGCTTGAGCAATGGTTTCTCCTTGGATTATTTCTTGACTATGGAACCAGCGTTTTTTGCCGGCGTCGTACTGGCGTACTTTTGTAAGTTCGTTTCCAGATAAATCAATCAAGAAGTAGCGTTTGCTATCGTATGTAAATTCGCTTCTCGAAAATGACCAGCTTGCGGTCCAGCCGTACTTATCGAGCAGATCTAGATCTATCCTTTTAACATCCGGCTTTGTACTGATCCACTTAACATTTCCCAAGTATCGTTCGATAAATGGGAACTCGTCAAGAAAAGCCCGTATCTGAGCAGTTAGTCCTTCTTTCATTTTGTCTCCTTTTTGGCATCCCGCCAGTAGAATCGATACAACATCCCGCTATATCGTGCACGCATTATAGGTTATATTTTAAATATTGTCAAGTTAGGTAGTTATTTTTATGCTATAATTTGGATATATTAACGTATTTTATGGCATCATATAACCCTAATCGCTCAAGTAAGTGGAATTACGGTGGCAGTAATTGGAAGTTAAGTAGGTCAAAAATTGAACTTTTTACAACATGCCCTCGCTGTTTTTATATTGATAATAAACTTGGTACCAAGCGCCCATCGATGCCATCTTTTCTAATTAACACAGCGGTTGATACTCAATTAAAAAATGAGTTTGATGCTTACCGAAAAGATGGTACCCAACATCCATTTCAAGAGGAATATAAAATCGATGCAGTTCCGGCTCAGCATGAGAAGCTTAATTCTTGGCGAGAAAATTTTGAAGGAGTGATGTATTCTCATCCAGAAACCGGCATGATGATTTCTGGTGCAATCGATGATCTATGGATTAATCCAAAAACAGGGGAGTATATTGTAGTAGATTATAAGGCAACAGCTAAGGATGAACCTAAGAAAGAGCTAACTGTTGGTGGTTTCGATGATGCGTATCGAAAGCAAATGGAGATTTATCAATGGTTGCTTCGAAAGAACGGGCTAAAGGTTTCTGATACTGGATATTTTGTTTATTGTACCGGGAAGGCTAATCAAGAAAAATTCGATAAGGTCATTGAGTTTGATGTCGTCTTAATCCCATATATTGGAAATGATTCTTGGGTTGATGGTGTTATTTTAGAGATAAAAAAATGTCTAGATAGTTCTGATATTCCAGCATCTGGAGAGAGTTGTGAGTATTGTATGTGGTTCAACGCACGAAGCGATCTAGAAAAGAATGAATCAGTATTACCTCCGAGCCCTAAACCCCGTAAAAAAACTAATTCTTGGGCTCAAGCAAAAGTGAAGGTTGCTAAGGCTGTGAAAAAAACACATTCTGATGGCGCGGACACTTTATTTTAAATTGAGTATTGCCAAAATAGGGAATATAATAATAGTAGAGATAATTAATCTAAATTATATGAGAAAATTTGCTCGATATCTGTTTGCGAGTTTCTTCGCATTTGTGTTAGTTGCTGGGTTATCGAATGTAACTTTAGCAGCAGAGTTTGTGGGTCCAGATCCTGATTCTGGCAATGTAACTATTCCTCTGGATAAAGAAACTAAAAATCTGTACGTAGCAGGCGGAAATGTTTTGGTAAATGGTAAAACTCTTGGTGACCTTTATGTAGCAGGTGGAAATGTAACTATCGAGGGAAATGTAGAAGGGGATCTGGTTGCTGCTGGAGGAAATTTGTACCTTAATGGTGAAGTTGGTGGAGATATTAGAGTTGCTGGTGGAAGCATGATTATCAATTCAAAAGTTGCTGGCGATGTAGTTCTGCTTGGCGGAAGTGTGGTGCTAAATGAAAAAGCTTCTGTTGGGGGAGATTTAGTAGTTAATTCTGGTGAGGCAAATATTTCCAGCCCAGTCGCTGGAAAATTGGTAGTCAACGGTGGAGTAATTACTATCAACAGTGAGGTCAAAGGTTCGGTTTCTATTTTTGCAGAACAACAGTTGAATATTGGCTCAAAGACTATTTTTGGACAGAATGCCAAGTATCAATCTAGAACAGAAGCAAAAGTGGCAGATGGTGCTACTCTTGGCGGTTTACAATACGAAAAAATTACAAAAAGTCAGCATGCTGGCGGGGCAGCTTTTGCAACAGTGATTTCATTAGGATTTGTTGCAAAGTTAATTGCCATGATTATAGTTGCCCTTATTATGATTCGTCTATTCCCTAAGAAGTCTCATGAGTTGGTGGCTCATATTCAAAGCTATCCATGGTCTAACTTAGGAATTGGCACAGTCGGATTCATCGTTGCTCCGATTTTGGTAATCTTATTGTTAATCACTTTCGTAGGATTCTATTTAGGTCTGGTTATCTTGGCATTGTGGTTGCTATGGTCCTTAATGGCAATTTTGATTGGTATGGTTAGTGCGGGGGCATGGATAAATTCAAAATTAACAAAGAAGACAGAACTAACCTTGGATTGGCAAGCTGTGTTCCTTGGTGTAGTTGTGATTTCAATTCTAGGCCTAATTCCTGTGATTGGCTGGTTATTTGTAGCCTTGGTTTTCTTGGCAGGATTTGGTACAATTCTTAAACACGTTGCAGGGATTATCCGAAACCAAAGATCTACTGTAATGGGTTCAATAGAAAGTAATTAAGAAATATTATGGGTTTATTTGATAAGTTAAAAGATGTAAACGAAATGCGTAAGCAGGCTAAGCAAATCGAATTGATGCTTGGTCAAGAAGAAATCACTGGCAAATCTGGTGGCTCTAAAATTGAAATTATTGTCGATGGAAATCAGAATGTAAAAAGCGTAAAGGTTGATGATTCTATAGTAGGTGATAGGGGAGACATCGCAAGGAATATTCGCGAGGCACTGGAAGATTTAAATAAAAAGCATAAAAAAATGCTCCAATCAAAATTTGGAAGCATGATGCAATAAGTAAATTAAAAGCGGTGAGAGATATTCTTCTCACCGCTTTCTGTCAAAAAGAAATTCGTTAGTCGGAGGCTAGCGTGGCTTTGCGGGAATCTTTCAAAAGTTCAGAATCCCGTTTAATCCCATAACCTATTAGGCCACCGATGATCATACCTGCAGCTACTCCGCAGCCGACGATCATTAGCTCGTTGACGGGGAAGGGGTTAAGTACCGATATTGCCACCAACCAGTAAACGATGTTGGTAAGGCCGGTGACAAAAATAAGAATTACCCACTTGTTTGTTGGTTTGAGTAACGCCCCCAAAATTGGAAGAGTTCCAAAAAAGCCACCAAGGAATGCCGGCAGGAAAGTGATCTCTCTGGCGATTTCAACCCCATCCATGATAATTGGTTTGTAAACCGTATCAGGGAAGAAGATGGAACATGCCAAGGCGATCATGGGTCCGGCAAGCAGTCCCAGAAATGCGAACAACCACCGCAGGTTGAGGTCGTGGATAATATCCGTATACTGATCCACAATCGCTTCAACCGTAAGGTCTGATTCGCGCCTACCTAAACCGCTGTTTCTTCTTTCTTTCATAAATCACTCCTATTAAAAACTGAATCTAAACTTTATAAATTATATCATAAAATGCCTAAATTGTCAATAAAAAAACAGGGAAGTGCAAAGCAAAAAAAGCGCGTACTTATGGCTCTTTCTGGCGGAATTGATTCCGCAGTTTCAGCGTACTTATTAAAAAAAGCTGGATATTACGTAGAAGCCGCATTTATGAAAAATTGGTCTGAAACTGCTGGTTTAAAGATTTCCGAATGCCCTTGGCTTGTTGATCGCCAAGACGCTTTACGCGTGGCCGCTCATTTGGGTATACCGATGCACACTGTGAACTACGAAAAAGAGTACAAAGCTACCGTAATGGATTATTTTTTCAAAGAGTATAAAGCGGGAAGAACGCCAAACCCAGACGTTATGTGTAATAAGGAAATTAAATTTAAGGCATTATACAATTGGGCAATGAAACAAGGTTT
>CAZHYL010000008.1:0-1787 GCA_964536745.1 uncultured Candidatus Saccharibacteria bacterium | reverse complement strand
AAAACTGCAGTTCGCGCGATGGCAAAACGTTTGAAACTGCCGAATAGTGATAAAAAGGAAAGTATGGGATTGTGTTTTGTCGGTAAAATTAGACTCAAAGATTTTTTGGATCAAAAATTAAAACCAAAGTCTGGACCTATAAAAACTTTGGATAAAAAAGTTGTAGGAAAGCATGATGGCCTAGCTTACTATACTATTGGCCAACGTCAAGGAATCAAAGTTGGTCAGAATGGTCCATGGTATGTAGTCTCTAAAGATCTAAAAACCAATACTTTATTTGTCACTAATAATACAAACGATAAGGCATTGGAGACAAAAGAAATCCAGATTCATAGTGTAAACTGGATTACTCAACCAAAAAGTTTTCCAGCAAAATTAACTGGTAGATTTAGGCACCAAGGAGCTTTGGAAAAGATCACCATTACTCCCAAAGGCAAAGATAGTTTTTCTGTCATCTTTGCTAAACCACAGAAGGCAGTAGCTAGCGGACAAAGTTTAGTGTTGTATGATGGAAAAGTTTGTTTGGGCGGCGGGGTAATAGTTTAAAACGACTAGATTTCTCTAGTCGTTTTTAATAGGTTCGTAAGTTGCTTTATCTACAATCTCGGCAAGGAGATCTTTAGCCAGAGGTTCTCCTGTGGCATCATAAGTGTAGTAGTAATTCCCTACTCTAGTAGCGTAGATAATTCCATCATAGTTGATTACGTTGTCTCCTGTGGAGGTAATCTGGATGTCTCCATCTAGACCATCCACATCTACATAACCTGTTTTACTAACAAAGATTCTGATCACAACTCTACCATTAGGCATCTTTAATTCTAAGTGGCGGTCTATTTTGTATTGGTAATTAGGAGTGATAGTCCAACCTTGAGGAATATTAATTGTAAGTGGGTACTCGGTATCCTGATAAGGTTCCCAATCTGTAATTTTAGGGAATTCGTCTACTTGGGTATTTGTAAGTTCTGATGGTGCTTGGGTTTGGGTAACGTTTAAAGTCGTTTCTAGTCTATATAGTTTTTGGATTCTAGTTAAAACCAATGCCGAAAACACAGCAGTTAGTACTATGATTACTAGCAGAATAAAACTTCGGCTTGATTTGTGGTGATGAGTTAATCTCATTTTGTTGAATTAAACACTCCTTCAAGGTCACTTTCTGTCCCACAGTAGTATAAATGTTGAGTTAGATTCACACAGTAACCAGGATTCTTTTGAACATAGGAATACTTTGGTAGAAACCAGACCAAGAAAACAACAATTCCTGCGATGATAGCGTAAAACAGGTATTTGATGAGGTGATGCATTTATTTAAGCTGTTTTTGTGTAATTTTTTGTTTCGCGTTTAGTATTGACCTTTTAACGATTTTATTATACCATACAATGTATTTCAATCGCAAAGGAGGCCCTATGAAATTAGTTTTAGGCTCAGAATCTGAGTTTAGAAAAAAGTTGATGGAAGATGCTGGGTATGAGTTTGTATGTGTACCATCATTTATAGACGAAAAGTCGATTCGAGAAGATGACCCTAAGGAGCTTGTTTTGGCACTCGGTCATGCTAAGGCAGTTAAGGTTGCAACAGGCTTTAGACGTGGCGACGACGTTTTGATTATCGCTAGCGATCAAGTCGTGGTTCGGCTTTCAGATCAACTCGAGATTATTGAGGTTCTAGAGAAACCGCTGGATGCGCAGGGTTATAAGGATAGAGATCTTGCGTGGTCGATGCTGGACAGTTATCGAAACGGATATGTCCAGACGATCACCTCTCTGGTTTTACTCAATATGCAGAACAC
>CAZHYL010000007.1:19047-44192 GCA_964536745.1 uncultured Candidatus Saccharibacteria bacterium | reverse complement strand
CAAGGCATCGGTAGCGGAAGCTGTCGATGGATCACCTCCTTTCTAAGGAATAAATTTCATGACTCGAACACTTTTCGAAGTTTCGGTCTGATATTCTGTGGTCGTCATCAATTATTTCGATAATATGATGCTTCTCAAAAGACTAGGTAGTCGGTTAACATTTCAGTCACTGTACAGTTGTGAAAATTCTAAACACCCGCAAGGGTGTTTTTTTATTAGTATTGACATAATTTTCTATATTTAGTATAGTTTCAAGTTGCCTATTAAGTTTTTTGGCAATTTTCTGACAATTTCAAAGGAGAAAAATAGAAATGAAGAAATTCGGATGGTACTTTTTGTTCTCAACCCTCGGGGCATTCGTTGTTCTGGGTTGGTGGGTAAGTAATTCTAAACCTGTTAATGGGGGTAGTCCCACCACGAGCTCTAAGACGTCTGCGCCAAGTTCGGTGCCGGTCAAAACCTCTTCGATCAGCAATGGTGCGTTGGACGGCTTTATCGACCAGAGTCTTCCCGCAAGTTGGCACATAACCGCAAAAGAAGTGGTTAAGGGTGATGTTGGTAGAATAGACTTCGTTGCGGGTCTGATGCTCGGAAAACTTGAGAACTCCTTGAGTTCTTATTCCTCTATACCAGAAGTTAAGAGGCTAAAGGAGCAGTTCTCTGGCAAGATGTTCATTACCTATTACACAACTCAAGGCGGTGGGGCATCTAAAATGTTAGGGCGGAGTCAGAGTGATGTGGAAAAGTATTCTAACTCTGCATTACTAGAGATATGTTTGTTCCCTGAAGAGTTTAGGAACGAGAACAAGACTAAGGCCGGGATACTCCATTACGATCAGGAGTGGAGGGCGGTGATCATGGGAGCAATCAAGTTGGATGAATCTTGGTTCTCTGGGTTTAGTCTCCATGAATTATTTCATGCGCTCAAACATCGAACTGGTGAACCATCTTCTGTAGCCAAAGCCTTGTCCGATGATTGGATAGAGGAAGAGTTGCAAGCTCATGAACTGGAAAGAAAGGTACTTGATAAGGCGACCAAGGGAAAATATCTTGCAGCTATGCACAGGGTCGTAGTAAACAAGAGTAGTTTTCGTGACCCAGAAATGTTGAGTTCTAGCTGGACTGTTGAAGAAGTGAATTCGATGGAATCACTCTTTGCTAAACCAAGCTGGGATGAAGCTAACTTACGAGCGGCGCAGTACCAGTTTGATCTGGGAATGCTTTGGCTTGCCGAGAGATTCGAAGGTAAGGATCTCAGAAAAAGGCAGATAGAATATTACCGAGGAATGTATTCTAGAACGTACTCTTGATGGTATGTTTGTATACCGTATAATAGACCGTTGTTAAGACGGTCTTTTTTATTTAGGCCAATTTGAGAATAAACTAAAGCCAGCTTGAACATCCATTTGTCATACTAATTTTACAAAACAAATGGAGGTTAGTATGAAAGTAAAAAGTGTAATGCTTATAGTCTTAGCGTTTGGTTTGGTCGTCACGTCTATGAGTCAGGGTATAAAACCCGTCAGTAGAGTGAGGGCATATAATGGAACCTATTCTGGTGGACCATATTCCGGTTCGGTTGGATATTCAACTTTGTATCGGGATAACCAAGATAATGGTTCAAAGAGTGGGTGTAGAGGAGAAGGTTGCGGTCGTCATCCTGGGGTAGATATTGCTACTAGCTCTGGTACAGAAGTGCTTGCTGCATTTTCAGGGACAGTAATGATTTCTAGGTGTGATACTGCGTGGGGTGGGTTGATTGTAATAAAAAGTAATCACCCGCAAAGGCCATGGGAAACAATTTTTCATGCTTATGCTCATCTTAAGCTTCGCACTTACCAAAATGGCTTACCAGTTAATGTCGGTGATTATGTTAACTCTGGTACAGTCATAGCGCGAAGTGGTGGAGGGGCAAGCGATCCATGTCGAGGAAACTCATCCGGCTCACATTTACATTTCCAGATTGATAAAGATGATGGAAATCCTGAACCTTACTATCCCAGTCAAAGTTTGCTGAATACCAAAGATGATGCATTTTTTGTCGCTGGGAAAACCTACAATCCTATGTTGATGGTCGGAGGTGGCTATCGATGGAAGTTTAACCAAAGCGGAAACCGTGAATTGTGGGATCTGTATAACTTTCAGTCTTGGGGTGTAGCAGATAATGCGTTGTGGGTGGATGCAGGCTTTGATCCATATATCAGGCGAGGGAGTTTAACTAATTGCGGACTATCAAAGCCATGTAGTAGTTTTCTTTCAGCAGAGGCCAGTGATTACAAATCTATTTACTTAGACCTGTTTAATACTTGCTCTGTGATTGGGGGTGGAAAAATATATTTCACTACCAAAGAAGAAAATTTTTGGAGTGAAGATAAAACTATTTTTTACTATCCTCCTGTGAATGGAAATTACAACTCGGTCATTTATGCTGGAACAAATCCTAAGTGGACCAGTGTAATTACAGGACTACGAATTGATCCAAGCGAGAGCTGTAATGCTTATGGATTTGATCCTACGTACTATGGTGAAATCGCTCTGGTACCTTAATACTAAGGGTGCTTTTAAAAAAGCACTCTTTTTAATTTTCTGATATCCAGTTATAATAAGCACAGTAAAAATTAAATTCTATTATGTCTGAAGTTTATCTATATACTTTTGGTGGTGTAGCAATTGTAAGTCTTATTTCTTTGATTGGAGTTTTTACTTTGGCTTTGAATCAAGCAAGACTTTCTCGAGCGCTTCACTATTTAATTAGCTTCTCCGCAGGAGCATTACTGGGTGACGTGTTTATTCACATGATCCCAGAGCTTAGTGAAAAAGGATTCACATCCTTAATTGGAATATATTTTTTAGTTGGAATAGTGATTTTTTTCCTTCTAGAAAAATTTATTCTTTGGCACCATTCTCATGGTGAGCATGAAGAAAGTATGCATTCTGCGACTTACTTAACTATCTTTGGTGATGCGTTGCATAATTTTTTAGATGGGTTAGTTATTGCAGCAAGCTTTTTAGTTAGCATTCCTTTAGGTATAGCAGCTACCATCGCTGTAATTTTTCATGAAATTCCACAAGAGATTGGTCAGTTCGCCATATTAATTCATGGTGGATGGAGTAAGGCAAAGGCTTTGTTGTACAATTTTGCTTCTGCTCTTACATCATTCGTGGGCGCTTTGTTCGTGCTAATATTTGCTCAGGAACTAGAGGAGGCGCCAGCGTTTTTATTGGCAATTGCAGCTGCTAGTTTTATATACATAGCCATGAGTGATATCATTCCCGAACTCAATAAAGAGAAGTCTCCAAAAAGATCGTTTTGGCAGATTATTGCCTTTGTATTTGGTGTGATTGTTATGGCATTACTACTTAAGTTGGAGTAGCTTGTGTTATAATTAGTTAAACTAATTATTACGTATGATAACCAAGCCAGTTATAAAAGATAATCACAGGTGGTTTATTTGGACAATTGTCTTTTTAATAGTCTCAGGTGTTTCACTTACAAGTTATATAATGATAAGTGAGATTAATATGGACACAGAGATTATTGAAAGCAACTCTGCTTACAGATAAACAAAAAACCCCAAGAAAAACTTGGGGTTTTTTGTTTGTGATCCAACTTGATTTATTAATCAAATTATGCTATACTTATACTAGTTAGTTCGAGGCTTAGGCAAAATAACTAAGCATAGAAACCAAAATAAAAATACAAATGAATAACTTTTCCTCATACTTCCCAGTCTCGGAGGCTTTTGGTTCTTTAGAGTTTCCTACTTTTAAGAAATTATTATGGTCTGTTCATGATCATATTCTTCCTCATGAGCGGAACAATTATCACCCACATATCTTAAGCCATCGGGTATTAGCTTTGCTATCCATTTTAGTAATTACTATCAAGATAGCTAGTGTTACCTATGTGGCTATGGGCCCTGCAGCAATTTCTGAGGCCGCTGCCATAACCAACGAAACAATCATTAGTTTAGCTAATGAAGCAAGAGTCCAAAATGGCTTAGGTGAATTAACACCTAATGCCTTACTTTCAAAAGCAGCGCAAAATAAAGCTAATGATATGTTAGCTAAACAATATTTTGCACACAATACTCCTGACGGTGCAACCCCTTGGAGTTTTATTAAAGCAGTTGGGTATAGTTATACTACAGCAGGTGAAAATTTGGCAATTGATTTCACTGAAGCAGAAAATATTCAGTCTGCTTGGATGAATAGTCCTGGACATAGGGCAAATATTTTAAACAAAAACTTCCAAGAAATTGGTATTGGCATTTCTAAAGGAACCTTTGATAACCATCAGACTACAATTGTAGTTCAGATGTTTGGTACACCATTAGTAGAGCAGGTTGCTTTGCAGGAACAGCCAACAGTTGTGGCTCCTGCACCAGCGCAAGTCGCTGTGCCAACGCCTGAAGTTGTACAACCTTCTACTCCAGCTACCATACCAACAAATACTTCACCAGTTCTTGAGCCTACATCCAACAAATCAGAGCCAGTAGTAAATGTGGAAGCAAGTAAACCGATTGTACAGCCGATTGAAATTTTAGAAACTAAGACACAGAGACAGGGGAGTCAACTCTATCTAGAAGTGCAGACTTCTAGTGGTGTAGTTAAGTTGTTAGCTTTCTTTGGGCAAAAGAGTATTATGTTAGATCCAATCTCTGATACTTTGTGGAGAGGTTCAATTCCGATTAATTCTA
The DNA here is from genome assembly GCA_964536745.1 of uncultured Candidatus Saccharibacteria bacterium. Classification (GTDB taxonomy): domain Bacteria; phylum Patescibacteriota; class Doudnabacteria; order UBA920; family UBA920; genus UBA920. Next base: position 39,492 of record CAZHYL010000007.1, on the reverse strand, counting down.
TCGGCCAGTATGATAATCTAACCGTTCAAGCCCAAGACATAAATGGAGCTTTGCATCAAAAACCAATCGCAGAGTTTAGCCAAGAATTAACCAACTTAAATAATGGAAATGTAGAGGGCGCCCAGGTAACAATTTTTGGTGCGACATTTAATCCGAAAATTTGGGAACAAAAAACTTTATTATTAATCTTAGCTGGGTTAATTACAGCACTTATAATTGCGATTGCAGTGAAGCGTCATGTACAGCATTTGAGTCTGATTGCCAACACATCATTCGTTGCGATGTTGATAGCAATGCTCTTACTAGTTTAAAACTTTTTATGGAGGTAAGGGAGGTGATCCCGTATCTAATATAAAACACCCTACAGGGTGTTTTATATTTAGGTAATATTAGATTAACTAGTTCTCTCGCCTAGGCGGTGGTGGGCGTGCCAGGAATCGAACCTGGGACCTCGTCATTATCAGTGACGCGCTCTAACCATCTGAGCTACACGCCCAGACGACAAAACTAGTTTAGCCTTATGTATCGGTTCATGGCCAGATTTCAAATCTAGAATCAAACTTAGATAAGCCTGAGAAGCCGACCAATGATAAAATACTTGATTATTTTAGCAAAATCTTTCAAAAGAATCAATGCTTAGGGGGCCTCTGGAATTACTACACCACTGGCTCCAAAATCTAGAAAACCACCCATCCATAATAGTGAACCTACTATTAATAGTAGTCCAACAATCCTCCACCAAGAATAGGTACCTGCTAATGGGTAGGGCAGCCATTGGTCTGCAAAGTCAACCTTACCAACTTGGTTCGTTATCCATACAGTGTACTTCATGAATAGAACGCCCAAGACAATAAATATTGGTCCAAGAATAAATCTCATAGATATATTATACCAAAGAAAAGACACCACAAGTGGTGTTCTTTCTTTGGTGGACCTCAGCGGACTCGGTCACCTCACGCTGCTCTCCTCAACACATTCTCCGCCTGTCGGTGGATCATTGTGTTTCGTCGAGTGACGCTGCGGCGACCCCCGACGCTTTTAACCTGCAGCCCTGCAGCTTAAAAGCTGTTTTCGAGTCCTCTACATATAACCATAGAAAAAACCTGAAACAAGTTCAGGCTTTTTCTTTGGTGGACCTCAGCGGACTCGAACCGCTCACCTCCTCGGTGCAAACGAGGCGCTCTACCAGATGAGCTAGAGGCCCTAGTAAAATTTAGGGGTGTCTAATCTTTAACCTTGGTATTGTAGCAAATGGTTTTAATTTTGACAATAAGTACATAAATATAGTATTCTTAAAATAACTTTTTAGGCAATTGGAAACAAAATTAGCAAATTTAAAACAAATTTTAGATAATGTGGTTTGGTAAAGAAAAATCAATTTTAGGTATAGATATTGGGACTCAGGCTATGAAATTAGTCCAAATTAGGTCCGCAGATCAGGCGCTGGAGACATATGGGGTTGTGGATATCAAAGAGCCAATCACTATGCAAAGTTCGGATGCTGACATCAGTAGAACAGTAGATTTGTTAACCGGATTGGTCCAAAAATCTCGTGCTACAACTAAGCGTTGTGCAATGAGTTTACCTAACTCTGCCGTGTTCACTTCGGTTATTGATATGCCAAAAATGAGCGATCAAGAACTTGAATCTGCCATTCAATATGAAGCCAAAAAGTACGTTCCATTACCATTTTCAGAGGTTTCGCTTTCATGGAGCCCAATTTCTGAAGACATCGCAAACAACACTATTAAGGTATTGCTTATAGCGGTACCGAAACAGATTAGAGATACTTATATTAAGATTTTTCAGCAAGCTGGGTTAGAACTAGAAATCATCGAAATTGAAGCTTTGGCTTTAATTAGATGCTTAGTAGAAGATAAATCAAAAAACAATGTTATAATAGATATAGGTGCGAAAGTTACTGGGATTAATTTTGTAAGGGAAGGACTACTCCAGTTAACTAGAAATTTGAATGTTGGTGGGGATACCATTACTGAAAAAATCTCACAAGCATTAAATTTGCAGGCAGCCAGAGCAGAACAATTCAAAAGAGATTTTGGTTTGAACTCAACAGAGTTTTTACCTGAAGCTGTTAAACCTGTTCTAAACGATATAAAGTCAGAAATCAAACAGATTTTAGAGTTGTACCGATCTCATTCAGTTCAGTGTGATCAAGTAATACTAATTGGCGGTGGCTCTTTGATGCCAGGTCTGGATAAATACTTTGCAGATTTAGCCCCCAGCGTAGTATATGGTAATAGCCTTTCGAGGCTTAGCTATCCAGCAGAAGTAGAGCAGGTATTAAAACGTTTTGCTCCTCAATTATCAGTCGCTATAGGCTTGGCACTGCGTAATGAACAGTAATTTTGAAACGAAAATAAAATGTCCGATATTAATTTACTCGACCAAGAGTCTAGTATAAGTAAAATCAAAAATAGAGGTAAGCAGTGGCTATCCAAGCTGGTTGGGTTGATTTTAGCTATTTCATTACTGTTATATGGTTATTTGTTTTATCAGGGCTGGAGTTTAGATAAAAAAATTAGCGAGTCTCAAACCAAGATTGAAGAATATCGCTCTGATATACAGAATAATAAGAAAAGGCAGGAATTAATTACTAGACAAGGGCAATTGAAGAGTGCTAATAATTTGCTTGATAAGCACATGTATTGGTCTACGTTACTTCCCGAGTTGGCTAGAGTAACACTTACAAATGCAAGATATACAAATATAGAAGCTAACACAGAAGGTCAATTAAGCCTTACAGTTTCTGTTCCATCATATAGTGATGCTGAAAAGTATTTACAAATTTTCGATTTACCAGAGTACAATAAAAATTTTTCTAATGTAAAATTACTAACCTTGACTAAGACTCAAGAAGATCAGCAGTTTAAGACTGTGATGAGGTTAGAATTAACTCTAAGTCCAGATTTTTTAAAGAAGCAACCATAGATTATGGGATTACAAACACCAAATTTTAATTCAATATACCAAACTAAGCAGCTACACAGTCCAGTTCTGCAAAGTATTTTAATGATTATTGTCATAGTAATTTTTGGCTGGTTTATTTTATTGCCAAAAAATGATTCTATTTCGATACAGAAACAGGAATATCAAGCTATTAAAGACCAGCAGACCACTTTAGAAAAGGATCAAGAGCAGCTCAATAAATTAGTAAACCGTTTGAAAGATTCCGAAGACGAAGTAAAGTTATTAGATGAAGCAGTCCCACTAAATACTAGAGCAACAGAAGTAGCAGTGTTATTAGAAACATACGCAAGATCTACAGGGTTATTATTAACTCAGCTAAATGTTGAAGGGCTTAGTAAGTTTGTTGCCGCAGGTGATAAGAAAATACTCGATGATCCATATGGGACAGATCGTGAGTTGGTAACAGCCACTACTCAATTAGTTTTGAGTGGCAATATAGAGCAGTTTAAGAATTTTTTGCAATTACTCGAAAGTTCTGGTCGTTTGGTTGATATAGAAAATTTGGAAGTAGCTGATAGTACCGAGGGTACTGTATTTAGGGTAAGGGTGATGACATATGCATTTATGGAGGCAGGGGTTGCTAAGCCTGCTGAAGGAGCTGGGCAATAAAATGAAAAAGATATTCTTCACTATCATTATCGTCGTTGGCCTAGGTGGGGCTTTGGTAATGGGATATATGGCTATGCAATCAGGTAGTTCTACCCCAGATTCATCTGAAACTAGTACTCCAAAGTCACCAAAGTCTTCAATTTTACCAGAGGGCACAGAATTAGATTTTGATAAGGTATCGGATTTTAACAAAGGTAAAACAGTATTCCCTTATCCAAAAGTAATTCCTTTGGAAATTGGAGTTGGGTTGCCAAATATTGTTGAATAATTAAAAAATATGGCTACGGTTAAAAATAGTGGTAACAACGTAGCAGTGGGTACCTTTGAAAAGTTTTTAGTAGATCATGGTTTTTTAAATCAAAAACAGCATGATCGACTATTAAATTTAAAGGCCACTAATTATGGTGGTTCAGATGCTAAATTAGAGCTCCCAGTACTTGCTCAGCTATTAGTTACCGAAAAAATACTTGATGACGAGAATGTCGCTAAGGCTAAAGCGGCTTTTTTAAACTTGCCTTACATTAATTTAACCACAGTAACTCCGACAGAAGATGTATTGGCTCTTATTCCCGAGGAGTCCAGAGGATTTTATAAAATGATCCCATTTGCTTTAGAGGGCAGGGATTTAAAGATAGCCTTAACCGATCCGAGTAATATCCAAGCTTTAGAAGCGCTGGAATTTTTAGGTCAAAAAAATAATTTTCAAATTAGAGTTTATGTTGCATCTGATTCTGCTATAACTGCTTATCTTTCGGGGACAAAACAGAACATTAAAACTGTAGTTAGTGAAGCTCTGGAAAACATCGCAATCAAAGAACAGACCGATAAGCAAGAGTACGCAGTAAAACAACCAATTATTAGAGAAGAGGAAAAAGCAGTTACAGAAGAAGAACCGATTATTAAAATTGTGGATGTAATATTGTCTAATGCAATTGATGCTGGCGCTTCCGATATTCACATTGAACCATCCGAAAATGATGTAAGGGTAAGGTATCGTATTGATGGTATTTTGCATACGAGTTTAAGACTTCCTAAGAATGTTCTTTCAGCAATAATTTCTAGAATTAAAATTCTTTCAAATTTAAAAATCGACGAGACTAGATTGCCTCAAGATGGTCGCTTCCATGTTGACGTAGGCTCTAAATCCGTAGATTTACGTGTGTCCAGCTTACCTTTGATGTATGGTGAAAAGATCGTGATGCGTATCTTAGATAAAACCACAAAGGTTCCTACTTTAGAGGAACTTGGTTTGCGAGGTAAAGGTCTTGAATGGGTTAATGAAAATTTACAAAAGACCCATGGAGTTTTTCTAATCACTGGTCCTACTGGTAGTGGAAAATCAACCACTTTGTACTCCATTTTGACCATTAGAAATACAAACGAAGTTAACATCGTGACCCTAGAAGACCCAGTTGAATATTTCATTGAGGGGGTAAATCAAAGCCAAATTAAGCCAGAAATTGGATTGACTTTTGCATCAGGATTAAGAAGTATTTTACGTCAGGACCCTAACATCGTAATGGTTGGTGAAATTAGAGATGAGGAAACCGCGGAATTGGCAGTTCATGCTGCTCTTACTGGTCACTTGGTATTTTCCACACTTCACACCAATAATGCTGTTGGTGCTATTCCAAGACTCATGAATATGGGTATTGAAGAGTTTTTGCTATCAGCTTCTATTAATTTGGTTATGGCGCAGCGTTTAGTAAGAAAGTTATGCCAATTCTGCAAGGCAGAGACAGAAATTAGTCCAGTTTTTAAAAAGGAGATTGAGGAAGTTGTTAAGATGGTTCCCAAAGAGTACTTAGAAGGAATTGACCAAGCCAAGCCAAAATCTTACAAGGCAGTTGGTTGTGATAAATGCGGGAAAATTGGTTATAAAGGCCGTATGGGAATTTTTGAAGTCCTACCTATGTTCAACGAACTCCAGGAGGTAATTTTCAGTAAGCAACCTGCTCATAAAATTTACGAAGCAGCAGCTAAGCTTGGAGTTATTACAATGAAACAGGATGGAATTATTAAAATATTGAGGGGGGAGACAACTTTAGAGGAAATTGCTAGAGTAACAACTGAATAAAATATGGATATCATTGTAAAAAAACAATATTCTTTGCGCAATCAACCGTATTATCGACTGTTAGGGTTGAGTGTTGGTTTGGTGGACAGCGATTTACAGAATTTGAGTTTCTATTCACAAAGGTTACAACAAGCAAACTTAAAGGTTTGGTCCGCTAAAGATTTATTCGAGCTCGCTGGTTTACTTAATGAAGAAACTATTGATGCTGTTGTCTTCAATCCAAATATTGATAAAATTGAAAACGAACTTCAGGCTCTTAGAGGGTTTATCGCAAAAAATCCCTATTTACCTGTGATAACCATGGCTCAGACCATGCAAGAAATGCAGATTGATGCTATTATGAAGCTAGGCGCACGGCTCCATATAAATCGCGATTTATCTCACCCAAGAGATTTATTAATCGCTTTGGAGCAGATTTTAACAAATTGAAATAGAAATAAAAACATATGTACAAAGCTAGTGAGTTAGAATTAAATAAATTGTTAGAAATTACTTTAGAGCGTGGAGCTTCAGATTTGCATTTGCAAGTCGGAGAACCACCTATTTTGCGTATAGATAGTACCCTATACAGACTTGAAGATTATCAAATTTTAAGTGCGGACGCAGTAGTGGATTTGGTTGGCGTTATGCTTAATGATAGACAGAAAAAGCATTTGGAAGACCAAATGCATTTGGATTTCTCTCATTCTTACAAAGACAATGCTAGATTCCGTGTAAATGTTTATAAGGCTCAGGGTGTGTGGAATGCAGCTTTCCGTCTTATTCCTACCCATATCCGTACTTTGGATGAGTTGAATTTACCACCAATGCTTAAAAAGTTCACTCAGAATAAACAGGGGCTAGTGTTGGTTGTAGGGCCAACTGGTCATGGTAAGTCTACTGCTCTTGCATCAATGATTGATGAAATCAACAATACCAGAGCAGAACATATCTTAACAATTGAAGACCCTGTAGAATTTTTGTTCACTCACAAGCAATCATTTATTTCACAGCGTGAAGTAAGTTTAGATACTCCTAGTTTCGCTCATGCACTTAAGGCAGCCCTCCGTGAAGATATTAACGTTGTATTGGTTGGTGAAATGAGAGACTTAGAATCAATTTCCGCAACCTTAACTTTGGCAGAAACTGGTCATCTAATTTTTGCGACAATGCACACCAACGATGCAGCTCAAAGTGTGGATCGTATTGTGGATGTGTTCCCGGGTGATCAGCAGGCTCAAATTAGAGCACAATTGGCCAACACTTTACTCGGCGTAGCTAGCTTACGTCTACTTCCAAAAATCGGCGGCGGTCGAATTCCAGCAACAGAAATTATGGTAGTGAATCATGCGATTCGAAATGTTATTCGTGATAACAAAATTTATGAAATTTCTAACATTATCCATACAAGTATGGAAGAAGGAATGGTTCCATTAGATAAGATGTTGGCTCAATTAGTACAGCAGGGTCTGGTAGATAGGAACATTGCAGAGAATTGGGTTTTGGATAATGATTATTTCATGTCGTTGTTAGGGTAATTGATTAAAGTTTTTATAAGATGAAATTTGCTTACCAAGCTAGAGATCAGAAGGGGGAGTTAAAAAAGGGGTTTGTGATCGCTGCCAATGTTCAGAAAGCTGAGCAACTTTTAGCTAATAATGGGTTGATAATTATTAATCTAAAAGTTCAAACCGAAAATATTTTTACAAAAGTCGAGGCTTTGTTTAACCGCGTAAGCTATAAAGACTTGGTAGTCTTCTCTAGGCAGCTTTCTACTCTAGTGGCAGCAAGAGTACCTATTTTACAATCATTACGTATCTTAGAGGCGCAGGTGATCAGCAAAGGACTTGTTATAGTTGTCCGTAATTTAATTGCAGACATTGAAAGTGGACAAAGTTTGTCTTTAGCTATGTCTAGGCATCCAGATGTGTTCGGCAATGTCTATATTAGTTTGGTTAGAAGCGGTGAAGCGGCTGGGACGGTGTCCGAAAGCTTATCATATCTTGCTGATCAATTAGAAAAAGATTATGAGTTGAGATCAAAAGTTAAATCTGCTTTAACTTATCCTACTTTTGTGTTGTCTGCTTTAGTGATTGTAGGTATCTTGATGTTCAAATTTGTATTGCCTAAGCTAACTAGCGTCTTAAAAGAGCAAGGTGGTGATCTGCCTTTAATATCTAAGTACTTAATTTCTTTTACTGACTTTTTCGAAGTGTATTGGTGGGTTGTGATTTTAGTAATTATCGGATCTTTAATTGCGTTGAGATCATTTATTTTCACTAGATCAGGAAGATATTTGTGGGATAAGTTTAAGATACAAATTCCTATTATCGGCCCAGTGCTTCAAAAAGTATATATGGCTCGTTTTTCACGCAATCTTGCAACTCTTGTAGCTGGAGGCTTACCTATAATTCAAGCACTCAAGATTATTTCCGAAGTAATTAATAATGTTATTTATCGAGATATATTGATAATCACTGCAGAGCAGGTAACCAATGGAAAAGCAATTAGTGATTCCTTGCTAAAATTTGAAGAGTTTCCCCCTCTAGTTACTCAAATGGTACGGGTGGGTGAGCAAACAGCAGAGCTGGACACAATCTTGTTAAAACTAGCAGTTTTTTATGAAAAAGAAGTTGATGCTCAGGTTGGTACTCTTTCAAGTTTGATTGAGCCTATTATTATGGTTATTCTTGGCCTTTCGGTTGGTTTGTTGGTAGCTGGGGTGCTCCTACCAATTTACAATTTAGCAAGCACAGTTAGTTAGTAAATTTTTTTATTCTGTGATTAAAAAGAATCGACAACAAGGGTTTACTTTAATTGAGCTATTAGTGGTTATTTCAATTATTGCGTTTCTGGCAGCGGCAACAATGTTAGTGTTGAGTCAGTCCAGGTCAAAATCTAGGAATACTACAAGGCTTGCTGATATCAATTCAATTAGAAAATCATTAGACCTGTTTTATTTAAATTGTGGAGCTTACCCAATTAATACCAGTGCTATTACTCTTAGTTCAAGTTATTCTCTGTATACTGGTACCGGTTCGAGTTGTGGAAATAAGGATGGGTCTTCTTCTGTGAATGGTGGATTTGGCACTGTAGCTAATGGAGCGGGTAATATAATTATTAAACAGCTAAAATCTGCCCCATTACCAGCTGATGGCAATTGTACTGGACCACAAAACGATTATACATATTCGAGCCCATCGGATGGGTCTACTTATACCCTAGCTTTTTGTTTAGGAGCAAAGACTGGAGATTATCCTTTAGGTGTTCGAACTGCAACGGAGAAGGGCATTCAGTAGGTTGTTGATAAATCCACTTTACATAAACCAAAGTATGCTATAATTAAAGCAAGTTAATTATTTATAAGATAATCAGGGGAGGTCCTGAAATATCTTCAATTAAGGAGAACGGGGGTGAATAAAGTGAAACAAAAAACTCAAAAAGGGTTTACATTGATCGAACTTTTGGTAGTTATTGCTATCATTGGTTTATTAGCATCAGTAGTTCTTTTGGCGTTAGGATCCGCTCGTCAAAAGTCTCGTGACGCAAAGCGTCTAGCTGATGTTCGACAGATTGCTAGTGCATTGGAAATTTATTTCAATGATAATAATGGTTATCCTGCAGCCTTGTCATCTTTGACTCCTAACTATATGGGGCAGGTGCCAGTATTCCCAACACCGAATGATGGATGTAACACCACTTCTTACAATTATTCTGCCACAAGTGGTTCCTCGACTTACCAATTATTATTCTGTATCTCTGCTCCAACAGGAGGCATCTCGCCTTCTCAAACTCATACTTTGACTCAAGCAGGTATTCAGTAATATTTATCAATTCACGGCCCTTTCGTAAGGGCCGTTTTTGATTTTAGTATAAACTTAGGTATAGTATACTTATGAGCTTATTATCAAATTTTAGATTGCCGTATCGTGAAGATACTATCTTTGGCTTAACTTTTTTGTTAAGTATTATTTTATCACTAGCCTTTTCTTCTTATTTTTCAGAAGGACATGAGGCTGTTAGAATGTCTCTTTTAGTTTTTAGTTCTGGAGTAATGCTGCTTTTGTATGCATTTGCAAAGTGGGGATCAGTCACAATTAATTTCTGGCTTTTTGTATTGCTCGGTTTGTTCCTAGGGGTCAATGTACTCTCCACATTATTTTCTGTCGATCTTATCAATAGTATTTTTGGGTATTACGATCGCTATACTAGTTCTGTATTATTTTTCTTCTGTTGGATAGTTTGGATTGCCTTCTGTGGGAGTGCGATTGCAAGGTCTGAAGATAAAGCACTTGCTTTGTATAAAGTTTATCTTGGTGTCGCTGCAGCCGCAGCGATTTTAATGGTGATTCATTGGTTTGGCTTAGGTTATTATACTGGTCCGAATGATGAACTTAGGCCTATTATTCCTGGATTCATTGGAAACCAGAATTTTACAGCTATGTTTTTAGTAGGTGCGATGCCGTTATCGATTGCGGTATGGAATCGTGCCACTACTAATTTACAGAAGATAAAGTGGTTTGCAATTCTATTGATTCTCTTGGTCGGGGTTGGCTTTTCTGCTAGTCGAGGAGCGATGCTGGGATTAGTTGCAAGTGTTGCTGTAATTGGAGTTTTGGCATTCTTTAAAAAAACACCAAGTTATGTTTGGAAGGGTCTAATAGTGGTTGTGTTCATATTTGTTGTTCTATCTGCAGGTTTTTCGTCTGCACTACGAGCAGGTGCTGGGATTACTCCAGACGATCAGGGTGGCGGGGACACTATTCAGTACAGGCTTATTGCTTGGGACCACTCATTGAACATCATTTCAGAACATCCAATTTTAGGGCTTGGGCCTGGAAATTTTTTCTTGGGTTTTAAACAGGCAGGAATTAACACATTGCCAGATGGTGAGCGATTTGATGATGCTCATAATTTATATTTACATATCATGGTTGGTTCAGGAATTTTTGGTGGGGTTTTATTTTTGCTCTCTTTAGCTTTGGTTATATATATTGGAGTAAAAAATTACCTTCATAGCGGGTCATTAGTAATTTTGTCGGGACTGGCTGGGCTCGTCGCCTTATCAGTTGCATTTGGGTTTAATCCAGTTAGTATTCCTAACTGGATAATCTTTGGGTTTTTGTATGCTGCTGTTACCTTGCATAGTTCTAGGACATATTCTTTGCCTTTAAACTATATTCCGAGAGTTAGTTCGGTTTTAGTTGGTCTTGTGTTGATGGTTTATGCTGTGGCTTTTATAGTATCTGGATATTTTGGTACCAGATCGGTAGGTTATTACCGATCAGGGTTGTATAACGAAGCTTATGACTATGCACTTTTCGCCAAAACACTTAATCCACTTAATACTATCGCAAACGCATATTTGGCTGCTTCAAGCGTTAGATCGAGTTTGTCACCAGAGTTGTCACGCTCATATATAGATGCATACATTGCTCTTCATCCATCTTCGTCTGGACAACAAAAAAATGCTTCAGATTTATACCTTATGCTTTACGAGAAAACTCAAGAAAGAAAAGATTTAGTTAATAGTGGCTATCACTTAGAAAGCTCAGTGGCCTATGAACCTAATAACTCTAGTTTGTACATGCGAGCAGGTTATAGCTATGTTAGAGCGGGGGAATTCAGTAAGGCAATGGAGTACCTAAAAAAGGCAGTCATATTAAATCCTACAAACGACATATTTTATAATTGGGTGCTAATGGCGCAATTATATCAGAAAGAGCATATGAAGGAACAAGCAATTTTTGCTTTAGAAAAAGCACAAGCTAAACGACCAGACCCTGTGGTTAGGATTATCCTTAATAAGCTAAAGCAGACTGATGATATTAGTAAAGTAGAAATCCCATTAGCTTATCCACCAATCGATATCAATTAACTGAAAATGAAGAGTTTAGATTGACTCGGTATCTAGTCGTGTAACAACCTATCTTCTACATGCATTCACAACTTACAATATGAATACGAGAAACGAAATACTCCATAGTTTTAAGACTTTCTTTGAACAGCATAAAAATTCTGAGGAAGGAAAAATGTTGGACCATCTTTCTAATGATTTAACCAGGCTAAGTTATATTTTGAAAGCTGAAGAAGTAGTTGGGCAGTTACAAAAAGGGGCCAGGGTATTGGATTGGGGTAGTGGTTTTGGGCAAATGTCATTTGCAATGGCAAAGTTGGGCCTTAATCCAACTATCTATGATGTTGTTAAACGAAAGCATAATTTAAATAATGAATTAGGCTTAGATTTAGTTTTTGGGACTGATGAGGTTAAGCTTCCTTTTGAAGACAATCAATTTGATGCTGTGATTTCTTGTGGTGTTCTAGAGCACGTTCCGAATATTTTAGGTTCTCTTCATGAAATTTATAGGATATTGCGACCAGGCGGTAAGTTTTTTATTTATAACTTACCATATATTCTTTCGCCATCTGAGTTCTATGCCTCATATCGTAAAATTAGTGTCCATCCTATCCGTTTTACCAAGTCCGGAACCACTCAGCTGTTAGAACTGGCTGGGTTTAGGGTTGAGGCTATTGGCCATGAAAATGGTATCCCAAAGCGCTTAAGTGGGCCACTTCAGAAGATAAGAGTTTTAGCGAAGTATCTAACAAGATTTTTTTTATTTGTTGATTGGTTCATAGTGAGGACGCCTATAGTTAAGGGATTGATTAGCAATTCAATCAAGGCTGTCGCTGTAAAACCAGAGGTGGATTCTCCAGAAAGACCACTGTTAAATACATTGTGGTGGGATTAGTTCCTCCTAGTTGTGAAGTAAAGAATACTATTGTATTATCTTAGTATATGAAAAGCGCTCTAATAACAGGAATTTTAGGTCAGGACGGACCCTACTTAGCCAAATTACTTATAGAAAAAGGGTATAAAGTATACGGATTAGTGCGGCGTTATTCGAACCCAAATTATAGCAATTTGGATTTTTTAGGTATAACAGATAACATTGAATATTTAGTTGGAGATCTTACGGATGAGTCATCCTTGTATCATTTGATTAAGTCAATTCGCCCAGACGAAATATATAATCTAGCGGCACAGTCATATGTTGGATCGTCATGGGATTTACCAATGACAACTACAGATGTAAATGCCTTAGGGGTCCTAAGATTACTAAATGGGATAAAATTATTTTCTCCTCAAACAAAGTTTTATCAGGCTTCAACAAGTGAGATTTATGGTAATAGCCAGACTAACGGTGCTCAGAATGAAGACACACCTTTTCAGCCGACAAGCCCGTATGCTATTGCAAAACTATACGCATATTGGATGACAGTAAATTACCGCAAGAGCCACGGACTATTTACCACGAATGGCATTTTATTTAATCATGAATCTCCAATAAGAGGTCGAGAGTTTGTTACGAGAAAAATAACTCAAGGTGTGGTCGCGATAAAATTGGGCGAGAAAGATCATATTTCACTTGGTAATTTAGATGCTCGACGAGATTGGGGATTTGCCGGAGATTATGTAGAAGCAATGTGGTTGATGATGCAGTTAGATCAGCCAGATGATTTCGTCGTTGCAACAGGACATACCTATTCTGTCAGGGATGCCTTGGATATTGCTTTCAGCCGGGTTGGAATTTCTGACTGGACTAATTATGTGAGAATTGACCCAAGGTTTAAACGCCCTAGTGAACTGAATGTTCTAACAGGTGATGCCTCAAAGGCTAAGAGGTTACTTAATTGGGAACCGAAGACAGAGTTTAAGGACCTAATAGAAAGTATGGTAGATGCAGACATGGCAAGAGCGAGGAATAAATGATAATGTATGAGAATTTTACAAGTCAATAAGCGCCATTGGGATCATGTTGGGGGTATAGAAAAAGTAGTAAAAGATGTTGCCGAAGTATTTTCTAATTTAGGGTATGAAAATTCAGTTTTAGCTGTGAATGAAGAAAGCAAAACGGATAAGTTGAAATTAGATCAAACATTTATTTTAAAAGCTTCTCAATTGTTTGTTTTTTTGAGTATGCCAGTCTCAATATCTTTCTTTGTATGGTTTAGAAGACTGGTCAAAATTCATGATGTCATTATATTACACCATCCGTTTCCTTTAGCTTTTTTAGCATATCTGATGTTTGGTCAACATAAGCCCATGGTCGTTTGGTATCATTCAGACATTGTTAGACAAAAGACATTAGCATGGGTCATTAGAGGAATTCTCAACAGTGTATTGAATTATTCCAAAGCGATTATTGTTTCTGATGAGTCGGTATTTGAAACTTCGGTTTTATTGGCCCCATATAAGAGTAAGATTACAGTAATACCGTATGCTACCAGTGCTGTTCGGAAAACTGATAACTATGATAGTTTGTTGAAAACTCTACAGAAACCTTTAATATTGGCAGTAGGTCGACTTGTGTATTATAAAGGATATGAGTATTTGATTGAGGCCATGAAAGGTGTCCCAGCAACTTTATTGATTATCGGTTCTGGACCCCTCAGGGAAAGTTTATCTAGGCAAATTCAAAGCTTAGAATTAAGCAACATTGAAATTATTGATCCTGTTGAAGATCTTTCCGATTATTATTTTGCAGCTGATATATTTGTTCTTCCATCTATAGAAATTTCAGAAGCCTTTGGGTTAGTTCAGATTGAGGCGATGTCTGCTGGTATACCGGTTGTAAATACGAATCTACCAACCGCAGTTCCAAGAGTGAGTCAACATAATTCAACAGGGTTAACAGTCCCACCGAAGGATGCTATTGCATTAAATCGTGCTCTTATTGAACTGATCAATAACCCAGCCTTGAGAACTCAATTTGGTATTTCTGGAAAAGTTCGGGTGAATGAATTTTATTCCTATGAAGCTTTCCGAAAGAACCTTTCTTTGTTAATTAATTTATTACGTCGTGAATAGATTTTGGTTGCTAATTTTACCAGCTATCGCATGGTTTTATATTGGTCTGTTTTTGACCATACAACTGTGGTATCCACTAGGATTAGGTACAGAACAACTCACTCAACATATAGCAAATTTTTCTATAGTGTATATATTTTGGATTGTAGTATTCTTCATCTATACTTTATTCGATATATCCACTTTTAGAAATAGTTCAACGATTGTTTCGCGACTCCTTGCTGCTATGTTAACTAATGCAGTAATTGCCACTACTTATTTTTACTTTCAACCTGAGTTAATACTGACACCACGTCGATTCCTATTAGTACATATACTCGTTACAGTTATCGGTTTATCTTTGTGGTATGCGATGATTCAGTCATTTTTACCTAAGCTTTGGCAGAGACAGTTGTTTTTTCACCAGGGGATGTACGATCAGAATCTGCACGAAAGCATCGAGGCTTATTTAGTGGAAGGTGTTCCTTCAGTTTGGAGATTTGCGGGAGTTCTAAAGGATGAGACACAACTGAACCCTGCTAGGACCACTGTTGTCCTTCCTCCTTCACCTAGTTTACCTCAGGAGCAACTTCAAAAGCTTTATTTGTTAAAAAGAGAAGGTGTTGAATTCTTAGAGTATCATCGCTTTGTAGAAATTACCCAAAGAATGGTTCCTTTAAGTAAAATTAGTGAGGTTTGGTTTTTGCGCTCTGTTGATTTTGGTCGGCATCGAGTCTTTGATATTTTTAAAAGGTTAATTGATTTACTGACTGGATTTGTTGGTAGTATTATCTTGGGGATTATTTTTTTTATCGTTGCTATTGCAATCAAGCTTGATACTAAGGGACCCACATTATTTGTTCAAAATCGAGTTGGGCAAAATGGAAAAATATTTAAACTGTATAAGTTCAGAACTATGAGTGGTGGACCAACAGATACTTGGACACAAGAGAAAGACACTAGAATTACCAAAGTGGGCAGTGTATTAAGGAAGCTAAGGTTAGATGAGTTGCCTCAGATGTGGAATATATTGATCGGAAATATGAGTTTGGTTGGACCAAGACCAGAGCAAGTTCAGATTGTAAATGAATTAAAGCAGCAAATTCCTTATTATGACGAGCGCCACATTGTAAAACCGGGTTTAACTGGCTGGAGTCAGCTTCATGTCTATGCTAACACGATAGAAGGTACCAAATTAAAACTTCAGTACGATTTTTACTATATTAAGCATCGTAGCATGTGGTTTGATATAGAAATCATACTTCGCACTATATTCCATATAATTACACTCCAAGGCAAGTAGTTGGTGGTATAATTAAAGCAATGGAAAAAGTACTTAAAATTCTAAAATACATTGGCCTAACCATCTTATTGGCTTTGGCAGTCTTTGTTATTTGGCGAGCAGTAATTAATGGTAGTAGAGCTGCACAGTCTAGGCAGGTTCTAAAGGATGCTACTGCAATAAAAGTAGCCCTAGATTATTTTTATAAAGATCAGAATCGTTATCCTTCCATTGATGAATTTAAGGATCAAAATATTATGCGTCAATATTTAAGTAATTTCCCACCTCAAGAATTTGTTTCTGGGGTTTGTGATTCTAGTTTTGATTACGTAAACACTTTCCGTAATGATTACGAGTTACGATTTTGTATGCCTAAAGGCGTTCGCGGATATCAAACAGGTTGGAACGCATTTAAATCACCTATAAAGTAATGGATACAATTTTAATACAGATTTTATTCTGTTTTATTTTTGGAACAATAATTGGGAGTTTCCTAAACGTATTAATTTGGAGGTTGCCTAAGGAAAAGTCTCTTTTGGGGCGTTCAGAATGCCCTCACTGTAAACATAAATTATCTTGGTTTGATTTGTTTCCTTTGCTTAGTTACATTTCTTCAAAAGGAAAATGTCGGTATTGTAAGAAAAAGATCTCACCAAGGTATCTTCTTATTGAGTTAGCGACTGGTATTCTTTTCGTTTTACCTTTTTTTCATTTAGTCCCAAATGATATTTCTGATTGGCTGGTTTTCGGACAGGTTTGGTTTCTGATGTCGGTCTTGGTGGTAGTTTTCATGATCGACCTCGAACATTACTTGATACTTGATAAGGTTATTTTCCCGGCCACTGCAGTGATTATCGCAGTTAATTTGATTAGTGATTTGAACCCAATTTCAAGTTGGCAGTCTAGTTTAGTTATAAATAGCTTGGTTGGAATGGTGGCAGGGTTTATCCCTTTTTACCTGCTCTGGGTGATATCAAAGGGTAAATGGATAGGGCTTGGTGATGCCAAATTCGGTTTGTTTTTAGGGGCTGTTTTTGGGTTCCCTCAAGTCTGGGTGTGTTTGCTATTGTCCTTCTTAATTGGTAGCTTAGTAGCGATCCCATTGCTAATTACTGGTAAAAAACAATTACAAAGTAAGTTACCTTTAGGTGTATTTTTAGCAATATCTGCCGTATTTACTTGGTATTATGGTATCGAGATTATGTCTTGGTATTTGAACCTTATTGGAGTTGGTTAAACCGTGTTATAATATGGTAAATACCAATGCTTAGAAATAAATATAAAAATCCTAAATTAGATAGCAAAATTATGCCTTTTTTACCAAAAACATCGACGAAAGGGTTTACCGTCGTGGAGCTATTGGTTGTGTTTTTAATAATTGTGCTGCTATCCAGTATTCTAATCATTAACTGGAATAAGCAGACTCCTAATCGAAGCTTAACGATTGCTCAGAACGAGTTAGTAAGTAATTTAAAAAAGGTTCAGAGTTATGCAATCTCATCCAGAAACATTACCTCTAACAATAATTCTGTGAAGTTTTATGTTGTTTATTTTGCTACTGGTGCAAAAGATTATTCGATCTATGCAATAGATTCTAACTATACTATGTCATCAGCTTTAGAAACAATTTCTTTGCCACCAGGACTAACATTCACGGGTTTGGCATTATCTAACACTTCTGGTGGCGTTGATGAATCGCCAGCATGTACTTATGTAATATTCAGTGCTGTTTACGGAAAAGTCTATTTCGATGGGCAGGCATGTGGTTCATCTATAACAACTTTGGTACAAAATTTACCAGATTTAGCACCACGATCAAATTTCAATTTAGAAATTGACTTCGGTCATACTCAGACTGGCACTTCAAGAGCTATAAAAGTCTATGGCCTCAATGGAAAGGCAGAACCATTTACTGCTCCAGCGTCCGATACGGGTGGAAAATAAACTTGCAATGATGAAATTTTTACCAAAGTCCAATCAGAAATACCAACAAGGGCAAACCTTAGTTGAAACTATGGTCGCTGTTTTAGTTTTGACTATGGGTATTGGGGCTGCTGTAGCATTGGCGATTTATGGTATTGGTGCAACAAATGGAGTCACAAAGCAATTGATTGCAGTTGGTTTGGCCAGGGAAGGGATTGAAGCGGTAAAGAACATGCGGGATACAAATTGGTTGCACGGTTCCTTAAACAATGATTGCTTCAATTTTTATACTCAAACTACTGGCGGTTATTGTTATAGGGATTGGTTAAATGCTCCAAGGGGGTACAAAATCGATTCTGGAACTTATGTTTTAGGTTTTGATGAAACAGCTGAAGAAGGCGCTTTTTGGCAATTAATTCCAGAATCTCGAGGGTTCGGGCTCGATTATATAAGAAAAGAACCGGC
This sequence comes from uncultured Candidatus Saccharibacteria bacterium, assembly GCA_964536745.1. Lineage (GTDB taxonomy): Bacteria > Patescibacteriota > Doudnabacteria > UBA920 > UBA920 > UBA920. Next base: position 21,318 of record CAZHYL010000007.1, on the reverse strand, counting down.
CTACGGTTTGTATAAGCCTACTCAAAATTCCGTTTCAAGTAGCAGTTCCGGTTTTGGCAGACAAATCACAATTACACAAGATAATGGTTTCGAGCCATTTAACCAAGACACTGGACCAAGACTGAAAGTGACAGTCGATGTTTGGTGGAGTGATAAGCGTTGTCCAGTTTCCGATTCACCACCAGCATCTGAGTCATGCAAAATTACATTAGAGACTTACTTAACTAACTGGAAGGATTATTAATGAGTAATTCTACTCCAAAATTTATTGGTTCTAATCAACTACTAAAACGAAACTTCGGTAATAGCGGTTTTACTTTGATGGAAATTATTGTAGCAACGACTGTTTTCGTAATAGTAGTAACCAGTGTTTTAGTGCTGTTTAATTTTGTTTTAAGAATAAATAGACAGGTTCAGGCTACCAGACAAGCGTCTCAAGGTTCACGTAATTTTACAGAAATATTATCTCGCGAAATTCGAAATGGTAAGATTGACTATACTTCTTCTGAGTGTAATTCAGCAACATATGCAGATGCTCAGAATTACACTTTAGGAATTGTTAGTTATTCCGGTGATAAACTATGCTTTACTTTAGATAAAGCGTCAGGAATTTTATATTTAAGGAGAGAAATTGGAACAGAGGTGATTACTGAGTCTGTTAATCCAGAGAACTTTACGATTAATCCATCCACCTTTAATTTTATAGTCAGGCCAAGTACTGATCCGTTCGGTGGAAGTAATCAAGGTATTCAACCAATGGTCACTATAGTTGCTGAATTTGAGGTATATAAAGGCGGTCCATATGAAACTATAATTCCATATCAAACAACTATTTCAACAGATGTATATGATATTCCACATGCACCATAAAAAACACAATCTGGATTCACAGGCCGGCGTATCGTTAATGCTGTCTGTGTTGGTGCTTGCAGCTATCACTGCAATCTCTTTCAGCTTGGCTACAATTGTTTTTATTGAACTTAGGGCATCTGGTGATGTTGCTAGAAGTGAACCATCTTTGTATGCAACACTAGGGATAACGGAAGAGGCTTTATTCCAGTATAAAAGGTTTGTAAATGAAAGAAGCGATGGAACTAGCGTAACCACCTTAGATGTTGAGACGTGTTTCCCAAAGAAACAGGGTGTATGTGATTTAGGAGGCGTGACGTTTGATGCTAATCAAGATGTGACGTTATTAGACTACGATGAACCAACTAAAATTCAGACAGTTCTAGCAGGCGAAAATATTACGTTACCTTTGTTTGATGATGTCAATAGCTATGATGTTGTATATAAGCAAATCGCATTGCAGATTATACCTGCAAATCATAATCGACATCTCGGGGTAAAAATACGACGTGTTTCAGAAGTTGATGGGACTACTGATTACGCATTTGATGGTACATTGTACGAAGGTAGCGAGATGACAAGAGATGAAATGAATAATCCAGGTTATCAATATGATTTGATATTAGATAATACTCAAGATGTTGGGAATAATTTTGTGTATACTCCAGAAAACTTTTTGGTAAGTATCAAATCTACCGGTGCTGATGGTCAGCCCAAGGGTCTTCCCTTTATAGGCAGAAAAGTTTTGAAAGTTGTCGCTGACCATCTCGGCATAACCAGAACATATTTAGTAGACATTCCTGTGGGTGGCTCACCACAAAGCAATTAAATCAAATTTATAAAAGCCCTTGATCTTACAAGGGCTTTTGAATTATCAACAATTATTTATTTGGGATTTTTATCGTCTGGCTAACTTTTAACGCAAACGGAGCTTCCAGGTTGTTCAATGTAGCTAAAGTCGTCCATTCTACATTGTAGTCTTTGCTGATACTAAAGAGAGTGTCTCCCGACTTTACTTTATATTCAGTAAAGGATTGCTTGCTTGGCTGTTGGTCTTGCGCTCCTAGAACTTGAGGGGTTTGAGTCGACTGATCGTTTCCAGAAAACAGCATATATCCAGCACGGATAATTAAGACCGCGCTTAGGGCTAAGAAAATACCACTGCCGATTTTGAAAAAATTGATGTTATGTTGGTCTCGTCCAACTCCCCAGCGCAACCTTGGAGCAAGCCTGATTTTATTTTGGTTTAATCTCATAATTGATAAATTAATTTTAACATAATTCTCAAGTTTGGTCAGCTATTAGTTATCCCCATTAAGTCTTTTTTGACTTTTAAACAGCAGTTTTTGGCTCCCAACCTAAGTCGAAAACAGGTATAATATATCTATGAATAAAAGTGAAGCTAAGGCTCGAATTCAAGCA
>CAZHYL010000007.1:2137-18947 GCA_964536745.1 uncultured Candidatus Saccharibacteria bacterium | reverse complement strand
AAACAGGTATAATATATCTATGAATAAAAGTGAAGCTAAGGCTCGAATTCAAGCACTTACTGAACAAATCGAGGAGATGCGTTATCGATACCATGTGTTAGATGACCCCAAAATTAGTGATGAAATTACTGATTCTCTAACCAAGGAACTTAAAGCTTTAGAGAAGCAATTTCCTGAGTTAGCTGATCCTGCTTCTCCAACAAATCGAGTTGGCGGTTTAGCTTTGGATAAGTTTGTAAAAGTGTCTCATGACGTCCCCATGCTTTCTTTAAACGATGTGTTCAGCCTAGAGGACTTAGAAGATTGGAGCGAACGAATAAAAAAGTTGCTTCCAGCTAATACCAAATTACAATACTTTGCAGAATTAAAGTTGGATGGTTTAGCAATTTCATTGATTTACAAAAATGGTGTTTTGGTTAGGGCATCCACCAGAGGTGATGGAAAGATTGGTGAGGACGTCACTCAAAATGCCAAAACAATTCGTTCTATACCGCTAAGGCTCCGAGGCAAGGAACTTCCAGAGTTATTAGAGGTCAGAGGTGAAACTGTAATGAGTAAATCGGTGTTTACAGATTTGAATAAAAATTTTGCCAAACTAGGCAAACCTTTATTGGCCAATACAAGAAATAGTGCAGCTGGATCCATGAGACAATTAGATCCAAAATTAGCTGCAAGTAGAAAATTAGATTTTTTTGCGTACGATATTGTTCAAGTCGATCCAGAGATTAAAACAAAGTTGAAATTTCATCATGAGGTGCATGAATTATTGACCAAATATGGATTCAAAGTTGATAAACATGAGAAGATTGCTGAACGTATTTCAGATATCGAAAGTTTTATAGAAGAGGTTGGAAAGAAACGACCTAAATTTAACTATGGAACAGATGGTTTGGTGGTTTCCGTTAACCAGTTAGACTTACATCCAAGGCTGGGAGTAGTGGGTAAAGCTCCAAGATATATGGTGGCATATAAATATCCAGCGGAAAAAGCCACGACTCAAATATTAGACATTAAAGTAAACGTAGGTCGCACTGGTGTTTTAACACCTTTTGCAGTGTTCAAGCCCACTCAAGTTGCTGGCTCTACTATTAGTAAGGCTACACTGCACAATCTGGATCAAATAAACCGCCTTGATGTGAGAATTGGTGATACCGTAGTGATACAAAAGGCTGGAGATGTTATTCCCGAAGTAGTAGAAAGTTTACCAAAACTAAGAGTTGGGAAAGAGAAAAAGTTCGTTATGCCCAAAAATTGCCCAGTGTGTGATTTTAAAGTAGAACGAAAATCTTTATCCTCTCCCTCTGGGAGAGGGCAGGGTGAGTGTAAAGAATCCGCTGCGTATTACTGTACTAACCCAAATTGTCCAGCAAAAAATCAGCGAGCTATGGAGCATTTTGTGAATGCGTTTGAAATTTACGAAGTAGGTCCAAAGATTATTTCTAGATTCAAGGATGAGGGTTTGATTTCCGATGCTGCTGATTTATTTACTCTTCAGACAGGAGACTTAAATACATTAGAAAGATTTGGAGAGAAGAGTGCAGAAAATATTGTAAATTCTATCTCGAATCATAAACAAATTTCTTTGGCTAGGTTTATTTATGCTTTGGGTATCAATAATGTTGGTGAGCAGACCAGCGAAGATTTAGCTAATCATTTTTTAAGTTTAGAAAAATTACAAAACGCAGAGCCTGCGGAAATAAATTCAATCGAAAATATTGGCGAAGTTGTCTCGCAAAGTGTTTATGATTGGTTTAGGCATAAAGAGAATTTACGATTCGTTCAGAAGTTGCATGATAATGGGGTTAAGATTATAAATCCAGAAAAAAAGAAGCCAGGTAAATTAACAGGTAAAACGTTTGTGGTAACAGGTACGCTCGAGACTATGTCTCGCGATGAAGCAAAAAAGAGAATTAAAGCCGCTGGTGGTAAAATTTCTGAAAGTGTTTCTAAGAAAACAGACTATGTTGTTGCTGGAGAAAATCCTGGTAGTAAGCTTGCGAAGGCAAGTCAATTAGGGGTGGAAGTGATAGATGAATCCAGGCTCACAAAATTATTATAGTTTTAAATGCACAATCAAGCCGGCCTATTCGCCGGCTTTTATTATTGACATTTCCCAAAATAAGTAGCATAATTATCAGTCCTTATTAGGATGTGTTTTAAATTGTTTAATGGAGGAATAGAAGTGAAAAACGGGAATAATCTTTTGAAGAAAAATGTTGATCTTCCTAGAATCAAAGCCTTTGGCTCTAGTTTGATCACATTATGTGAAGAAATGGCCGAAATTTTTCCTGGTCGCCGTGGTTTAATCGAGCAGATTAAATATGCTCTTTTGACCAGGCACCATGTGATGATGTTTGGCTTGTTCGGGACAGGTAAAACTGACCTCGTAAACACGTTCTTCTCGCAGATTTTGAATGCGCAGAAGAGCTCATTTGCATTGAGTAAGTTTTCCACTGAGGCACATGTTTTTGGTGTGCCTAGTGTGAAGGTGATGAGAGAAGAAGGTCATCTGGAATACAATACCACTGACCCTGGAACAATTTTTCAGTCTGAGTTTGTAGAGCTTGACGAGTTTCTCGATGCTAACGCACCGCTATTGCGGTCGATGCTTGGCATCTTGAATGAGCGAGTATGGAAGAGAGGGCGAAATTTTGCCGAATGCAAACTCCATACTGCATTGGCTTCGACGAACAAAGACCCTGTGAAGGAAGCGGCACGCGATGATCAGCTTGACGCGGTCATTGATCGTTTTCTGTTTCAGTGTCGTGTCGACTATCTTGATGATCAGGACTCTCGCCTTAAAATGTACGAAAAGTACCTGCAAGGCAAGACACCAAGCACAACTATCGACTACGCCGAAATTGCTTACGCGTCCGGAGTCGTCCTATCTGCAAATCAAATCACAGAGCCGGTCATTATTGAGACTTACGATAACATCACTCAGGAGTTTGCTAAGGGTTCTAAGAGAACTATCTCTGATCGCCGAAAGTGCAAGCTCTTGCAAGTGGTGGAGGCCAATGCTTTGTTGTATGGTCGGTTCGAAGTCCATCCCGAGGATATTCTCGCTGTGAAGTGGGGACTATGCTACGGCGATGACTCTGACAGCCATACAAAGTTCGACAACATTGCAAAGCCTCATATCGAGGAAGCAAAAGAGAAGTTGGCGCAGGACATTGACAAGCTTCAAGTTGGCTATCTTGAGAAGGTTCTTTCGGATCTTCAGAATCTGCAAAACGAACAAGTCGATGATGGAAATTATCTAACTCTGACTCGACGAGCAAATAAACTTCAGGAAGAGTTGGAAAGGATTAAGCCTCAACTCGATTCGACTCGGCTGATGCAGAAGAATGTATCCGATAAGCTGACTCGCTATAAGGAGCAGCTCACGCGTTACACGGAAGAGGTGAAATAAGATGTTGTTTTGGCCACTAATAATTGCTGGGTCCTTACTATCAGCCTACGGTTTGTACCGGTTGCTGAAACATCTCTTTAGGAAGGATGATCCGCCCAATTTTGGGTTTGATTCTTCCTCGGATTCAGGAAGCCGTCGCGTAAGCGATGACCAATGGATGCAAGAAGCAATGGAGCGTGAGCGTGAGCGGCAAGCTAAACTCAACGCTGCAAAGGCTGAACAGATCAACAAGATTCTCTCTGGAGACGAGGATGTAGCAGAATTGTTTACAAATCGGTATTCTCCGCAGGACAGCCCAGCTGGGCTAACGGCGAATCAAGAGAGAATTTTGAGGATCGCGGCACAGATTCCGGATTATGAGCTACAAGTTTTTAATCTGGCCTCGAAACAGGATTGGTTAGAGTTTAACCTCGAAGCCAAAACTGAATTGAGTCAAACTCTGTACCCTGCAGACAAAATCGAAATCGAGCCGATTCAAGATTTTTCTGAACTCGAGTTCGTTCTCCCGGAGCAATTTTTAACCGAAGAGGACGAGTTCTATCGGCAGATTGCGAGTAATGAAATGCTCGTGGTGAAGTTCTTCGAGTCGATAGTGCGTGCAAAGTTGCTCTATATTTTGCTTGATGTTTCCGGTTCTATGCAGGAGACATTGCAGTCTGGGTCACCTAAGCATGTATGGGCGCGAGGAGTAGTAATAAATCTTCTTGTGAATGCTCAGCGCGAGGGCGGCAAATTTTTCTTTCGAGAATTTGCATCCAACCCTTTTGGGTTGATAGTCGTTGAGAATCCAAGCGAAATGAAATCCTTAGCCAATCGACTGCTTCAGCAGACATTTGATGGCGGCGGTACCAATATTCGCAGTGCGGTTCAAACAGCTGTAGATGACATCCGTACTAAAGGTGGGGACTTAGCAGAATCAGAACTGCTAGTCATTACCGACGGTCAGGACGAGATGGATGAATCTTGGCTACGTTCATTGCTTAAAGATGATATCAATTTGCATTACGTAGCTCTTGGTAACGATACCCATTCCGCAAGCATTTTACTTCAAAAAGTCGCGAAGACGTTCATGCGTTTTCCATAATACCAAAGCCGGACAGATACTCCGGCTTTTTATATTGACCCCGAAGTAGTTAAGTGGTATATTATACTGTTCTGAATTTTATTCAGACTATAGGAGGAACAAATGATACACAGATTACCATCGTTGATTGCTTTAAGTTGGAATCAGATGATTGGAATTGCTCCGGTGATAAGATTCAACTACGATCTTTATAAGAAGCTAGTCTCAAAATGTCCAACTAGTCAGGTTGAGGCGGGAGTCGGTGACCCAAAAGTGATTTTCGAAGATGGTCCGATTGATGGCGTATTGGGATCTTTCGATTTGGAAACAAAGGAGCTTAAAATTGATGCTTTGGAAATAATGATTTCGACTCTAGAGACCCAAGATGTTCTAGATAGCGATAAATTTGCAGCCAGCTTAGATCAAAAATTAACTCAAGTATTGGCACATGAGGGTGGTCATTGGCATTTAGACAAGCATAATGGCTATTGGGCGAAGGCAGAGAAGGTGGCTATCTTCTTTTTGCTCTTGGTAGTAGGAGCAGTGCTGTCATTAATTTTAGCTGGAGTCGCGGGTTCTGCTATGGGTGGGAGAATAGCCAACATTACTCAAGAGCTAAATCCATTTTGGTCGTGGGTTGTAACTGTTATTCTTTACGGCTTTGAAACAATCGTCCTCTTTACATTTTTGCGTTTCGCTTTTATTTTTTGGAAAAATATCTCTTTCATGATTACATACAAAATTTGTTACCATGAGAGGTTTGCAAGAAAGTTTGAAGGAAATGTAGATTTGAATCCGGAATGGAAAGATGTTGTGGTCGTGGAGATGTAATAAGGAGTGACAAAAGAAGGTACCGGCCTTCTTTTTTAATTGGTTGACATAAGAGTTATTTTCGGCTAAAATGATTTGTTCTTTACGAACAAAAATCAATTTGGTTAGGAGGATATTGCTGTGAAAGCTATTCTATTTATCGTTCTATTTTTGGTAGCGGCGATATCTTGTTACTCACAAAATTTCGCCGAGGTTAGAACCTCTTTTACCAGAGACGGATTCGCAGAAGCATACATCGATTATAGTTACACTTTTAAAAATGGTGTTCTGGTTGATGTATCCTACTATGGCTCACCAGGTTCTCACGAAGTCTGGACAGGAATAGGCTACCAAAAAGAGATTAAGGGGTTTTCTGTTGGCAACGCTGTATACTTGGTTGCAGGAAATAAGAAGCAACTTGGTGTCGGTTTGGCATCCTTCGGTGAAGGGGAAGTCAAAAAACTTAACCTCGACTACGAAGCGTATGCATTTGCGCCGACTCGTGGTCCGGTTCCAAGGTATTTGTCGATTGATCATGTTGATCTGACCAAATCAGTCGGAAAGCGATTTGAAGCTGGTGGTTCTGTCGGGTTGTATTTGGAAAAAGGTTCGAAGGCTTATAAGTTGGCTGGAGGCGTGTTCCGAATCAATGACAAGTTAGGTTCCACTAGTTTTTACCTCCGAGGGGGGTCAGCGGTGGAATTTAGGGTTTCACGGACATTCAATTTTTGACGATTTTCTTAGGGAAATTAGGTTTACTAAACAGGGTCTTTAAGCCCTGTTTTTTTAATGAAAAACCCTTGACAAGGGCCACTCTATATATTAGTATGTCTATAAGATATATTTCTTAAGAAAAACGACAAAAACTATGTTAAGAAACTCATTTACTATTAACTATCCGCGGTTTATGTAACTAGCGCTTTTTAACGCCTAGATTACACCGCGATTTGCGGTTTTTTTGTCGCCATTTACAATTTCATATTTGCCCAATTTCTTTGTCGCAAGCTCCGCTACTCGCTCACCGTAGCTTTCACTACGGCTCGCTCGTTGCTCCCTTGCTTCGCGAAATTGAACAAATCTGTAATTGTAATTAAATCCGATCTTTAAATCATTAAAATTTCTATCCAGATACTTACTGCTCTCAGGTATGCTGCCATTCCATCTATTCTTAGGGAACCAGGCTTGTCGTTACCGGTTTAAGAGCAGTAGCTATCTGGCTGGAAAAAGTTTCAGTTAGCGCAACATATCTTCAATGTAAAAATTGTAGTTGCGATAACAAAACTTTCAAAATTATTTTTTGAATCAGTTGAAACTTCTAGCTACGTACTTTGAAAATTAAATAGTGGTATTCTGTTTCGGACTCAACCACCGGAACAGATATTGTAAGTAAATCTTTTATTCACTTAGAATTTATTTTAAGTGTTTAAAGGGTTCATCATTTTGCAAAATTTATTTTGCAAGAGTGTTATATAGTACAACGAATTGATGTTGTACAAACCAATGAACAAACATTGAATCTAAATTAAGGCCTTAACTTTAATTTAGAGATATCCGAACAAGTTAGTTACAAAGCAATTTGTTATCACAAATTGCTTGTCAAAATTTCTGTGTAATCTTTTAGATTAAAACAGAGAAGGGTATATGGTGGATGCCTTGGTACTATGAGCCGATGAAGGACGCGGTAGCCGGCGATACGCTTCGGGGAGGTGGCAACAACCTTTGATCCGGAGATTTCTGAATGGGGAAACCCATGCATTTGAAGAATGCATGCCTTTATACCGTGGGATATATTGTGCGGGAACCATGCGAAGTGAAACATCTCAGTAGCATGAGGAAAATAAAGAAAGACTTGCCTATGGCAGGTTGTCGATTCCCTTAGTAGTGGCGAGCGAACGGGGATGCATATAGAAATTTATTCATTGTTTAGATGCTTCTAGGCAGTGAATAAATTATCTATTAGCCCAAACCTATATTGTGTTATTTTTCTAACCAGTTTACTGGAAGGATTAATTTAAAGCTTACTGGCGTTGCAGTATAGGCGTAATAAGAATGGACGTTGCGGTACAGTAATACCGCAGAGGATAATAAGTATGCTATGTAGCAGAACATGCCTGGAAAGGCAGACCAAAGAGGGTGATAGTCCCGTATAGTGAAACATCATACAGTTCCTGATCTTTTTCTTGAGTAAGACCAGACACGAGAAATCTGGCCTGAATTAGCGTAGACTAATACGTAAGGCTAAATACTCATAGTGACCGATAGTGAACAAGTACCGTGAGGGAAAGGTGAAAAGCACCCCGGAAGGGGAATGAAATAGTCTCTGAAACCATATACTTACAAGGAGTGGAAGACCTAGCGTTTAGAGCTTGCTCTAAGCACAGGTTAACCGCGTGCCTATTGAAGAATGATCCAACGAGTTAGTTGTATGTGGCTTAACTAAGTGTTAACAAACACGAAGTTGTAGTGAAAGCGAGGATTAATAGTCCGTATAAAGTTATATTTGGTTTCCCCGCCACGGCGGGGACGCTGAATATAATCTTTAATGTCGCATGCGCTAGACCCGAAACCCGAGTGAGCTACCCATGGCCAGGATGAACGTTGTGTAAAAGCAACGGGAGGTCCGAACCCACTGATGTTGCAAAATCAGGGGATGAGCTGTGGGTCGAAGAGAAATTCTAATCGAACCGGGTGATAGCTGGTTCTCCTCGAAATAACTTTAGGGTTAGCGTCAGATGTTCCTTACAGAGGTAGAGCACTGAATCGAATTTCCGGTGCGAAAGCGTCGGGTTCGAACCAAACTCCGAATTCTGATAAGTAAATAGTCTGGCAGTTAGACCATGGGCTCTAAGGTCCATTGGTCGAATGGAGAAGAATCCACACCACCGTCTAAGGTCCCCAAATCCTAGCTATAGTGCAAAGGATGTGGGATTGCTTATACAACCAGGAGGTTGGCTTAGAAGCAGCCATCCTTTAAAGAAAGCGTAACAGCTCACTGGTCAAGCGATCCTGCGCCGACAATATATAGGGGCTAAGCTAAGTACCGAAGACGTGGGTCATGCAGTAATTTATTATTGTATGGCGGTAGAGGAGTGTTGTGTATAGGCTGAAGCGGGACTCGTAAGAGCCCGTGGACAGTACACAAGTAAGAATGTTGGAATAAGTAATATATATAGGGGTGAGAATCCCCTTCGCCGAATATCCAAGGTTTCCTGGGCAACGATCGTCGTCCCAGGGTTAGTCGATCCTAAGAGCCGGCCTCAAGAGGTCGGTCCGATGGAAAACAGGGTTGATATTCCCTGACCGCGTTTATATTATGCAAGGCGGGACGCATCATGATAGCCTAATCGTACTGTGAGTATGTACGTCGCTGTATACGTAGGGAGAAATTCTAGGCAAATCCGGAATTTCAAAATGGGCTAAAGACCTCCGGGTCTCTAGTTTGTTGTAATCTCGAATATATGGAGAAAGCTCGCAAGAGCAATTTGGGTGAATCAAGGTGCCAAGAAAAGCGTCGTGATTATGTATAAATGTGTCCGTACCGCAAACCGACACAGGTGGATGAGGAGAGAATCCTAAGGCGTCCGGATCAATGTTCGTTAAGGAACTCGGCAATACAGCAGGTGTACCTTCGGTATATACCTTGCCTGTTTGCATGCTGGGTAAGTGGAAAATTATAAAAGACCCCAGAAAGGTTGTTGTCAACCGCCAAAATGAGGATTTCTTCACTTGGCGGTGAAGAAATCTATATTTCTGATAGCAGCCTTTCTGGAAACCGCATATTAAGTTTAGTGCGGGCGGTGTAGCTCAACGGTAGAGCACTGGTCTCCAAAACCAGATGTTGCGGGTTCAAGTCCCGTCACCCCCGCCAAACCTATATGGGAAGTGAACCTGTTAAATCAATCAGCCCAAAACTGAGATCGTATTCATTAAAAGGTGAACAGTTGTGACTAGCTTGTGAAATTTGTACAAGAAAGCACGATTAAACTAATTAGTGAGCCCATACTGCATCTCAAATTCTATCTGTGATTTAACAGCTAGCTTCCCGCCAAGGTTGGACGAAGATTAGAGCACCTAAATTCATTTCATGGGCGATGTGAATTTGGAAGTTGCCAATCAAAGTCCAATGGTGAGTAAGGACGCACGCGCTATATAGCGTCACGTTTCTAGAAAAGCACAACGCCGACCAGCTGTGTCTTTCGTGACGTTAGTGCGTCTTTACTCCCTCCTCATTTCCACATTCGGAGAACTTTAAACAGACTAACTCTGCCAAGGCAGAGTCAAGGGTTACGAAAACTGTATAAAGTTCTCCGAACCATCTTCTTATTAGAAGGTGCCACTTACCCAGCATGTTAAACAGGCCGCAGCGAAAGATCTCTCCCGACTGTTTACCAAAAACTTAGGTCCGTGCTAAAGCGCAAGCTGATGTATACGGGCTGATGCCTGGCCAGTGTCAGAAGGTCAAAGCTCCTGGGGCAACCTCGGAGCCCAAGCCCTGATGAACGCCGGCGGTAACTATAACCGTCCTATGGTAGCGAAATTCCTTGTCGTGTAAGTTACGACCCGCACGAATGGCATAACGAGTAGAGAACTGTCTTAACGAACACTCCGATGAACTTACAATGGCGGTAAAGATGCCGTCTACCCGCAGCAAGACGGAAAGACCCTATGAAGCTTTACTATAGCGTGTTATTGGGACAGTGTTTACATTGTTTAGGATAGGTGGGAGCCTTTGAAGCGGTCGCGCTAGCGACTGTGGAGGCAACGGTGAAATACCACCCTGTGTGAATGTTGTTTCTAACTTGATTTTAACCTGATCAAGGACAGTGGCTCGTGGGTAGTTTAACTGGGGCGGTTGCCTCCTAAATGGTAACGGAGGCGTTTATTAAGGTAGGCTAGGCGCGGATGGAAATCGCGCTGGTAGTGCAAACGCATAAGCCTGCTTGACTGCAAGAGTGGCGACTCGCGCAGGTACGAAAGTAGAAGTTAGTGATCCGATGCGTTCGAGTGGAAGACGCAAAGCCCAACGGATAAAAGTTACTCTAGGGATAACAGGCTGATCTTCTCCAAGAGTCCACATCGACGAGAAGGTTTGGCACCTTAACTTAATCGGGGTGCTGTAAGAGTGATCTTACACCAATGGTCTTTCTTCCGTCTTAGAATAGGTAAAACTATTCTAGATAATTAATGAAAGAATAATAAATTCGGCTTATAACGGTGAACCCGTAAGTAATACTGTGGTAAATATTGTATTACATGGAAACACCGTGGGAAGTCGTCGTATAATTTATGCGATTGACCCCGTAACGACTGATTCGAAAGAAGAGACTTTGATTGTTTCGAGCTGAAACAAACAAGGTAATACGCCGACTCTTATCACAAAAAGGTAGATCATGGCGACTCGCCTAAAATCACCGATAAGAAGAAGATATAGTCTGCCCCATATGAAAGTATGGAATATGTACGATGTCGGCTCATCACGTCCTGGGGGTGAAGAAGCTCCCAAGGGTTTGGCTGTTCGCCAATTAAAGTGGTACGCGAGCTGGGTTCAAAACGTCGTGAGACAGTTTGGTCCTTATCTGCTGTGGGTGTACGAAAATTGCGTGGGCGCGCCTCTAGTACGAGAGGACCGAGGTGCATGGACCTCTGGTGTACCCGTTGTTCCTTCAGGAGCATGGCGGGGTAGCTAGGTCCAGTTTAGATAAGCGCTGAAAGCATATAAGCGCGAAGCTGTCCACAAGACTAGTTTTCGTTGAGACTTCGGTCTCGAAAGGATCGCAGGAGACTACTGCGTATTTCAATCAATATTTACTTTTTGAAGGGCTTGCCTGGATTAAAGTAAATTGAGATTTTATAGGTTGCAGGTGTAAGCACGGTAACGTGTTCAGCCGAGCAATACTAATCATCCGAAAGTTCTAATCTAATTTTTCTTTTCGATTTATCGAAAGAAGAGATTATACAAGCTTTGACAAGCAATTTGTGATTGTCAAAAATGTTTGGTCTTAATTGCAATATGAGCGTAAGCTCGATACCACTATTTAATTTTCAAAGTCCGAATTCAATAAATGCCTTCGGGCCGGTAGTTTCTCCTCGTGCTTGCACTTGGTAGGAATTGCCGGTCGGGTGGCATTTACGATGCGGTTCTACCTGATCCCATCCCGAACTCAGAAGTAAAACGCGTTCGTGCCAATGATAGTCCAGCGCATGCTGGTGCAAAAGTAGGTAGCTGCCCTTTATAAAAAGACCGTCCCTAAAGGACGGTCTTTTTGTGTATAATGAATTTGTTATGCCATGTATTATTTGATATTATATACTTACTTAGATAAATTAATCGAACAAAAATGCGAAACAAAAATATCCTAATAGGATTGGCTATCATGATTATAAGTTTGGTAGCCGGGACTTATTATGGAAGTCAGAATGGGTTCAATCTTCCTGGTCGAGGGGCAGGGGTTAAGGCAGATGCTTCAATGCCTTTGTGTACCGTTTTTACGGATTTGATGAACAGTGTCCCTGCTTATCGAGGTCTTAGACAACCTGACCAATATTATGTATATAGAGATTTAGCTAGGCTTTATTGTAATGATCCTAGTATCAACTAGGGACATTTTTTTAGAAAAACTTGTCAAATATTTGTTAAAGCTCTCCTAATTGGAGGGCTTTTTCGTTTGTCATCAAATTGTTATAATAACCTTAGCTTAAGTCCAGTACTTAGGCTTTTTAATTTGCATATTATGTCACCACAAATTGTTATTTTAGCTGCCGGAAAAGGCACTCGCATGGGTTCAGACATTCCCAAAGTCCTTTTGCCAATTAATAAGAAACCGGTAGTTAGTTATATACTAGATGAAATAAAATTAATTCCTCAAGCTAGCAAACCAATTATTGTTGTAGGTTTTCAAGAACAGTTGGTAAAGTATACGCTTGGTCCAGATTATCTTTATGTAACTCAAGAAGATCAAAAAGGCACGGCCCATGCCGTGTTGTCCGCTAAGTCTGCGATCACAGCAGAACACTTTATAGTCCTTAATGGAGACATGCCGTTTACAAAAAGGGAGTCATTGATGAAGTTGATCGAGTCACACCTTGTAAGTAAGGCTAAAGTCTCTATGTTTACGGTAACTCTGCCTAATTTTGAGGATGAGTATAGTCATTTTCTAAGTTGGGGACGCATTGTTCGAGCAGAAGATGGAACTGTTATAAAAATTCAAGAATATAAAGATTCAAGTGAAGAACAAAAGCTCATTACCGAAGTTAACACAGGAACATATATGTTTGATTCAGCATGGTTATGGGAAAAGCTTGAAAAGATTTCTGATAATAATGCACAGCACGAGTTTTATTTAACCGATATAGTTGAGTTGGCAATTGTTGATGGCCAGCATATTAATGCACTAGTGATCTCTGCAAAAGAAGCTTATGGGATTAATAACCCAGACGATTTAGAGTTTGCTCGCAAACTAACTTCATAGTATGAAAGTAATTGCCGATCTTCACATTCACTCAAAGTATGCCAGAGCGTGCAGTAGGGATCTTAATCCTACAAATTTAGCTATATGGGCCGATAAGAAAGGGATAAGTATTTTAGGGACTGGTGATTTTACTCACCCAAAGTGGCTAGAAGAGTTAAAAGAAAATTTAGAAGAGTCAAAAAATGGCTTATATAAGCTAAAAAATAGCAACTCAAAAACTTTGTTCATGTTAACTACAGAGTTGGCTTCTATTTACAAGCAGGGCGATAAAGTTAGGAGAGTTCACAATTTAGTGTTCGCCCCTAATTTTGCAGCAGTAGATAAATTGGTTGAGTTGTTAGAAAAGCGTGGTGTTAACTTAAAATCAGATGGCCGCCCAATCATGGGTGTGCCTTGCGATGAGTTAATGCGCATTTGCAAAGAAGCTGATGCTAGAATCGAAATAATTCCAGCTCATGTGTGGACGCCGCACTTTGGGGTGTTTGGTTCGCTTTCGGGGTTTAATTCATTAGAAGAAGCGTTTGGTGAAGAAGCAAAACATATCTTTGCAATTGAAACAGGATTATCGAGTGATCCAAAAATGAATTGGCAGGTTGAAGGCTTGGATGACATCAGTTTAATTTCGAATTCTGATGCACATTCACTCCGCAAACTTGGCCGAGAGGCAAATGTATTCGAAGTCACAGATGGTAAATTATCGTACGATGAAATTATTCGAGTAATTCGCGAGCGTAAATCAAGTGAGTTCTTAGAAACTTTAGAATTTTTTCCTGAAGAAGGAAAATATCATCTTGATGGTCATGCTGATTGTAAGTTTTCTTGCGAACCGAGCCGCACCAAAGAACTTGGTGGTATTTGCCCAGTGTGCAAGAAGAAATTACTTCGAGGAGTAATGGCCCGCGTGGATGATTTGGGAGAGCGTGATTATGGGTTTACTCCACCGAAGGCAATATCGTTCAGAAGCATTATTCCTTTAGAAGAAATTTTGGCCGAAACAATTGGCGTTGGAGTGGCGAGTAAAAAAGTTTTGGCGCAGTATGAATCTATGGTAGAGAAAAAACCAGAGTTCGAAATTTTACTCGAAGTAGCACGTGATGAGCTCTCTAGTATTAGCTCCCCACAAATTGCAGAGAGTATCATGCGAGTTAGAGAAGGTAAGGTGAATATAGCTGGTGGTTATGACGGTGTGTTTGGAAAGATTCAGATATATTCTGAAGAAGAACGTGATAAGTTGTTACTGAAGCCAAAACAGAACAGTTTGTTCTAATTTGCTATAATTAAAGGGTAATTAAACCTAAATATGAAACGAACAAAAATCATTGCAACTATCGGCCCGAGTTCCCAAGATCCAAAAATTTTAACAAAGTTAGTACAAAATGGCGTAAATGTTGCTCGTCTAAATTTTTCCCATGGTAGTTATGAAAACCATACTTTGTTGATGAAAAATATTCGAGCTGTGTCCAAAAAGCTCGACAAACCAGTAGCAGTCCTCCAAGACTTACAAGGTCCTAAAATTAGAATTGGTGAACTTAAGAAACCTTTTAGTTTAAAAAAAGGTCATCAGGTTGTGATTGGTAAAGATTTTGATATGGACCTAGATATTAGTAGAAGTGTAAAAAAGAACGAACGAATTTTAATTGAAGATGGTTTAATGGAGTTGAAGGTCGTAAAGGTTACTCCCAGTCGCGCTGGATCTAAGGTTCATGGAAAAATTACATGCAAAGTCATTAATGGTGGTGTAGTGAAGTCCCATAAAGGTGTAAACTTGCCAGACAGCACCATTACTTTTCCTATCTTTACTAACAAAGATTTACAAGATTTAAAATTTGGTCTTAAAAGTGATGTCGATTACATCGCTCTCTCATTTGTTCGTGATGCTAAAGACATTGTTAATTTAAAAAAATTAATTAACAAACATTTACCCAGAGGGTTAAAAGCTCCAAAGATAATTGCGAAAATTGAACGTAAAGAGGGAGTGGCAAATTTTGATGAAATCATGAAAGCCGCCGATGCAATTATGGTAGCTCGAGGTGACCTTGGTGTAGAAATTGCAGATTCACAAGTACCACTGATTCAGAAAAACTTAATTGGCAAATGCAATTCATATGCTAAACCTGTGATCGTTGCAACTCAGATGCTAGATTCTATGATTCGTAACCCTCGTCCTACCCGCGCTGAAGTTTCGGACGTTGCCAATGCTGTTATAGACCATGCAGATGCCGTGATGTTATCTGGAGAGACGGCTACAGGCAATTATCCTGTCGAAGCAGTTACAGAGATGCGCAGGATTATCGAGGCAACTGAAAGCTCTCCTTACGATGAAATGCCAGCAGATGGGTTCGCTATGGACGGTAACTTAGATGATTATAAGGCTTCGTTAATTGCTGGTGCTGTTTTAAGGCTTGCAATTGGTGTAGATGCTGGAGCAATCATTGGTACCACAGAAAGCGGTTATACAGCCAGATTTGTTTCAAGAGAGCGCCCACAGGCTCCGATTCTAATTCTAACCGATAGAGAAAAGGTTTATCGTCAAATGGCTCTACTTTGGGGAGTAAGGCCTCTGTATGTTAAAAGCCTTACCGCATTAAAAAATGTTGAAGGACTCTTAAAGTATTTTGTTGCACAAGCTAAGAAAATGAAACTTATTCATAATGGTCAGAAGGTTGTGCTAGTGGCAGGTAATCCATTGGGTCAGCGTATGAATTTAGTTCAAGCTGTTAACGTCAAATAAACTACACTAATAAAATCCCTCAAGGTTTCTTGAGGGATTTTATTATGACCACTAATGTCACGATTATAGCTCCGACTAAACCACAGTATAGATCTTTGAGTGTATCGAAAAGACCAATTTGCATGTAAACATGGAACCATTCATCGCCGATATACTCGGCAAACTCCCAGAGTACTGCAACTGTTCCTGTAACAGTAATTAACAATAGCCATAGTATCCAGTTTGGCTTTGCTATATTTCTAAGCCAGAAGTATGTAGCTAATGCTATACTCATCCCACCTGCAAGGTGAAAAGGTGTGTCTAGCCAGCGGTACTGCCAGTATAGTCCTGTGTAGGTGGCAACTAAATGTAGAAAAAATACTGCTCCAGGCCAAACCAGAATTGGCAGACTAAGCTTTAGGAGTTTCTGCATCTTCAGTGTTTGTTTCGTTTTGGTTGTGTTGGTGGTCTCCGGTAGGGTGAAGCTCGGCGTGTTTTGCTTTAACGCCTGCATTAAATTTTTCTACAAACTCTTGGTTAGCTTTATCATCTACAAATGCTTCTGCTAACTTTTCTGGATCCATTCCTGCTGCACGCGCAGTCGCGGTTATTAAACGAGAAAGAGTTGCATTGCTTTGATTTTGTTCGTACATTAAGCTTTCCAAAATTTGACGCTTGCTTAAGTTGTTGAGTTGAGATTTTGACATAAAAGTTTTTTAAATGCGTTTCCGCCCTTGTAGGACTTAATTAATTTTTCTCTTTGTAGAGATTTCGATTTCGTTGGGCAGTGTTCAGTATAGACTATTTTCCAAGGACCCTTACCCCGAGTAGACTTTTCTCTGTTGCCATTATGTCTTGATATTCGATCGACTAAATTGGATGTAGATCCAATGTAGTATTTACCCGAAGATATGGATTGCAGAATATAAACTGAGTACATGATTATTGCCTCATCTCTGGCGGAGACGGAGAGATTCGAACTCTCGAAGGTTTTACCCTTACTCGCTTTCCAAGCGAGCGCACTAGACCACTATGCGACGTCTCCTTAATTGGAGCGTTACCAGAAACGAAGAAACAATTCTAACAAAGAATCACCTTATCCCGCCAGAGGCGGGACGCAACTAGACCACTATGCGACGTCTCCTTAATTGGAGCGTTGCCAGAAAAGAAGAAATAATTCTAACAAACAATTACCTTATCCCGCCAGAGGCGGGACGCAACTAGACCACTATGCGACGTCTCCTAAATTGGAGCGTTGCCAGAAAAGAAGAAATAATTCTAACAAACAATTACCTTATCCCGCCAGAGGCGGGACGCAACTAGACCACTATGCGACCTCTCCTGAA
>CAZHYL010000007.1:0-2037 GCA_964536745.1 uncultured Candidatus Saccharibacteria bacterium | reverse complement strand
ACCTTATCCCGCCAGAGGCGGGACGCAACTAGACCACTATGCGACCTCTCCTGAATTCAAAAATCTTGTTTATTTTAACATTTTGGGGGGATTTTGTCGAGTGTTCAAAACGGCTCTTTATTGGTAAAGTAAGGGTAGAATGAGTGATAATACGATTCAGGATATAAAAGATAAGCTGGATATTGCTACGGTTATTGGCAAGTATGTTCAGTTGAAAAAGAGCGGCACAAACCTAAAAGGACTGTGTCCTTTTCACCATGAAAAATCATCCAGTTTTATGGTTTCCCCTGCAAAGCAGATTTGGCATTGTTTTGGCTGTGGCGAAGGTGGAGATGTTTTAGGATTTATCAAAAGGTATGAGAATGTAGAATTTCGTGAAGCACTGCAAATGGCAGCAGAGATGGCAGGGGTAGAGCTTCCACAGTATCGTGGCGAGACTGCGGACAAATCTTTACTTCAAGAACTTATTAGAATAAATGATTTTACGGCTAGTTTTTTTGAAAAGGTTTTGGAATCACCAAGTAGTAATCTTGTAAATAATTATTTAAAGGAAAGAGGGCTAGCTCCTGAAACTATTCGCAAGTGGAGAATTGGATTTGCCTCAAATAGTTTTGATCAATTAGTTTCTGCCTTGCAAAAGAAAAATGTAAATTTGCAATTAGCTCTTCAGGCTGGAGTTTTAGCCGAGAGTGATAATGGAAAAATTTTTGATAGATTTAGAGGACGCATAACTTTCCCAATTTATAATTTCAATGGTGAAGTAGTAGGATTTTCTGCCAGAATTTTACCAAGTGATGACCAGGCTCAAGCAAAATATATAAACAGTCCAGATAGTCCAATTTACAATAAGAGTAAAGTGATGTTTGGTCTTAACTTTGCAAAAGACGCTATCAGACAAACTGGTCAAGTTGTGGTTATGGAAGGACAGATGGACGTGATAAGCGCTCACCAATCTGGGTTCAAAAATACTGTCGCAACTTCTGGCACTGCTCTAACCGAAGATCAACTGAAGATGTTAAAGCGACTTACTCAAACTATTTTGTTTGCCTTCGATAACGATTCAGCAGGAAGTAAAGCTTTGTTCCGAGCTGTAGGTATGGCCCTAAATTTAGAGATGGAAGTTAGAGTTGTAAATTTGAAAACTGCGAAAGATCCTGATGAACTCATTCGCAAGAGTCCGAAACAATGGGAGCAGCTTTTAGAACAAAGCCCATTGGCCATAGACTATTACTTAAGTTTGGCTTCTAGCAACTTTGCTTTTGGAAGCCTGGAACAAAAACAATATATTACCGATACTATTTTGCCTTTGGTGCGAAATTTGGTCAGCCCTGTAGAAAGTGATCATTATTATAAAAAAATTAGTACAGAGTTTGTTATTAGTGAGTCAGCACTAAGGCAGGAGCCTACACATCAAACTCAGGTACACAAAGAGTCAGAGCAAACTCAAGAAGCCAATCAAATTGTCCCTCAGGAAGTTACTTGGGAAAAGGAAATTTTGGGTGGTTTAATCTTATATCCCGAATTTTTAGAATTTGTTAGGGTTGAAGGACTTCCAGATACTTTAATTTCAGAAGAAATGGGTGAATTTATTCAAAAAGCCATCATTGGACAAGATTTAAAAAACCTCCCTGATCCACTTGTCAAAGAAGCTGTCTTTATGGTAGAATCAAATCTAGAAAATCTATCAAACAACGAGCTGGCGCTATTGCGCGAGTTGAAAAAAAGCTTTTTTTCTTTTAAGCTGGCCAAACTCAAAAACTATTTACAAGAGTTGACTATTGCCATTAAAAAAGCTGAGATCGAACAAAATCAGGATTTTGCCAAGCAGTTAGGCGGAAGATTCGCACAATTAACGAACGTCCGCTTCGAAATCGAAACTAAACTGCGCGAGGCATAAGAAATAAAAAAACAATCTATTAAATATTGGAAATGATCCAATATCGTCAGAGTTGGTAATTCAAACCCGTAATTTTTGAGTTACTCTCTAGTTTTAATAATTTATAGAAAGTTGTTTTTAATATGGCTATAAAGAAAAAA
>CAZHYL010000006.1:0-54551 GCA_964536745.1 uncultured Candidatus Saccharibacteria bacterium | reverse complement strand
TGGGTTTTTGCTCTATTGTATCTTTGTTTAGATTAGGATTTAATTTTTGTGTTTGGTTTAACATTAAATTCTTTACTCAGTTTGTAATTACTTGTTTGGAACGATTCCGCAGCTTGCGAGGACTAGTGACAAACAAGTAATTACAACCATCTATTCATGTTCGCTTTTTATTTTTCCTTGTAATGTTCGCAGTTCCTGTAGGGCAATTTTAGCTTCGTCCACTTTCGGAGGCTTGCCATGCCATTCAAATTTTCCTTCCATAAAATCAACACCTTTACCTGGGATTGTATGAGCAATAATCACTGTTGGTTTTTCATAAACGGCTTCAGCTTCCCTGTACGCATTAATGACCGCCTGAATATTATGACCATCAACTTCTAAGACGTGCCAATTGAAAGCTTCATACTTCGCCCTCAAATCATCAAGAGGCATTACATCTTCGGTGTAACCATCGATTTGGATATTATTTCTATCTATTATTGCCGTTAAGTTGTGGAGTCTTTCTTTTCCAGCAAGCATAACTGCTTCCCAGATTTGTCCTTCATTTTGTTCGCCATCACTCATCACTAGATAAATTCGATTCTTCAAGTTACCAATCCTTAAAGCTAAAGCCATCCCTACTGCCTGCGAAGCACCTTGAGCAAGCGGACCGCTAGTTGTTTCAATACCAGGCAACGATAAATTATGAGGATGGCCTTGGAGTCTGGTACCTAATTGCCTCAAAGTTTTGAGCTCGGTTTTTGGAAAATACCCAACTTCTGCCAACGTCGCGTAAAGTACAGGGCAAATGTGACCACAAGATAAAACCAATCTATCTCGGCCATCCCAGACTGGATTATCTGGCTTATGTTTCATCACCTCGAAATAAAGTGCAGTAAATACATCAGCCATACCCAACGGGCCGGCACTGTGACCACTACCAGCAGTAACTAGCATTTCGATGATGCTTTGCCTAATATTATTTGCGGTTAATTGTAAATTGATTGGACTCATAATTTATTTCAAAGCTTGAAGAAGATTCTGATAATTCTCTTTTACATCACCATCAAATAATGCAGAGCCTGTGACGCACAAAGTTGCTCCTGCATCTATTAATTCTGCAATATTTTTTTCGTTCACCCCGCCATCCATCTCGATTTCTGCGCCAGCTACAGTATCATGAAGTTCCCGAAGCCTATCTAGCGTACCTGATTGCATTTTCTGACCTTGTTTGCCTGGCAACACTCCCAGTAAAGTGAACGAATGCACAGTATCCGAAAAGTACCTCACTACTGAAACAGGAGTTCGGGGAGAAATCGCCAAACTTGGCTTCATTTTTAACTTATTAATTAAAGATAATGCTTCATCTAAATCATGCTCGCTTGCATAGGCTTCATAATGCAAAATGATCTTATCAAAGCCAACTTTTTTATAAGCCTCAAGATTAGTTGGAGCAACTGTCATCAGGTGTGCTTCAAACTCATGTTTAGTTTTGGGAAGCTTGACTTCATCTACTGATATTGTTTTTGTGGCAACAAATTCACCGTCCGCAAAATCAATCTGAATTGTTTTCACACCCTTCAAACTAATGGCTAACTTTAATTTTTCTTGAAATGACTTAACGTTACTCTCTAAAATTGCTGGAACTATCATTAGACTCCTTATAGACTACTTACTTTTTTTACTCTTCTTACATGACGTGGATCATTTGAATATGGCGTAGCAAGCCAAACTTTCACAATCTTTTGAGCTTCGCTAACTGTAATAAAATCTGCAGGCAAACATAATACATTACTCATATCATCGTTTCTACTAACTTTTGCCTGTTCTGTATTCCAAACCAATGCAGCTCGGACTTCCCTAAACTTATTCGCTACCATGCATACCCCTTGTCCACTTCTACAGATTAAAATCCCTAAGCTAGAGAGTGGATTTTTCATAACAGCTTTAGCAACCTTCACAGAATAATCTGGATAATCATCACCATCTTTAAATTTATTAGCCCCAAGGTCTTTAAATTCAAGTCCCTGCTTGGTTAAAAACTTTTTCAACTGTTCCTTTAATTTGTATCCGCCGTGATCGGCGCCTAAATATATCATGATGCAATTATTTCATTAAAATCATCTGGGAGTAGCGATGCCCCACCAACCAATAAACCACCCACGTGATGTTGTTTTAAAAACTCACCGCTATTTGTACTATTCACACTACCACCATACAAAACACTTTTTACTTTAAACTTAGTGGAAATGTACAACGAAATCTGCTCGGCATGTTCTGGTGTTGCTGGACGACCACTGCCGATAGCCCAGACTGGTTCGTAAGCTACAATCACTTTACTTGCATCTACGCCTTCTAAATCCGAAGTTAATTGACCACCTAACACATCTGTTACTTCTAACTCATCTTGAAGCACAGTAGTTCCATAACCGACACATAAAACTGGAGTAATTTTATAATCAAGCAGTGAATGGATTTTCTGATTAATAATTTCATCTTTTTCCCCAAGAGCTCTGCGCTCACTATGACCGACAATGCAGTATCTAACATCTAAACTTGCCAGTTGAGCTGCCGATATCTGCCCTGTATAAGGACCTTTTACTTGAGCCGAAACATCTTGCGCTCCCTTATGCATGTAATCAACAACCGCAATGAAAGGTGCGGGAGGGCAAATGACAACTTCATACTTACTTACTACGTCAATTTTTGACGCCAAGTTGATTGCTTCATGGGCAGTTAAAGGATTTAGCTTCCAGTTTGCAACGATAATTTTGTTCATGACATTTCTCCTCGTAAAAATCTTGCTGTCACTTCAGGAGGCATTGGGTTAACAGGGATGCCTGTGCCATATTCAAAACCTGCCCAGATGGTTAACCTCGGAAACACAGTTAAATGCCAATGATAGCTTTTTTCCTCTTGAATGATATGTTTATCCGAGGCTCTGGGCATGGTGTGAATATAATAATTTAGTGGTGGATCCGATAATTTCACATACAAAGACCCTAATACTTTCTTTAAGACATGAGATAAATGCAGTAATTCAATATCTGATGTAGCTTCAAATCTAGCATGATGTCGTTTTGGTAAGATCCAAGTTTCAAAAGGACTGCGTGAGGCATAAGCCGACATCACAACAAAATAATCATCCTCATACACGATTCGGTCTCGATGAATTAGTTCTTCCTTGATGATATCGCAATAAATACACTTTCCAGTCTGTTGATGATAATGATAACAACCACGCATCTCATCATGAACGTGTGGCGGCACCATAGGTGTTGCGAGCACTTGATAATGAGGGTGAATTAATGAAGCTCCGGCATCCCTGCCATGATTATGAAAAATTTGAACGTAATTAATCTCAGGATCTTTCATAATATCCTTAATGCGATCCTGAAACAATTTTAGACTTTGTTGCACCAAAACAGCTGACTGCAATGCTGGCGGTTCGTTATGAGCGCGAGTGATGATAACTTCGTGTTCGCCATAACCTGCCCGAGAATTATAAAAATCATGATTTCTATATATTCTAGTCTCTTCCAGTGATTGATATTTGTTAGGAATAACACGTAATTGCCAATTTTTATCATTAGGAATCCTACAGACATCATCACACAAGTCTGGGTTCTTGCCTTCATTTCCAGGACAAAATACACAAGCTGGATCTAACTCTGGCAAACCAAAACTCACACTATAGGTGCGAAAGTCTTCCGGGCGTTTACTTCGACCAGGTGCTATTAGTACCCACTGCTTGTTGATTGGATTTTGTCTAAATTGAGACATTAGTTTTATTTTGATTTAAATAATTTTGTAAAAATATTTGAGCCGAAAGGCTATCCAGTTGTTTTGACTGACCAGAAATTTCTTCTGCCATTACACTTGAAAGTCTTTCATCTACAGAATCTACTGGTAAGTTTATTTTGGACTTAAGTACTCCGATGAACTCTTTAACTTCTTTAGTCTTTTCTGTTTCCTCTCCAGACATATTCAGTGGCAGACCGACTATCACCTTTTCAACTTGTTCTAAACCTAGCAACTCATCCAACTTCTCCCAGAAATCTGTTGCTGGCCAAATCGCGTATTCTCGAGCTAAAGTTTGAGTCTCATCCGAAATCGCCACACCTATTCGTTTTGTTCCGTAATCTATACCAATTATTTTCATTCATTCTCCCCAATAGTTAATGAAACGGTTATCTCTTCTCCAGCTCGGTATACTTTAAGATCTACCTTATCACCAGGCTTACTCTGTTTTAAAACTTTTGAAAGAGAATTATTTTCATCAATCTTCTTCCCAGCGAATTCCAAAATGATATCATTTTCTCTTAACCCTGCTTTGTCTGCTGGGCTGCCCGGCAATACAGCAAAATCAGTTAATGCCTGCCCTCTTATCAATAAAGCTCCGTAATCTTTTGGTAATTTCTCAGATTTTGCAATCGCAGGGTTAATTGTAAGATACCTAACACCTAAATATGGTCTAGTAATCTTTCCTTTATCTTGATAGCTTTCGAGTGCAGTTTTCACATCATTTGCAGGAATGGCAAAACCAATCGATTGTCCTTGTCTGTCGACAGCAGTGTTAATACCAACCACCAAACCAGCAAGATTTAATAATGGACCACCGCTGTTGCCACTGTTTATGGCCGTATCTGTCTGGATAACACCTTCAAGCTGTTCTGTCTCACCAGCCCCACCAGCTGTAATACTTCTCCCTATCCCAGAGATAACACCACTGGTGACGGTATTCTGATACTGACCCAATGAATTTCCAATTGCAATTACTTTTTGCCCTAATTGCAAATCAGAAGATTCAGCGAAAGTAAGATATGGCGCGTCATTGATTTCAATTTTAATAATGGCAATGTCATTAACCGGATCCACAGATAATATTTTTGCTTCGTAAGACTTCCCATCACTCGTAACTACTGTGTAGGCAGCTGTTTCATCTGACACTACATGCTTGTTAGTAATTATCAACCCATCTTTGGATACAAAAAATCCAGTACCAGCACCGACTTCTTGAATATTGGGCTCCGTCGATTCATTAGGACTAGAAAAATTTCCAAATGGATCAAACATAAATCTACGCATCTGACTAATATCTTTTGATATCACAATTGAAACTACTGCTGGGCTAGCTTTTTTTACTACATCGATAGTTGCAGATTCCTCTTCAACTTTAATAGTCTGCGTTTGACCGGAGTTTCCGTCACTGCCAGATAAATACTTTTGAAAAAATGATCTATGTGATAAATCTAATGAACCGTATAATCCACCTACCACGCCAGCTATAAACGCAGCTAATATCAAACCCCAACCAGATTTAAAACTTTCTCTGGCAGGCAGTGAACTTGTTAATTGATCCGAAGGCTCGGAATCATTTACAGTTTTAGGTTTAAAATCTTCCATAATTCTATCTTGGATTAAATGGTGGCGTGGTATTTACTGGAGTTGTAGAGGTCTGACCATCTGGAGTTTGGTATTCTGAACCTGGAATTGGAATCAACGGTTTTATTTGCTGGACTTCCAAACAAACATTTTTTTCCTTGATTACACCGATTCCACCGCTGGCAGAAGCACCTCCGCTAATTGGTGTAAACACGAACTTATTTACTAAATTCTGAACAATGCCTGCAACTAATTGACTGGCAACATTTTCTGCATTATTTGTCCCTAAATTCATAGCTCCATTAATAGCCGATTCCTGAACACTGAAAATTGCAGAAACAGTCTTATTAACCTGACCGTTGATTATGTCACGCCCAGTTTTAACCCCCGGACTGATAACTTCTTTCGTTGCAGCCGATTGGGCTTCTGATTTTGTTTGCGCAGCCAAACTTTCATAATATCCTTCCCACCATAATGGATAATTCTTTTCGTCACCACCAAGTCTAGCTAGTTTCTGCACAAAATCCGGATCGCCTGGATTAATTATTATATCCTCGCCAACATTAGTCGCTGCTTTAGCGGTAAAAATTTTATTAAGATCTTTCGGGTTCGAATTTACACAGAAATATTCCGGTAAGAATTTCTGAATAATATCTTGATCTAGTGGATCCTTCACAAACTTTTTCATATACTCAACCGAATAAAATCTTCCGAGTTCATTCGAATAATACAACTGACTTGCGATTGCAAAATTCTTTTCAATGTGTGCAACCAGCTTGTCTATCATCTGAATACTAAACTGGGCAAACGCACGTGCTAACCCTGTTCGAATACCTTCATACAAAATCATCTGCCAGTCTACCCCAA
The DNA here is from genome assembly GCA_964536745.1 of uncultured Candidatus Saccharibacteria bacterium. GTDB lineage: Bacteria > Patescibacteriota > Doudnabacteria > UBA920 > UBA920 > UBA920. The sequence goes on along the minus strand of CAZHYL010000006.1, from coordinate 48,320 downwards.
CGGTCACAAAACCAAATTGAGCGTGAGCTGTTTTAACCAAGCTAAATTCTGGTAATGGTTCATTAGGTCCGAAAGAATATTTCTTATTAAGATCTTCGACTTCAGACTTCACAACCGCCATCCTGTTATCTATTACGGCATACTTGTTATAAACTGTTGGCCATGGATTTGTGCCGCTAGAGGAATCATATTTTTTAGCTTCAGAGAAAATATCAGCATACTCATCGTAAGCAACGATGATTGCCTTATGAAGATCTGCGGCCTCTGCAGGAACTTCCATAGACTTCAAATTATCTACCAAGTTCTTTGCTGTTCTCTCCGCGCGATTCAATTCTAGAAAATTTGTAGTGTCCGCAAACAGATTTTGACTTTCCGGTTTTGCTTCACTAACAAAATTGTCGAACATCGACTGGGTCTTTATAAAATAATTTGCAACAAAATCTTTATCGCTTCGTGGATTTGTCTTTATTTCAGAATCAGCAATTTGTGGAACTTCAATTCTCTGACCAACCTGCAATGTTTGGTTTACTTCCTGCCTAACTAAATCTTCTGTAGCAATTTTTTCTAATAATTGTTGGCTTGCTGCATAGTTCGGCTCAAGCGCAGCTAGTAATGCTTTGTACTGAGCCAGCTCTTCCCTAGCAATTCGTTCTTGCTCATCATAGTTAGTTCTGTCTCTAAAACTCCACTCCCCAGGTTGAAAAACATTCACAAGTACTAATGCTAGTACTGCTAGTAAAATTACCGCATATGTAATTTTTTTATTTTTATCTTCCATATTTTTGTCTTAATTTTTTTATTATTCGACGAGTTCGCCGCCGAAGATTTTTAAGGCATCTGAAACTGCAGTAGCTGTGTCAGTGATTTTTTCACCAACCGATTCTTTAGACAGCACTGCTCTAAATTCCACCGGACCGCCTGCCCTCTTGCTCAAGATAGTGCTAACTAGAGTCCGGTTTTTTACATTTTCTAAATGTTCTTTATGAAAAAGGTACTTAACAGCCAAACTAATCCGATTGCCTGCAACCTCGTATAACGGTGAGTTTTTCAATAATGTTGCCAGCGGGCTGTTAACTTTTTTTACTTCTGTTACTACTTCATGCCACCACCCACTTACTTCTTCCAGCGATAAGTTTAATTCACTGCCCGATACTTGCTCTGCAACAGCGACTTCTGGCTCTAAAACCATTTTCACCACAGGGTTATCAGGAGTTTTTGACTCTTGTTTTACACTGCCATCAGTACCAGTAGAATTCATATTACCGCCAGACATATATAATGCGGCCTCTATACTTGCTAGCAATAGTGGAAGCTCTGGGCTTAGAGATCTATCGATTTCTTTATAGGCTCGCAAAAACAACCTAATCACATTTAAAACTTGAGGTAAACTAAATTGCGCAGCTAATTCACTCTTAGCAAAATTATTATTAGTTAGACGTGCTTCCATAATCTGTTGCAAATAGCTAAGGACCTTTCTGGTAAATGATGTTGCGTCAAAATTTAATTCTGTTTGTTTAGCAAAAAAAGCAGGTAACAAATTCGATTGCCCAGAAGCAATAATAAGCAAAAGCTCTTCGACTGTAGCAGTTGAAGTCGTACCAAGCAATACATGCACATCCTCTTCAGCAACGTCTTTGTTTAAATGCATAATCATAGAAAGCTGAGAAAGTGCATCTCTAAGTCCGCCCTCACTATTTTCTACAATAATGTCTAAAGCATGGTCTGGTAAATCTAATTTTTCTTTTTTAACAATCTTCTGTAAAGCTTTTTTGATTTGTTCGGCTGTAATCTTACGAAAATCAAATCGCTGGGTACGAGAAACGATTGTCTCGGGAACTTTTTCAATATCTGTGGTGGCCAAAATAAACATCACATGACTTGGTGGCTCTTCTAAAGTTTTCAGCAATGCGTTAAAAGCAGGCTTTGAAAGCATGTGAACTTCATCGATAATAAATACTTTAGTCGTTCCGATGCTTGGTTGAAAAGCAATTGTATCAATTAACTCTCGAATATTATCTACGCCTGTATGAGAAGCTGCATCAATCTCTACGCAGTCCAAAAATGATCCCTTACTAATTGCGGAGCATGAATCACACTTACCACATGGATCACCATTAGCTAATTTCTGACAGTTGGCGGCTTTAGCTAAAATTCTTGCTAAAGTTGTTTTTCCAATACCACGACTTCCCGTAAACAAATAAGCATGACCTAATTTGCCAGAGGAAGATGCTTGCTGAAGAGCTTTTACAATGGATTCCTGACCAATAACTTCAGAAAAATTTTGAGGACGATATGTTTGGTAAAAAACAGCCATTTTGTTATAAAAAGTTTATAGTTAACAAGAAAAATTGAACCACCAATCGCAGGTTCTTCTCCTCTAATTATACCATACAAAAACCGCCTATTTTTGCTAAAAAATATAGGCGGTTTTGAGTGAAAAAATATGGCTTATTTCCGGAAAACTACCAGCTTGTAACCTATAAAATTCCAAATTAAGGAAACAGCCGTCGCAAGAATCTTGGAAATATTCTTTATTGTGTCGATATTAATCAAATTAGCTAAATTTGGAGCTAAGGCATAAGAAGCGCCAGCTACAATCGAGCTGTTAATTAGCCCACCAACAATACTAATCATTACAAATGCACCGAACTCATGACCAATTTTCTTATCTTGACCAGACCCCTTCAATGAAAGCTTAAAACCAAACCAAATCAAAACTTCGGCAAATAAAAATACCACCAACATAAATAGATAGTAATTTTCGGATACTGATGAAAGTCCACCAAAGAAAACAGCAACAAAAGTAATGAAACCTAAACCACCAACCAACATTAATCGGACTAAATTAATCATCGGAGAAGCAACACTGCTAGCAAAAGTCCATGCCCTGTTCCAAATATAGCTTTGAATAGTAGCTGCACTAAAACCAATAATGTTAACTAAACCTAAGGATAAGCCAGAGGTAATACCCGCCGATTTGGTTAAATAATTTAAAATAATAAAATCAAGAGCTGTATTCAGAGAACCAATGGCGGCAAACTTAAGCAATTGTAAAATTACTGGTTTTTCGGCCAGTAATTTCGTTAATTTTTGATAAAAACTTAATGAGGCTGTATTTGTAGCCATCTTAAATTGTATAAATTATAATTAAAATTCTTCGTTTTCTACTTCTGGTTGAGCCAAGCTATCTGCTTCCATATCCTCGTCATAGGAACTGGAAGGAGAACCTGGATTATCTACAGCCATTCCAGAAGCATGCTTGATTACATTTTCAACCGCTGCCCATTGTGCTTCCCCTTCTTGTGGGACCACGATGGTAACCTCATCTCCGGCTTCGGCTTTAAAATAAGTTAGCGAGGCAAGCAGTACTCGATATGTTTTACCTTCTGCAATAACTTTATAATCACCGTTTTCATCTTGCATTAATACACCAATAACTTTTCGTCTATCAATTGGTCCAATCTGCTTATAAATGAACGAGCCATCATCTCCGATTGTCAGTTTCAAGACATCTCCTTCAATAAGTTTAGATTTAGAAGCATAGTTTGCTGGTACAGGGTACTGTTTTTTATCCGAACCTATCATATTCTGGCCATCAAACACCCCTTCTACAATTTTCCCACCATCGCCAATACCAAGAGAACTAGCTTTTTCGGCAAAGTTAGTCGAAGATTTTGGTATAGTGCCACCAGCCATTTCCCTAAGTAAATGCTTGGCAGATTGTATATTTTTCTCGGCAGCCTCAATCATTTGCACAATCAAAGCCAAATTTGCATTTTTATCCATGAAATTATTACTTGTTTTTGTTTTAGTTATTTTTATTTTTAATTTTGTTTGGATTTCAAACAGAATCTATCGCTAAAATTATAACACACCTTATAAATAAAGCAAATATTTTTACATAAAAAAGAAGCGCGTCCAACAAAATGTCGAACACGCTTCTAAATGGTGAGGATGAAAGAAGAGATGCACTTACTCTGTAGCAGTTGGGAGCGGCGAAGCTCCCCCCATCACAGAGTCGTAAACCTGCTCGTAATTTTGCGCAGCATCAGGCATAACCACAACGTGGAATGCATAGCCTTCGGGAATCCAGCTAAGCTGGCCACCAATAAGCATATCGGCAAGCATAAACCTCAAGATATCTTCGGTTTTCTTACTCATCCGTTTGCCATTGATGTTAATCCCTATATCGAATGCCGCGCCGATCACGTGAGTTCTCGGTTGCGTATTCGTCAAGCAAGGCTTTTGACCATTGACCGGCTCATACCATTTCTTATTGGTCCGAACCAAGCCAGTAATCTCAACGTCCTGAGCACCCAACTCCTTCATCCGAGCCGTCAGATACATCAAAAGTCCAGCAGTGGACTTCCAAGTATACAAATAGCTCTTCTGATTAGAGAGGTCACATTCACCGATAGGGTTGTTACCCTCAATACGAAGCGAGTACCCCATACCTTTGAGAGGTACGGGCACAATCTCGCCACGCGAAATCGCCTTCTCCAAATCTGCAACCGTATTATAGGTCGCTTCCTTGTCTGCATAAGCAGTTCGAAAACGATTAGTAGCAACGTCCCCGCTTGGCTCCCTCTGACTTTCAAGGAACTTCGCAAACTCAGTGGGATTCGAAGCCTTCAGCGCGAAACCTTTTTCCGCCGACAATATCGAGAAGATGTATGTCGTGGTGAAGTCGCTTTTCTGGAGCAGAAATGCACTCGTTTTGGGCGTGTGCTTGGGAGTTCTGCGGAAGAAGATGCTGAAGTAGGTCAGCTTATAGTCCGACATAGCCCTCGGAATAACCCGATCGGGATCAGCGGTTTGCGAAAAAGTCTTTGGATACTTTTCGCGCCAAGTGGGATTGGTTTCGTCGAGATAAGTACTAATCAGGACGCGGAAGTTTCCTTGTCCCAAATGGTACTCTTCGAACGCCAAGATCTCATCGCCCCAATACTTCTGGCGCGATGCGATGAATTTCGCAGCCGCAGGAATCGCGAAGTTCGGATCGTAGCGACGATCTTTCTTCGGATCAGCTTTAGCCGGAGGCTGAATCTTGTAAGCTGAATCTATCAGCCCAAGCTCTCGCCCAGTGCTAACCAGAATCTGGGCAAGACCAGCTGCTCCGCTATCACTATTGTAAGCTTTTGCATCGCAACCGCTTTCAACAAAAATCAGAGCTTCGAGCTTTGTTTGGCTAATGCCGTTCTGCTTAGCAGACCGGTAAATCAGATCCCTGTACTTGTCCATGCAAGCAATCTTTGCGTCGATATCAGATTGACCCCACACTGCCCAATCCATAGCTTGGATAGCAATTTGAGTTCGCTCTTCCACCTCAGCATCGGTCAATTGCATCCGGTTGGCGCCGTACGGAAGCTTATTTTTCACTTCCACGTAAGTTCCTACCAAAACATACATCGTAGCAGGCACTAAAATCATCGCGACACCAACTGTGACAAAAATTCTTGACTTTAATGGTGCAGCCAAAAACTTCTTGGCAGACCAAATTAGCAATTCCTTCTTCTTTCGCACGAGAAAAATACTAACTCGCTTCGCCTCATGAAAAAGTAAATTGTGACCCTTACGGATCCATCCCATCAAGAAATTAAGCACAGCCACCACCGGCGTATGAAGCCACTGGCGACCAGCAAATACTTTATGGTCGGGGTGACGGTACAAGTAACTGAATAGATAACTTGCACCGAACAGGAGCGTATAGACTCCCAGAATCATCCACACCAAAGTAGAGATTCCAGCGGAAATCCATACCACCATTGGTAGCAAGATAAAAACCAAGACCGCACTGGCTGTAAAAAGCCAGGGAGCCACATAGAAGGTGAAGGCAAACAATACCTTCGCCCAAAGCAGCTCAAACCGCGACGCACCGTTTGTGCCGTCGCCTATCTGACGAAATTCTTTCATCCTTTTTTCCTCTAAAATTCCTCTTTTTTATTGACAATGTGGCCCCTTTCGGGGATTACCAAAATATTATGATAACGAAGTAATATAGCATATTTAAAGGGTTTTGTCAATATACACCTTGACAAAACTACCTAAAACTGGTAGAATTTAGCGAATACAAAAATCTAACAAAGAATATGGCAAGGAGGCCAAAATGACTAAAGAATACACAGTAATTCTATTATTCTTGATGTTTTCCTTCGTTATTGGCTTCGTCAACAAAGTCGGATCGCCATTAGCGTATCTCTGGGCAGTGCTTTATCTGCTCTACCTGGCATTGGGAACGATTACCACTTTGGTAATCACCACCAAGCTCGTGATGCCGTTTCGTGCCTACGAAGCGCCAGAGATCGAAAGGATTGCAATGAATCTCTTAACCATGGGTTTGATAACGACAGCTCCTTGGCTCGCCAAGGAAGCCGGATACCAAACAATGAGGTTATGGAAACGAAGAACGGGCAGTTGAGTACTCAACTAGCCCGTTTTAATTTTAGTTAACTCCAAACTTTTCCATCAACTTTGAGATTTTCTGATACTCTTCATACCTAGCATCTGCAAACTCTCCAGAACTACTAATCCCTGTAGTAACTTCTTTTGTCCAGCCGTACAAACCAAGTACTGGTGTATCTGCTACTACAGGAGTTATTGGCCCATTATATAATGTCTCTAGAGCTTTCCATGTATTAGAACTCTTAAACCTCTCTGCCCTATTCCACTTAAGATCTTCCTCTAAAGTATCTACTGTGATGTTATTTTTCGCTAACAGATCCCTCACAGCGCTCTTGGTTTTTTCACCAATCAACCCATCATAATTTAATTTCTGCCCGCTCAATTCCGAAACAACTCGCTGCACCCCAGCATTCCTGCTACTATATGTGCCACTATTCCAGTCAGCAAAGATACACTTTAGCCGTAATTCCAAATCGCTAACCTCTTGATAAGCTTGAATAACTGTGTTCAAATGACGAAAACTATGAGTCAACCCTTCAGGAACACGACTCATTAACTCCATAGCTTCTTTCAAGGTTACTTGCTCGGATTCTACAACATGCTGATAAGCTAATTCCATTGGACCACCAGTTGAGGGTGCATCCACCAAAGGCAAACCTTCTTCATCAAAATAATTATCTACGTCAAATTGGTCATATGCTCTTGGGACACTGCGAAAACCACTTTCTGCTGTAATTAGCGATAGGACTGTTCCTAAATTTTCTGTAGTTCTTGGTAAACCTGAAGCTGGAAAGGCATTTTCAATTTCTCTACTCCACATTTCTGGATCTGCTTCTTGGTCCACATGAGGATACTCATCTTTAATTCCTTCAATAACACCAGCAAGCCCTTTTGGATATTCTTTTCTTTCCCATTGATGCAAAAATCTTCTCACGAAATCCCACTTAAACGCGATTACTCCAACCAACAAAGCACCAATCATATTTCGACGAGTAAAAAGCCACTTGGTTTTTTTAGCCGGCTCATCAGAACTTATTTCATCCGAAGGAAATTCCTCTGGTTTTTCTGAATCTTGATTAAGCTCTTGAAGATCCCCACGAACCTTTGATAATTCTTGGTCGGTTTGCTCCTTAGACTCTTTACCAATAAACTTGGCAAAGAATTCCCTGCGATTCATGGTATTCTGAACAGTTTCCTGGTTTAGCTTAGCTATTTCTTGAGCAGGGGTTAATTTTGTTTCTGATTGAAGGCTAGTATCAGATAAGCCTTCTTTTTTATTTTCCATATTTACTTAATTTTACCATATTTATATGCATTTTTAGGCTTTTGTCAGCCAGCCTTGACAAAAAATAGATTCTATGCTATATTATAGGGTCAATTTTGACTCGATTTTTGCGAACTTGGGATTATTCGTAAGTTTGCAGAAATCGGGTTAAAAGGCGCGTGCCTAAATCGTTGGGCCGCCCGAGCCCGTAAAAATCAACAAAAATCAACAACAAATTCAATCAAACTGGACCTAAACAGTCCAGGGCCTAAGGAGGGCCAAATACAGTTATGAAAAATTTTGCATTTTCGATCGTCTTTGTCATCGCTTTGGTTTTGGGTTTAGGTTCGTTCGCGTCGATTTCGGCGCAGGACGAGAAAGGTGTGGTGAAAGCCGCGCCGACTCCGAGCTGCCCGACGCCGAAGAAGACCGCTCCGAAGAAGACCGCTCCGAAGAAATCGGCTCCGGCCAACAATTGCCCGACGTGTATCACGTCGAGGCTCGACAACATAGCGAACGAAGAGAAAAACACCACAGCCGCAGTGAAAGACAACACGGCGGCAGTGAAGGAAAACACGGAAGAAGTCAAGAAGACCAACGGTCTTCTGACGGAAATTCGTAATATCCTACAAGCATCGTTCAAAAATCCCGACGGAACTCCGAAAGATTTCCTCGGGGGTATCGGTAGTTTGGTAGCGACCATTGCTGATCGGCTTTGGTGGGTAATCGCTCTCCTTGTCATCCTTGTCATCCTGAGCCTGTTCGGCAGAGCACAGGGATGGACGCTCAACGGCAGAGCACGTAACATCCAAGAAGAGATGGAAGAAGAAAATCGGCGTAACGCAACACATCGCGCTGCCCAGAACAACTTCTTTGCAGATCTCCGCCAACATTTGGGTATCGAAAACCCGAATACTCCGGTTGTTCGTCGGACCCCGCCCGCAAACCCGCCTGCCAACAACCCGCAGACCGGTGGCGGCACTCAGAACAATTCGTAAATTTTCATAACCTGTCGACAATTGGGTCGACAATTAACAAGACCAGAGCCTAAAAACTCTGGTCTGTTTTTTTATTTGCGCCCCTTAGCTAAACTTTCTTTTTTCTTCTTATCTCTTTGGGCGCGATTATTTACCTTAATTCTCTTATCAGCATCATTACCTGAATCTTTAGTGTCTCCGCTATTCTTTTCACCTTTATTCTTCTTCACTCCGCCCTTATTCATATTACGTCTAACTTCATCGTAATACTTTTCTAATTGCTTACTCTTGTCAGTGGTTAAACCAGGTAGCTTTATGATGCTATCAATAATAAGATCATACATCCGAGTCTGCTTAGTATCCACTGCTTTGGATCGTTTTTTAACTAAATCTGCAAAGATTGACTTCACTACTAATTCATCCAAATCTTTAAACTTCTCTACTTCAGTGAAAGATTTTTCAATTTTTTCTTTAAGTTGATTGTCATTAATATCAGCTAATAACCCATTCTGATGATTCCTATCCCAAACAAATAACTGTTTCCAAGCCAACTTATTCTTAGCCCATTTTGGACGATTTTCATCATCTTTATCTTCCTCTTTCACTTCGCCTGTTTCTTTAGGTTCATCTGTAGTTTTTTCTGAATCCAAAGGCTTCTCACCCTTTTTCTCTAAAATCCTTTTAGCAGCAGCAATACCAAATCTCCAATTAATTAGCTCTGCCTTAGCATTTACTTGTAAAATTTTTCCACTGACTTGCAAATCTTTATTCTTATCCATAAACACAACTGTATAGCCTCCCTTTATGACCCATGGGTCGAGATCTTTTGTAAAAGCAATTAACTTGCCGACAAACTCAGGATCTTTTAGCAAGTGCTCGCTATCGGAATCAATTCTAATATGTTCAAGGTTAACGGAGAGCTTTTCTTTATCTTTTTCGGAAAGACTATCAATTTGCTTTGTAAGATCTTCTGACTTTGCTAGCTTAGAATCTTTATCAAAATAGCCAATTACCTTTTCCTTTACATAATCTTTCTGATTGATTATTCTTGCTTCTTTTTTATTCTTAGAATCACCTGATGGTTTCTTGTCTTCATCTTTACCTTTTTCTTTATCCCCTTCCCTACCATGGACTGGTCTATAAGGAGGTATCAAGGCTGTGAAGAAATCATAATTAGCTGGTTTTAGCTCTTCTAAAATAACATCATCTATTGGAGGAGGTCCTACTTCCCCACTACCAACAGCGGTATTTAAGGTATGATAACCACCACGATCATCTAAATAACCAACTTCAATAGCTCGCGCCATCTGTTTGCCATTGCCGTCAAAAACATAATTGCGCATCTCATCATCTAAAACTAGGCGACCAGTTTCATCGATATGACCAACATTAATGCCATTACCAGTATTGTACATTTCGACGGTTGGGAAAATTCGAACTTGCATATGCTCGTGCAAATTCCCAGCTTGTTTTGCTGAACGCATCTCTGAAAGTAATTCATTCATCTTTGGATCTGTAGTTTTATCCCAATTGATTGTATTATTTAGGTCAATATTCTTGTTAACATTGTTCATCATATTATGAACATCAATCGAAACATTACCGCTTTTCTTGTCCAAAATATGCCACTGCTGCAACTCCTTGCCATGAAAATTCCTGCCCACACCATGCCAGTCTTCTCTTTTTAAATCTTCAATATTGAATTTTGGCCTAGAACTCTTTAGAGCCAAAGCTTGCTCTGCAGTATATTTTGTTCCTGTCGCAGGATCTACAAACACATACGGATCACCTTCAACAGTTAAATTATTAGCCCTACCCACAAAGGAGTTCCAACTATGCTCTGCACTTCCAGTGTATTTGTCTGCAATATATTCTAGAGCACTGCTACGATTAGTCTCCATCAAGCCTAAATTACGGCCAAGAATGTAGATTCCTTCTTGAGCTGCTAACCCTGCCCCCATACCAACCACAGCACCTACTGTACCAGAAACCGCTGCCCTACGGTGCCGGAAAGATTTTTCTGCCTTATCAGTTTTATCCACCTCTCCTTTCAGTCGATTCATCGCACTACTAACAGCAGCTTGATCCACCTGCGATTCCCACTGACGCAATGCTAAGTCTAATTGGTTACGTAAACCAATAACACTGCCAGTTTTTGAGCCAGATTCATCATCCGCAAAAAACAAATCTACTTTATTACCAGTTTGTTTTTCAAAATCGCGCATGGCTTTAAGTTCTGCAATACCTTGCTTTTCATCATCAGATAAAGAAGCAAAATCGCGTCCCTGAAATCTATTTAATGCACCCAAGGCTTCGTTATATCCCATACCACCATACCGTAAGCCACCACGCTCGTTTAATAATAAAGATTTATCACCACCTAAGGTCTCATTGCGACGCTCTCTTGCTAAGTCGTATTTTAAATCTTTGTTAGTGCGAAAAGCACGATATGCACCACCCGCTAAACCACCAGCAATAATAGGAAGAATATACGGGGATAAAGCAACCCCTGCCACGCTACCTGCCGCGATTCCACCGTAACGCAAAGCGCTCATAGTTCCTCTTGAGGCTAAGGCCGTACCTATACCAATAGTTAATGGGTTTGCGAGTAACTTTCCATACCACTTACCTTCGGCAGCATCTAAAACTTTTTCATATAATTTCAAAACACCCTTTGGCTTGTTGTTATATAAATCTCGTTCTTTGGTTCCTAATTGAATATCTAACTCGCGAACACCTTTCATGTGCTCGGCAAGTTTTGCTTCTAACTCTGCTTTTTGTTCTGGAGTCAGCTCACCTTCAGTCCACTTCATGTAATCGGCACGCTGTTTTTCTTGACCAGCCTTATACTGCTCTGCAATCTTCCACAAATTATTTGCGTAAATCGATTTATCACTTGGCTCACCTTTTCCGCGATTCATCCATTTCGAAAACCTTCCTACTTTGCCTGCAGGTTGATTACCCCAATTAGCTCCTGAAATTTTTGGAGCGATTTCATTTCTTACGAACAATTCCACTCGAGCACGTTCGTCCATGCCAGGATCAGCATACTCTGCCCCCAAAGCCTGCCACTGACGGATATCCCCACTAGCGTGAGCAGAAATCATCCTCGCGACTAAATCTGCGACCTCTGGTGTTTGACCAAGCTCAGAACCTTTTTCTCCTGTATTAACTAAGTTCTGTTCGTACTGTTCAATAATCTGATCTAATAATTGGAAATAATCTTTTAGCTCTGGATTAGTACTTGCTACCTTCTGACCTTCCAAGCGTCCGCGAATTGCTTCTAATAAAGAATTATTGGTCGTGATTTCCTTAAGAGCTTCCTGATAATATTTAACGCGGTAGTAATCTTCTGAAAAAGACTTCCAAACCTTTTTTAGATAACCAGAATTGCGGAAAAACTCATTGAGTTTATGCTCAGCTTTACGCCATGCCATACTTTTCGCGATCTCATCAATATTGATAAGCAAAATCTTTTTAACCTCTTCAGGGGTTTGCTCTTGGGTAGGTTGAATGAGTTCTGGATTAGGTTCTGGTTCTGCGGCTGCTTCTGGAACTTTCGGCATTTCCAAAACTTCACGGTCACGCAATGCCAACATAGCTAACTGATAATTTTGCTCTGGCCGACTTAACTCTGAATATTTCGGAATTTGATCTTGATACTTGCTTTCTAAAATCAATCTCAAATCCGTGTCTTCATCTATAAATCCAGCCTCGCGTTCGGTAAACAAGTGTTGCTGATCAGATTCTTCCTTCGTTAAACCGAGCCCATGCTTTTTAGCATAATGGGTCTCAAAATAATCCTTTGAAGAATTTTGTAGGGTTTCCCTTATTTTTGAAAGTTCTTCAGGTGTTAAAGCAAGAGTTAGTTCAGGGGTGTTTGCCTGTTCTTGATACTTGCTTTGTAATTGCCGGGAAGCTTCGGCTAGCTGTGCTAGATAAAATTTAAAATTATACTCTCCAGAATCTGCTACTTCATTGTGATGCTGACCTGAAGGATCTTGGTCATGCTTAAGCCATTCAGTCACTAAATTCTCTAAGTCTGATTTTAACTCTGGGGCATTTTTATCTAAAAAGTTTTGTAAATTTTCTCGTTTTGTAATCCCAAGCCCATCTTGGGTTTTTAGGTATTCCAAAACTTCATTAGCTTGCTTGATTTTATCGCTAGCTAATTCTTTTTGTTCTTTACTTGATTTCTGAACTTCGGCAACTAAATCTAATGCCTCTTTTAATCCGTCTACTGGCACACCCTCTTTCCGTTGGATTTCATTCCCTTCAGCATCTTTTGTAACCGAACCATCTGGTTTTAGAATTTTTACCAAATATTCATCATCGTCCTTATCCAAAGATTCTTTTTTGGCATTTTCTGCTGAATTCACTGCCCATTCAATCTTGGCACGCTCTAAATCGGACAATTTTTCTTTATTGTCTTCTAAAAATTTCTTTAGAGTAACGATTGATTTCTCTAAAGCCTGCTTTATTTCTTCTCGCTGTTTTTCAACCTGCTCTTTTTGCTCACGCAGTTGCTGAGCTTCGGCAGTCTCCCCAGCTTGCTTAGCCGCCTCTGGATTATTAAATGTTTCCTCGAAACCTTTGTCTGGAGTAAGGGGTGTTGGAGGCGTTTGATCTGGTTGCTTTTCCATAATTAAGAAAGATAAGTTTGCTTAAAACTCAACATTGATTCACGATACACATCTTCGTAATTGGGAATGAATTTTTTAAACTTCTCGGTAATTTGTTCTTGACTCGGAGTTGAATTTAAAAATTCATCAAACTCTTGAGCTTGCTGTTCTGTTAAATGTTGAAAAATATCAGCCACCAACCACTTCTCTAGTCTTGGCATGAGATCTTCTTTTAATTGTTGCCTCACGGAATCTGGAGCCATTCCCAAGCCCTTTTCAGCGAGCAAAGCATCTAAAAATACTTCTATCTCTGGTTGATTTTCGTTCATTTTTGTGTCCGATGTAATTTCAATAGTTAAATTTATTATACCACGCGCTAAGTAGTTTTTTCGATACCTGCTGGGCCAGCCGACATCATCTCCGCTACCTGACTAGCCTCTAAAATTTCTTCTTCCACCTCTGCCCTAGCTCTTCCAAATTTTAACCTAGATAACTGTTTAATAGCTTCCCCAACTTTCTTTTCTGCTTCGGTAGGTTTTGGTAATGGATAGGTTGCCATATTAAAAGGTTTGGAAGCAGTGCCTTTGATCATCAATTTTACGAAAGCATTAAATCTATCTACATTAAGCAAATCAAACTCATTAAAGGTTGGGGCAAATTCTTTAGCCATTACTTCGGAGTCTTCGACACCGATACGGAAAGTCACCATACTTCCTGCATTACCGAACACAGCATCACGTAAATCACTACTCCCAGCACCTTGAGCCCCTGCTTGTTGCTGTAATTGAGCCAAGAACTGATGACCAATAATTAAATTAAGCTTGTATTTTCGAGCTTCACTCAAAATTGAAGAAAAGGCATCGGTAATAAAATTCTGAAACTCATCAACATAAAGATAAAAATCTTTTCGCTCACTTTCTGGAGTATCGGCACGCGATAGCGCTGCCATTTGAATCTTACTCACTAAAATTAATCCGATTAACTTCGCATTCATTTCCCCAACTTTACCTTTAGCTAAGTTCACAAGTAAAATCTTTCCTTCATCCATAATTTCGCGGAAATTAAAGGCACTCTTTGGCTGACCAACAATATTTCTCATCATAGAGTTTTCTACGAAGCGACCAACTTTAGACACCAAGTAACCAAGCATTTCTGACTTGTGAAAATCTGAAGTCTTTGCCATTTCTTTTTCCCAGAATGCCCTTACAACCGGATCTTTCAGTTTAGAAATTTTATACTTCTGGAATTCTACATCAGTAAAGATTCTTGGAATTTCAACTATTGTCCCTGGATGTTCTTCATCTGCCATCAAAGTTAACATCGCATTGCGCATATTATGTTCAAACATTGGGCCGAGCATCGCAGGGTCTGTAACCAACTTATAAAAAATTGAAATCATTTCCTGAACCGCAAAATCTTTTTGACCTTCACTAGTGACTTCTAACATATTCAAACCAAGTGGTCTTTCAGTATCGAACGGGTCAAACAAGATTACGTCTTCTGCTCGTTCTTTTGGAATGTGTGGTAAAACATCCTCGATAAAATCACCGTGAGGATCGATAATACACAAGCCGTCACCGTTCTTTATGTCCTGAACAGACATATATTTCATGATTTCTGTTTTACCAACGCCGGTGCGACCCAAAATATACATATGCCTACGGCGATCATCGCGTGCCATTAAAATCTTGGTTTCCTGACCACGGTAAATATTCCGGCCAAGTAAAATTCCCTCGCTAGGCAAGTTAATTGGCGGTGGAGCTTTCTTAGAAAGTAACCATTTTATATTAGGAGTCTCGAGGAACGGAGTTGGAAGATGCCACAAACTAGCCAATTCCTCGGTATTTAAAATACTTTTTCGTCCATAACGACGGTAAATTCTAAAAATGAAGTCCTTAACTATTCGCTTCTTGGCTCGCTTTTTTATATGAAAGCCATTAAAAGGTGGCATATTATACTGCAAAAACGACGATACCAAATTGTGCATGTTAACTTTCGCACTCCCTGGCGTTTCAGAAGCAGTAATTATTCTAACGTTAGTATTAAAACCTGGGCGACTGGCCTTTTCTTCAAATCTCTTAACCATCTCTTGCTGCATAGGAGTTAAATTGATAGCCGAGTATCGCCCAGATAAATCGGTACGTTGTTGCATCTGATCTTGCGTTGGTTTCATTCCACCTATCACACTATCCTTCAATCCACCGCCAACTTCTTTAAAGAACCTACCCGTGGCGCTCTTGGCCACAATATTAGGATTTTTACCTTGCTGAATTTCCAGTGCCATATGACGTGGCTTGTGCTGCCAATGTTGACCTGCAGGATATAGGATTATCTGAATCGCTGCGCCTTCTCCATCACCTAATTTAGACATGGCGTTAGTTAACGCGTTAAGCGGATCAGTTTCCATACTCTTATAAGTTCGGAATGGAAACATGTATTGCTTATTCAATTTCAACTCTGTCGCTTCCATCTCACCTGTCTTCGGAAATGGATTATAGCCTTTTATCTCTTCAATAAAAGCGTGAGGATATTGAGCTTGGATTTGTTTTTCAATAAGCTCCTGCAAACTTCGAGGGCAATTTATGTAAAAAGAAATCTTTTTGTCGATACATGCGATCTCAAAACTGATATACTCTTTTGGTTGCCAAAACCATTTTTCATTACTTATTCCAGAAAGAGTTGTAAAAAGTTGTTCTGCGATTCCAATTAAATTTTTACGCTCTTCATCTCGTTGATATCTTTCTTTATCTTCACTGTTATCTTTAGGCATCTGAATTTCCAAGAAAACCCAGTTTTTGGTACGTGGCAGAATGACTTTTGTGTAATACCAGTGTCTATGTAAGTAATAAGCCGCAAATGCAAAAAAGACTACTATTAAAACAAATAGTAGTGAGCTGGCTATTAAGATCGTATCCAAATCCATCCCA
This sequence comes from uncultured Candidatus Saccharibacteria bacterium, assembly GCA_964536745.1. GTDB lineage: Bacteria > Patescibacteriota > Doudnabacteria > UBA920 > UBA920 > UBA920. Next base: position 32,128 of record CAZHYL010000006.1, on the reverse strand, counting down.
AAGGGCATTTTTGTTTTTGTTTAGTTTGGTTTAATTTCTAGAGAATAGAATTCAATTTCTCTACAGGAGTTTCTCCAGTTGCAATATCATTTAAAAAACTTGCTTCACTACTTGTTTCAGCACTTTGATGCACTAATGCATCATTTAAGGTTTCATCGGTCTTTTCTGGTTCTTGTGCATCAGAATTACTTGAAACATCTGGTTCAATAGTAAGCGATTCTGGCTGCGCCAAATCTATAGATTGTGCAGCTACCGGTTCTGTCGCTTCAGCAGTATTTTCAGCTTGCACTACAGTACTAGGCTGTTGTTCCAAAGTTTGAGCTAATTCTTCCTGAGCAGGAACATTTAAATCTGGGTTTGATAGAATTTCATTATTACGTTTTTGTATATCCATATTGATATTATTATACCATAAATGAGTGGGTTTTGACTACCCAGCGCAATTCTGAAGAACTGCAGGAATATCAAATAAAAAAGCCTCAAAAATTTGTTTAGAGGCGAGCCGTTTTCAGCATCAAAAGAAAGAAGCTCATTTTTGAGAAAAGTTCGAGAAGCAAAATATGAAAGAAACTTTGTTATTAAAAAAGACCTCAGAATTTGTTTAGAGGCGAGGCGTTTACTGAGTACGAGCGACGCGTACTTAATGGTACGCAAAGCGAGTACGGAAGTAAACAACAAAGCCTATGAGCAAATTATGAGGTCTGGATATATTAAGATTGGTAGTCGTGCATGGTAAGCTGCGCCTCAACCTGCTTAATACTTTCAATTACAACAGAAACGACGATCAGCAAGCCGGTTCCACCAAAAGTTAATGCTTGAGTTCCAGTCCAAGTTTGAAGAATAAATGGCAAAATCGCGATTCCACCCAAAAATAAAGACCCTGGTAAAGTAATACGATTTAAAACTTTGTACAAGTAGTCTGCTGTTTGACGACCAGGTCTAATTCCTGGGATAAAACCACCACTTCTTTGTAAATTCTGAGAGACTTCATCTGGATTAACCACAACATTGGTATAGAAATAAGTAAACAATACAACCAATACGAAATATGCAACACCATACCACAACCCCTGATTATTAGTGAACTGCATAGCCTTACTCGCTATTTCTGCAAGCAATGGAGTTTTAGCATTTAAGAAGAATTGGGCAATAATCGCTGGGAATAACAATAAGGAGATAGCGAAGATAATTGGAATTACACCAGCCTGATTCAGTCTTAATGGTAAATGAGAATCTACCCCACCCAGCTGACGATCTCCCTGCATACGTTTTGCATAAGAAACCGGGACATTTCGCTGAGCTTCGGTTACAAACACAACTCCAGCGATTACCAAAATCGCAACAATAGCAAAACCAATTATAGTTGGAAGCTGACTTGGGTCGTATAACGAAATTAGATTACTTATACTACTTGGAAGCTGAGCAACGATACCAGCAAAAATAATCAAGGAAAGCCCATTTCCGATACCATATTCAGAAATGATTTCACCAATCCACATTACTAGCAAAGTTCCAGCAGTTACAGTTAATAAAGTTAAGAACCATTGGAAAGGAGAAAATACACCTAATAATTCCGCCCCACCCTGGCTTTGCAGTAATCTAATTGTTCCAAATCCTGAAAGCACAGATAAAGGAATGGTTAAAAAGCGTGTATATTGATTAATTTTTTGACGACCAGCTTCTCCACTTTCCTTTTGTAGCTCAGTTAAGGAAGGTACAACCATAGTTAATAACTGCATAATAATAGAGGCAGTGATGTATGGGCCTACACCAAGCATAGCTATCGAAAAATTACTTAGGCCACCGCCAGAAAAGATATTCAATAAATTTAAAAACTGGTTGCTTTCAAAAAATGTTCTTAAACCCTGAACACTTACCCCAGGAATTGGGATGTTTGCCAAAACTCTTGTTAACAATAACAAACCAAGAACAATGGCGATTTTCCATCGTAAATCCTTAGTTTTCCAAATCAGATTAAGTTTATTCATAGATTTATATTATACAATATATGCCATCTCTAGTGAAACCAAAGATGGCATATCTAAATTTTGTTATTTTACACTACCACCTGCGGCTTCAATCGCAGACTTTGCTGTGGCAGAGGTAGAAACACGAACTACTAATTTACGCTTGATATCACCCTTTAAAATTTTAACTCTACCGATACCAGCATCCACAATCCCTTTAGCCTTCAAACTGTTTAGAGTAACTTCATCACCGTCATTAAAGATGTTTAATAAATCGAGCTTAACCGCAAATGCACTTTCACTTAAACTCTTGAATCCTCGGCCTTTTGGAATTTGACGGATCAAAGGCTGTCTTCCACCTTCAAAACGGGCAGGAGTTTTAGAGTGGCCACTGCGAGCCTTTTGCCCTTTTGCACCACGGGTAGAGTATGTACCGTGCCCACTACCAATACCGCGACCAACAACTTTGCGGCGCTTAGTAGACTTTGGATGACGTTTTAATTGATGTAATTTAATCATAATAGTTTAGATAGTTATTCATTCTCAAAATGAGGGATGAAGCTATGGTTATTTACGGGTGCTCATTATTTCTTCTTTACTGCGGAGAGTTTTAAAAGCTTCGAAGGCAGCACGAACATTATTTGTTTTATTGTTCGAGCCAATCATTTTGCTAATAACATTCTTCACACCAGCAAGATCGAGTACGCTACGAACTGCTCCACCAGCGATTACACCAGTACCAGGACGAGCTGGCATCATAAGAAGTTTACTGCTCTTGTACTTAATCTTGACTTCGTGAGGAATAGTTTCATTTACAATCGGAACAGTAATCATGCTTTTCTTAGCAGCGTTCACAGCTTTGTTAACACTTTCGGTCACATCCATACCTTTCTTTAATCCAATTCCAACCTTACCTTTGTGATCACCGATTACCACTAAAGCACGAAAACGCATACGCTTACCACCCGCAACTACACGGGTAACGCGCTTGATTTCTACTACCTTCTGATCGAATTCGCGAGCTTGCTTATCGTTATTGTCTCGGGAATTATTTTTTCGTTGTCGTTTTTCCATAGTATTAGTTCTTAAAATTGAAGTCCTGCCTCACGAGCCGCGTCTGCTAATGCTTTAACTCGGCCATGATATTTATATCCACCACGATCAAAAACAACTGCCTTTACACCCTTTGCAATAGCTTGTTCCGCGATACTTTTACCAACCGCAACCGCATGAGCTGTTTTATCACCACTAGCTTTTAAGTTCAAACTAGAGCTGGATGCTAATGTCTTTGCATTAACGTCATCTATAATCTGAGCGTAAATTTGGCTATTGGATCTAAAAATAGACAATCTAGGGCGAGATTCGGTACCGCTTACGCGAGCACGAACACGACCTTTGCGGAGCTGATGCTTTAATTGTTTGTACTGTTGCTTATTAGTCATATTATTTTCCTACCGCCTTAACAACTTTACCGGCCTTGCGCAAAATATTTTCGTCGCTATAACGAATACCTTTACCCTTATAAGGCTCTGGCTTCTTAAGCTCACGAATATTAGCAGCAACTTGACCAACAAGGTGTTTATCAATGCTAGTTAAAGTAATAGTTGTTTGATACTGCTGGATAGTAACTTTAGCTGGATCCTTTTCTACCTTTACTTCTACTCCAGCAGGAATTTCAAAATCAATCGGATGAGAAAAGCCTAAGTTCAACACTAAAGTTTGACCGCGCATTTCTGCTTTGAATCCAACCCCTACAACATCAAGTTGTTTGGTAAATCCACTATTGATTCCATCTACCATATTCTGTACTAAAGATCGGAATAATCCCCAAAGGGCTTTCTCGCGCTTATCTTCTTTTTTCGCAACATCAACAATTACTTCACCATCTTTCACTTCTACCATTACTTTTGGATGAATTGGTAATTCTAAACTACCCTTACTACCTTTGATAGTAAGTACATTATCTTTCAACTCGGCAGTGATGCCGTTTGGAAGTACAACTGGTTTTTTTCCTATTCTACTCATATATTTATTATTACCAAATCTGGCAGATTACTTCGCCACCAATGCGATCTTTACGAGCGCGCTTATCTGTAACAAGACCTTTAGAAGTTGAAACTACAGTAACTCCAAAACCACCGTTAGTGCGAGGAATTTTGGCAACTGGCATATAAATACGTTGACCAGGGGTACTGATTCTCTTGATTCCAGAAATTACTGGACCACCATTCGGATTATACTTTAAGTTAATCTGTAACATCTTAATGCGACCTGGTAGTTCATTAACACCAGCCAAAAACCCTTCTTCTAAAAGAACTGTGGCTAAGCTGTGCTTGAACTTGGAGTATGGCAATACTAAATCTTGCTTGCCAGCTGCAAGTGCATTTCGAATTCTTGTTAACATGTCGGAAATTGGATCTGTATACATATATTTACCAGGAAGCCTTTACGATGCCAGGGAGTTCACCACGGCTAGCTAATTCTCTAAAACAAATACGGCATAAAGAAAAGTCTCTCATAAAACCAGCTTTTCGGCCACACTTAAAACAGCGCCGTATTACTCGAGTCGAGAACTTCGGCTTTACCAAGCTTCTATTTGCTTTTGCGATTAGAGATTTTTTAGCCATAATAATTAATTAATCTTTGAAGGGAAACTTCATTGCTTTTAATAATTCGTAAGCTGGTTCATCTGAACCTGCTGTTGTTGCGATCGTAACTTGCATTCCAAAAATGTGTTCTAACGCATCTTGGGAAATTTCTGGGAATACTAACTGTTCTTTTAGACCTAAGTTGTAGTTACCACGCTTATCAAACCCCTTACGGGATAATCCACGGAAATCTTTCACACGAGGTAAGGCAACATTGATTAACTTATCTAGAAACTCATACATTCTTTGACCTCTAAGAGTAACAGTAAGCCCAACTTGTTGACCTTCACGGATCTTAAATCCAGCAATGGATTTACGAGCCTTAGTTTCGACAGGAGCTTGACCCGCTAACTTTGTGAAATCTTTTTTCATAGATTCCATAAAGCGTCCATCTTTTAAGTATTTGCCTACGCCAATGTTCAAGTTAATCTGCTTAATCTTCGGTACAGCCATCACATTCTTGTAACCAAATTGCTCTTTAAGCTTTGGAGCAATCTCTTTATTAAATTGTTCTTGTAATCGGTTCATATATTCTAAATAGCTTTACCACTTTTTTTAGCGACTCTTTGCTTCACTCCACCCTCTAAGATTTGATAGCCAACTCGAGTTGGATTACCAGAGTGTGGATCTACAAGCATTACTTTGGAAACATTCATCGGACCTGCGAAACTAATCTTCTGGGCTGTTTGGCGACGAGTGCGACCTCTCTCAAACTTAGTGTGAACATTCACATTTTCTACAACAACTTTGCCGGCATTAGGAAAGACTCGCAAAACTTTACCAGTTTTACCCTTATCTTTACCGGACAATACCTTTACTGTATCGCCTTTCTTAATTTTCAGTTTAACTTGTGTCATATAATTAAATTACCTCTGGAGCCAAGGAAGCAATCTTGGAAAATCCTGCATCTCTGACTTCTTTAGGAATAGGACCAAAGATACGAGTACCTTTTGGTTCGCCTTTTTCTTTATCTACTAATACACCAGCATTTTCATCGAAACGAATGTAAGAACCATCTTTACGACGAATCTCTTTACGTGTTCGAACAATTACTGCGTAGATCTTATCACCTTTTTTTACACTACCATTTGGGGCAGCTTGGCGGACAGAACCCGCAACAATATCACCAACGCGAGCAAAACGGCGCTTATTTTTTCCGTTCACGCTAAACACATTGACGACCTTGGCGCCAGTATTGTCTGCTATTTTAATTAAAGATCTAATTTGTAACATAAATGTTGGTTAAAAAATAATTATATTTTCTTAAGTACAGTGAAACGCTTATCGCGGCTCATCGGACGAACTGATTGAATTACAACTTTATCACCAATTTCACAGGAGTTATCTTCATCATGAGCTTTGTAGCGATAAGATTTAGTATAACTTTTGTGGTACTTAGGGTGTCGCTTTACTACATCGACTTTAACAACAACGGTTTTATCCATTTTGTTAGACACCACTGTGCCGGTAATCTGTTGTTTTGTTACTTGCTTTTCCATATATTTATAAGTTAGCTCTGAAATGAGTTAATATTCTTGCAATATCCTTTCGAATTAGAGACAATTCTTTTCCATTCTTAACCTGGCCTAACTTGATTTTCATCTTTAGGTTCTCTCGCTTTTCTTGTAAAGTAACTAATTCTTTACGTAAAGCAGCTTCGGTTTTTTGGCTTAATTCAGAATACTTCATATAATTGATTAATCTCTAATAAGAAACTTAGTCTTAACTGGAAGCTTGTGTGCCGCAAGGCGCATCGCTTCTCGGGCTTGTGCTTCTGTTACACCGTCCATCTCGAAAAGAATACGTCCTTTTTTAACGACAGCCACAAAGTGAGATACTGCACCTTTACCGCTACCCATCACAGATTCGTTACCGTGATCTGTAATTGGTTTATCTGGGAAAATGCGAATCCAAATTTTTCCACCACGCTGAACACTACGAGTCATAGCACGACGTGCAGCTTCAATCTGACGTGCAGTTACGAAACGCCCCTCTAAAGCTTTTAGTGCGTAGTTACCAAAAGAAACAGAATTTCCGCTAGTAGCCTTGCCCTTATTATGACCGCGATGATGTTTGCGGTGTTTGACCTTTTTTGGAATTAACATAATAGTTCTTTTTCTCCCCTCCTCATGAGGAGGGGCCGGGGGAGGTCCTTTCTTCAACCCCCTCTGGCTCCCCCTCAAGAGTGGGAGAAATTAATCTTTAATTACTCTACTTTAACTTACTTGTTCCTTTTCTACCTTAGCTTGCTTACTCTCGAACACATCCCCTCGATAGATCCATACTTTAATACCGATGGTTCCATAAGTGGTATGTGCGGTTGATCTTGCAAAGTCGATATCAGCACGCAAAGTATGAAGAGGAATTTTACCGGAAGACAAATGTTCGGTTCGAGCAATTTCTGCTCCATTTAAACGACCACCGATAGCAACCTTTACACCTTTTGCACCAGCCTGCATTACATCTTCTAGAGCTTTTTTCATTAATCTTCGGAAAGCTACACGACGTTCAATCTGTTCAGCAATACCGTTAGCAATAACTTGTGCATGTAAGTTGATATCACGATCACGAATTTCGTCGATATTAACTTTCAATTCACTCTTAATCTTAAGCTGTTGTTTTACACGTTTCTTTAACTCTTCGATACCAGCGCCACCTTTCCCGATAATTAAACCAGGCTTAGTAGTACGAATATTGATAGTTAAAGTTCCGTCGTTCAAACGTTCGATATCGATTCTAGAAAGACCCGCCTTGCGTAAATGCTTTTCTAGATATTCACGAATGCGAACATCTTCTTTTAGCATCTCCACATAATTACTCTTCGAAAACCACTTGGATTTCCAGGTATCGGTAATCTTTAAACGGAATGAAGTTGGATTAATCTTATGACCCATATTAATTAAATATTATTTCTTGAGATCCTTATCGTCTCGTGACTTTTGCTCTACAGCATCAGCCAAATTTTCAAAATGTTCTTCTTTAGCTTTCAAATCATTATGCACCTTTTCAGCCTTTTCGACTGGCAAGCCTACACTACCTTCTACGGTTTGAACAGGTTTATCTGCTTTTTTAGCTTTAGCAACCGGCTTCTGAGCAGTAGCTTTTGCCTTTACGCCTCGTTCTTCTAGTACAACATTTACGTGAGCCATTTTACGACGGATAATGAATGCACTACCGCGAGCTCTTGGGAATGATCTCATTAAAACCGGACCCATATTGCAAGTGATACTTTGAATGTACAAACCATCGCGGTTCAAAGAGAAATTATTTTCTGCATTTGCCGCTGCAGACTGCAGAAGCTTAGCAACCATTCCAGCACCTTTTTTGTTAGTGAACTGAAGTTGTACTAAAGCATCGTTAACTCGCATGTTCTTCACAAGGTTTGTTACAAGGCGAAGCTTGCGAGGAGAGATTCGCAAATTGCGAGCACTTGCCTTCACGAGCTGTTTCTTATTCTGTTGTACAGTTTTATCTGCCATATAATGAGATTAGAAAAGATATTCCTTATTACTTAGCGGCCGCAGCAGCTTTTTGCTCTTTAGCCATCTTACCACCGTGTCCATGAAATTTACGAGTAGGAGCAAATTCACCCAACTTATGACCAACCATGTTTTCTGTAATAAATACTTCAACATGAGTTTTGCCATTGTGCACCATGAAAGTAAACCCTACGAATTCTGGGGCTATACTGCAATCACGTGCCCAAGTTTTAATCTTATCACCGGGTTTACCAGCTTGGACTTTCTTGAGAACACGAGGATCTATAAATGGACCTTTTTTTAAACTTCTAGACATAAATTAATTTATTAACGTTTCTTAGCACGACGCTTAACAATAAACTTAGACGATGGCTTCTTCTTATCACGAGTCTTCACACCAAGAGCATGTTTACCCCATGGAGTCTTCGGATATTTCATACCGATCGCGTTACTACCTTCTCCACCACCGTGAGGGTGATCTACAGGGTTCATCACTTTACCACGAACCTGTGGACGCCAACCCATATGACGGCTACGACCAGCTTTACCGATTCGAACGTTCATCCAATCATTATTAGACAACTGACCGATACTAGCTAAAGCGGTGTCACGAACTTTTCGGATTTCACCAGATGGGAGTTTCAAGAAAGCATAACCACCTTCGATATTTTGAAGCAATACTGAACTTCCAGCGCTACGAGCTAATTTACCACCTTGACCTGGAATGATTTCAACATCGTGGATAAAGCTACCAACAGGAATACTAGATAAAGGCAAACGATTTCCAGGATGAATTTCAGCGGTATCACTGTACAGCACACTATCGCCAACTTTCATACCAGTAGGAGTTAAGATGAATCTCTTTACCCCATCTCTGTATGCGATAAGAGAGATGAATGATGTACGAGTTGGATCGTATTCAACAGTCTTAACTGTTCCAGGAATTCCTTTACGGTCTAATCGGCTGAAATCCAATACGCGAATTTTCTTTCCAGCTCCGCCACCGCGGTGTCTAACTGTGATCTTACCAGTGTTGTTTCGGCCAGAAGTTCGATTCTTGCTAATCATCAAAGACTTAGGAGTTTTCTCCTTCTTGGACAAAACCGAGTAATCGGTAACACTTTGGATACGACGACCTGGTGAAGTTGGTTTGTATAATTTTACTGCCATATATTTGGGAGTCTTGTTCGAGGTTTGTAATCCCGAACTTATTTCAAAGTCTCTACCTAAGAGAATCTAAAATAAATTCAGGACCACAATTCAATTATTTAAGAAGGTTCAACGATATCAATCTTTTTGCTGTCAGGAGTTAAAGTAATTACAGCTTTCTTGAATGAAGAAGTCTTTCCTCGTTGAGCACGGAAGCGACGATTCTTTCCCTGTACCTGAACCATGTTAATGTTGGCGATCTTTACACCATACATTTTTTCTACAGCTTTCTTAACTTCAATCTTGTTTAGCTTACCGTAGATAGTAAAGATGTATTGGTTAAATCTTGCAACATAACCAGCTTTTTCAGAAATACGTGGTACTACTAAACCTTTATTGGTTAAACCACTGTGAACAACATCCAACATTTTTGGAGGTTCATTTTCTGCAGCTGGAGTATCGGTTACAGGAGTATCCTGTACTTTTACTTCTTCGTCGGTATTCTCTTTTTTAGAAAAAATTGCCATTACTTCTTTATTACTTAGCTATTGCTTTTGCAACAGGAGCTTTTGGCTTTTCTGCCTTAGCTTTTGCTACAACTTTCTTAGTATCTTTTAAATAAGTTTTTTCGATAACAGACAAGCTATCTTTTAGTACTAACATGCTGTCTGCTTTCAAAATATCGGTAACGTTCAAGCTGGTTGCAAGTGTAGTAGTGATTTCTGGAAGATTGCGGGAAGCGCGAACGATTGAATCATCTTTTTTAGGCATCACAACCATCTGTCTCTTGCCTAAGTTATTTAACTTAGCGTGAAAAGCGGTCATGAACTTCAAAAATTCTTTAGTCTTTGGAGCTTCCATGCTTAAACCTTCAACAACTATTAATCTTCCATCACGAGCTTTATCGGATAAAGACATAAAGAGAGCTTTTACTTTTGCTTTCTTGTTAATCTTTAAACTCCAATTACGATCACTGCGAGGACCGAAAGTTACACCACCGTGTCGCCACAATGGACTTCGAGTAGATCCTGCGCGAGCGCGTCCAGTTCCCTTCTGACGCCAAGGCTTTTTTCCACCACCACTAACTTCACCACGAGTCTTGGTATGAGCCAAGCCTTTGCGAGCATTGTTAGCTTGAGCGCGAACAGCTTCTGCAAGCAAATGAAGAGATGGCTTAACACCAAAAATCTTTTCACTTACTTCGATTTCACCTTGCGGTTCTGCGTTTTGATTGTAAACTGCAATTTTCATCTTTGAAAAATTATAACTGGATTACTTATTTCTTCTTCTTAGTCTCTTCAGCAACAACTGCTACTAAAGGTTTTGTAACTCCTGTAGTGGAAATACGGACAGTACCGTTTGGACTACCAGGTACAGCTCCCTTGATAAGGATTAATCCTTTGCTAGGGTCAACATCAACAATTTGTAAATTCTTAACAGTTACCTGAGAAGCACCCATATGACCTGCCATTCTATGACCTTTGTTAACGTGTTGAGGGTAACGTTGTCCGATAGAACCAACACTGCGAGGCTTATCGTGTCCGTGACTTGCTGGGAAACCAGCGAAACCATGACGCTTCATACCACCAGCGAAACCACGTCCTTTCATCATACCGATAACATTCACGAGTTCACCGACTTCAAATTGAGAAACTTCTAACTTTTGACCAACTTGGAATTCACTAGGATTCTCTACACGGAATTCCATGAAAGAACCGAAATTACCAAGTTTTTTTGAATGCCCAGTTTTTGCTTTATTTGAATGCTTGCTCCCTTTAACGTTTGCACTCAAACCTACTTGAACAGCATTATAGCCATCTTTAGATTCAGTAGTTTTAACTTGAGTTACAACTACAGAAGGAGCTTTAACAACTGTTACAGGAATGACTTCACCATTTTCGGCAAAGTATTGAGTCATATTAAGTTTTTTACCTGCGATAAATTTCATACGGTTTCGATTGGTCCCTCCGCCAGCTGGCGGATGGCGGGACATCGCTAACTAATTAATTCCCTTCTTCGCTAAAGCTTCGAAGGGTTATTTCACTTCGTGAAATAAAAAAATGTGGCTACTCACCACATAAAAACAAGTCATTGAGCCAAAAGGCCATGCTTTGCTTGTATTTGGCGAATAGTTATCTAATCTTGGAGCTTTTTTAGGCTTTAGGAAGATTAGAACTCATTCACACTGTCTAACTCATTTTGATCTCTACATCCACTCCGGATGGAAGGCTAAGGTTCGTAAGTGAATCTATAGTCTTAGGGGTAGGTTCGAGAATATCGATCATGCGCTTATGAGTGCGCATTTCGAACTGCTCACGACTGTCTTTGTGTACAAAAGTTGAACGCAAAACAGTATATTTTCGCTTAGCTGTTGGCAAGGGTACAGGTCCAGAAATAATAGCACCCGTGCGCTTTGCGGTATCAACAATCTGCTTCGCGCTCTGATCGATCAATTTATGATCGTATGCGCGAATCTTAATGCGAATTTTTGGCTTGTGAGCGACCTTTTCCATAAATAAGTTGACAATTATGCTTGTAATTGGCTTATTTAAGCCATTTTACAGCATCTAAAAGCGCTAGCTAAACTGCTAGCAGAACTTAGAAGAATTTTATCCCAATTATTAACAAATGTCAAATATACATCTAAGAAAATCCTAAGTTTACTCTGATTGACAAAAAGTATAATATATGATATAATATTTAAAATCGAAATCAAAACTATTTCTGTCTTTAGGAGGACTCAAATGAACAAATTTTGGATCGCAATCGTTACTTTCGTATTCGGGATTGGTATGGTTTACCTGTTCATTCAGAATCAGAGTAAACCTACTAAATCCCAAGCCGCTGCCCCGCTCAGATCTGCAAACACGCAGACGAGCGTCGCAACTCGTCCGCGCATGAAAAGCGCCGAAGAAAGACGGAACGACATGAGAGTAGACATCACCACGACTTTCCGCCGGTACAACGACGAATTCAAGAACGGTGCCGTTTACACTGGTGATGCCGAACAGATTGCTGGAACAATCCAGTATTTCTACAAGTTCGGTCAATACTTCTCCGAACTTCGGAAAACCGCTGCAAGAAATGAACTTACGGAAAATGATCTCGGAATCAGCGAAAAGCAATTCCGGGACGCTGAACGTAACGTTTATCTACGCACACTCGCCGGTTTAGACAAACTCGCGTCTGTCGGGTTCACCAACCGTTGCCTGTTCGAGGGCGGATGTATGGGGTCGAAGGCGGAAATCAACGATCTCAAAAAGAAAATTCGAGAATGGGACATCGCCCCGCTCGAATAATCAAATCGGTCAAAAGTATTTTTTTAAAAGAGCCTGACCAGCTCTTTTTTTAATTAACAAAACAGCGGGGGTTAACCCGCTGTCTTAATTCACTAAGAATGTTAGCTTATCACTCTGTTAATGGAGCACTACCAGGAACCCATCCGGGTTGTGACCTTGGCGGTAGACTTGGTGACCATTCAGTACGATAGGTGTTCTCTACAGACCAATAAAAATCATTCCCATCAAAACACATATAATATCTAACGTTTCCGTTGGCGTTGTACATCCCTACATAATCAAAACTATCTGGTCCACAAGGAATCCCATCTGCACTAGAAAACAAAGGCTTTGGACGGTTAGCATCCATGTAGCCGATGGCAGCACCACCGACAATGACACCAATTGCTAAACCTACAATCAAAGATTGTCTATCAAATTTCATTTTTATTTGATTTAATTATTACCTTAAGTATGAGACTAATCTAAAGATTACACAAATTACTTATCCACACAACAAAAACTCCCCTGCTTTCGCAGAGGAGTTTAATTTTTGAGAGTAAATTACTTTACTATCTTTACAACTACACCAGCACCTACAGTGCGACCACCCTCACGGATAGCGAACTTACCTTTTTCTTCCAAGGCAATAGGAGTGATAAGTTTAACAGTGATAGTTACAGTGTCACCAGGCATAACCATTTCTTGGCCTTCTGGCAAGATAACTTCACCAGTTACGTCAGTTGTACGAACGTAGAACTGAGGCTTGTAACCCTTGAAGAATGGAGTGTGACGTCCGCCTTCTTCTTTGGTAAGAATATAAACTTCAGCTTCGAACTCGGTGTGTGGAGTGATAGAACCAGTCTTCGCAAGTACTTGACCGCGTTCGACTTCTTCTTTCTTAACACCACGGAGTAATAGACCAGCGTTGTCGCCAGCCATACCCTTGTCGAGTTGCTTGTTGAACATTTCAATACCTGTAACAACAGTCTTAGAAGTTGGTTTGATACCAACGATTTCTACTTCTTCGTTAAGGTTGATGATACCACGTTCGATACGACCAGTAACTACAGTACCGCGACCTTCAATTGTGAAGATGTCTTCGATAGGCATCAAGAAAGGCTTATCGGTTTCGCGGGTTGGTTCTGGGATGAAAGTATCAAGTGCTTCTACAAGCTTGATGATAGTTTCTTCGTTAGCTGGATCTCCTTCGAGAGCCTTTAACGCACTACCACGAATGATTGGAGTATCTGCTCCAGGGAATTCGTATTTGTTTAGAAGATCACGAATTTCTTCTTCAACAAGATCCAATAATTCTGGATCACTAACTTGGTCTACCTTGTTCATATAAACAACGATAGAAGGTACACCTACCTGACGAGCGAGCAAGATGTGTTCGCGAGTCTGAGGCATAGGACCGTCTGCAGCTGATACAACCAAGATAGCACCATCCATTTGAGCAGCACCGGTAATCATGTTTTTGATATAGTCGGCGTGACCAGGACAGTCTACGTGAGCGTAGTGACGCTTGTCTGATTCGTATTCGCTGTGAGAGGTATTAATAGTAATACCACGAGCTTTTTCTTCTGGAGCATTGTCGATTTGGTCATAAGCCTTAGCTTTGGCTTTACCAGACTTTGCAAGAACAGTAGTGATAGCAGCGGTCAAAGTAGTTTTACCGTGGTCTACGTGACCAATGGTACCCACATTTAAGTGAGGCTTTGAGCGATCAAATGCTTCTGCCATTTGTTGCCTTTCGTACTATAATGTTTGGTATCTTCTGTTTCGAGATACCCTCGCTTCTTCCCCTATCGATACGAGGAAAAAGAGAGGGTTTCTCTTTTTTTCACTAAGGAATCCAGAAAGCAAAAGAAAAACTTTATAGTAGAGTTAATGATATTAAAATTGGCGGCCGATAGCTGCGCCAATCACAATATATTCTAAGGCTTTATATCACAGACGTCAAGTTGTCGAACTGAGGGATATGTGTTACAACTAAGGTATTCATACAGGAGGTGGGTATCATGACTATTCATAATTCTAATAATACCCAAAAGTGGCGCCAGAAATGGGAGCTGATAATCGATAATACCCACTCAGGTGAATTTTTCCACACTTGGCATCATACTGAAGATGAAGCATATAACTTCATCACTCAATATGTCCGAGGGTTCGGAAACAAGACACCAGCCAAGCATTACCGACCATTCGGCATGCCCCATCAACACTCCAACGTTAATGAAGAACCTTTCGGTACTTTCATTAAACACGGAGCGATTACTCTTGCGCCAATTTAAAAAAGCAGTTCCGCCTCCGGAACTGCTTTTCCCTTTTTAGATAATTTTAAAGTCAATTTTAGTAACTAGTGAAATTCTATTTTCTATTCTAGAGAAGTAAACATATTACATTTACTCCCTTGACACACCCTATCATATTCAATATAATATTGAGTCATTAGTACTAATGAGACCATCAGACTATGACATAAGTTCTTGAAATAGACTGTCCAAAGGAGGGACAATGAAACTTAAATCATACTTTGCTATTGCAATTGTGTTCTGTGCGCTGCTTGGTGTTTACAACACCTTTGGACAGAACACCAACCAGAATAACCCTAACGTTGCTTCAAATAACGATGCGAACGCCGAGAAGGAAAAGTTGACTGCTGAGCAAATCCAGCAGGCGAAGAAACTTCTCGAGCAACTCGTCGACGAAAAGAAGCAATCGACTACCGGAACCAGTTCAACGCCCCAGAACAAAACTATGGCTGACGTACTGGATAAAGGAATTGACCTTTTTGCAGGTTACGTAACATCGGTGTCGGATATGATCCAAAAGATCGCACCCGACGTTTGGCGGATCATGATCAGGCAGCAATATGCCAAAGCAATCTCAGGAGTAATCCTACCCCTGATGCTACTGCTTACGATTTTGACCTACTACCGCGTAGCCAAGAAGTGGTTCAAACTTGGGCCGGACGATAAAATGTTCGACTTCGAGGACGATTACACCACCGGCCGAACTTGGTTTCTAGGTATCTTACCGGCATTTGCTTCTGTGGTTTGCGGTGTTTGGTTTGCAATATCATTCAGCTATGCGGTATTGATTCTAATCAACCCGGAATACTACGCGCTCAAGGACCTGCTCAACATGATCCTTGGCGGCAAGTCCATGTAATTTCGGAAGTACGTTTAAATAAAACGACGAGCCTGCTCGTCGTTTTTTAGATATCGTCGAAGTTTGGTTTAATCTCTTCTTCGCTTTCTGTTTCAATTGTAACCTGACCAAAACTAGGGTCCATTACTTCTTGGCGTAAATCATATTCTGGTGCTTCTTGCCTGCCATACGGATGCGACACAAATAAATCCTTTACTCTCCTAGAAAGAATGTCTTGAATCGGAGTTGGCATCTGAATAGTTTTATCGATTATTTCTAAATTTTTATTGCCTAGGTCCACAGTATCTTTTAATTGAGCTTCTAATATTTCTCGATTAATTTTTTCTGGGTCTAACTGTGTCTTAGTTGTAACCACCTCCCCACTAAGTTTTTCAAAATCAGAATACGATAAAAACACGCCCTTCACTTCTCCATCTTCGCCAACTACCACTACTCTACCCTGTTGGCCAGCTAATTTAATTAAATCTTTAAGGTTCATGCTCCTATGTTAGCATAAAAAAACCGCCCTTTCGAGCGGTTTTTATTTCAGGTTTACTGTCCCTTGCGAGCATTCATGCCTGCGCGGGATTCTATAATTCCGTTAGCAACATTCTTTGGAACTTCTTCATAATGATCGAATTCCATAATCGAACTTGCTTGTCCTTGGGTCATACTGCGAAGCTGTGTTGCGTAACCAAACATTTCAGCTAATGGTACGAAAGCAGTTACAACCTTACGGCCAGTAATGTCTTCCATGTCTTGGATTTTCGCACGCTTACTATTAAGGTCACCAATTACATCACCCATGTTTGGTTCTGGTGTAGTAACCACAACTTTCATCACAGGTTCTAATAGAATTGGGTCGGCTTTCTTTACAGCGTCTTGCAAAGCTTTGGAAGCTGCAATTTTGAAAGCCATTTCAGAACTATCAACTTCGTGATAACTACCATCGTATACAGCAGCCTTGAAATCTACTAATGGGTATCCGGCGATAACACCATTGGCAGCAGATTCTTGAATACCTTTATCAATCGGTTTGATGTATTCTTTTGGAATTACACCACCAACAATTTCATCGATAAATTCATATCCTTTACCTTGTTCTTGTGGTTCAACGCGAAGATATACATGACCATACTGACCACGACCACCACTCTGACGAATAAACTTGTGTTCTGCAGTAGCAACTTTCTTGATAGTTTCTTTGTAGGCAACTTGTGGCTTACCAACATTAGCTTCAACTTTAAATTCGCGCTTCATACGGTCTACCAAAATTTCCAAGTGAAGTTCGCCCATACCAGAAATAATTGTTTCTTGAGTTTCGGTGTCGGATGCAACTTTAAAGGTTGGGTCTTCTTCCGCAAGTTTCTGCATCGCAATACCCATTTTTTCTTGGTCGGCCTTAGTCTTAGGCTCAATAGACATGGAAATAACTGGGTCTGCAAATTTAATCTTTTCAAGTTCGATAGGAGCATTTTCTGCACAGAGAGTATCCGCAGTGATTGTGTCTTTTGGACCAACCAACGCACAAATATCCCCTGCAAAAACTTCTTTTACTTCATCGCGTTGGTCTGCACGCATACGTACAATACGTCCAACTCGTTCTTTATTACCTGTGCGAGCGTTCAAAACGTATGAACCAGCAGTCAAAGTTCCAGAGTAAACACGGAAGAAAGCAAGACGTCCAACGAATGGGTCAGTTGCGATTTTAAATGCTAAGGCACAGAAAGGTTCGTTATCATCAGCACTGCGCTCTAACTCTTCACCAGTCTTTGGGTTATGGCCTTTGACAGCGCCCTTATCGGTTGGAGATGGTAAAAAGTTTGCAACACCATCAAGTAAAGTTCGAACGATAATACCACGACCATCGCCCCCAAACACTGGGTAAAAATCACCACTTCGAGTAGCTTTGCGGATAGCCATTAACAATTCTTCTTCGGTAAGTTCGGTACCTTCTAAATATTTTTCCATTAATTGATCGTCGTACTCTACAACCTTTTCAATAAGTTCGTGGCGATACTTTTCGCACTTTTCTTTCATATCAGCAGGAACTTCACCAATTGTGAATTCTTTATCTGTGTAATCTTTGTAGGTGTAAGACTTCATTTGAACAAGGTCAACCACACCGACAATATCTTTTTCAAAACCAATTGGTAATTGAACAGGATATGCATTCTTAGTTAACCGATTGTGAATAGATTCAAGTGACTTATAAAAATCTCCACCGGTTTGGTTAATCTTGTTAATGAAACACATACGAGGCACACCGTACTTGTCGGCTTGGCGCCATACAGTTTCACTTTGTGGCTCTACACCCATTTTTCCGTCGAACACAGTAACTGCACCGTCTAAGACACGCAAAGAACGCTCTACTTCTACAGTAAAGTCTACGTGACCTGGAGTGTCGATAATATTGATCTTGTATTGTTCAAGATCGTCGGCCATTTTTACGTACTGGGGTTTCCAGTAACAGGTAACAGCCGCGGAAGTGATAGTGATACCACGTTCGCGTTCTTGTTCCATCCAGTCGGTAACGGTTTCACCTTCGTGAACCGCACCGATCTTATGGATCATACCGGTGTTATACAAGATACCTTCGGTAGTTGTAGTTTTGCCGGCGTCGATGTGAGCGATAATCCCGATATTACGGGTCGCTTCGATTGGATATTCTCTTGGCATATTTTATTTTTTAAAATTATTTTCTCTTAGCACCAAATCGGGCGAAGTGAGCAAACGCTTTGTTCGCTTCTGCCATACGGTGTGTATCTTCACGCTTCTTTACTGCATTACCTAACTTACCGTATGCATCGATAACTTCTTGTGCGAGCTTGGTTGCCATAGGCGCACCCTTGCGAGCGCGAGCTGCAGCAATTAGCCACTTCATACCGAGTGCAGTACGACGAGGCTCTTGCACTTCCATTGGTACTTGGTAGTTGGAACCACCAATACGACGACCTTTAATTTCCATAATTGGAGAAACATTCTTTAAAGCAATGTCGAATACCTGTCTGCTATCAGTTACTTCAGCGTCCTTATTTGCTTTCATCTTTTCTTCAACAATATCCAAAGCTGCATAGAAAATTTTCTGTGAAGTAGTTTTCTTTCCGCGCTCCATTAAGTAATTAATGAACTTTGCGTACTTTACACTGCTAAATTTTGGATCTGGTTGTGGAGTTCTTTTTTCAAAACTTCGTGCTCTTCTTGGCATTGTTTATATTCCTTTCAGTTTATTCCTCCCCCTTTTAGGGGGAGGCTAGGTGGGGGTTTAATTAACCTCCCCTAGCCCCTCCTTAGAAAGGAGGGGAATTTTTTATGCAGCGGCAGATGGACGCTTGGTTCCATACTTACTGCGAGAGCGTTTTCGACCGTCAACGCCTAAGGTGTCCAATTTACCACGCACAATGTGGTAACGAACACCAGGTAAATCTTTTACACGACCACCGCGGATCATTACCACACTGTGTTCTTGTAAGTTGTGACCGACACCTGGGATGTAAGCAAGTACTTCCATACCGTTAGTCAATTTAATCTTTGCCACTTTACGCAAAGCAGAGTTTGGTTTCTTTGGAGTAGTTGTATACACCTTCAAACAAACACCACGCATAAACGGGCTTCCTGTTTTGATGAACAAAGTTTTGTTCTTGATCAAGTTCTGGCGACGTTGTAGTGCCGGAGACTTGCTCTTGGTTGTAAGCGGCTTACGCGGCTTGCGCACCAATTGGTTAATTGTTGGCATTTCGTCCGAACATTTGCTCATTAGCTCGCGCCAGTATGTTTAACATCCTGTTCGCTCGCCTATTCGCAAATGCCTTCCTCTCACATTCACGCTTAACCTTCGGGTTCGTGACGGTCTTCGTCGTTACACTCCTCAGACCTACTCACCACTCGGCCCAAGTGTGAATGTGTATTAATTACTAATCATGGGTGACACGCCCAAATTATTTATAAAACAAAAACTGACCAAGAGTCAGTCTCTTTGGTTTCGCGGTTTGGTACTGCCTGGAAGCCTTGCAGGCATAACTTCCCAAACTTGCGAGCAATGTGTCAGTAATTCCTTCAGTTAGGGGCTTCAAATGAATTGTAGATGAATTATAAGGTATTGCAGTAAATATGTCAATTGGCTATACTGGTCGCAAAGCACAAAGCATAGGAGGTTATATGCTAGGACTATCTAATAAAAAAGTTCAGCGAGTTAAACAAAAATTCGAAAAGAATAAACGAGGCAAAAATAGCACACTGTCGTTCGACGACCTGTACAAAAAGTTTGCCGATTCGAGCTTAACTTTTGTACAGATAGCCAAACAGGTGAATAGAACCCCGGAAGACATTAGGCAAATTTACAGCAAATACTTTCAAACCATAGTACCAGAAGATCAAAAAACTGGTCATGGAAGACGAAAAGCAATCACTAGAGCTAGACACCTCCAAAAGGTAGAAGAGCTTATGAAAGGGGAAACCGAATCTGCTGCAGCAATCCTTACGGCGAAAGCTAAAGTTAAGCAAATACCTTGTCAACGAATTTACACCAGCGAAGGACTAATGGTGAGGTACGTTAAAATCCGAGGAAAACTCTGTTACACCCTAGTCAGAAACAAGTCCAGGCTTTACGGGAAGAATACGATTTGCAAATATTACCACTTCCCTATTAGCAAGCAGGCGATTCGTAATGTTGAATTTGTTATTCTGATCGCAAAAAGCGATGTTCGAGAGGATTTCTATATATTTCGGAAATCTGAACTTGCCAATTTTGAAGGCGAACGTAGACATCACTACATCTGTGATGTTACTACTCCACCAATCAGAAAAGGTCGAGTGACAGAAAACACGACTTTATACGAAAACCATCGAAATGCTTGGCATTTACTGAAAGCCCCCTAACCAAGGGCTTTTTTATTATATCTACCAAGTATTGACAAAAGTGCTATTATATGATATAATTTCTAGTTAATCTGAAATAGCAAAAATCTTAAGTAATTAGGGTTTAGCTTGCAGATTAATGTACATTTACAAAAAATGAAGTTTTGTCCCGCTATTTGAGGCTCTTTTTGACATCAAATGAGTTTGAAATAGCGGGACAATCAATTGGATTGTTGTCTTTGCGAAATTTTTATGGCACAGACTCAACGTGAGTCGCCGCCATTTGGCTAAATAATGAGACGCCCCCAACAGGGCAAGGAAACTGAAAAAATGGCTAAGAACAAGAAGGCCGGAAACGGCAACAAAGCGAAAAAAAACAATCAGCGCAACAAGCACAACGACTACACCGATCGTGGCAACGGCCAGTGGGACGCCAACGGTAAAGTCCCCTACGGAGGGAAACCCGTGAAGGCTGAGCCTCGCAAAGCTTCGGCGATTTTCGCTCTCATGAGCGAGCTCGCCTATGTGTTTGGGAAGGTCTTCTTCCCCAAGCACATGAATTTCCTCCCGATCAATGTTTCGCACGTCGGTAGTCTGACGATCCTGTCGTCGGACAGCACGACCGAAACGGTATTCAGAAAGGACGATGTCGCTCGCATCGACGCGGACGGCAACATTTCGGTAATTCATGGGCCGTCGTTTTACGATAACCCCGTGAAGAAGCTGATTTCGCTCACCACTCTGAAGATGAGTCTCGTTAAAATCACGAACGCGGCAATCGAACTCATGGACGGCGAGAAGGCGATGCTGATTTCGGATGGAAACCTTCGGGTTCTTCACCGGAGGATCGACAAAGAAGAGGGCAACATCGTTGTCTTCTTCCGCGGTAGCACCGATGACCCATTCATCACGGGCATCGCGGTTCGCCAGTGGATCGGCGAACGCGACATGACCAAGCTGGCGAGCGTCGTGTCACACTTGAGGCGACGCGAAAGCGGCGCGTTCGAAGAGGCTCTCCGCGAGCAGAACGAGCAGTGGCTCCTAAACGCCGCTGAAGAGTTCTTCGCTCCCGAAATTGCCAAAGCCGAAGCGGTTTTGGCGGAGAAAACTGCCAATATCCGAAAGGATCGCAAAGTCCGCATCGGCGCAAAGACCTTCTTCGTCCGAAAGGGTGGCCAAGTTTTCGCGGACGTGAAAGGTTTCGGCGAAGTGCCGGAAAAAGTCGAACATCTCGTGAGAAACGGCGCAATCGGCCCGATCCTGGACGCATTCAACAAAAAACCGGCGCGTCGCGTGACCACCGGCAACTAACTTCATTTTTTTGTAACACTTCCGACCCGAGCATTAATTTGCTTGGGTCGCTTTTTTATACCCGAATATTAAAAACGGCCAAAAACACATTGATCACAGGAAGCAAAATTTTATCTAACCAACCCAAAAACAAAAACACCAGTACAATCAAAAACCCGTATCTTTCCATTTCAAGCAACTTGTACATTATGCCATCTGGGAGCATGGAAGCTAAAATTTTACTGCCATCGAGTGGCGGAATCGGCAAAACATTAAATACTGCCAAAACAATATTTAAGATAGACGCTTGAAGCCAGACCCCTGCAACTGGACCAGAGACTAAGTTAAAAGCAATCGGTAAAATAAACAAAACAGCCAAAACTAAATTACTTAATGGCCCAACAATAGAAACCAAGGCCATGCCTAATTTACGTGGTCGTAAGTTTTCAAAATTAACTGGCACAGGCTTAGCCGAACCAAATACTATCGGGCTTCCTACAGCAAGCAATAATCCTGGAAGCAATATTGAACCAAATGGGTCGATATGCGGGATTGGATTAATTGTGATTCGGCCTGCATCGCGCGCAGTGTAATCCCCTAATTTTTCAGCCATCAGTCCGTGACTAACCTCATGAACAATAACCGAGAATATTAAAATCGCTAATGTAATTAAAATTTCCATATCAATATTTTAGCATAAATAAAAAGGTTACCAGAACCGGCACCTTTTCTAAAAATTAATCTGAGTAAGAATTTATAATCGAAGCAACTACTGGAGACAAGAAAAAAACTGTAGCAAGAGGTTGTAATATCTCTTCAACTTCAAACTTAAACCGTACAGCAAAGTATATCATTGCCACGATAAAAATCGATAGTGCACAAAAGTGGAGTAATGCAATTTTAAGCTCCTTTGTATACGATTGGCACCGGCGGTGAAATACCCAAGAAAAGAAAGTATTACAAACCAAAAATATAATGCAATTCACCATCCCCATCACTACCACACGGGGTAAAAATTCTGCCAACATTCACACTCTCCCCCTTCAGTTTTAATATAGACTTGCCAATTATATCCAAATAGTGTATAGTTATCAAGTTACTAATTTTGATTAAATATTCCCTCGCCCACGGGTGATCGAATTCTATAATAAGGATTTTTATGCCAAGAATGTGTACTGTCTGTGGCAAAACTTACTCTAAAACCATTAAACGTTCGCATAGTATGCGAGCTTCTACCCGAAGACTGCAGCCTAATCTCCAATGGACTCGCAGTGAATCTGGTAACAGAGTAAAAGCTTGCACCCGCTGCATTAAAGCTAAAACTAAAAAGCTTACTAAAGTTGCAGCATAAAAAAGACCCTGATGGGTCTTTTTTTAGTGATGTTCTGCTGCTTCAGCCTCTGCCTTTGTTTTGTGTACCGTTCCATCTGGATGCTCTGGTGGTGAATATATAGTTGCAAGTTTTAAGCTCTCTTGGCCTGTATTAACAATATTATGTTTTACTCCCTCTGGGACGTTAATTACGTCACCAGCAGAAATGTCTGTAGCTTGCCCATCCAAGAAAGCTTGACCCGTACCTTTTGTGATATACAAAATTTGGTCTAAATCGTGCACCTCTTCACCAATTTCTTCATTTGGTAAAAGGCTCATCAAAACCAACTGTGAACTTTTGTTTGTTGCCAATACTACGCGAAAATACTCATTCGTATTAGCTTGATCTAATAAATTTTTTATAACCATAAATTATTCTCCTTTCCTTCTTTGTAGCACTCTTCTGACAAGTTTTGCAACCTCTTCAAACAAGAAAATTGAAGTGGCGATTCCAACAATCATTAACCATTCACTCAAAGTTAATGGTACAGTACCCAATAACTTTTGCAGTGGAGACCAATGCACTACAGCAATCTGAGCAGTGATGACTATAGCCATTGCCGCCAACAACCATCGATTAGTAAACAAGTTTTTGAAAGCCGAAGTTGTATCGCTTCTACTATTCCAAGCGTTAAACCACTGGTACACAGCCAATAATGTTAAGGCAAGCGTCTGAGCGTGAATCATGTTTAGGTCTTTATACAATCCAAACAACCACAAAGTTCCACCGGCCATAATTAAACCCATAGGAATCATTCTAAAGATAACCAATCTATCGATAATAAAATTACTCGGTTTTTTATACGGTAATCGCAACAAGTTGCCTTCTTTGGGTTCCATTGCAAAACTTACTGTCAAAAAACCATCCGTAACGAAATTCAGCCATAAAATTTGCACCGCAGTCACAGGCAATGGCCATCCTAAAAATAACGCCCCAGCAATCGCAAATAATTCACCGATACTAGTTGAAAACAAATACAGTAACGCTCGCTTGATCGTTTTATAAATATTACGCCCCTCCTCCACTGCCGCTGCAATAGTGGTAAAATTATCGTCCAGCAAAACAATATCTGCAGATTCTTTTGTGACTTCTGTACCAGTTTTTCCCATTGCCACACCCAAGTTCGCTGCCACCAACGGAGGGACATCATTAACTCCATCCCCTGTCATTGCAATCACTAAACCAAGCTTTTGAAAACCTTGGACAATTTTTAATTTATTATCAGGACTAATTCGCGCAAACACAGAAGTCTGAGGAAGTTTTAACAACAACTCATCCTCTGATAATTCTGTAAGCTGTTGACCAGACAAAACATGATCCCCGTCGCGGTATATGCCCGCAAGTTTCGCTATGGCTTTGGCAGTGTCTGGCCAGTCACCAGTAATCATCACTACTCGCATACCTGCCCTGCGGACATCAGCAACTGCTTGCGGCACTTCATCGTGCAAAGTATCTTCCAGTCCTATCAAACCACCAAATGAAACTTTTGGAACTTTATCCAAATCTATTGGCCCAGAAACTTTTGCAAACCCAAAGGCAATCACCCTTAATCCTTGGCTAGCCATTTCAATTAAATCTTTATGTAAACTAGACTGTTCCAACCCAGATAACTTTGCAATGGCTTCGGGCGCCCCTGTAACAACTAAAGTTTTATTTTCCGCGTCGTCTATAACTATACTCCGATATTTCTTGTGATAGTCAAAAGTAGTTTCTTGAATAACTTTGTGACGTTGCTTCATATCATCCTGTTTATAACCCAGTTTTTCTGCTAGGACCACTAAAGCAGCCTCTGTTGGATCACCACTAATTAACCAAGAATTAGCCTGCGGCTCAAAAATTAATTCAGCGTCCGCGAACGAACAATATTTTCCGACCATTATTAATTCTGGGACATCCATTGGTGAGACAGTTTGCTTGTGGTACAAAACTTCACCTTTTGGTTCATAACCACTGCCCGTAACCTCGAATGTCTTACCGTTAACCCAAATTTTCTTCACAACCAATTCATTTTTTGTAATGGTGCCAGTTTTATCCACTGCTATTACATCTGTTTGACCAAGAGCTTCTACCGCAGCCAGTTTTTTCACCAAAGCCTTCCGCTGACTCATTCTCCAAACTCCATTAGCCAAAATCAAAGTCATCACCACAGGAAGCCCTTCGGGAATCAAAGATACAGCTAAAGAAACCACCGTTTTAACCATCTCATATTTATTGATACCAGACTGTACCCCTATTAAAAACAGAATAAAACTTACTGAAAAAACCGTGATAACGATTAATCTAGATAGATACCGAATATTTTTTTGTAAGGGAATCTCCGTATCTACTTTGCTAATAGTTTCCGAGAGCTTACCAATTTCTGTTTGTACTCCGGTGCCCACAACAACCATCATGCACGATCCAGCAACTAGATGAGTTCCTTTGAAAAGCATATTCTTTTGATCAGCAGGGTTGAGTAAAGGTAATCCTTCAACCCCTGGAATCGGCTCAATAATTTTTGCGATTGGATTCGACTCACCGGTTAATGAAGACTCGTCTACTGTTGCACCAACTACCTCAAAGAGTCTTCCATCAGCAGGAATTTTATCGCCCTCTCTTAAAATCACCACATCACCTGGAACCAACTCGTAATCAAAAACCAACTCTTCCTTTCCGTCCCGGATAACTAGCGCTTTTGTTTGAACAAATTTCTTTAAAGCTTGAAGCGTATCATTGGCCCGCCCTTCTTGAACAGTTCCAATTACTGCGTTAAAAACAAGAATAAAACCAATAACTACCGCATCAGTATACTCACCCATAATCAACACCAGCACGCACACGGCCAACAAGATATACACTAGTGGACTAGTAAATTGTTTAGCAAAAATCCACCATAATGAAGGTGGTTTTACTTCTGGCAACACATTCTGACCATACTCAACCAACCTCCGAGAAGCTTCAATCTGAGTAATCCCTTCTGAAGAACTTTTTAGCTCTTCTAAGGTTTGTTCAATTGTTTTTTGATACCAATTTTGTTTCATTCAAAAAATCTTTTAACGCATCACTACAATGTACCAGACAAATAAGAATAACGTAGTCCACCACCCAATAAATGAGATTGCGAAACTTACAGTAATTTTATTGCGTAATGCGATCGGTAAAATTTCTGCAATTTCTCCATCCTTTTCTCGCCTTAACAACTTAGGACTCACGTAGAAAGTTAAAAATAATCCATTTAGAATTAATATTAGAATACAAATTAATTGGAACAGTGCAACACCAGTTAACCAACTATCCCGATAAGTTATCACCGCACCAACAATAAGTAAGAATAACCCAGCCCAAATTAATGGCTTGGTTACTTTATGTGCTCTGATTGTAGATTCGGTCCAATACTTAGATGTTCTTCCCAAGAACCCCATTACATCAATTACAGTTACTGCTCCAAGTCCCACCACAAACCCAGCGATGAAAATAAACAACCCAATAAAATCTAAAGCCGGCAAGACAACATTACCTACCGCGCCCATCTTAATTAAAAAGACATTTTGTAATACTTCGAAGAAGCTTGCGTCAGAAAAATTTTCTACAGTTCCGACGCCAAGAGAATAGTCACCAGTTTGTTTATTTGGCTCGGCAATAACCAAAAAATAATTTTGCTTCGGCTCGACCGATAACTTTATTTCCTCACCTCTCCAGTACCGTTCAAAACTAAATGGCTCATAAAAAATACCGTCATCATGTTGATTAGAAATTTTTATTGCTTTATATCCTTCTGGAATTTCGAATGGTAAACCTTCGGATACTAACCCAGCATCTGGCAATGACTTAGCTACTACATACAAATCTGGTTTAAACTTTGAATTGGCGGGTCTAATTGTAACCAAAAGCTCTACTGGTATTTCTGCGGACTGCTCTGGACTAAAAACATACGCATCTACTTCGCCAGGTTTTGAAATATTGCCATAATTTGCCAATGATTGCTTGGTTGGATCCCCCAACCTAATCGCCTTAAAAAACAATCCGGATTCTGAATAAGAACTTTCGACAGAAGGTTCAATGACTGGTTGATGCGCGCCTACTACTGATGGTGAGAATCCAAAAAATAAAACGCTTGTTAACAATACTATTTGTTTAAATGCCATATTTGCTTAGTTAATTTAGTAGCGATTCCAACCCAGACTACATAAGGAATTAATAGTACCGGAGCAATGAAAGATTTCGGAAGCATTAAGAGAATTACCAAAATTGTAGTTGCATTAAGGAAAATCATCCATTTATATGCTTTCGCAAAATTATGTTCAACGAAAAAAACCTTATTCCAAAATGCATTTAAATACGCATTTACAATTAAAATAATTCCAATCACGTAATGAGTAATCCCGTAAACTGGAACATTCCAAAACCATAAAATCCCAAAACCTGTGAGCAGGTAAAGCAAAGTCCAAATTTGACCAATAGTTTTACCGCTCGGGGTCCAAGATGGTTTTTTAAGATGAGAATACCAATCGCGTATTCCTTTTCTAGTAAATCTTCCTCCTATATAAGCAGTAAGAATGATTACTGCCGGCACTACAAAAAAATTAAACTTCATATATTTTATTTAATTCTATTTTACCAACTTCCGCCGCCTCCTCCTCCACCGCCTCCTCCTCCGCCGCCGCCAGAAAAACCACTCCCACCACTGGATGAAGTTGTCATAGAACTGACTGCAGAAGACATGGAACTGGAAAAATCTCTCATAGAACTGGTGAAAATCGCGGAATTAAAACTAGCATTGGAAGCATCCGTATACCAACTTGGTGCCTTGGTTAAATCTTTGAACTGTTCCGACCAAGCTTTATCTACACCCAAAGCAATAGCGAATGGTAGAAGCTGTTCAAAAATCTGAGGACTTTTTTTAGGAGCATTATGAAAAGCCATACGATCTTTTTCGGCAACAGTCATATAGTTTTCGAGTCCCATTATATGCCCTACGGCCTCTACACCTTTACTGGTTCTAGCTGGCATTAAAAACATAAAGACAAATATCACAACCGCTCCAAGCACCGAAGCTAAACCTCCGATTAAACCAAAAAAATTAACAAACAGAAAAGTTCCACCAAAACCTGCAAGCATCATAATTAAGAACATCACAGCCTTTACGTTCACAGGATTAGTCACGAAATAACCACTTTTAGTTAACTCGCCGGTAGTTTTGCTTTTGATATCCCTTAATTCTTGGCCAAAGGTAACTTCGGACTTTAAATCGGAAAGTTTTACCGTGGACCGGTTAAAATTAAATATTTTATCGTACAAAGCTTTGGTTTGCGGAGCTAGTTTATCTGTAGGTTTTTCAACTTTTGTAAACTCGTAATCTACGCCAGTAAATAATACTAATTTTTTATACTCTAATCTTTTGATTGTTAGATAACCTTGCTCTGCTAAAAATACAACTTCTGCTGTTATCGCAGAGTTATCAACCTTACCTTTGAGTAAAGAACCAACATAGAGTGGTGATAAATTATCCGGGGCATCGTACTGCGCCACAACTGAATTTTTTCTCTTAGCATCTCTTCCGTACTTATTCCAGAAATAGAAAAGAATTACAAATACTATCAGTGGCCATACTAAAATATAATTATCAATGATCGTATCTAGCAACCGATCTTTCCAGGTTGGTTGCACTAAAACACCTTTATTGACGCCTATAACTATCGTAAAACCCTCCCCAGGATTTAAAACTTCCCCCCGACTCATTGCGACCTTCGAACTTCCAACCCCCGAAACTTGGCAGCCCTGCTCGGTCGATTCATAAACTCCGGTGTAGCAAACTGCTTGTGTAATCGATCCAGGTGATTCAATCGCTACATAACTTTTTTGAATTGGAATTGTCCATTCGTCACCAATCGCATCCCAATAAAATTCATCATGTGACTCAAAAAATTCTACAGCCCTCTTTACCTTATACTTAATTTGGTAAACTTGTACTCCTGTTACATATTTATCTGGATCACCAATTTTAAGCTCTACATACCCACCAGACTTCGATTTATCAAAAGATAACGGATTGCCAGAACCATCCCAAACTTCGAAATCACTTAGACGTAATTTAAACGTGCCTTCATCAGTTTCGTACTCGTAAGGAATATTGCGAAAAATTCCATGTTTTTGAAGGTCGCCAAAATTATATGTAATAACTTCAGTAATTTCTACCGAGCTATCTATATTAATCTTAGAGTGAACTTTATAATCATCGATTTGCTCTGCCTGAACAGCAGATACATTGAAGACTAAAGCAAAAACTATAGCTGAAGCAAAAAAAGTTTTGACAATTTTATCTAGCATCTTCTTGAATTGAATTATTTAGTATCGTTTGATTATTTGGGTTATCGAAGTGCATACTGCCTGTAATATTTTTACCACTTAACAATAATGGCATCCAAAAAGGATCATCTGCCCACATCTCTGCGTAGG
Organism: uncultured Candidatus Saccharibacteria bacterium; assembly: GCA_964536745.1. Lineage (GTDB taxonomy): Bacteria > Patescibacteriota > Doudnabacteria > UBA920 > UBA920 > UBA920. The sequence goes on along the minus strand of CAZHYL010000006.1, from coordinate 2,497 downwards.
GAATCTCATTAATTTTAAACCACTTAGGCTTCATTTCGTCAGTTTCCACAAGCTCCCCAGAAAAAGTGTTTGCACTAAATAAGTTTACCTCTAAATCATCTTCCTCATTTTCGAAAGTAAATAACAGTTTTCCCCTGTTTTGCAAATCGTGTGCTATTATTCCCGCCTCTTCTTGTAGTTCTCTTTGAGCAGAATCATGCAAACTTTCACCCTCATGGACTTTACCACCAAACCCATTCCAACGCCCTGCTCCAAAGCCCCTCTTCTTCATTCCTAATAAAATTTTATCTTTATCGTATATAACTACAAGAGTAAGAATCTTCATAACCGACCTAACCTATATGTCCAGCAATTTGCCCGACCGCGATTCCAACACCAACCGCGATCCCGCCCATTAATAATGTGAACAAACCATCACGCCATGCTCTCACCCTAAACATCCTTGCGTTCACTACACCCAATAAAAAGAGGGAAACTAAAGTTAATGCCACTGAAACTAAGATCGATGCATGAGATGCAGAATAGAAAAACGGAGACAATGGAATCAAACCAGCCAAAACATATGACATAAACATAACAATCGCAGCTGTGATAGATTTAGAAAAACCAACTTCCCTATGAACCTCATATTCCTGAACGGACTGCTCGGATAGCAAACTACCAACAGCCATTGAAAATGCTTCCACAAAAATTAAAACTAAGCCAGTAACAATTATTTGAGACTTACCTAATCCTGCAGCTCCAATCCCTGCAAGTAAACCGACAGTAGAAACCAAACTATCCTCCACTCCAAAAGTGAAGTTCCGCACAATCATACTATAATCTTTTTTTGTGTGCTTCATATTAAATACCTGTGCTACCAAAACCACCTTCACCACGTTGAGTCACGCCCAACTCGTCCACAAAAATTGGCTCTGGTAAAATTATTTGTTCAATAACAAACTGGGCAACTCTATCCCCCATAGCAATGTTGAAATCCTTATCAGAATGATTCGCAAGTAATACGATTAACTCTCCACGGTAATCACTATCCACTACCCCAGCTAAAGTATCAATTCCAAATTTAGCTGCTAAGCCAGATCTTGGTGCAATCCTTCCGTAAAATCCAATCGGAATATTTACAGACAACCCTGTCGAAACACTGGCATAACCACGAGCCGGGATAGAAACATTAACGATGGAATACAAATCCAAGCCAGCTGCATGTTCGCTACCCCTGGTTGGTAATATGGCTTGATTATCTAATTTTTTAAACTGTAATTGTTGAGTGTCCATAGAAAAATAACCCACCTAGACTTTATATTATTATAGCATTTTAAAACCGCCCGAAGGCGGTTTAATAGATATTTTGGTCGGGGTACCGGGAATCGAACCCAGTCTACACCCACCCCATGGGCGCGTACTACCGGTATACTATACCCCGGTTCTTTATACTACCAGATAATCACTGCTCTCATTTTTTTGTTCTGTAATTTTATGCAAAATATCTTCTAAATCTTCGTCGCTAAAAAATTCAATCGTAATTTTACCACCACGTCCCTGCCTTGCAACTTTTACTTGTGTTCCCAGCTTGCTTCGGAGTGTTGTCTCCACAGCCATTAACTTTGGATCTGGCATCACAGCATCCATTTTAGGCCTTGCTGTTAATTCACGAACTTTATTTTCCACCTGACGAACGTTCATGCCTTGATCTAAAATCATCTTGTACATCAAGAGTTGTTTTTCGATATCTGATAATCCTAAAATAGCGCGCCCGTGACCTTCAGAAATTTTCCCCTCAATGATTGCTCGCTGAATTTCAGCGGGTAAATTTAACAGACGCAAAGTATTTGCAACCGCTGGACGGGACTTCCCCACTTTAACTGCAACTTCACTCTGATTCAAATTAAACTTCTCCATTAACCGCTGGTAAGCCTGAGCTTCTTCGATGGCATTTAACTCTTGACGCTGTATATTTTCTATTAAAGCAACTTCAAGCTTTGTTTGATCCTGAAGAGAATCTTTAACAATCGCTGGTACTTTAGTTAACCCCGCCAGTTGAGAAGCTCTAAACCTTCTTTCACCAACCACTAGCTCATAGCCATTCGGACTTCTAGTAACAACGACGGGTTGAATCACTCCATGTTCTTTTATAGACTCAGCCAATTCACGAAGAGCCTCTTCTTTAAACACCTTACGAGGCTGGTATGGATTTGCAACAATTTCTGAAACAGGAATTTCTTGAATAGAACTATCTGCGTAAGAAACTTTTTCTGAAGGCTCCAAGCTTACCGGTTCAGTGACTACCGCTGTGTCAACCACCTCAGTATTGTTCGACGAAATAACATCTTCAAAAGATTCAGTCTGGTTAGAACTAACTGTGGGTTGATTTTGATTTACACTATCCATTGTTTTCGAATTTACTGTGACTGCCAACCTTCGCAAATGAAGACTGCCAAACACTGGTGGCCGAGGAGGGAGTTGAACCCTCACACCCGAAGATACACGATTTTGAGTC
>CAZHYL010000005.1:10717-57051 GCA_964536745.1 uncultured Candidatus Saccharibacteria bacterium | reverse complement strand
GTCAGAAATCTTGCAACACCTTGCCGAAAAAACTGGCAAGACCAAAAAAGAAGTTGTAGAATTTATGGAAGCCATGGTAGCCTTGGCTTACAAAGAAACCAAGTCCAGCGGAGAATTCAGCATCCCAGGATTAGGTAAGCTTAAGAAGAAGCATCGTAATGCTCGTGAAGGTCGCAATCCAGCAACTGGTGCTACCATCCAAATTCCAGCTAAGACAGTCGTTAAGTTTACTGTTGCAAAAGCTGCTAAGGACGCAATCCTTTAGTTAGCCCAAAAAAACCGCCCTACATTGGTAGGCGGTTTTTTTATTTAAAAAACCATCATGTGATGGCTTTTCGGTTATTAAGGCATTGGTTTTCCTGTTTGACTATTGATGGCGATATCTGCTTGTTTATTTGGATTAGCTAGTACTTCCTGAACTTTCTTTAAGATTTCTTCGGTAGTAAAATATGCTTTAACGAGGTATGCCTGAACATTTAGCGCTTTAGTCTTTAAAATATCTTTATTACTCCACAAGTTGCTCAAGATTATTACAGGGGTATTGGCTAATTCTTTGTCTTCACTTCTCCTGATAGTTTCCAAGACCTTAAACCCATCTACTTCGGGCAACATCAAATCTAGCAAGACCAATTTAGGTTTGGTCTCTTTGATTAGATCTATGGCAACTTTTCCATCTTCGGCTTCCTTTACTGTGAAGCCATTGGTTGAAAGCTTATGAGTGACAATCTCGCGCATAGCGACATCATCTTCAACTATAACAATAGTTGGTGCTTGTTGGGTTGTTTCCATAGCTTTAATTAATTATAGCACATTTTTGTGGTTGACTAGGCCGGTTGGTTTGATATACTTTTTTACTAGCCAAAACCCCTTTTGGGGCCGAGCTGGATAAATCAATCCGTGTTGGAGGCACAATGAAAAAGCAAGTAATTCTAACGGGAGATAGACCAACAGGGCCTCTACACTTAGGGCATTATGTTGGTTCGCTCCAGAACAGGGTATTGTTGCAGGACAGTAACAATTATGACCCATTTATTATCATCGCCGATGTCCAGGCACTCACCGATAACGCCAAAAATCCAGAAAAGGTTCGTAAGAACGTTCTGGAGGTAACTTACGATTATTTGGCTGTTGGGATTGATCCTGAAAAGACAACAATTTTCATTCAGTCCATGATTCCGGAAATTGCCGAGCTTACAGTGTACTTTATGAACCTCGTGACTATGAATCGACTGTTGGGTAATCCAACTGTGAAGTCGGAGATTAAGGAAAAAGGTTTTGGAGATACTGTACCGGTAGGTTTTGCGGTTTACCCAATTAGCCAAGCAGCCGATATTCTGTTCGTGAACGGACAGCTGGTTCCAGTTGGTGCAGATCAAGCGCCGATGATCGAGCAAGCCAGGGAAATCGCGCGAGCGTTCAACGAAACTTATGGTTATGTTTTCAATGAGCCAGTTGAACTCCTATCAGAGGTCCCAAGGCTTCCTGGGATTTTCGGTGAGGGTAAGATGGGTAAGTCCACTGGGAACGCAATCTTTTTGTCTGATTCAGAAGATGAGCTGTACAAAAAGGTAATGTCCATGTACACCGATCCAAATCATGTTCGGGTAGAGGACCCAGGCAAGATTGAAGGAAATACTGTGTTCACATACTTGGATGTTTTCGACCCTGAAAAAGAAGTGCTTGCCGAGCTGAAGTTGGCCTATGAAGCTGGTGGTATCGGGGATGTTTTAGTTAAGCGCAGGTTGTTTGCGATTCTTAACGAATTTCTAACCCCCATTCGTGAGCGTAGAGCGATGTTTTCTGAAGATCCCGAGATGGTCACGGGTATTCTGAAAGAAGGCACTGCTAAGGCCCGCCAGCGGGCTTCTGAAACGATGAAGCGAGTTCGTGAAGTCATGAAAATTGACTATTTCTAGCCAGAATCAAGGCTATTTAGAAAAGTTGCTATAATAGGCAACTTTTTTTTAATTTTTACCTTGACAAAGGGCTATTGTGTGGTATATTTCGGCTAATAACGGACAACCGTTATTAATGTTAAGTTTAAATTTGTGAGGAGGAATTACGATGTCTAAGACCAGACCGCTAGGTAGGTTAAGTGATTTTGTTGTTGAAGAATTGCCTCAGCTGTTGGTCGATGACCCAGCCGCAATTCCTTCAAAGGTAGAAGGGTTCTTAAGAGAGATGGTTGATACAAACCAGATCCACAAGGCGTACTTCGAGAACAGAGAGTTGTGTTTACTGGACTTGAAGTTTTGCGAAGTCGCTTTGATAAAAAGCAAGCTAGACGTTCCGCTTATCTTGACGAATATCGTTGACTTCTTTTGTTCAGGGATCAATGTCCCAGGATTGCAGTATCACGAACTTGTTCGTGTAAACCCAATTTCGGACATGAGAGCCTACTCGACTGGTGAGATTCGGGAAACCGAGATCATGTTTTATAACGCTCATCGAACTGTCGAAGACAGATTATCTAGATTAGTAACTGCAGTCGATGAGTTCTTCGCAGATAAGGAAAAGAACCGACGCTTAATTACAAGCCAGAGGGACCTGATGGATTTCGGTCCTATTCGGGATAGGTTTGTGAAGTTGCACGGAATGAAGGAAGGACACTTTCCATTTTTCCGCCAGTTTATTTCTCAGCCTTGTCCAGTAAGACAGGTGGATGGGCCTAGTGGAGCTTACTCTTGGCGTCTACCTTATCTTGAATTATCTTTCTGGGGTTCGAAATTACCACAGAGTTATTTGGACGAAATGAAAGATAAAGGCAAGTATTATTCTCCCAATGGCAGAGGAGCGATTGAGCGAAAGTTGAGTCAGATTCATTCCAGCGATACGATCTCTGGTCTGTCGGACGACGATCGACTCTGTTTGCTTGTTCCGGTAGTTTACGATTGGATCGCCTTCATGGCTACTTTTCGAAAGATGCATGAGCATGCGGTTGTAAAGCAGATTCCCGAGGTGGCTCAGAATAAGGCACCTGGAACAAGTGGCAATTTAAAAGCCGGAGAGTATCTTACGAAACGGATAGAAGAAATGCAAGCGCTATACTGTTTTTATAAGGTGACTCATCCTTTTGGCAAATGATTCTTGTGGATAACTTTGATGTTTTCACAAAAAGGCGTAAATTATGCGCCTTTTTTTTCTTGACAGGAAAAAAAATACAGGATAGCATAAGTACACAAATCCAAAGTCGATATCTTGATCCCGCAGATGAGTTCGCTCTGAAGTGGGGTTGGGTCAAGATAGTTCGAAAGAACACGATGACCTCTGCTACTCAAAATGTGAGATGTGGCGGTACGGGGATTAATCTCCCGTAAACAAAAGATTCTTTATTTCCGAAAGGAGTAAGGGCCGAGGCCATCAAATGATGGCGAAGCAAGGTGGTATCACGAAAACAAAGCTTTTCGTCCTTGTGAACAGTATTCTACTGTTTGCAAGGATGAGGAGCTTTTCTTTTTCTTGCGATGTGTGGAATTATTGTACTCATCGCTAAGCTTTAGAGGCTTCTAAAATTTCGCGATGAGCGTGATAACTCATCTAGAAAATTAAAAAGTTAGTCGGAGGAAAATAGAATGAAGGAGTTTCTGAAGTTATTCAAGTTTGACCCTACTAAGGCTATGCATGTAGGTGTTGAGCGTGAAAGATTTATCATGAACGCTAAGGGTGAAATAGTTCCTGAAGCTAAGAAGGTACTTAATTTATTGCCTAGTAACGAAAGTTACGGCTATGAGCTATCGGCATGTCAGCTCGAGGATAGGGTTGGACCAATCAGATTAGATGAACTTACTAGGGCATTGCAATCTAATGATCGAGAAATTTCAATCGCCCTTAAAGCGTTGAAACTGAAGGACCATTTCACTGAGGTTGCACCCTTTGATATGGATTTGACGGTGTATGATGATCCTACTGGTCGATACCAACAGATCATCAAGAATATGCCAATCGACATACTTCGTGCAGCATGTCGAGTTGCTGGTACACATGTTCATATCGGTATGCCTAATATGAAGATGGCTTTGAAGGTTTATAATGGTGTAATCCATCATTGGGCTAATCTGGCTGAAATTATCAATGAGAGCAAAGGCGAAAGGCTCGAAATTTATAAGATGATGGCAAAGAGTTATGAACCCGTACCTTATAAGTCGGTGGAGGAATTCTATAAGGATGCTTGCTCCCAAGGTTTTGAGAAAGACCCTAGGAAAAATTGGCAACTTATTCGGATCACCGTTCATGGTACAATTGAATTTAGAATGGGCGGAGCTACAGCTTCACATACACTGATTAATAAATTTGCACGTGAATGTTACAGAGTCTGTGATGGTATTTACGCTCCTTCAGTAAGCTGCTTTGCATGGTGAGCAAGGGGGAAGAAATTCCCCCTAAATTTTATTTACATCGATTTTACTTAAATTTTAATCTAATAGATTTTTAAAACAATTAAATTTTGTAATTATGAACTTTCTTTTTTTAAGAAATCAAATTCATAATCTAATTTCGAAAACCTACAATGGAATCAAGGGAGTGGAGCTGTTCGACTCGGGGAAGCCTGGACCTACGTTGGGGATAACTATTATGACCCATGGGAATGAACCTGTTGGGTTGGCAATTTATCCTTATCTGCACAAGATTTTGAGTAGTAGACAAGGTCTCTTAAAGGGTCGAGTATTTATCGTACTTAACAATCTTCAAGCATCCAAAAGATACTTTTCAGCGTTAGGAAAAAGGGATGCAGAAAAAATGGAGAAGGCAAGATTCGTGGATGTAAACATGAATCGACTTCCTGAAAACAAGTTGAAGGATCCCAATTGCACGCTTTCTGAAGTGCGCAGGGCAAGAGAGCTTATGCCTGTTTGGAAGCAGTTTGATTATGGCTTGGATCTTCACAGCACCAGCCAGAAATCTAATCCAATGATTGTCGCTTTAGATAGAAGTGATTTGGGGTTAATCGACATGCTTCCATTTACTGATGTCATTTCAAACATTGAAAGTGTACAGATTGGCACTCCAGCTTGCGTGCTATATGGCGATAAAAAGTCATCTATTTTTGGACTTGAAGCTGGTCAGCATACAAGTAGGGAATCTTTCAAGAAAGCAAAACTGTCTGTTCAGATTTTACTTGGCTTGCTTGGCATGGTGAAGATGAAAGAGTATCCTAAAAAATCTCGCAAAGATGTTTACAGGGTGTTCGATTCTATTATCCCAACTGATAAATCTTTTAAGTTGGCGAAGACTTTTAAGACGTATGAGCGGATTGCTAAGGGGCAACTCATTGCCACTACCAGCTCGGGGGATATAGTAGCTACTGATGACAGCTTGGCGTTGTTTGGTCGAGATGCATCTATGGCTGTGCATCTTAACGAAGAGGCACTGTTTCTTGCCAAAAAACTTTAAGAGAGAAAAAACACAACGGCTTGATTTCTATCAACGCCGTTTTTTTGTCCTTACAGTAAACCGCATAAATATGTTAAAATTTATTATTGAGACCTAATTTGTGAAATAAAACTATGAGCAAACAAGTAAAAGCTGTAATTATTGAGTTAAGGCCTTCTAAAATTTTACCTAAGGAGATTGGCCTTTTTGCCGCTAGGGAATTAAAAAAGGATTATATAATTGCCAGTGCGGATAAATTTGAAGAAATATTCATACCTTGGTCGCAATGGAAAAGTATAGATAAGATTACAAAAAAGAAAATCGAAGATTTTTGCATGTTAACAGAAAAAGGATTTTATGTTCCTCCTGATTTAAACTATCTTTCTGTCCCGTGGAATATGAATCATTCATGCGACTATAATATTGGTTTTGATAGCAAAGGTAATTTTGTTACAACCAGGTCAGTAAAGACTGGTGAGGAGTTAGTGTGGGATTATGGGATGGGTGTATCATACTCCAAATATAGACTTATTTGTAAATGTAAAAGTAAAAATTGCAGAAAAATTATTACAGGAAATGATTGGAAGAATAAAGAATTTGTGAATAAGAATAAAAAATATTTCCTTAGAGAGTTGCTAACTTAAAATATATGAGCTGGTTTTTGATCGCAATAATAACACCTGTAACAGGAGCATTGGTAAATCATTTTGATAAGTATTTGATTTCCAGGTTCACTAAAGATAGCTCTATTGGGGCTTTAATTTTATTTTCATCACTTTTTGCAATTGTAGCTTTACCTATCATATTTTTTATTAACCCATCGGTGCTTCAAGCTACAGGTTTAGTCGAAGCAATCATATTATTAGTCAATGGTGGCTTGCTTATGCTTGCCATTTTATTTTATCTTTATGCGTTAGAGAGTCACGAAGCTTCTTATATTGCACCGATGTTCGAATTAATTCCGGTTTTTTCTTTCGTTTTAGGATTTTTTATTCTAGGCGAAGGTTTGGTAGCAAAACAAATATTAGCCGTAATGTTGGTTATTTTGGGTAGTATTATATTGTCACTCGATCTAGATGGGCGAAGGGTCAAGGTAAAATATAAAATAATTCTACTAATGTTTGGAGCATCATTTTTGTATGCAATTAATGCAATTATTTTTAAAATGATAGCAGTAGATCAGAGTTTTGTTGATTCGTTGTTTTGGGATATGTCTGGTAAGGTTATGTTTGGTCTATTGTTGTTTTTTGGTGTTAAGAGGTATCGAAGAGATTTCCTCGCTTTGATAAAAAACCATCGTTACTATGTCATTGGTTTAAATATTGTGAATGAAATTTTAGGTTTGGTAGGGATGGTGGCGCTTATATTCGCTGTTTTATTTGCACCAGTTGTGTTAGTTCAAACAGTGGGAAGTTTACAGACTCCTTTAGTATTTATTTTTGGAATTATTATCACCATATTTTTCCCAAGGTTTGGTAAGGAATCCATGTTGTTTAAACATCTCACACAAAAGATAATTGGTATTATTATAGTTACAGTTGGAGTATTTTTGTTGGAATTATTTTAAATTTTATGTTACCAAAATTCCCTGAATTTAAATCTTTAGAACTTAGCGATAGAGAAGAAATCGAAAAGCTTACTGCCGATTTTGAGCCATATTCAGATTTTGACTTTATTAGTATGTGGAGCTGGGACATTCAAGGGAGGTTCAAAGTATCTGAACTGAACGATAATCTTGTAGTGGTTTTAACCGACCATTTCACAGATGAGCCTTTTTACTCAATTTTAGGAAATAATGAAATAAACGCTTCACTAAAGCAAATTTTTGCATTCCCTTTATCGAATAGCCTATATAAAGACGAACTTAGATTAGTTCCTGAGATAAGTTTGGAGGGGATCGATTTAAACAAGTATTTAATTGAGATTGACTTAAATAACTATGATTATATCTTTGATTTGAGTGAGCACGTAAAATATGAAGGTGCTAAATTTGCAAGTAAAAGAAAATTGTACAATAGATTTTTAAGAGATCATCCCGAGGCAGTTGTAAGAATATTAGATTTGGGTATACCTAATGATTCTAAATTAGTCTTAGCTTTAGCTGAAGAGTGGATGGTGAGTAAGACAAATGATATGAATGGTGTAAATTTAGTTAAAGAATTCCTTGCTATTAAAAAATTCTTATCGCTCAGCTTGCATAATGTTTTGTGCGTAGGAGTTTTCATAGGTCAAAAGTTAATTGGATGTGAGGTTTTTGCGATTACTGGTGGTAACTATGCTATTTCACATTTTGCGAAAACATTACCAAAGTTTACTGGTTTATATGAATATCAGGTAAGTAAAAGTGCTGAAATGTTGTTGCAAAAGGGCGTGAAATTCTTAAACGCTGAAGAAGACCTTGGTTTGGAGTCGCTTAGATTTTCGAAGAATTCGTATAGGCCGATAAAATTTCTTAAGAAGTTCAGTATTCGGGAAAAGTAGGTATTTATGGTATAATTAGAGGGTAATAAAATAAAACATATGATCAGCGATTTTATTAGGCAGATAAAACAAAACAATGCTCTTAAGTTAGTTTTGGCACTGTTTTTACTTTTTACTTTTTGGTGGATATCTATATATGTAAGAGGTTTGACTGATGCCTCAGAGAATGATTATTTTACTATCACTTATCCTATTATTTCATTGATTGGTGGAATAGTAGGTTGGTCATTTGCACGGAAATGGGGTGGTTTAAAGAGTACTTTAGGGATATCAATATCCATGTTTTCTTTTGGACTACTGGCCCAGTTCCTAGGGCAGATGCTATATGTTTATTACATTTATATTCTCGGTATTGATGAACCTTACCCTTCGATTGGAGATGTCAGTTATTTAGCAAGTGTGATTTTTTATATCGTCGGTGTATATTATTTAGCAAAAGTTAGTGGTATTAGATTCACAACTAATACATTAAAAGGTAAGCTTTTGGCGGTTTTGGTTCCAATACTGATTTTAGTTCTTTCTTATTTTGTTTTACTAAAAGATTATGTCATAGATTTTTCTGACCCTGTATTATTGTTTTTTGACTTCGGTTTTCCTATAGGTCAAGCGGTGTATGTTTCCATCGCACTGTTAGCATTATTTATTTCTAAGGATATCTTAGGTGGGATGATGAGGAAACCAATAATGTTGCTAATTTTTGCTTTAGTCTTCCAGTATTTTGCAGACTTCGCATACTCTTATCAGTACAGTGTTAATCCAGATTCTATGTATGTGGGTGACTTTCTGGACTACCTATATTTTGCCTCATATTTCTTGATGACAATATCTTTATTTGCCATCGGCAACATGTTTTATAAAGTTCAAGAATCATAAATATATGACAACTGTAACTTCTACAACAATCTTTCAACAAATTTCCGTTCGCATTATTAAAGAACAGGAGCTTGTTATTGGTCCTGTTGCTTGGGAAGAAGCAAAAAAGGTAGAAGGACTTTCAGTTAATCAACAAACAGGCGAAGTGGTTATTACAGGTGATCCAAAAGATATCCTAAATCGGTTAGTGGCACAGTACTCGCGATTGTTTGGGCAGGTGTCCAGGGAAGTATGTAAAGAAGCTGTGCAGGATTTAGTAGTAGAGTTGCCCGCAGATGATGTGCCTTCTAGTCTTCAATAATCGTTTCAATAAAAATAAAAATGGCAAATAAAACTGCAAATGACACAAATTTGCAGGAGCTTAATGAGCAAATTTATAAGCACAGCCTAGAATTAGCTGAGGTAAATAAAACTCTTTCGCTCCTTCGTAAGCTTTATCAAATTAGCTTACTTACCTTAGACCCGGCTCAGCTTTCCGAAAAGATTTCGGATATAGTCCGGGTTGATTTAAATATGGAGGTTGTTGGTGTTCTCTTATATGACGAGCAAAAAAAGATTTTGAATCCTTTTGTTTTTTCAAAGTCGGAGAGATATCGAAAGGCTTCTACAGAATTAAAAACAGACTTAGATAAGCAAAAACTAGATACTCCAGAACAAAATCCACTCCTAAAGAAAGTTATTTTAGAAAAGCAGTGGCAGACCGCTGGAAGCATGCAGGATATTTATGGAGAGTGGGTGAAGGTAGATAAGTTAAAAAAACTAGACGAAGAGGCTCATCTTCAAAATATTTTGTTGTACCCATTATTAACCCAAGACAGTTTGATAGGAGTGTTGTTGCTTGGTCTTAACAGGCCGTATGATTCGGTTAATGATTTCGAAAAAGATGCTATATCTAGCCTCATCGATGTAGTAGCTGTTGCTTTAGATAAGGCATTAATTTACGAACAATTAGAGGCTTTAAATAAACAACTAGTCGCCCTAGATAAAGCACGAGCAGAGTTCATTTCTATTGCTAGTCATCAATTAAGAACCCCGCCTGCAACTATTAAGTGGTATTTGGGCGCGGTATTGAACGGTGATTTTGGTGAATTATCTACTGAACTCCATGCTGCGATCGAACGAGCTAATGTCACAAACGAAGCGCAGATTTCAACAATAGATGATTTACTGAATGCCTCTAGAATTGAACGAGGGAAGCTTGAATTTTTCTTTGAAAAGAATTCTTTGGAAAAAGTGGTTTCCGATTTAGTGGTTCAGATGCAGCCTCTGGCACAAATGAAGAAAATGAATATTGTTTACAGACCCCCAAGTGAGGTTTACCCAGATATCATGATGGATAAAGAAAAAGTCCGCCAAGTTGTGAATAATATGATTGATAACGCTATTAAATATTCCAAAGCAGGGGATATTTTAGTGAGTTTGGAAAAGGTGGATAGAGATCTAGTGGTGAAAGTAAAGGATACTGGGAAGGGGATAAGTGCAGACGAGCTAAAGACTATATTCGATAAGTACACCAGAGGCCATGATTCCGTCACACACGCCACTGGCTTGGGTTTGGGGATGTATGTGGCAAAAATCATTATACAGCAGCATAATGGCCAAATTTGGGCAGAAAGCGCAGGTGCTGGCAAGGGTTCAACCTTCATTTTTAGCCTACCAATAGAGAGTAAAATCCACGATACGAGTGTGGATTTAATGAAAGAAAACTGACTTTAGTGCAGATTTATGGTATAATGAATTTAGCTAAGTTTAGCTAAACGATGACAACATTTCATAAAAGAATTGAAGTGACATCCAAAAAACAATTTGAGCTGATAGATGTAACCAGCCAAGCCAACACTGTTGTTAAAGAGAGCGGTGTTAGCAGCGGGATGGCGTTAATTTATAATCCTCATACAACAGCAAGCATACGGCTTACTCACAAGGAGCCAATGCTGGAGCAGGATATAATGAAGATGCTGTATAAATTAGTCCCACTGGAAGAAAACTACAGTCATGATGTTTTTGAGTTGCGAAGTGAAGTAGATGTAATTGAGCGCAGTAATGGTCATGCTCATTTAAAATCTTTTTTGCTTGGTTCATCGGAGACAGTACCAATTATGGATGGCGAGCTGGCGTTGGGTGAGAAACAGACTTTATTCTTTGTGGAATGCGACGGTGGTCGTAGTAGAGATTTTCATCTTTTTATTTACGGAGAGCAATAGGATTTTTCCTGTTGCTTTTTTATTTGTAATTATTCCGGCAGTGGTCGATATACCGGAGACTAAAATATTGTATTAGCTTAAATAAGCTTGTACAGAAAGGAACAATTTCTTATGGATTATTATAACGATTACCCTTATGTTGTTCAGGATTCAATTTATGGCCTGTACGATAGGGTGATTCAATTCTTACCAAATTTAATCGCGGCAGTTATCGTATTATTGCTCGGTTGGATTATCGGTATCTTTTTGGGAAATTTGCTTAAGCGTGCGTTGGTGTCTGTTGGCATCGATGGCTTAGGCGATCAACTAGGTCTAAAACAATTATCAGATCGCAGTGGCAGAACAATAAAAATTTCTGGCATTGTACATTGGATAATTAAATGGTTCTTCATTTTAGCTAGCATTATTGCAGCTGCAGATATCCTAGGATTAAGTGACATTACCAGCTTCTTCTATTCTGATGTCTTGGGTTATGCAGGACATGTAGTGATTGCTATGGTCATCATCTTACTTGGTATTATCGCTGCTAATTTCTTGGGCGATGTTATCAAGGGAACTGTTAAAGCTGGTGGATTTGAATCAGGTAATATGCTTGGTTCTTTAGCTCGCTGGGCAATTATTGCTTTCGCTACAATTGCTGCACTAAGTGAGTTACAAATCGCTGAAGCTTTCTTACTTGATCTGTTCCGTGCCATAATCGCTATGATTGCTATTGCTGGTGGTTTGGCATTTGGTCTCGGCGGTAAGGACCATGCAAAGAAAGTCTTAGACCATGTCGAAGATGGTCTTAGTAAGCGCTAAAACACAAAACTAAAATAAAATTATTAAATCTCCCTTGCAGGGCCCTGCTTGGGAGATTTTTTTATACCAAAATGCTATTATACTCATATGGTTAAAAGGTTGTTTCCAATAACAATTTTATTGATTTTCGTTTTAATTATCGTCGGAGTTTGGAAGGTCTATAGCGATTATAAAACAGCACAAAGAGAGCGCTTAACACAGCTTCAGCAAAAAGCCGAAGAGGTTCAAGTCACCATTATTGAGGGTTGGACTACCGAGCAGATTGCTGCCAAATTAGCTTCTTCTGGTATGTTTTCCGAAGAAGAATTTTTAGATGCCGTAAAAAAGTTTAACCTTGGTTCCTACGCTCTAGTCATGGATAAACCCTCTGGCACAGGTCTAGAAGGTTACTTGTTTCCAGATACTTATCGTTTTGCGAAGGGTGCTACCCCAGAAGATGTTATTACTAAGATGCTTAGCAATTTTACGAACCGAATGAGATCTATAAATGTTCTAGAGTCCGAATTAACCTATACTATCCCTGGTTACGAGTCCTTAGAAGTTTCAGGGGGTGATCATAAGCCTGGTATGTCGTTGTACGATATTTTAACACTCGCATCAATTGTAGAAGCAGAAAGTGGTTCTAGTAGTAATATGAGTTTAGCTGAAGAACGAGCTTTGATTGCCGGTGTATTTTATAACCGTATGTTAATTGGCCAAGGACTTGAAAGTGACGCGACGGTAAATTATATTACTGGTAAGAATGATCCGGGAGTAAGTATTAAGGATACAGAAATAAACTCACCGTATAATACTTATCGTTATGCTGGTTTGCCCCCTGGACCAATCGGTAATCCATCTTTGGGAAGTATTCAGGCTGTGATGAGACCAACGAAATCAGAGTTCTATTATTTCCTACATAAACAGCCATCTGGTGAAGTTCAGTTTTCAAAAACATTTGCCGAGCATATCCAGAAAAAATAAAACCTTGCTACCAGAGCAAGGTTTTTGAATTAAAGTCAGGATAACCGTTTAGAAAATCTTTAATGGAGACTGGGTTTTTACCTTCCAGCTGAACTGTGATCAACTGTAAGTAGGTGTTATTACCGCAGGTAATTGTTTCTGCAGTGCTTTCTGTGTGGGGTCTGCAATCCAGAATTTTTAAAATTTTTCCTTGCCAACTAGTATAGATTCCAGGCCATGGCTGATAAGCTCTAAATTGATTATATATTTCTTGAGCTGTTTGATCCCAGTTTATTTTTCCATCTTCTTTGGAAATTATTTTTGAACCAGTTGCTATATCATGGTTCTGAACTTGAGGTTCAATTTTTCCAGACTCATAATTTGGCAAAGTTTCTAAGATTAAGTCTGCCGATGCTATCGCTAACTTACTTTGTAAGCTAATGTTGGTATCGTTTGGATCAATATCTAATTCTTGCATGGCTAAGATAGGGCCATGATCTACTAACTCATCGAGGATAAAGATTGAAGTGCCTGTTTTTGTCTCACCATTAAGAAGTGCGAACTGTACTGGCGCAGGTCCCCGATATTTTGGTAGCAGAGAAAAGTGAACATTAATCGTTTTGAGTGGGGGAATGTCCAGTAGATCCACAGGGAGAATTTTCCCATATGAAACCACCACAAAAATATCTGCTTCAAATTTTTTTAGCTCCTCTAGAAATTCGGGATTGTTTTTAACCTTTGTAGGTTTTAGGACAGGCAAGTTCAACCGTAATGCTTCGTTAGCGATCGCGCTTGGCGAGAGAACCTGCTTTCGTCCAACCGGTTTGTCTGGGGTTGTTACTACTGCTAATACTTGGTGATGCTTTTTTAAAGCACTCAAAATAGGAATCCCAATCTCGGATGTTCCAAAATAAACTATTTTCATACTTTTATTCCCTTAACTACTTTTCGCAATACTTCAGCTTCGTACCGACAATCTCCGAGAGCATCGTGACGGTCTGTAGTCGGTGGCACTTTTAAATGTTTGGCGACATCTTCTAAAGAAAAGCCAACAAACCTTTTTTTATTGGTTAATTTACCTTTTTTTGCCATAAATGTGTAAAAAAGTGGCCAGATATTGAAAGTGTGGTATTCAAAAGGATATTTCATTTTAGCTGTGCGGTAAGCAGCTGGGAGGAAAATAATATCAAGATTTCCGCCATACATTGTTGGGAGTACATTGTTACCGAACGTTTTGTTAAAGGATTTAAGAACGGATTTTAAGTTTGGGGCGTTTTTTAAATCGTCCCAGGTGATATTGCAAACAGCCATTGCTTCTGGATCCCTGCGTTTCCAAAACCTTGGTTTAATATATGATGAAAAAGATTTTTTCTCCTTCAAAGTTTTTTTATCCAATAACACTGCAGCCAATTGTATTACTTCGTGCTTAGTAACATCTGTTCCAGTCATCTCCATATCTAGCAGTAAAAGATCTTTATTAAACATATTTATCCGTTAATGATTTTTTTAAAAACATTACCTGTTAACCGAGCTCTTTCCAAAGCGTCGTTAGGTTTATTTAATTTTAAATTGAAGTGATTAGCTAATGTGTTAAGAGTAGGTATTTTTTTGAGACCAGCATGCAAGCTGTAAATATAACTAAGTGACCAAATATCAAGAAGATGTTTATCGTAGTTAAATGGGGTAAGAGTTTTTTTGAAAGCTGACCTAAGGAAGAGATAATTCTGAACCGATTGAGTGGTAAGTAAAGGTTCATAACCAAAAGTGGTTACAAAGTTTTTTATGACTTCGTTTATCTTGGGACTTTTTCTTAAGGTATCAAAAGGTATGCCTAATTGATTTGCATGGTCCATAATCGTACCATCCAAAAAACTTACCTTGATGTAACCGTTAAAGTTATTTTTTTCTAAGAGACTGTCTTTATCTAGTAGAACAGCCCCAAGTTGGATAATGTGATCTCGATTTGGATCCGTGCCAGTTGTTTCGATTTGAAAGACTAGGATGTCTTTAATTAATTTCATTTTTCTGTTTCAATCTATCGTTTAATAGTAGACGCTCGGTTAGGAATAAAGAGTATGTATTCTAGTCTTTATATTTCTTTAATAATTCTTTGCCTGTGGTAACTTCAGTAAATTTATCTATAATTAATGTTTTATTTAAATGATCGATTTCGTGTTGCAGGACTCTTGCTAGGAAAGTGTCGTCCGTGATTACAAATTTTTCACCTTCTAGATTGTATGCTTCCATGGTAATTTTTTTAGGACGTTTAACCTTTCCAAATACTCCAGGCATAGATAGGCATCCTTCTTCCATTTCCACTTCTTCTTTTGAAGTTTGGGTGATGGTTGGATTAATAATTGGAAAGGCTGGTAAACCCATTTCTTCTAAAAAGATTATTGCCATATTCAGATTCTGTCCTACTTGTGGGGCGGCTAGACCAACACCATCGGCTGCTTGGCAAGTAGAAATCATATTCTTTACCAATCTTAAAAGTTCTTTATTAGCTGGTAGCTGTAAAGATTTCGTAGGAGTACGCAATACTTTTGCGGGAAGTTTTGAAATAGGTAAAATCATTTCGTGGGAGTTTTAGGATTTTCTTGGTTATATTTTTTTATAAGATACGCAAACAGTTTTCCCTTATTGGTTACGTTTTGTCCTTCTAGTACTTGTCCTGCAAGTCTACGTAAGACTGGAGCTGGCATTGTGGTCGCCATCTTTAAGTAAAATCCAAAGTGGGTTGGATCACTTAGCATGTTCGCAAGTTCATCGGCCAAAACGTGTGCTGCTGAGTGCAGTTTTGGGTCTTTTTTCTTAGGAAAACTTTTATCTTTTGCTAAGTTTTTCAATGAATCCATGCGTTTATTATAGCTGGAATTTTTAACCTTTTCCAGCTATAATAACTGATATGCGTAATAAGATTTTTATCACTTTTTTAATTGTTGGTTTTGTGGCCGTCGCTTTTTTAGAAGGCTTTCCGGCTCGAATTAACCAATGGGTTAAAGACGAAAAAGTTTGGCAGAATTTTTTAAAAAAAGTTCCTGAACCAGAATCTTTGCCTGGACCTTTGCGTGGTCCTTTAGATTTTGCTGAAACAAATCTTACTGTAGATGGAGTTGTGTCGGAAACAAACAAACACAGAGAAGAACTTGGTAGAAACCCTCTTCACATAAATAAAAAACTTAACTTAGCTGCACAAGCAAAATTAGATGATATGTTTAGACAGCAGTATTTTGAACATGAATCTCCAGATGGGAAAAGACCAGCCGATGTAATAAAAGCAGCAGGTTACGAGTACATAGTTGTCGGTGAAAACTTAGCTTTAGGAAATTACAAGAATGATGAACTCTTGGTGCAGGCTTGGATGGATAGTCCAGGTCATAGAGCTAATATTATTGATGTAAAGTTTAGTGAAATAGGAGTAGCAGTTGGAAAAGGTACTTACCAAGGTAGGGAAGTCTGGCTGGCTGTGCAAGAGTTTGGTTCACCACTTTCAAACTGCCCTGCTCCAGGTGCAAACCAGAAAGCACAAATTGAACAGAACCGAAATACAATCTCAAAGTTAGAATCAGAACTGGCCACAGAAAAGAAAAGGATTGACTCTGGCTATTATGTACGTCAGGAAGATTACAACGAAGCTGTTGCTGCTTATAACGAAAAAGCAATCAGATTGAATAAGTTAATCGATGACACTAAAGATTTGGTAGGGGAATATAATGACGGTGTTTCAGATTTTAATGAGTGTTTAGAAAACAATGTTTAAGCAAGTAACTGTTGGAACACTAAAACTCAACCCTATTACAAAACCTGCGCTACTTTCAGAACTTAAAGAGCGCATTAGTTCTGGTAAAAAGACATTTCTAACAACACTATATTCAGAATTTTTGTACCACAGTTTACGACATAGAGACATAAAAGATATGTTAGATAAGGCAGATTTAGCCATCGCAGATGGCATAGGAATTTTGTGGGCAGATTATTTCTTAAGCCGTCCGTTTAGTGTTTCAAATTATTATCTAAAAATTATTCAAGCATGGTGGCAGGTAGTTTATACTGGCGCCAGTATTTTGTTTTACCCAAAAAACTTATACCAAACTTTTCCTGAAAAGATTGTTGGTGCAGATTTGTTTTGGGATTTAGCAAAGTTGGCAGATGAAAATAATCTCTCGGTTTATTTATTAGGTGGCTATGACGATACTCCACTGATTGTTAAACAGAAATTGCTTAAGCAATTTCCTAACTTAAACATTGTTAGGGTGAATAATAAGACTCCTCACGATACAGCAGAAATTAAAGCAGAAATTAATTTACTAAAGCCAGATATGGTTTTAGTGGCTTTTGGTCCGCTTGTACAAGAAAAGTGGATCGTCGCAAATTTAGAGAATTTGGATATAAAGTTTGTGGTTGGTTTGGGTGGCACTTTTGATTATGTGGCTGGTAAAAAAAGCGTACCACCAAGATTTGTAAGAAAGGTCGGTTTGGAGTGGTTATACCGATTAATAACACAACCTCAGCGAATCGTCAGAATTTATGAAGCAGTGTGGGGGTTAATTTTATCTTTAGTTAGGTACAAAGTGTTTGAAAGTATGCCTATTCGCCCTAACGCGATGGGTGTTGTGATTAACAAAAATAATGAAGTCTTAATTGTTCAGCGGAATCCACAAGATCCTTATTTAATAGATACTGGTGATGCTAACTCTTCCAAATTTAAAAATTACTGGCAATTTCCTCGTGGGGGTGTAGATGGAAAAGAAACTTTTGTTGAATCAGCCACTCGTGAACTGTGGGAAGAAACTGGTTTAAAAAATATAAAAGTTATTTCTGAAGCAAAAGGTACAGTTAGTTATGGTTGGGTAAACGCTCGTAGGAGATTGATTGGGAATGTGTATAAGCATCGTGGTCAGGAACAACATATTGTATTCTTCGAATTTAACGGGACGGATAAAGATATTGTTTTAGATAATCGAGAATTAGTAGACTTCTCTTGGGTTAAGGTTTCAGAGTTAAAGAGTATCTTTCATCCAGAGTTGCACAGAATTGTTGATATAATTGAGGCTGAAATTCCCGTTGTAAAAGTGGCTTAAATAGGGTAAAATTTACTTATGAGTATGGAAAATAAATCTGTGAGAACTCGTTTTGCACCCAGTCCAACTGGGTATGTTCACATTGGAAGCCTGCGAACATCTTTGTTTGCTTTTCTATTTGCAAAACATAACAACGGCACAGTAGTTTTAAGAATTGAAGATACCGATCAAACTAGAAAAGTTGAAGGCGCTGTAGAAAATTTAATTCAAGTTTTAGGTGGACTAGGTGTTCAATTTGATGAAGGTCCGTTTTTAGATCACGACAAAATTTCTATTCGCGGAGATCATGGTCCATACATTCAATCTGAGCGATTAGATTTGTATAAAAAATATGCACTCGAGTTAGTTGAAAATGATAAAGCTTATTATTGTTTTTGTACTCAAGAGCGTTTAGACGAACTTCGCAAAGAACAAACTGCTCTTAAAAAACCGCCAATGTATGACGGGTTGTGTAAAAAATTATCTAAAGAAGAAGTTGATGCAAAGTTGGGATCTGGAGAAAGCTATGTTATAAGACAAGCAATTGCAAGTACAGGTACAACCACAATACATGATTTGGTCTATGGTGATATCACTTACGAAAATGAGTTGTTGGATGATCAGGTCTTACTGAAGAGTGATGGCTTTCCAACTTATCATCTGGCGGTAGTTGTAGATGATCACTTAATGGAAATTACTCATGTGATTAGAGCAGAGGAATGGATTCCATCTACACCAAAACATTTGTTGTTGTTCGAAGCGTTTGGTTGGGAGCCACCAGCGTTTGCTCATTTGCCTTTAATTGTTAATCCAGACAAGTCAAAATTATCTAAGCGCCAAGGAGATGTCGCAGTTGAAGACTTCTTGAAGAAAGGTTATCTTCCTGAAGCATTAATTAATTTTGTGGCATTGCTAGGGTGGAATCCAAAAACCGAACAAGAAATGTTTACTTTGCAAGAGTTAATCGAACAATTCGATTTAATTAAAGTTAATAGAGCAAGTGCGGTCTTTGACACAGTGAAACTTGATTGGATGAACAGTCTTTATCTTCGCAAATTAACAAATGAGCAGTTATTGGAACTATTAAGTCCATATTTATCTAGTACAGGGATAAATCTAGCAGATTATTCCCAGGAGTTTTTGCTCACTATGGTAAATATAGAGAAAGAAAGATTAAAAAATCTTTCCCAGATTACAGAGAACACTGGTTTCTATTTTACAAAACCAGAACTAAATGTAGATATGCTCATCTGGAAGAAATCTGATAGAGCTGATGCAAAAAGTAAGTTAACTGCCTTGCATGATTGGCTTGAGACCATAGAGGTAGTAGATTTTGATAAGGAAAATATTGAAAGTAAAACCAAAGCATGGATATTAGATCAAGGGTTTGATACCGGTAGTGTTTTGTGGCCATTTCGAGTTGCTTTGACTGGCTTAGAAAAGAGTCCTAGCCCTTTTGAAGTGGCAGGATGCTTGGTTCTTGGCAAGGGTAAGGAAGAAGTACTTTCTCGGCTTAAAGAAGCCATAAATATTCTTTAAAAATTGCTAGATTTTATGGTATAATTGGGGAGATGGAAGTCCCTAATTTAGAAACTAAAATTAAAATAAAAGTTAGACGATTTATTGGAGTCGGAGTCTTTTTATTGGCCTTAGGCATTGGCGCTTTGGGCTATTTTG
The DNA here is from genome assembly GCA_964536745.1 of uncultured Candidatus Saccharibacteria bacterium. Lineage (GTDB taxonomy): Bacteria > Patescibacteriota > Doudnabacteria > UBA920 > UBA920 > UBA920. The sequence continues at coordinate 37,643 of CAZHYL010000005.1, read as the reverse complement.
CTTTTGGTGATATTAGCGATGTTTACAGTGCTGCCAATAACGATAGGGAACGCTTGCAGTTAAGATTGGACCAATTAAAATCTGAAATTAATTCTTACCAGAAACAGATAAATCAGACCCGTAATCAAGCAGCTACACTGCAAAATGAGATTAGCATTTTTGATAATCAAATTCGCTCTTTGGAATTGCAAATTGAAGCCAATCAGACACAGCGGGAAGATACAGCTTTGCAAATTAATGAATTAGAAATTCAGATTCAAAGACGACAGCAAGAGATTGAAGAAAATAAAATTATCTTAGCAGAATTAATTGTTCAATTATCTAAGTTTGATGATAACTCATTTTTACAGATGGGTTTAGGTACGGATGATTTTTCTAGCTTCTTGGATCAAGTTCAGTATGTTAGAAATGTTCAAGATCAAGTTTATTCTCTGGTTTCTAGAATTAAGGAAATTAAGGCCAAGCTAGAAACACAGCAACAAGATTTAAAGAAGTCGCTTCAAAAACTTGAGTCACTAAAAGAAGAGTTAGAAATTAGCCAGAAGTCTTTAGAAGAACAGCGCATTGCTAAAGAACAATTATTGGCTAAGACCAAAGGAGTTGAACGAAATTATCAAAATTTACTCGGTCAAACTAAAAACGAAGAGTATAAAATTTTAGAAGAGTTAAGTGATTTAGATTCTGCCGCTCAAGGACGTGGAGCAGGGAAGTCCATTTCGGTTAGTAAAGGTGTACTTGCATGGCCAATGGATGGGGTCTTAACACAGGGTTACGGAAACACTGGCTTTAAGGCATTAGGATATAACTCTCACAACGGAATTGATATTGCCGCACCAGCTGGTCAGCCAATTTATGCTGCAGCCGATGGAACTGTGGCGAATTGTGATACTGGTGAAGCTGCTTATGGAAACTGGTGTACAGTAAAACATAATGTTGAAACAAAATCTGGGGCAAGATGTATTGTCACTTTGTATGCCCATATGAGAACAATTAAAGTTTCTGCTGGCCAGAAAGTTGCGAAGGGTGATTTGGTTGGTTACGAAGGAAATACAGGAAATACTACGAGATTGATTTACGGACCAGAACGTGGTTATCATTTACATTTTTCTGTATTCGACTGTGATGGCTATACGGTGACAGCAGGTAAGTACAGTAATATTTATGGTTCTTATTCTGTTCCATCTGGATTCACATACAACCCTATTAATTTCTTAGGGCAGTAATAGTAAGAGATACAAAAACAAAACTTTAAAATAAAAATGAATTCTTTTCACAAATTAATCCAAAAAGTAGTTTTAGTCATAGTTCTTGCTGTGCAACTGTTTTATGTAAGTGGTGCTAGCTTTGCGCAGGCTCAGGGTTTGACTAACCCTATCGATACAACAAAACCAGCTGCAGAACTTCCTACTTATCAAGGTGTGGATGGAAGTATTAAGGATTATTTATGTACACCGCAAGGTACAGGTACCGATTTATACGATTGCATCGGCAGGTTGTACAAATTTGGAATTAGTTTTGGAGCAATTGCTTTGGTTTTTTTCCTAGTAATTGCCGGATATATTTATTTGAGTGGGGGAGAGGCAGCCAAGGGAAAAGCAAAGAATATGCTTTACTCTGCTTTTACTGGTATGGCTATTTTGTTAGGGAGCTATTTATTGCTTAGCTTTATAAACCCAGAATTGGTTAAGATTAAAACTATTCAGCCACCAATTTTTGAAGCACTGGATTTACCAAAATGCGAAGACATTGGATTTAGTACTAAGTGTATTATTAGTACCGGTCCAGGTACTGGGCAGGTTTATACTGCACCCGGTGGGGCAAGTGGCTGTGCTAATAGGGAGAGCGGTAGCTGTACTAAGCAAGTTATTTCCGCTTGCCCTGGTATGGCTGCAAATATGGAAAACGCGCTTAGGGCTTGCAATCAGGAAAGTATGGGAGGGAAGGCTGGTATCGCAAGTACTGTTGACCGATGTGATTCTCCTTCCGGTGTCGTGGCCTTTAGCTGGGGACTTTGGCAGATTAACGTTGCGGCAGGTAGCTACGGTGATGAATTCCCTGAGTGTAAGGGCGTCTTAAGAGAAGCTGGCGGACCTTGGAAAACATTATGTATTACCGGTGGAACTTGTGGTAGAAAATGTGAATTTGGTTCTGGTGGAAAAGCCGCATTTGATAAATGTACGGCGGCATTGGCAGATCCTGTAAGAAATACTAAACAGGCGTGTAAACTATTTAATGATAGAGGCTGGAAACCATGGCCTCATACAAGAAAAGTTTGTAAGTTACCATGATTATGAATAGAAAAAAACTCATCGTAATAGGTATAGTCGTAATGACACTCTTAGCTTTAGCTGCCCTGGGTTATGTTTTGATTAGTGGTAATTCTAATAATCAGACTTCTACTATAGAAATTCAAGGACAAGATGATAAAGTTGTAACTAGTAATTTTGTTGATAAGTCGCCAACTTATCAAAACGAAACAGTTATTTATACCGATTCAGATATTAATATTGAGTATGATGCAGCAAGTAGTTATTTCCAGATCACTTTTACTTCAATTGATCCAAAATTACTTTCTAGTAATCGATCTAAAGCTGAAACAATTTTACTAGAAAAATTAAATATTGATGCTGCACAAGCATGCAAGTTAAAAATTACAGAAATTTTACCTCCAGCAGATCCTACAACCGCAGATCCAAAAACTTATCCATTAAGTTTTTGTCCAGGAGGGGAAAGGTTCCCATAACCTATGGATAATATTGATACAACAAACAAACAGACAGAATTTCCTTGGGCTATAGTAGTAGCTATTTTAATTGGCGCATGGTTGATAGGCGTTAGTATTTTAGGTGCAGGATGGATGGTGGCAAAAGAAGTATCCAATCAAGCAAATTTATCAGCGGGGGATATTAATATTCCACAGAAACCCATAAATATTAATGTTCCAAATCAAGTACCGGTTGAGGGTGATACTAATGCTAAAGTGACTGTAATTGAATTTGCGGATTTTCAGTGTCCTTTTTGCGGAGAATGGCATAAAGATGTCTATCCTAAACTTAAGTCAGAGTATATAGATACTGGTAAAATTAAGTTTGTTTTTTGGCCGATAGCTTTTTTGGGCGAAGAGTCCAATAGGGCCGCCGAGGCGTCTTTCTGTGCCAAGGAAAATCAAAAATTTTGGCAGTATCATGATACTATTTACAATAATCAAAATGGCGAAAATGAAGGGGCATTTACTGATGACAAGTTAAGTTTGCTGGCTTCCGAAGTTGGCTTGGATCTCGAAAGTTTTAACAATTGTTTCAAGAGTAGAATTTATAAACCTGATATAGAAGAGCTTACCAATAACTCAGTTCAATACGGTGTTACTTCTACCCCGACTGTGTTTATAAATGGATTGAAATTTGAGGGGGTAATGCCTTGGGAAAACTACAAACAAATAATCGAAACCGAGTTAGCTAAGTGATATGAAAAAGATTATCATTATTTTATTCTGCATAGTTGTTTTTAATCCTTTTTTAGTATTCGCTCAAGATAAAAAAACTGAAGCTGATACAACAACAGCTGGTTCTAAAAATTTTGATATTGGTCTGAATTACCAAGGGGTGGATGGGAGTATAAGAGATTATTTATGTACCCCTAGCGAACCAGCTGATGGTAAGGATTTAGAGAGGTGTGTTGGCAGATTATTTAGATTTGGGATTACTGCAGGTGCCTTAGTTTTAGTTTTCTTTGTAGTTATTGCAGGGTATTTGTATTTGTTTAGTGGTGAATCTGGTAAGACTAAAGCCAAGTTGTATCTAAAAAATTCATTTGCAGGAATGGCGGTATTATTAACAAGCTATCTATTGTTAAACTTTATCAATCCATCGCTCGTGATGTTCAAGCCAATACAGCCACCAATTTTTGATGCTAAAGATTTAACGAATTGTGAGGATTTAGGGTTTGGAGAAAAATGTGTTGGTCCTGAGAAGGGTTCTGGTTCAGGGGGCGGTTCAGGGGGCGGTTCTACGGTTAGTGCAAGTGAATTGTCGAATAAGAAGGTATACATGTTTGGTGATTCGTTGACTAATGGATTTGCAACACAGTTAAAAAAAGAGGTAAGTATGTCTAAATTTGAATCTCTGCAAAAAGGTGGTTCAACAATCGAGGGTTGGCTGAATGGTGGTAAATCCGTGCAGGGTCCAGTTCCCAAGATAAGCGATGTTTTAAAACAGAAATCAGAGAAGCCAGATGTCATAATAATTATGTTAGGAACAAATAATGCTCGTGGTGGAGTTAATCCTGAAAGTGTAAAAGCAATGAAAGATAAACTTCAAGGCTATTCAGTAATCTGGATAGCACCTCCAAAATTTACACAGCCGAGCTGTTACAAAATCACTCATGAAAATAGTCAAAGTGCCGATAATGTAATTAGCTCTAACTTTACCGGTTCTGGGTTTTCAGTATTTAAGTCTGCAGAAAAGAGTATAGATTTAAAATTAGGTAAATTAAATGATTGTTCTGCAGCAAGCGGTGAGTCGGGGAGTGGTTACGAGATTCACCCTGGCGCACCAGGGTATTTAAACTGGGTTAAGGCTTTTTTGAATAAATCATAAGAGTAATGAAATATAAAATACACAACTTCATCATAGTTTTCGCGTTCGGTTTACTTGTACTTAATCCTGCCTTGGTTTATGCACAAGGTACTCAAGATCCTAAGCCAGCCACATCTACTGCTGCAACTGGATCAGATTTACCAGTGTATCAAGGGGTAGATGGGAGTATTAAAGACTATTTATGTACCCCAAGTGAACCAGCGGATGGTCACGATTTAGAGAGATGTATAAATAGACTTTTTAGGTTTGGAATCACAGCCGGCGCATTAGTTGCAGTTTTCTTTATTGTTTTTACAGGGTACCTGTATATCACAGGTGGTGAGTCGGCAAAAACTAAGGCCAAACAGATGCTGTACAGTGTGTTCACTGGAATGGCGATTTTGTTGGGAGGTTATTTATTACTGTATTTTATAAATCCAAGTTTAGTTATATTTAAACCAATTCAACCTCCAATATTTGATGCTGCGGACTTGCCATCTTGCGAAGATGTGGGTTTTGGGGTTGATTGTGTGATTAAAGAACCAGGGGGTGGTACTGTAACTAGTACAGGTGGTTATGCAGATTGTCCAGACGGGTTAATTGCATTCGATAAGAAGGTGGTCCCAGTTAATGGAGGTGGTGACACTGAAAAAATTTGTAAAGCGATGTGGGAAAAATTGGTTCAGATTCATAAAATCGCACCTGTTATCGCTACAGCGACAATTGGTCCGGGACATGATTCCAAGTGTCACTCTGATGGTAACCCTAAAAGCGGAACTTGTGTAGACATGGTCCCAAAGGATGGAGATTTTGCTAAGTTATGTCGAGCTGTGAAATCCGTTGGTAGTGTAGTTATTGTTAATGAGTCGGGTGGGTCTGAATCTGATTGTGGTAAAGCCGTGACTTTTGCAAAGACTACTGGTAAGCATCTCCATATTTATCTTACTAATGGTGGAGGCGGGGCTAGTTCTGGTACTGGTGGTACTAGACCAAACTGTGTAGCTGTGAAGGATGCGCCAGGAATGTGTGGTCATTCGCCAGGTACTGGTGATAGGTATAAGGAGGGTGATTTTGCTAGCGCAGACCCAGATTTAAAGAAAGCTTTTGATGCCTTGAAGGCAAAGTATCCAAATATAAGAGAGAAGCAAGTCTATCGTGATCCGCAGTACGGAGCACACATGCGGTCTGTATTCGAAGTTTTGGCATACGAGGCCGGCTGGACTGAATCAGAAATAAGAAAACATGGTCAGTATTGTAGTTCACAAAATATTCTATATGTCACCGCAGAACAGGCTAAGAATGCTGGGACGAAAAAATATGCAGCAGCTCACAAGAATCACTTTTCAAGTTTAGCTTCTCCGACGACTTGTTATTCTGATCACGGAAAAGGTTTGGCGGTTGATATCGATGGAATTCCTGCTGGTGCAAAGTTTTTATCTGACGCAAAAGCGTTAGGATTATGCCGCACGGTGCCAATATTTAAGACAAAGAATATTACGATGAACCCAGATACACCACACTTCGCTTTATTTAATAAATTACCAGGAAAATCTTCAAATTGTGTAACTTATTAAAATTTTGACTCTTGAGTGGGGGAGAGGGTAGATTAAACTCGACATAAATAATGTCGAGTTTTTAATTTCTGAGAAAATTCCTCTAAACTAATTTTGCCCAGCAAATATTAAACAGGTAATTCAAACTAGTGTAATTTAAAATTATATTTTTGCCAGAGCTAAAATCCGAACGAGGTCGGTAAAGAGTATGGACGGACTTAGTGTGATTTAGACCTATATGTGGATAAACTATACATATCCATGACGTACAAGATACATTGTGCGACGCGAGATAAGTTTCAAAAGGTGTAATTCCCTGCCTATGTTGAGTGATCTATAAAAATATAAATATATTTCCACACACTTCTCTATTGAGCCGGCGTTGTGTTCAGATCACTACCCTATATATCTCTATTTCACTATCATATAATGCCAACTAGAGTCGGAACTTATACTTCGTTCGCCCAAAATAAAAAGTAGTATCGGATTTCGGCACTACTTTTTTCGTCTTGGGTCAATCGAGTTAAGGTCTAACCTAGAGTGTTGTGGTCCAAAGCTTTGACCAAACCTATCGTTCTTAATGTTTAACAGCCCCTTAACAACTTCCATTTGTTCGATTGGGTTTAGTTCAGGATGTTCTGTTCGGACTTTTTCGATTGCTTCTTGTATTTCTTTATCAGCGTCTTGAATAATTTCATCTGACATGAGAATTTCCTCCTTCGCGATAATTTAGAGATTTTGCTTTGTGTCTTTCAATAAGTCGACCGTCTTGTATAAAACGTTAACGAATTGAGTAATCTCTTTGGTGGTCACATTATAATCTAAACTAACCCTAATTGTCGACCTTGCTAACTGGTCATTTATACCCATGGCTTTTAAGACATGTGATGGTTCGTTAGATGCTGTTGTACAAGCACTTCCTGTGGCAACTGAAAAGCCCGCTGCATCTAAGTAATACATCAGTGCTTCACCTTCGACACCTTTAATACTAAAGTTAGTTGTGCTTGGCAATTTTAATAATCCAAAGTTTGGCTCCTTTGGTTTTAATTTTAAATTGGCTGATCCGTTAATTATAAGGTTAGGAATTTTTTTCAAAAGCAATTTTTCTAAATATGATTGCTTTGCAAAAAGTTGCTTTAACGATTTCTTGGCTTGCATCCGTATCAGAGTTATGGCTTCGCCAAATCCCACAATGGCTGGTGTGTTTTCTGTTCCACTTCTGAGGCCGTGCTCCTGACCACCACCTCTAATTTGTGGCTCTATCTCTACCCCATTCTTTTTAAATAAAATTCCTGAACCCTTCGGGCCATGAATCTTGCTCCCGTTTAAAGTTAATAAGTCTACTTTGAGTTTCTCGACGTTTAAATCTAATAGTCCCCCAGCCTGACAAGCATCAGTGTGAAAAAATACTGGAGATTGTTTTTTATTTCTGCGCGCGCGGTTCACACCAGCGATCACTTTTCCTATTTCTTGAATTGGTTGAATAGCTCCAGTTTCATTGTTGACATACATAACCGAAACAAGAACTGTATCTTTACGAATTAGCTTTTTGATTGTGTCGGGAGAGACAATCCCAAATTTATCTACCGGTGCAAAGCTAACAGCCCACCCCATTTTTTGTAAGAATTGAATTGGTTCTAGCACAGCTTCGTGTTCGATTGCAGTTGTTATAATATGACCAATTTTTTGATGGCTTAGTTGAAATTTTTGAATGATACCTAAAATAGCCAAGTTATTACTCTCGGTTCCACCACTCGTAAAGATTATTTCTTGAGTCTTGCAATTAAGCACTTTGGCTACCTGACCTCTAGCTTTAGAGATGGCGGTCTTCGCTTCTACGCCAGTTTTATGAAGACTGCTGGGATTACCATATCCTGCCTTTAAATAGGGCTGCATGGCCCTTAAAACGGCTTCAGACAGACGAGTGCTTGCTGCGTTGTCAAAATATACGTTAGATTTCATACCTTGACAGTATATAGTAAATGTTGCCTAATGTAAACAGTTGATCGGCTATTTTGTAGATTTTGTGTATCCAGCATTGATTGCTTCTTGTTCAGTAGCAAAGCACTCCATAGCGTTAGTTCGATCATAAAATGCACCTTCTGGTAAATGGTATATCTTACTTTTACTACCTTTAATTAAACACTCATTGCTTCGGTCTGTTGCTGGGCTGGCTTTAATAGCTTTGTCTTGGGGCTTGGATATCGGATTTGTGGTATAATTAAGCAAAGGTTGATTTCTTTCGAAACTATAAATATAACCAGAGTAGAATCCAGCACCCAGGCTCAAAAGTTGTAGAAGAGCTACTAAAAGAAATAATTTAATTTTAGAATAATCTAATTCGTTTAAGTCAAACATAATAAGGAGAACAATGATACGCAAATATGGATTTGTCTTAGGAAGGGTTTATACGCTCTCGTTAGCTGAGCTGTTTTTTTATTTTCAAAATCAGGGTTGGTCTTTGAAGATTGTTGACGTGTCTCTGGAAGTCATTGTTATTGAAACTGAACAAGAGCTAGATTTTCGGAAAATTCAGAAAGAATTAGGAGGAGTGGTCAAGATTTTGAAAGTTGTCGATGAGGTGACTAAGAAAGACACCGATTATATAAACTTTGCTTTACAGAATTATTTTAAGCCCAGCAAATTGAAGAAAGATTTTTTGGGTACTGGTAAAGGTAAAATTCAGTTTGGCGTAAGTGTGTATTTACTTGATCCAGAGATCAATGCATTTAGCGAACCAAAGAGGCTTGGGATGTTTATCAAACGAGCTATGCAGGATAGTGGTTTCAGTATCCGATTAGTACTTCCCCAGTTTAATTCTCTAACCTTAGCTTCTGTTGTGGTGACTCATAATCATTTAATCGAAAAGGGTGCAGAAATTTGTGTACTTGCCTCCCCTACAAAAGTTTATGTTGCTAAAACATTAGTTGTCCAAGATTTCGAGGATTATGGCCGTCGCGATTACCAGCGTCCAGTTCGAGATGAAAAGCAAGGGATGATACCACCAAAAGTCGCTCAGATCATGATTAATCTTTGCGGTTCAAAACCTGGTTCAACTCTATTAGACCCAATGTGTGGGATTGGCACGATTGTTCAGGAAGGGGTTCTGGCAGGGTATAAGTTTTTAGGGACTGATATCAATTCCGTAGCTATCTCTGGTAGTGAAAAGAATTTAGAGTGGTTTAGGAATCGTTACAAAATCTCGAAAGGCAAATTCCATTTAGAAGTTTCGGATGCAAAAGAGGTATCTAAAATAGTACAAAACTTGAAAAAAATTGGTGCGTTTTCTACTGTTGATGGAATAGTCACCGAGGGCTACTTGGGACCTATGTATAGCGAATTCCCCTCCCCTGCTGAAATTAAAAAGAACTTTAAGGATCTAATGGAATTATATACAGCTGCCTTTCAAGATTATTCAAAGTTTTTATCAAAAGGTTCTAAAGTTGTGATGTGCTTACCCGCCTATAAAAAAGGCATAGAGTATGTTCAGATGCCAGACCTTGACTTTGCCACGAAAAATGGTTATAATTTGATAGATTTAATTCCCTCTAATTTAGCTTCCAGTTTGCCCTTCCTTAAGTTAACGGATCGAGGAACGGCTATCTATGACCGGAAGGATCAAATTGTCGCCCGGGAAATAATCATTTTTGAAAAGATTTAATATTTAATATACGTATTTCTTCTGGCGAAGGGTCCTGCCACTGGTCATCTCCGTCGTGCTCGCAAGCTGCGCGCGCCGGGGGCCTCTGGCCTGTGTCACCCTTCGCAGACTCAAAAGGTCACAGATTAAGTATTTGAAATGGAGCCTCGCTTTTAAAAAAGTGAGGAACGAAGATGGCTCATAAGAAAGCTGGAGGTTCTACCAGTTACGGCCGAGATTCAGTTTCAAAACGTCTCGGTGTAAAAGTATTTGGTGACCAACACGTAGGAAAAGGTGAAATTATCATCCGCCAACATGGAAGCAAATGGCACCCAGGGAAAAATGTTTCCAAGGGTGGAAATGATACCCTCTACTCTTTAATTGATGGAATTGTAAAGTTCCAGACTAAAATGCTAAAGAAATTTCACGGTAACTTACGTAAGACCAAGATTGTAAATGTTGAACCTATAGCAAAATAATGTTATATTAAAAAACTGAAAGTTGAACTTTCAGTTTTTTGTTTAGGAGGGTTTTATGATTACGTCTGTATCCGTTATCCCATTAAGCAGGAGATTAATAGTAGAGCTGTCTAGTCGAATTCTCCCTGATTCAGCCTACGGCCAAATGGTAGATGAGGCTATGGTTAATATCACTAAATCTGTTGCTTGCCCTGATATCGTTCTAGGTTTTGCAAGCTTAATTTATGCGGTTGAAAAAAGGTTTATTGCTTTGCAGAACAAAGAGGAAAAACTTGGCGAGCTGAAATATAATCATTTCGCTAAAAGTGACGGTTTAGTGATTAAGAATGCCACCCGAAATTTGAATTACATCATCGGGATCGGCGAAGCCATGAGCTGTATTGATATCTTGGTAAATGAATTCGACCAATATACACTTAATTTGGTTTTGCCCTACATTACAGTTAGATCTGTACAGTTGTATTTAGAAATTTCGGAAAACAGCTTAGAATTAGAAAACGAACTAGTTAACTAGTTCGTTTTTTTGGTTTAATACCAGACTATATCTGGGTTTCTTGCGCAGTATTCGAAGGCGGCGTCGAAGTCATCATAAAATTCGCCATTAAATTGTTGATAGACAGGCAGGCTTGCAAGAGAGAGTGGGTTAGACATTTGCCATGCCCAGTCTACGCACGCTTGGACTTGTACTACAAAATTATCCCAATCATCTGCTTTTGAGTTTTTTGCCAAACCTTGCTGTTGCACCAGTATACTCAGCTTATTAAGAAGTATTGATTTTTGGTTTGCATCTTGAGATTCCAATACTGCTTGAGCATATGCGCTGAGTTTTTCTTTCTGCAAGTTCTTTTGATATTGAATGGTTCCTATAATGGCTGAAAAAATTAAGATAGCTATAGCTATTACTTTAAATTTTTGGTTACTAGAATTCTTTTTCATATTAAATGTTTATTTTAATCAAGTTAATTATACACCCATATTATTCCGTAACCAAGCTAATTTGGTTTGAGAGTTATTTTTTAACAGCTCGGATGAATTCTACAAACAATGGATGAGGATTTAGCGGTCTAGATTTGAATTCAGGATGGAACTGGGTGCCAACAAAGAATGGATGATTTTTAAGTTCGATAATTTCTACTAACTGATTGTCGGGGGTTGTTCCAGAAACTATCAAACCTTTAGCCTCTAATTTTTCTCTGTACTCGTTATTGAATTCATACCGATGGCGGTGACGCTCGGAAATTTTTGCCTGCCCTTTTGGTTTTAACCAGCCAGCTTTTAAGTAAGCTTTTTCTATTTTTGTTCCTCTGGTTATTATGCAATCCCAAGAACCAAGTCTCATCGTTGCCCCATACTCTTGTTTTAAAAGTAGCTTTTCTTGTTCGGGCATAATATGAATTACGGGATGTCTGGCTTTGCTATCTACTTCTGTTGTGTGCGCAGTCCGTAGTTTAGCTACATTGCGGGCAAATTCAATGGTTGCTAATTGCATACCATAACAAAGTCCTAGGTATGGAATTTTTTGTGTTCTTGCGAAGTTTATGGCGGAAATAATTCCTTCGACTCCCCTGCTTCCGAATCCGCCTGGGACGCAAATACCGTCAAAACCTGTCAGCAATTTTTTTGCCCCATGTTTTTCTACTTGAGCACTAGAAATCCATTCAAGTTCAACATTAACATTATTTGCCCAGCCAGCATGTTTGAGAGCTTCGATTACGGAAACATAGACATCAGAAAGTTTGTAATCCCCTGTTTCAAAATATTTACCAACAACCGCAATTCTTTTAGTGTTAGGGGACTTTTGTATTCTTTCAATTTTACCAACAAGGTTTTTCCAGTTTCTAAAATCCTTCTTTTTATTAGGTAAGTCGAAATGACTCAATAATTTATCTGTAAGCCCCTCTTTATCGAAGTTAATTGGTACACTATAGATACTTTTTACATTGGGCGCAGAAATTATGTTATCGCTTGGTATATTGGTGGTCCAGGCGAGCGTTTTCTTGCGGCGGTCATCAATTGGTTCTTCGGCTCTTGCTACCAAGAAATCTGGTTGAATACCTGAAGAGATTAGTTGCTTCACAGAATTCTGAACAGGTTTAGATTTCATTTCTCCTATGCTAGGAGGTGTTGGTAAATATCCTACATGCACATGCGCGGTTTCTCGGCCATCTCGATACTTCATAATGCGGTTTGCTTCTATAAACAAAATATTTTGGTATTCTCCTACAGTTCCCCCAATTTCACATATTACAAAATCGGCTTTTTGGGCTTTGGCAGCCTGTTCTAGGCGGTTAATAATTTCTTCTGGGACATGCAAGGCCACCTCGACATCTTCACCATCGTATTCAAAGTTACGTTCGCGTTGGATTATGGTTTGAAATAATTGACCATTAGTAACGTAGTTTGCTTTAGATAAGTCTGTGTTTAAAAATCTTTCGTAATTTCCCAAATCTTGATCTGTTTCCATTCCATCATCTGTCACAAAAACTTCACCATGCTCTTGCGGACGAATAGTTCCAGCATCTACATTTAAGTATGCATCACATTTTACCGGGGCGACAACATAGCCACGCGATTGTAGTAGAGTTGCTATGGATGAAGTGGTTACTCCTTTTCCAACTCCAGAAATTACGCCTCCTGAAACAAAAATAAATTTTGTGTTAAGTTTTCTTACTTTGCGCGCTTTGACGTGATATGACATTTAGAGTGACTCCAAGTTAATTTTAGTTTTTGCTCTGATTCCTAACCCAAATTTAATTTCTATAATATGCTCTCCTAACTGTTTAATACCTTTTGGTATGAGAATCTGTGATTTATCCAGTTGTATTTTAGTCTTCTGATAAATGCTTTGTGCAATATCTTTTTCGTGGATAGCATTGAAGATTTGACCTTTATCACCCGTTTTAATTTTCACAGTGAATGTACGTTTTTCTAGCTCCTTTTTCGCATGGTCAAACTTGCTTTTTTCCTTGGACTGCTTTTCTACTAATTCTTGTTTTTCCTTGGCAAGCTTTGCGGTTGCTTCTGTGGTAGCAAGTTTTGCTAGCCCTTTTTTTATCAAGAAATTAGTACCGTATCCAGCACTGACCTCTTTAATTTCCCCTCGCTTCCCTATTTTTGGTACGTCATTTAATAAAATTACTTTCATATCTTGTAAAAAAATAAAAACCCTCACCCTTGAGAGTTTTGGCTCTTTTTTATTATATATCAAACCTAGACCCAGTCAATACTTTTCTGTGGATATATCTAGATTTGTAAATATTTTCTCATGGCGAGTAGGCTCGAAATGGTGCTTAGAATGAATGCAATAGCTAGCTGAATTGCCACGACTAGTAAGAATGTGGAAATATTACCATCAAAAATGTTAGCCCCAGGGGTAAGATAGTTACTTACTTTCGGTAGCATTTGGAAGTAGATTGGCAATAGTAAAGCACTGGTAATGATTGATGCGATTATGCTGTAGGTAAAAGCTTCAACAATGAAAGGTCCCCTGATATACCAATTTGTAGCACCTACAAGTCGCATAATTTCGACTTCTTCTCGGCGGTTGTAAATAGTTAGGGCGATGGTATTGAAAATAACTAAAATTGCAATCAAACAAAAGACAACCATTAAAATTAATCCAAAGGTGATAATAAATTTTAGTAAAGAGTTCAGTCGCTCAATAACGATTCTGTTGTCTTCAAAATTGACTTCTTCAATAAGGTCTTTGTATTGACCATTATTTAGTTCTTCAGCAATTGCCGGGTAATCTTCAAGCTGATCTGCCTTAATTTGTAATGTTGCTGGAAATGGGTTTTCGGTTAATTCATTTAATGAATCTAGAATTACTTTATCGGTCTGATGTCTTTCTCTAAAAGTTCTCTCTGCTTCTTCAGAAGATACGAAATCCACTTCTTTAATTCGCTGGTCCTTGCGAAGTTCATCCCGTATGTCTAGGATTCTGGATTCTGCTATCCCATTTTTGAAGTATGCGCTAATATCTACTCTTTCTTGAATGGTTCTTACTGAATAGCTTGTGATGGTAAACAAGAGTGTTAACACGGAGAGGATAATTAACGTCACAGTCATAATCAAAGTTGAGGCTGTGGCAAGCCAGACATTTCTGCGAAGGTTGGTAACACCGCTTTTTACAACGCGATAAAAAGTTATGAATCCTTTCATAATTTGTACTTCCCTTTTTCTTGTTCCATTGTGATCTGACCACCTTCTATGGTGATTACTCGACGTTTTATTTTGTTAACAATATCTGCTGCGTGTGTGGCAAGAATAACTGTTGTCCCCAGTTTATTGATTTTGAGTAGTAAATCAATAACTTCTGCAGCGTTAATTTCATCTAAGTTTCCCGTTGGCTCGTCTGCAAGCAATAACAATGGTCTGTGAGCCAAACTTCGTGCGATTGCAACTCTTTGCTTTTCTCCACCACTCATTTCATCTGGAAAGTTGTCTTGTTTATGGGATAAACCTACCAATTCTAAAATTCTAGGTACATCCTTCAAGATTTGATCACGACGATGCCCAGATACCTCCATTGCAAAAGCGACATTTTCGAAGGCGGTTCTTTTTGGTAAGAGTTTTATATCTTGGAAGACTACACCAATTTTTCTACGGAGGTATGGTAGGTCGCTCTTACTGATTCTCGTCATGTCAATATCGTCGATCAGGATACTACCGTCGTCTAGCTCTTCTTCCCCAACAAGCAGTTTCATTAAAGTCGATTTTCCTGCCCCACTCATTCCTACCAAAGAAATAAACTCCCCCTGTTCGATATGGAGGTTGATTTTGTTTAATGCTTTGTGGTTTCCATAATATTTGGAAACATTTTTGAACTTAATCATTTCATTTATTATAGCATAATTTTCTGTTTTACCTCTCTTGCCAAAGACGCCAAATTATTGTATAGTACCAAGATGACAGTATGGCTGTCAGACCGTTCCGGCGGGTTCCGGTATAAGTGAAAGTGTAAGGAGGAAACGTGGATAATTCATATGGACATTTGGCCAAACCAATCATATTGGTTTGGAGCGGAGATGAAAATATCTCCTACGCGGAAAGTATCTTTAAGGACGAGTTGGTCAAAAGGTACGGTTTGCGCAATCTACATCAGTTTTTAGATGTGGATGCTGCGGATGCATATTTGCAGAGGCATACCAACACTCTCAATCTTGCGCCTGCACTGGTTGTGATTTATGATCCCGCCAAGGAGCAAGAGATTCAGCAATTTTTTAAGGACTATCGATCCGAAAAATTTGCGAAGCTCTTGGTCTGCGTTTGTTCGGGATGTACATTTCCGGCTCAGGTTACCGAGTATGATGACGGAATCGTGCTTACAGAAGAGATCAAGAACGGTACGCTCGGCTCTACCATCGAACAGTTTTTTGGTGAACCGCTCGAAGATTGCTGTGATCCTGAACTGGTTGTGGCAAACCATCAAGCTGTTTCAGATATGCGCCCAAACTAGCCCTGCCCATCTCATGAATTTTAGCCCAAAAACGCTTCGGTTTCCCGAGGCGTTTTATTTTATCTGACTTTCCAAATATTTTTCTACAAAATCATCTAACTTTCCATCTAACACACTATCTGGATCACTTTCTTCATAATCGGTTCGATGATCTTTTACCATTTTGTAAGGATGCAATATATACGATCGGATTTGATTCCCCCACTCTGCAGATTTGAACTCCCCACGGAGTTCTTTTTTCTCTTTGGCTAATTTTTCATCTTCCAGCGCCTGCAATTTTCCCAGCAAGATTTTCATTGCCAGTTCTTTATTTTGGTGCTGACTACGTTCATTTTGAATACTTACCCTAATTCCTGTAGGCTTGTGAGTAATGCGGATTGCGCTGTAGGTTGTATTCACACTTTGTCCGCCATGACCAGAAGAAGTATTTGCTTCAATTTCTAAATCTTTAGGGTCAAGTTTAAGACTTTCTTGTTCCACTAATTCTGGGATGAGTTCGAGTAGTGCAAACGAGGTCTCGCGAGTGTGCGCAGGATTAAAAGGACTTAGTCGTACCAGTCGATGCACACCAGCCTCACTTTTTAACAAGCCGTAAGCATTAGGGCCTTTTGCATGTACAGTGACAGATTTTATTCCCGCTTCACCACCCTTGCTTTGGTCTAAAATTTCTGTTTTCAGATTATGAACTTCGCAATATCTTAAGTATTGTCTTAACAGCATTTCGGCCCAGTCTTGAGCATCAGTACCACCAGCTCCAGCGTGGATTGCAAAAATTGCATTATGGTCGTCGTATTTTCCAGACATCATTACTGTGAGACGATTTTTATGGTATTGGTTCACGAGGTCCTTGACTTGGCTGGCAAGATAGCTTGTGGTTTGTTCAGAGTGGTCAGTATTAGTTGAAACTAATTCGCTCAGCTCGGAAATTTTTTGGCTTAAGGTTTGCCAGAATTCTACGAAAGTTTTCAAGTCATTATAGTTTTGAGAAATACTTTGGGCATGCCCTGCGTCATTCCAAAAATCCGGAGCCTGCATGTTCTCTTCGAGTTCCATAATCTTCTGTTGTTTTTGGTCTAGATTTAGTTTAGAGGTTAAGCTTTTAGACTCTTCGGATAGTTGTTGTAGTTCGGAAATTAGTTCGTTCATAGTTGAAATTATAACAAAAAAACGCCTTTCTCACGAGCAGAAAGGCGTTGTTTATTATTGTGGCTGATACGTGATAATGTCGTATCGGAATTCGGGAAAGGTTTCCCTATCCGATTCGATCCAGTTTCGGTATGGATCCAGTGGCATTTTTACATCCCCGGGGTAGTCATCATAAGTTTCTGTAATTACCAGTTTATGAACCACCCGAGTCCGAAAGGCCTCTGCTATGACCTGCGCTCCACCAATGATAAAAATCTTATCGAACAGATTTTCGTAAGCCATGATGGCTTGCGGTAATTCTCTGTAGTGTTGGAAGCCCTCTGGTAAGTTTTTCCCCGTGCGCGACAAAACAACATTGACGCGATTTGGTAATGGCTTACCTAAAGATTGGGCAGTCGTCTTTCCCATGATAATTGGGAATCCACTGGTATCTGTTTTAAATCTTGGTAAGTCCCCTTCTAATTTTTCCCAAGGTAAATAGCGAGGAGGGTTTTGGCTGTTGCCAATATTACCATTCTTCGATACCGCGACTCTTACAATTATTTCAGCTTTCATTAGTCCTCCTTATACAGCGACTGGCGCTTCAATTTTTGGGTGATGTTCGTAGTTGTTAAGTACAATATCTTCCCAAGTAAAGTCCAAGATATCTTGAATCTTTCTATTGAAATTTAATGTTGGTAATTCTTTAGGTTCTCTGCTAAGTAATTCTTCGACAGCCTTAAAATGATTGTTGTAGATATGGGCGTCACCAAAAGTATGGATAAACTTTTTTGGTTTTAGCCCTGTGACTTCAGCAATCATATATGTTAGCAACGCGTAGGAAGAAATATTGAAAGGTACACCTAAAAAGAAATCCGCACTTCTTTGATAAAGCTTACAGGATAGGAACTCCCCATCTTCAACTTTAAATTGAAACAAGGTGTGGCATGGTGGTAGAGCAACTGTGTCTTGCGTGGCAGGATCCCAACCCGACACAATCAACCTTCGACTGTTTGGGTTTGTTTTGATTTCATTCAATAACCAAGCGATTTGGTCTACACCGTCCTTTTTTGGGTAACTACCACCGAAACTTCGCCATAAATAGCCGTAGACAGGCCCTAAATCGCCTTCAGAACGCCCAAATCTTGCAGTTTGCTCTTCTGTAGCCCATTCGTTCCAAATATCGACTTTACGGTCTAATAGCCACTGGTTGTGGGTATGGCCATTTAAGAACCACATCAGTTCCTCAAAAATCCATCTCAGCGGAACTCTCTTAGTGGTTAAGATGGGAAAAGATTCTTGCAAGTCGAACACCATTTGAACTTCTCCGAACAACGAAATTGTTCCAACCCCGGTACGGTCACTGTGTTTGGTACCGTTTTCCAATATTTGTTTTAATGCGTTTTGGTATTGCTTCATTTTGTTTCTCCTAGAATGTGTTGTTTTTTAGTACAATTCGTCTGATTAATTCCCAGACTTTTGTATGAACTTCTTGTGGTGAAAGTAGTCTGTTATTTTCGTAACACTCTACTAACTTTGTGTTTGGGAAAAGGTTTGCAATTTCTAAATATACTTGCTCAGCATGACGTAAGTGTTCTACATCTGCTTCGTGAATATCTGCTTTAGTTCCTTTTTCTTGGTAGCGTTTTTGTAGTAGCTCTAAAGTAACTACAACTGGTACGTGTAAGATAATAGTTAGATCCGGTCTTGGAATATTGAATATTTTGTATTCTAAGTTATCTAACCAACGGAAAAATTTTATACGTTCTTCTTTGTCATTAATTTTTGCACCTTGGTGACTGGCATTAGAGGTAACATAGCGATTTGCCAGCACGATTTGGCCGCCGTCTAAAGCCTCTCTAATACGAGAACTTGCATCAAAGCGATCGATGGCATACAGAATTGATGCAGCTTCTGGGTTAAGGTCACCATAATAACCTCCTAAGTAGTTCTCTAGCATGGAGCTAGAGACATTGCTGTACTGTGGAAAATCAAAAATCGTGCCGTCGTAATTATATTCGGTTAAAGTTTTAGCCAGCAGTTGAACCTGAGTTGTTTTACCGCTTCCATCAGTTCCCTCCAGTACTATAAATTTTCCTGTTTCTTTTGGTTTTTCTGTTGAGCTTTTTTTACCGAACATATTTTCCTTTCTGACCGCGAGAGTTAATTAACAGTTAGCCAAATTTGATTATTTAAACTTAAGCCATTCATTGTTTTTAGTAAAATTCTTATGATATTGGGAAGCTTGTGGTTTCATAGCTTTATAATATTTACTACCCAGCCTGCTCTCTCCGTATGGATGTTCTGCTTCTCCTGAAAGAGGTGAAAATGAGAGTTGAGCAATCGGCATCTTGTAATATAGCTTGATTGGCAGGTTAGAAATATTGTGGAGTTCTAAAGTCATCTTAAGTTTGTTCCCAGGATCCAGATACCCTGCTGTAGCGTGAATAATAAGTCCGATTCTACCAAGACTAGATTTACCTTCGAGTCTACCCACCATGTCGTTTGCTACTCCGACAATTTCATAAGTCATTCCGAGGGCAAATTCCCCTGGGTGAATGATGAATTGTTTTTTGTCATCAATTCTTACCCTACGCATCATGTCGTCGATAGGTTCTTTGGGGTCTATAAAGGCGTGATGACTTGAGTCAAAGATTAGAAAATCTGCACCTAAATGGAGGTCTACGCTGGCTGGTTGGATTGCTTTCGGGAATAGAGGGTCAACGATGATTTTCCCAGATTTTAGTGCTTTTTTTATGTCTCGATCGGATAATATCATAAATTATTTTATTATTACTGGATTAATTTTACTATAACTTTTGTTGCTGGCAAAGCCTCGAATTCATTAAAAAACCACCGGATTTTGGTTAGTTATCCAGTGGTCTTAGTCCTCATCTAATGGTTGATAAAGTATTCGTCTAACGTCTGCTTCGTCGTTTTCTAGCTCGTCAAAAACTCGTCTGCCATTGATTGCATCATCAATGACTTCTCTCAAGGTTCCTTTGTCAGGTGAGCAGCCTACCTTAGCACAAGCCTTGAAATGCCTCGTGATGCCGTCAATGGCGATTTGTTTAGCCTCTCCTCGAAGCAGTCGGAATCTCCTTCCTTGAGCAGAGTCGATCGAGTCTATCATTTGCTCAAAAGTATAAGGTTTACGTATCATTTGTACCTCCTTATTTTTAGATTAACCGAATTCTAAAGATGGTGCAAATAAAAACAGCGATGGCTCGCTGTTTATTTTAGGCTGTTTTCAGCAACAATCTATCTTTGCAGAAGCGGTTTTTCAGAACAAGTTTCTTTAGCTTGAGTCTGGCTTTGTGCAATTGTGATTTTGATGTGCCTACACTTATACCCAATATTTTGGCAACCTCACTGTGATCCCATCCCTCGATGTCGTGCAGAACGAAGACCTTGAAGTAGCCTTCCGGAAGTTGTTCAATCGCTCTTTCAAGATCTATTTGTTCTATTACCTTAGCAGGTCTGACATAGCCCTTCCGATCACTTTCAATTTCAATGGTATCTTCGTTAACACCAACCCGCTCTTGGTTTTTTATTTTGCGAAGATACATCAAAGCTTGGTTTACGGTGGTCTTGTGCAACCAAGTAGAGAATTTCGCATCACCTTTGAAGGTGTGGATTTTTCTGTAGACTTGAATGAACAATTCTTGCGTGGTATCTTCGGCTGTATCGGTTTCCTTTAAAATCCTGAGGCAAAGTGAATATACTTTGCGATGATGTTTTCGGTAGATTTGCTCAAAAGCAAACTGATCACCTTTACCGGCTTTGATTGCAAGAGATAAATCTTCCACGTCACTAGCACTAAGTTTGTCTCTCTGTTTGCTCATGGCATTTCCTCCTTAAATTTGCATTCAGTATAGCTTATTATTAATATTTTGCAACAAAAAATCGCTCCGCAAGGAGCGACTTTTAAATATTATATTTTGAACTTGATACCAGGACCCATGGTTGCATTTAGTGTACAGTTTAGAACGAATTGTTTTTTAACTGTGGATGGTTTGCTTGCATGGAGTGCATCCATAAACTTTTTAAGGTTTTCCATTAGCTGTGCTGGTTCAAAACTGGTTTTTCCAATAATCTGGTGAACGTTTCCGGAATTATCGTTTTTGAAATTGATTTTACCGCCAGCAATTTCTGCGATAGCACCAGCGATGTTGTCCGATACAGTGCCAGTTTTAGGGTTAGGCATTAAACCTCTAGTCCCCAAAATTTTAGCGATAGTGGCTAATTTTGGCATCATGCTAGGTTCTGCGATAGCAACATCAAAATCTGTCTTTTCCGTTTCTTTAATCTTTTTGATTAGCTCTTCCCCACCTACTATTTCTGCACCAGCTTTTTTTGCTTCTGCTTCTTTAGCTTCGGAAACAAAGGCAGCAATCTTTTTAGTTTTACCAGTCCCGTGAGGTAAGGTCACGCTACCACGAATAGCTTGGTCTGTCTTTTTAGCATCAATGGCCGTTTTTACATGGATTTCAACACTACCGCCAAACTTTGTAGTTGCAGTTTTAATAGCGAGTGCAATAGCTTCTTCTGCTGTGTAAACTTTATCTTTTTCCACAGCTTCTAGATTAGCTTTGGCACGCTTTGATAACTTTGTCATAAAATTTCCTTTAGTGGTCTGCGAACTTATGCTCTCCCACTTGTTAATAAATTAGTTTAAGATTCTTTTCTAGCCAGCTTCCAATGATAGAAAAATACTGGAGCTGCAACGATAATCATGGCTAATGCCTGAGCTGCGTCTCGTTGTTTTTGAGCGGAACGCTCTTTTTGTACACGCTGTTCTTCTTTTACAGCGTAGTCTGGATCTGTACAGGCAGGATCTGTCTTTCTTGAAGCTTCATCCAGAGCTGCACAATTAACATATATCGGTGATGCATAATAACCTTCATCTGCTTTTGGAAAAATCCAAGTTTTTATAGCAAGGTTGATTAGCATGATACTAGCAATAACTAGTATGATTAGCGAGATCAAGGATACCATGTATAGATATACCTTTTTGATCCATGATAGGTTCATATTTTTGAATTAATGATGTTGATATTGAAACGGACTGTGTCCGATTAATAACTAATCTTTAATTTCTACACCCATGCTTCGAGCAGTACCGCGAATGATCTTCTCTGCAGCGTCTAAGTCTACAGCATTAAGATCTGGCATCTTTGTTTCCGCAATTTCTTTAACTTGAGCTGAAGTAATTTTTCCAACTTTGGTAGTTAAAGGATTTGGGGATCCCTTTGCAAGACCCGCAGCTTTTCGGATTAATACCGATGCTGGAGGAGTTTTTAGAATAAAGGTGAATGATCTATCTTCGTAGATAGTCATTTCTACTGGGATAATTGTATCCCCTAGCGGAGCAGTTTGGTCGTTAAATGCCTTTGTGAACTCTGCAATGTTGATACCATGCGGACCAAGTGCGGTACCAACTGGTGGCGCAGGAGTTGCTTTTCCTGCTGGAAGCTGCAGCTTCACCATTGATTTGACTTTTTTAGCCATTGTTTAGAGTAGTAATCCTTATTAGGGACGAGACCGCAGGTCGTAACCGCAGCCGACTACTTATTTAATTACCAGTAAATTATAGGATATTTTCTGGATTAATGCAAGGGTTATTTTTGTTTAATTCTTGCTTAAATACAATGATTTTGATAGGGTTGCTTTATATGAAGGAGGAATTATTTGATGACCCACCAAAACCTGAATTGTCAGAATGTTGAGGAGTTTGATATATGGAATGGTCCAATGGTGAAATTCTTACCTGGGCAGGTACATTTAGTCGGATTAGAATTAAAGCCAAATCGTTCTCTTGAGCTCTTAGTTTCTCATTTTAACAAAGATGTTCCAGAGACTTGGGTTAGTATCTGGTTTGATTGTGCAGATTCGTCTTTGCCAAGTGACTCTGATTATGAACTAGTTTCGTTTGAGGACAATTTAGAGCCAGTTTTTTTCCCTAAAGAGGTTTCAGTCAATCCCAGAGATTTTTTGACAACTCCTAACCGGCAGTTAGATGATCTTGTCAATTTTGTGCTAGCTAAATCTGTAATATCAAATGCGCAGTTAGTGGTGGTATCCCGAGATCATGTGTTGTATTCAGCTGATCATCCTGTTTTGTCCTTGTATGAGGGCAAGGCAATAGATGATTGGACTGTGGATGGGTATCATCCAGAGCTAGACATTGGTTTCTATCTAATGTTGGGTGATTATCATGTTGCTGCAGCAGCCCGATCCGCGGACATGCCATATGTGTTCAAAGTACTCCATGATCCCAATGAAGAAAGTGATCTCGGTGAACTTGATGAACTATGATAATTTTCAGATTATTAAATTCCCATAATCTGAAGATCTCCAAAAAAAAGACAGAGCCTCACTCTGTCTTTTATTATTATTTAAACCTTTTTGATTTGAAGGAAGTCAACTTCTACCGGTGTCTCTCTACCAAAGATAGTAACCATTACTTTTACTTTACCTTTAGCTTGATCCAGTTCACCGATTTTACCTTCGTAATCTTTGAACGGCCCATCAACGATTTGTACAAGTTCTCCAATTTCAAAGTCAACTTTGAATTTAGGTTCTTCTGCACCCATACGCTTATTTAGATAAGTCCATTCTTCTTCAGAAACTGGGGTTGGAATGGTACCGCTACCTACGAAACCTGTAACGTTAGGAGTGTTTCGAACAACATACCATGAGTCATCGGTTACAATCATATTTACTAGAACATAACCTGGGAAAATTTTCTCTTCTAAAGTGGTACGCTTACCATCTTTAATTTTGATTTTCTTTTCCTTCGGAACGATTGCATCGAAAATTTTATCTTGCATATTCAAATTTTCGATACGCTGTTTAAGGTTCAGCGCAACACTGTCTTCGTATCCACTATATGTATGGAGTACGTACCAATGTTTTTCACCTGTTACTTGTTGCTTGCTCATGTTTATTTAATTAAGGCTTCAAATCCCTTTAGAAGGCCGAAATCGGCTGCTCCTAAGATAGCAGCTGCGACTAAAGAGAAGATTATTACAGTAACTGTATATCTTACTGCATCATTTCTGGTTGGCCAGATCACTTTTGTTACTTCACTTCTGACATCGCGAAAGTATTGAAATATTTTAGACATATAATGTAAATTTGGCTTTTTTAAAACCCTTCGCAGGGCTTTTCTAAATAGTACTAGTTTTTTAATGTAAAGTCAATAGAGTTGACAATATAAGGGATTTTATGTATAATGTTGTCGAGACTAAAATAATGTTATGGCAGGCGGAACTAGTCTCGGTCGCGGGTCCATAGCAGACAAACAAAAGGAGGTTCATGAAAATGAACTACAAAGAATTTGCCAAGAAGGTTGGGCTGCCCGAGGATTTGAAGAAGGCGGACAAAACAGTGACGAGCGGCTTTTTGTCGATTTGTCATTACCCACCGGAAAAATATCCGTACCTTCGACTTATCACCTTGTCTAAAGATCTTTATCTTGGTCTGGGCAAGTTGACGGATGAGTCTCGGGCTCGGTTTTTGAATGGTTTGTATCTTGAGGCAAAGGAAGCCCAAAACAACGGTGAAATTTTCACGCTTGATGTTTACGACGAAGGTCGAGCCCAGATGCTTGTTACCCTAGTTGAAAATCCCAGGGAGCACATTTTACACGTCGAGCAAAGATAGTTCATCACAAAGGTAGTTTTATAAAACGCGAGTACCCCCAACTCGCGTTTTATTATTTACAAATAAACCGGGAAAGAACTAGTCTTCCCGGTTTATCAAGATTACAGCAATGTGGGCTTGCTTTGCAGGCTAAATGATCTTTTTGATCCCGTCGGGTCCGATTTCGATACCAATTACTGGTTCACCGAACAGGTTTCCCAAGCCCAGAAGCTCAGCAAAGCTGTGTTTGGTCTTGGGCGCAGGTTCAACGATCTTCCAGTCCTTACGAACCCCGTAGGAGTTTTCGCAGGTCCAGCCGAAGGTGTCACGGACAGCAGTCCAACCGAGGTCGAGAAGGATTTTGATCTTCCTTTCCACCTCTGAAATATGGTGTGCCGCGTTGTGGCCGACTTCGTTGTCGTCCCCACCTGCTGCTTTGATCGCTTCGATCTCTTTCTCCTTTTCTTGCATGAAGGTTTTGATGCCCTCTGTGTAGAGAATCGCGAGTGTGAAGAAGCGTTTCATTGCATCCGGGGCTTCGCCGAAAGTGATCGCTCCGTCTTCGACTTCGGGTCGCTCCGCGCCACAGTTGGCGATTTGCTCGTCCGTAAGTGCTGTAAGCTCGGCGCCGATCGATTCGATGGACCAGGGTTGTTCCGATTTTGTACGCAAAGTGTCGCCTTTATTGGCGCTTGTCTGTGTTGCTGTATTCACTTTTTCCTCCATTTGTGTTGAGGGTTGTTGCCCTCGAATGTATAAAAACACGTCACTAGTGGGTAAGCTACACGCGTAGCTAGTGACGAAATATACTAGCAATAAATTGTTGTTCTGTCAATACAATTTAGAAATGCGAAATCTTTTAAAGTGCGAATAAAAACACGGGAAATTTCTCCCCGTGTTTATTAAATATCCAAGTTTTTTACTTTTTTAGCGTGGGTGGTAATGAAACGCTTTCTCGGCGGCACTTCATCACCCATTAACGTTTCGAACACTTCACTAATTTTTTCGGCATCTTCAATTTCTACCTTTAGCATCACTCGATTTTCTGGATCCATAGTTGTGTCCCAAAGTTGTTCGGCATTCATTTCACCTAAACCTTTATAGCGTTGAATGTTGTACTTAACACCGCCTTTAGTTCCTTGTTCTACTGCTTCGCTACCGGTTTCTTCATCTGCTGTGTTCTCTACAGTTTCATCTTCGCCAGCTTTCTTGGATTTTTTCACAGCAGATTCCTTTTTCTTTGCAGCTGCCTCTTTTACTAAATCGTCAAGAATCTCGTCGCGCTCTTCTTCACTGAAGGCATATTGGAAATTCTTACCAACCTGTACTCGGAACAAAGGAGGTTGAGCGATGTATAAATGGCCGTCACGAATGATATCTGGGAAGTAACGATAGAATAGTGTTAACAGTAAAGTTCGAATGTGAGCTCCATCGACGTCGGCATCAGTCATAATAATGATGCGATGATAACGTAGTTTGGCAATATCAAATAAATCCCCTACACCTGTACCAAAAGCAATCACTAAGTTTTTAATTTCTTGGCTGGAAAGCATGCGGTCCAGTCTGGCTCGCTCTACGTTCAAAATTTTTCCTCGAAGAGGCAAGATAGCTTGAAAACGACGGTTACGTCCTTGTTTGGCGCTACCACCCGCAGAGTCACCCTCTACAATATAAAGTTCGCTTTTAGCAGGATCGCTTTCACTGCAGTCTGCAAGTTTTCCTGGAAGAGCTAATCCTTCTAGGACACCTTTGCGAATCACACTATCGCGAGCAGCTCTTGCAGCAAGCCGAGCTTTTGCTGCTAGAATCGCTTTTTCGATAATTTTACTAGCATCACTTGGGTGTTCTTCTAGATAGATTTCTAGTTCTTGGGCCAAGATAGCTTCGACAGCAGTACGAACTTCTGGGTTACCTAATTTTGCCTTTGTTTGTCCTTCGAATTGAGGGTTTGGTAATTTGACCGAAATAACAGAGGTTAAGCCTTCGCGTAAGTCTTCACCGGTAAGTTTTGCACTATCTTTGATTATGTTATTTTTAACAGCATAATTGTTGATACATCTTGTTAAGGCAGTCCGAAAACCAGTAACGTGCATACCACCTTCTGGGTTAAACTCGTTATTTGCATAAGCCAAGACAACTTCATCAAAATCATCAGTGTATTGCAAAGCCACCTCAACCATTATGTCGCCTTCATAAGTTTTGTTGATATATATTGGGGTGTGACGAGTTTTTTTGTTGCGGTTTAACTGTTTGATATAACTAATAACTCCACCTTCAAAATAGTACTGGAAAGTTAAGCCTACCCGTTCATCAGAAATTATAAAGTGAAGGCCTTTAGTTAAGTAAGCCTGACTGCGCAAATGTTCTAGAACCGTTCTATATTTGAAAGTAACCGTTTCAAAAATGCTTTCGTCTGGATAGAAAGTTATAGAAGTACCAGTTTGTCTTGG
>CAZHYL010000005.1:0-10617 GCA_964536745.1 uncultured Candidatus Saccharibacteria bacterium | reverse complement strand
GGAATTCCGCGACCATTATCGTGAACAGTAAGGCCACCGTCTTTTTGGAGTACAACTTCAATTCTATCTGCGTGTCCAGCCATTGCTTCGTCTACAGCGTTATCTACAACTTCCCAAATTAAATGATGAAGACCGGTTTCTGAAGTGGAACCGATATACATCCCAGGGCGTTTGCGAACTGGGTCTAGACCTTCTAAAACAGTGATGTTTTCGGCACTATAACCGGATGATTTCTTGGCTTTTTCTTCTTTAGACATAAGGAATTTACTTAAAAATTAGCCAAATCTGATGGCTAAATTGGTACCTAAATTATATCATATCGAAGGTAAGTTTTCCACAGAAAAAACAACAAAAAAACCGCTTGTTTCAGCGGTTTTTTGGTCTATTTGGGCCTATCGCAATTCAGCTTTGAATTGCTCGGCTGTCTGCTTGTAAACTTCAGCCTGTAGTGGCTCGACTTCTTCGGCTTCTAATGTGCGTTCTGTACTGCGATAAGTAATCCGATAAGTATATGAGACTTTGTCTACGCCAAACTTTTCTGCGTTTTCGTACTTATCTAGTAATTCAACTTGTTCAACTAGGTCTCCCCCAATGTCTCGGATTAAATCAAAATAATTGTTTGGCTCAAACGATTTGTCGACAATAAAAGAGATGTCTCTAATAATCGGTGGATACTTGCTTACTTCCACAAATTTTTGTCCAAGTTTTAATTGTTTGGTTACGCGTGGGTCTTGGCTCCAAAGCAAGCGAATGTCTGGGAGCTCCATTCCAATAATAGCTAAGCGCTCTAATCCAAAACCAAACGCCCAACCATTATATTGATTTGGATCAACGTTTAGTTTTTCTAGTACTCCAGGTTGAACCAACCCAGCACCCAAGACTTCTACCCATTGACCATCTTTATCTACTTCCATTTCTAACGAAGAATGCGTGTAAGGGAAAGTGTCATCGTTGAATCGGTATTTAACATTTTCACCAAATGCAGCCTTAACAACATTGGCTAATACTTCTTTTAAATCGTCTTGAGTAATTGTTCGTTCGCTGGTTGGGTGTAAGTATAAACCATCCATTTGGTGGAAGATATTCATATGGTTACGGTCGATTTCATCTTTGCGATAAACTTTTCCGTAAGATAGAACTCCAAGTGGTTTGTTAGCAGATATTTTTTCGCGGATCTCTGGTTTCTGGAAATAATACCACCACATTACTGTTGTATGGGTGCGTAAGATATTTTCGTCGTCAACATAATAAGTATCACTCTTGCTTCGTGCTACGTGGTCTTCTGGGAAATTGAATAAATCAAAACTCGCAGATGCTGGCACAATTTCTGGAATTTGTATGATATCGAAATCCTTAAATTGCTCTAGATTAGTGATGTTGTTGACTAATTCACGGATCGGCCCAGTTTCCTGCCTAGTTAGATCGGCCATATTTAAATACCGCTTGATGCGGCCAGCTTCGCTGTCGGTACGTTTGTCTAAAGATTCAATTAGACGATTTTGCTCGTCTAATTCTTCTTGTGAGATATTTATATTAGCCATAGTTATAGCATTTTACCAAGTTCTGTATCGGCAGGCAATATCATGATTTCTGGCTTATCTCCGATTTCTTTTGTGAGCCCTAATTCGAATTCCGCACATATCATTCCTTGGCTTTCTACACCGCGAATCTTCGCTGTACCAAGGACGAAGCTTTCGTGGTTGTCTGAATGGATATTTTGCGCGATAGTTGCCCCCGGTAATGCAAGCGCTACAATATCCCCTTCATTAAAATTGAATGCCCCACAAACGACTGGTTCGATAGTGCGCTTACCATCGCTTAAACTGATAACGCGGAGGCGATCCGCGTTAGGGTGTTTTTCAATTTTTATTACCTTTGCTGCAATTATGTTATTGCTAGGCTTGGACTTAAACAAGTTTTTAATGAATTCAAACATAGTTAGTAAAATTTACACTCTGATTGATCGCACATATAACCAGTTTGGTTTGCTGGAGGATTTTGTAATTGAGCCTTGATACTAAATGAATCAAATGTTGCCGAGACTTGGTATAAGTAGTCTTGCTTGGTTACAGGGTCTGTTGGCATGGTAACTAAATATCTTGGCACAAGTGAAGTTTTCAGTTGATCGGCTGGAGGGAAAACAAATTCCTTTTGACTCTCTGGGTCAAGCTGTACAGTAGACCAAACCAATAATCCTTGTCTGATATTTTCTAAATCAATTTTTCTTTGTTCGTCGAAGACTTTAGTATCATTTTTAGCAGCATCTTCCTCTGCATTTTTTGCAAAATACTTAATTAATTGATTTTGGGTTTCACTGTAGTAAGTTAGTATGAAATTTGAATTACCATCTGTGGCTTGATAACCATACATATATGGTTCTCTAGCGATTGGATCGTTGTAATTGGTGGCAACGGTGTTATATGGTCTTATCATATCTGCCATGACCACAAAGTCATCTGTTGGTGGATAGCTCTTCTTGTCTTCTTTGTATTTTAATAAAGCTGCTCCAACTTTTTTGATTGTAGTCTGTCTTTGGCTGTCACGATCTAGTTTTGCTTCAGGGGAAGTGTCTAGATTGGCAGGTAGTGGTGGTAGAGTTGGATCGGTAAACTCGTATAATTGAAATGACAAAGTACCGAGGGTAGATAACGTCGGTTGATGCAATCCGTATTGCTTAACCATCATTTTGATGGTCTGCATTCTTTCGTTTGTATATGGTGCGTTAGTCTGAATATCATAACCACCCTTTACGAAATCCGCGTCACTGTATTCCCCTTCACGATAAGTTCGAAGGAGTAAGGGGTCGCTGTTGAATACTAAAACTTCATCACCATCTGCGACTCCGTCACTATCGCTGTCAGGATTATTTGGATCGGTGGCAGAATCGTATTCAGACTTATTATCTAATCCATCGCGGTCTGGATCTGATTTGTCTCCACACAAAGCAAGTTCGACACAAGTTTCAGTTTCAAAATATCTACTTAACCATTCAGCAGGTGTTGTAACTTCGGGATTTGCTTCTGGTTCTGGTGCGGGGATCTCGTTTTCTGGCTGTGTTGTAGTTGCATCATCTTTCTGGAGGAAAAAATAGGCACCAACACCTGCACCTGCAAGAATAACAACTACAACCCCAGCAATAATTGAATAAGTTAACCAGTTTTTCCTAGATGGTATTTGGTCTTTGCTTATTGTCTGCTGTGGTTGGCTTGAAGTGGCAGTCGTGGCAGTTTGAATTTTTGGAGTCGAAATTGGTGCTCCAGTTGCTTCTGGCATGACGTTAAAAAATGGTTTTGTTTCTGTTTGGTTTGCCATTAATTTGAACTCAAAAATGATTCAAGGGCTACAAAAAATAGTATTAAGGTTGCACCTACCCACCAGTACAGGAGGTTAATCGCTTCTAGGCCTATTAAGCTGGCAATAATCAGACCGATTAAAACTCCTTGTCTTAAGCTGGTTTTGAATAATTCTGTATAGATACTTGGAAAGAATCTTTTTCTGAATAGTAGATTTATTGTTGTAAATATTCCGCTAGTACTAAGGAAAAGTGTAAGGTAAAAGGCTGTGTGTACTTGCCATCCTGATACGAAAGGGTTGGTATAAACAATAACTAGTAAAAACCCACAGATTGCAACCAAACTTCCAATTAAAAGAGGTATCAAATATTGCTTCGTAGTCTGATGCATAACTGTTTAATTATAACATAAAACAGTATGTTTGGGCTAATTATTTCGCCATTGTGAGTCTCTGTTGAAATCGTCTTCTAATCTTTCATTGTCGTACTCATCAAATTCTCCTGTTAGAATTTCTATTACCACAAGTGGTTCAGTACCCTCAAGATTATCTAGGCGATGTTTGTCACCAATGTTAATTTGGATTGACTCCCCTGCTTGGAGAGGGATTTTTTCGTCGTTAATAATGGCGTAACCAGACCCAGCGATTACAAACCAATGTTCGTGCCTTAGCTTATGCTGTTGGTACGAAAATCTTTTACCAGGGGACACTTCTAACCTTTTAATTACCACATCATGATTCTGACCCTCGTTAGCTAGTTCTCCTAAAATTTGAAAATTTCCCCAAGGTCGTTGCTCAAAATTTTTCGCGTTTTTAGCCATTGTTTTTTCTAAAGACTTTATTTCTCATTCTCTTAATATAATGGAATACTTCTTTTCGGATTTCAGGATTTGTAATGAACTGTTTCAGGTATGGAGATATCGAAAGTAAAATAATAACAAGTGCGATTGGAAGAATGTATTTTTCGATATTTTCTACTTTCAATCCCAAATAATAACCAAGCAAGGTAATTGAACAAATCCATAATACTGCCCCAATTACATTGTGAAGCATATATTTAGCGTAGCTCATTTTCCCAACTCCCGCCATCACAGGTACAAAGGTTCTCATGATGGGTACGAACCTCGCAACAATTACAGTCATGATTCCGTATTTACTGAAAAATTCTTCGGCTCTGTGAACGTTCTTTTTGGAAAAAAGTAGTGACTCTTCTTTGCTAAAAACTCTTGGACCAAACCTTCTGCCAATACCATACCCTACCGCATTACCAAATATAGCTGCACCAAGCATTAAGATAGTAATAAGAGCAATATTAAAATACCCTTCCGCAGCTAAAATTCCAGCTGTAAACAACAAACTATCGCCAGGGAGGAAAAACCCTATAAGTAGGCCAGTTTCAGCAAAAATTACCCCAAATACACCCAAATAGCCGATTGCCTGGATAAATTCATGTAAATCAAACATATCTAATCTTTATTAATAGCATTTGAATTATAACAAATCTAAATACTTACAATCATGTTTTGAACTCTTTTTATGAAGTTCGGCAAAGAGGTCGTATTTTACAGCTTCCCTGATTTTTTCGATCGAGTTTGTGATTTTAGATTTCAGTTTAGTAATATCTTCCTCTTTAGCGAGGTCCACAGGGATAAGTTCATTTGGGACTAGATACCAGTACATTAAACCAGTTACAGGAAGGTGAAAAAAATCTTGGGCGGCCCATTGGTAGATTCGTAGCTGGTCGATATCTTCTGCTCCATGTTTTGACGGCGCTTTTTCGGAAGTTTTATAATCAATGATTAAGATTCCATTTTCTGTTGTGTCTGCACGGTCTACTTTTCCATTGAATAAATATTCCCCATTCTTACCTAACTTTAGTGTGAAAGGTTGCTCTATAAGTTTAGGTTGTGGTGGATTATGAATAGTCTTTTCGTAAAATGTTTTTAGTATTGCTGTTCCTCTAGCTTTGTATTGTTCTTTTTGTTCTTTGCTCTTATACCAATCGTCAATCCATTCAGATTCATAGAGCTCGTATAATAGTTTTTCTGGTGGGAGTTCAACCTTGGTTTCTTTAGAAAATAAATCTTGCTGGGGCAAGCTTAAGCTTGCCTGATACTTTTCTAAGTAGCGCTCTAAGACCGTGTGGATAGTAGAACCGAAACTCAAATAGTGACTACCTTTCATTGGCAGTCTTAAGTAATAAGCATATTTATACTCCAGCGGACATTTTTCAAAAGTAGATATTTGGCTAAACGAAAATTTATCTGGAAGTTGTCTGTAAACAATTTTTTTAGATTTCCCTTTTGGTTTACTGAAGACCACTTTGCCTGTAGAGCGATAGCTGTTTTCTGTTGGAACCAACCCAGTCTCCGTTAGGAACAGAGAAGGTTTTTTTGCTCTAGAGCCACCATAATCTTTGGACCATGATAGGTAAAGCTGTGTTTTGGCTCTAGTAATCGCCACATAGAACAGTCGTCGCTCTTCCTGCAAATGAAAATCACCTTCAGGTAAAATATCTTTAATGAGTTCAACAGGTATTTCTATTGGGTCTTTATGGCTTCTGGATGGGAACCGTTGGTCTACCATGCTAATCAGAAAGACGTATTCAAACTCTAGCCCTTTAGCACTATGAACTGTAAGGAGCTTTAAACTCTCTGGACCACTGTTGGGGTCAAATTTAATTGCCCCCTCTTCTCCTGCTTCTTGTTCTAATTTTAAGAAACTAACAAAACCCCGCATAGTACGGTCTTCGTTTTCTTGAGCGTAGTTTTCAATTTTTTTATAAAACTGCTCCAGCAATTCTCTATTCTGTGCATTTTCGAGAGTATCTTTTAAAAGCATGCGGTCTACTTCGAGGTCTGCGACCATTTGTACAAACAATTCTACTGCAGACTTTTCAGTCATTAGCTTGGAATGGCTACTTAATTGCTCGAGTAAAGTTTTTATGGTTTCTCTAGATGGTTCAGAGAGTTCAGTTAGGGCCTCTTGTTCGTGCAGTACTTGATATAAAGAAAGAGCCTTGCGTTTCGTGTATTGAGTTAGATGAGAGAGATCAATGGCAGGAATTTTAAACTTTGGGAAATTAAATACTCGATATAGTGCGCTAGATTCGTGGTAATCGTCGAGTAGTTTTAGGTAATTGATCAAATCTGCAATTAAAGGCTTTCGATAAAGTCCACGATTGGCAACAAAACTATATGGAATTTCTTTGCTTTCTAGGACCGGGATGATTTCGCTGGCGGTATTGTTTGCCCTAACTAAAATAGCAAAATCATTCCAAGATAATTCTGGATTAGATTCCTTTAAGGCTTGAATTTTTTCAACTACGGTATTTAATTCATCGCTTAGGTCGGTTCCTTCGATAACCTGTATAATACTTTTCTTTTTATTATGACCCTTTAATCTTTTATTGATTCCAAGTTGTGGTTCTAGACGGTTAGGATTATTGGCTTGAATAAAGTTGTAAGCTAGGTCCAGAATTTCTTGACTGCTTCTGTAGTTATCTACTAAAGTGAGTTCTTTTAAGTCGGTATAGTCGGTTTTGAGTTTTAGTATATTAGACACAGAGGCGCCACGGAATTTATAAATTGATTGATCATCATCACCCACCACAACTAAATTATTTTTATCGCTTACGAGAAGTTTTATTAATTCGTATTGTGCGATATTGGTATCTTGGAATTCATCAACCATGATGAATTTAAACTGTTCTTGATAAATCTTTCGTATATTGGGTCTTTTTTTAAGTAATTCAATTGTGTACCAAATTAGGTCAGCGAAGTCTAAATAGTTATTATCAAGCATTAACTGCTGATAGGTATGGTAGGCGTTAGCAATTTCTGTAAGTCTAGAAATCTCCAGCGCAGAATCTTCTGTTCCCCCTGTGGCGAGTTCAGAAGAACCAGATTTCAAGCCTAAATCTTGGACAAATTTTAGGTAATCTTCCGGAGTAATAAGTTCATCTTTGCATTTTGAAAAATGATCCAACATTGCATCGATGAACTTGTTTGGGCTACCTAAGGGGCGATAATAGTCTAGTTTAAATTTAGAAAAGTTTTTGTAGAGAAAAATCCATTGGTTGGTGCTGTCTAGTAATTTAAAATCGTTAGGTAAGCCAATATGTAGGCCGTGTTGTTTTAATATTCTTTCACAAAAACTGTGAAACGTAGAGATCCATAAATCGTATGACCCTAATGGTAATAATTGGTCTACTCGTTCTTCCATTTCCCCTGCCGCTTTATCTGTGAAAGTTAAAGCCAAAA
The DNA here is from genome assembly GCA_964536745.1 of uncultured Candidatus Saccharibacteria bacterium. Classification (GTDB taxonomy): domain Bacteria; phylum Patescibacteriota; class Doudnabacteria; order UBA920; family UBA920; genus UBA920. Next base: position 3,064 of record CAZHYL010000005.1, on the reverse strand, counting down.
TTTGGTTAGGTTCAGCTAGCTTATTTTCTATTAAGTGAGCAATTCTTCTGGTAATAACTGTGGTCTTGCCAGTGCCAGCTCCTGCAATAATTAACAAAGGACCGTTCACATGTGTGACGGCTTCCAATTGTTGTTTATTTAAATTTTCTAAGAGCGCTGACATTGGTATTGGTTAAAATCTTTATTTTCCACTAAAGAAACCTGCCCACTGTTTCCATAAATCGCTTCCCGAATCTTTGTAGCGATTCCAAAATTCTGCAGGAGTTACAATTTCTATTTCTTCATATTTACCTAAAGACAGAAGATCGTTATCTCGGGTTATCAAAAAATCTGCTTCTGCTTCCACTGCACTTTCTAGTATCTTATTATCTTCTGGATCCGAAACAATATGAATTTGCCGGCGGTTTATAACATTGTTAATCTGCGAAAACAAGGTAGAGATTTCTGATTGGTACTCTTCGTCTGTAATTAACCGGTTCATTATCAATTTATTTTCTCTTATTGTTTGGTGATTAGCATAGGCCTCGATTTCTCCATTTCGTACGGCATCAATAATCTGTTTTTCGTAAGAGTAATCGTCTTTGATCCCATCGATAATTACATTCGTATCTAAAACTACTTTCATTATTTTCTTTTACTACTTGATTTACTTGTCGAGCGGGATGATCTTATTGGCATTAAAAACTTTCTTGGGTTTTCGTCCAAATCAATAAAATGATCGGTAAGCTCTTTAATTTTACTACTTGTGGATTTTCCAAATGCAACGGTCTCTGTTAACTGACCAGTCATTTGTAAATATTCCAGTAGTGGTGCGAAATCTCCGTCACCGCTAGCTAGTACAACTACGTCTAGCTTATTCATCTGTTTAATGATGTCCATGGCAATCCCAACATCCCAGTCTCCTTTTTGACTACCACCTGCAAAAGTTTGTAGATCTTTTGCTTTCACCTCGAAACCAGCTTTTTCTAAGGCTTCAAAAAAACTATGTTCTTCGGGCATATCTGCTTTAATAACATATGCAATAGCCCGAATTAGTCTTCTGTTTCCCACTGCCTCCTTCAAAACTTCATTGAAATTAATTCTTGAGTTGTAGATGTTTCTAGCGCTATAGTAGAGGTTTTGAACATCTACGAACACACCAATACGTTGATCTGGGTTTCTTATGGACATATTATTTTAGTATATCTTTATTAATTGTTTGAATGTCTCTTAAAGTTTTTAAATATATCAAATCGAGTTCTGGTGCAGGACCTTCTCTTAATGGAAAAATATCAATTAAGTAAGTTTTTGGCTCGGGATTATCTGAAACTGTTCCGTATATTATGTTGGCAGGTTTAATATCTATAAATTCGCCAAGTTCAATTCCATTTTCGGTGTGTTTGGTATCTTGGTATCCTTGCTTGGCTTGTTCGTAGATTCTGTTTAAATCATTAACTACCTTATGGATTGCAGCATCGCTCATTTCTGCTGGAAAGACTCTCTGCATAAATTGATAGCATTCTAAGCTAGATAGGTCCTCGGAACTTTTTCCTGTGAAAGTGAAATAATATTTTGGGAGGAAATCTGCAAAATATTTTTTAGAGTATTCATCCACTTTTTGAAACTCTTTTATAAATTCATCTAAACTCTTAACTTGATGTTCTGAGCCAATTTGGCCCGCCACATCTCTAACCTTAAAGCTTTTTGCTAACCAGTTAGGGTTGTCTTTTATTTCGTGAATCTGTGCAAATGCTTCTCCGTTTAGTGTTTGCCAACCTTTTTCCCAGCTTTCATCAAATGGTGCATACCTGCGCATCTCTCTTTCTGATGACATATTATTGTAGTAATTGATTAGTATCTTTGGTTTGGTCGGTGATCACCTCTGTCTCTTCGGCTTGAAGTTCTGCAGCAATAGCAATTTTACCTCTGAGTTTATCGAAGTCAGTTGTTACACCACCCATGGTATTGTATGTATTTTTGACGTGGTTCCCTAATACGTCTAATGTACGAGAAAATTTATCACTCTCTTGTTTGATGCCAGTTACCATTTTTAGAATTTCGTGAGCTATTTTATTTATTTGTTGACCACGAAGGGAAAGTACAATGCTTTGCAGATAAGAGTACAAACTATTTGGACCTACTGGGATGACTCGTTTTGTCCGTGAGTAATCTGAAATTTCTGAATTTACTATGATCTCTTCGTATATTCCTTGGCTCGGTACGTACATTAAGGCAAAGTCAAAAGTATTTTCTGTAGGGAGAATATATTTTTTATGAATCTCATCAATTCGTTTCTTTACATCTTTAAAAAAGGCTTTTTGATAGTCATTGGCAAGTTTGTCATCTTGCGCTTCTTTATACAGTCTGAAGTTTTCTAAACTAAACTTGCTATCAATCGATAAAATGGTCTCACCAACTTTTACAATGGCATCAACAGTCTCACCGTTCTTAAATCGGTACTGCATGGCGTAACTAGCCTTTGGTAAGATTTGCGAAAGCATATTTTCAAGCATTTCTTCACCAAAATTACCTCTTAATTTTGAAGAAGATAAGGTCTCGGAAAGTCTGCGAATATCCGGACCGATTTGGCTCATTTCTCCTAATTTTCCTTGAAGTCCACCGATTACTTTTGCAGCGTTATCTAGTCGCTCGTTAATGTCCTTATTGGTAGCAGAGATCGATTTTTCCATTTGGTCGCGGGTAATTTCTGTGCCTTGTTTTATGTCCCGCATCCACTCCATCATTACTTTTAGGCTTTCGGTTTCTCCGTTATTTGCAGTCTGATTTTTGATTTGGATTACGAAATAAATTAGCGCTATTACAGCAACAAATAATACCCCAATTACGATGTATAATATATTTTCCATACAGTCAGTATATCAAAGTTAGGCTATCAAAACCAAAAGCATGCTCCTCTAGAAAGCATGCTTTGGAAATTCAAATTCTGGCTCATTAGGAGCCTTTTATATCTTACCAAAGTCCGAAAACCCCTGCAAGTGCTAGGTCTGTGGATATTTCAAGGTTCACAAAACTAAAACACCTAAGAAATTCTTAGGTGTTTTAGTGGCGGACTGAACGGGACTCG
>CAZHYL010000004.1:0-84739 GCA_964536745.1 uncultured Candidatus Saccharibacteria bacterium | reverse complement strand
AACTATTGTAACCTACAGCAGTAGCTGTGCTAGTTACAGTGGTAGTAACACCAGAAATTGTTGTACCAGAACTAATCCCAGATAATGACATAATTAAACTCGGTGCAGTTGTAGCAGCTGAAGCTTCCTGCGAGTAACCACTCTCTGTATCCTCTGCGTCACTACCATTACCATAACTCGCTTTAACTTTAATCTTGTAAGTAGTACTAGGAGATAAACCAGTCACGCGCTCGCCTATTGCACTATTCCAACCCGAGTAAGTTTGCCAAGCTTCACTCGTTGCTAAAGTATCATCGGTTTGAATAAAATATGTAGTCACAAAGTTATCGCTAGAAATAGCAATCGCATACTTCGTGTCACTTTGCTGACCATCGCCTTGCACTACGACAAAATCTAGACTGTTATATAAAGTCCCGCCAGTATTAGTGAAAGTTGGTTGTCCAGGAATTCCAGGATATGCTCCAGGTTGAAATCCACTTGGATTAACATAGTTCGTTGAGTTAGCATCACCACTTTCAATGTTATCTAACGATTCTCTTGAAGAATAGTTTGTAGAACTACTTGACTCTCCTCCACCATCTAAGGTGGAGTTTTCCAATTGATAAGTACCACTGTTCATTGTTTGGGCAAATACAACAACTGGAACCAGCAATATTCCTAGGAATATTATGAATATTTTGATTTTGTATTTCATAGCTATCTATATAATAACATAATAAAAGACCGCTTTACTGAACATAATAGCGGTCTAATATTACTTTAGAGAACCTTGGTGTTGTTTGATAATTCGCTTAGCATACAATCTAAGAACTATTCTGAAGCCAATAACCAAAACAAGTAGAACAGTAACAACTATAATCAACAGCTGCCATGGAATGATAAAGAATCCAAATTTACCACTTGCTGTATTATTATTTTCACCAAAATGAATGTCTAAATTTGCTGTATAGTATCCGAATGCGAAATGAGTAAGTTGATATTTCGCATGAGAAAAAAATCCGTCAACTGTTGTATTTTCTAAAGGCAAGGTAGCAGTTTCTTCCCCACCACCAGAATTTGCCCAAGCAGTTTCGAACTTACGGATACTTCTTGGTAATACACTTCCATCAGAAATATTTGGATTTAAAACTTTCGCAGTTAGGCCAATTATATTCTTTATAACCATCTTACCTTCTGGCTTAACCCTATCTGCACCAGTGTTCTGAAAACGATAATATAACTCAACGGGCAATCTATCGTAAAATCGTTGCTTATCCTTTGTTGAAAATTCTAGAATACTTACACCTTCTTTAATTTCACCATTCACTCTAAGTAGTAACAGCGTACCCAGCTTTGCTCCGATACTAACTTCCCCTCCTCCAGTGCGGGGAGGTGGTGTTGTGCGAACAAAAATAGAAGCGAAATAACCTCCGGGTTCTGCAGTTCTAGGAATATTTATGGTGAAGGGAATGATCTTTTGTTCACCAGCTTTCAAATTTACAGTTTCTTGAACATTTACCCATCCCGCCAAATCTTCCTTCCCTATTAAAAATCTCGGATTACCGCTTTCGTCACCAGCTTCAAAGTTCTCTACTTCAGTGTAAAAAACTGAATCTGTATTAGAATCATTTACGACTTTAAACTCAGAACGAACCTCTGCACCAGGGTCACCAGCTAGTTCCTGCCGAGGTGGGCTAATTGTAATGGCGAGCGCGGTTCCAAATAACGTAAAAAATAAAAAGATACCAGCACCAAAGATAATGGTTTTCTGGAATCTTTTATTTGAAAAAAATGAAATATTAATTAAATTATTCACCTACTGATTATAGCAAAAATCGCTCAAATCTAGAAGGTCGCTGTGGCAATATATGTCACAGATGTAGAATATGATCCTGCTTCGGTAACACCGGCGATATTAGCAAGATAGTAAGCGTTGATTGTTTCTGTATTGGTCGCAGATGTTCTTGAAACAATAGTTGTAGTCGTACTTGGAACAAAGTTCCAGTCACGGTTTCCTGGTGTAGCATTATGATCATACCCAGATGCTACTGTTGATCCTTGATCCACATCCACACCAATCGCAAACTGCTCGGACCCCTGAGTCCCATCGGCATCATTAGTAATACTTGCAGCCGTTATAGTGTTACCGCCACTTGTTAGCGTCGCACCGTTATACGTAAGCGCGTAACCGCTAGTAGCATTAGTTGCAACAGTTAAGTTGTGAGCACTAGCATCTGTTGCAGAACCAGCTGCGTTACCTGTTGCCCATCGTGCAGCTGTAGAACTCAATGTACCAAAACCAATCGCAACATCCGAGATAGTGAAAGTGATACTAGGGTCTACAGTAGCAGTGATATCAACAGTATCGTCTGTGATTATATCAACACTTAAGGTGCCAGTATCGGCGCCGCTTCCTACAGACAAAGAAATAGTTTCGTCATTATCTACATCGCCATTCGTAATTTGGTTAGATCCAGTTGTTTGGCTAGTAGCATTAGTTCCGATTTCAATCTGCACACAATGTGTTGCAGTAATAGTGTCTGTTCCAGAAGTGATGGTAATAGTATCGCCCGCTGCACCTACTCCCCAAGTCGCACCAGATGGCGCAGCACCTAAAGTTTTGTCCGAAAACCCAGAACATGTGGCAGCAGTGGCCATATCCACATCACCATGAACAATGGAACTTTCACCAGTGAAGTCGCCATTGAAGGTAATTGTGATAGTCTGCCCCGCCGACACTCCAGTTGGAGTAACGAATTGAATCGTATGATTCGAAGCTACAGAAGTCTGAAGTCTACTCATCGTATCGGACATACTGGTTAATGAAGCTGCTGTTGCAGTAGAAACATTTAAAACACCTGACAACGCCAGTGAAGTAATTATCCCCTTCGCAACCCAGCCCTTAATTTTTGATTTCATTTTTGTTTCCTAAATACGTGCCCTTTTTAGACCCGTCTTAATTAGTTAATATTATTATAACAGAATTTTAACATTTTGTAAAGTAAACAAAAAGGACCCCTGGGGTCCTTTGTTGTTTTATGACACTCACCTACTAAATTGGTAGCTCTTGAGTCTTCAAGTTTTCTTTTGCTACATCTGGGTTAAACCCAGTTCCAGCAGGAATCAATTTTCCAATGATCACATTTTCTTTCAATCCTTTTAGATAGTCAGTTTTTCCGGTCACAGCCGCCTCTATTAATACACGGGTTGTTTCTTGGAAACTGGCAGCAGCTAAGAAGCTTTCAGTTGATAGAGATATCTTAGTGATACCCATTAATAATTGTTCAGACTGAACTAATTCTCTACTATCTTTTTCGAGCTGTTCATTAATTTCCTGCAAGCGAGATTTATCTATAATATCACCTTGTACTAAATCTGTATCGCTATTATTGATAACACGCATCTTGCTAAACATCTGACGAACAATTACTTCAATATGCTTATCGTGGATTTGCTGACCTTGAGACACATAAATATCTTGAACTTCTTTTACAATATATTTCTGAGCTGCTTCGGTGCCTTGTAGTTCCAAAATTTTGTTTGGACTCAAGTTACCTTCTGTTAGAGGTTGTCCAGCATATACCAAATCACCATCTTTTACAGTTAGAGTGAAGCTTGCTGGAACAACGTATTCTACTAAGTCGTCACTTTCATGAACAAGCTTAATCTGATTGCCATCAACTGTAACCACACCAGCTGTTTCAGCTTTAATTAACTTACCACTTTCTTCGGTATACAAACCATCACCAACCGTGACATGGGTTCCGCTCTTAATAAGAACCTGACCACCCTCTGGGAGAGAAAGAACATCATTCTTTGCATCTTTACCTTCGATACGAATTATAGATTCTTTGTTGGAAGCCTGAGTAATAGAAACCTTTCCAGCAATCTCTGCAACAGTAGCCATACCTTTAGGTTCACGAGCTTCAAATAATTCTTCTACACGAGGCAAACCTTGAGTAATGTCACTTACCGAAGCACTACCACCAGTATGGAAAGTACGCATAGTAAGCTGGGTTCCCGGTTCACCAATCGCTTGTGCAGCCACAATTCCTACAGCCGCACCAAGTTCAACCATACGATTAAATCCTAGGTCAAAACCATAACACTGGCGGCAAACACCACGAACTAATTTACACTTCACAACACTGCGACACTTAACTGTTTCTACTTTGGAATCACCTATTGCTTCAGCTTGCTGTTCATCTATGCCTTGGTTTTTCTTCACTATAATTTCACCGTTTTCGTCTTTTACATCTTCCATAGTTACGCGTCCGAATAACCTACGAGCAAAAGTCTGATTCATAGCTTCGCTTTCAGCGCGATCGATAATATCATATTCTTTTGTCCCACAATCTTCAGCATTAATCACCACGTCTTGAGCAACGTCTACTAAGCGACGAGTTAAGTAACCTGCATCTGCTGTACGAAGAGCGGTGTCACTCATACCTTTACGAGAACCGTGAGTTGAAATGAAATATTCCAATACATCGATACCTTCTTTGAATGAACCACGAACAGGAAGCTCGATAGTACGACCACCAGGGTTTACCACTAAACCTTTTAGACCAGACATCTGAGTAATCTGAGAGAATGAACCACGAGCACCACTTGATACGAAATAATTTACACTTGAATGAGGCTCAACAGTTCCAACTACGTCCTTTGCAATTTTTGCAGATGCATCACCCCAAATTTCCACAACGCGTCCATAGCGCTCATCTTCAGTTAATAAACCTTCAAGGAATTGTTCTTGTGTAGACTGAACTTCTTTGTCGGCTTCTTCTAACAATTTGTACTTTGTATCTGGAACACGAAGATCATCCATACCCCAAGAAATTCCAGATTGTTTCATGTACGTAAAACCAATACGCTTAATCTCATCGATTAATTCTGCGGTTTTATCTAAACCAAACATTCTGTAGGCTTCGCGAACTAACGATTGTAAATGTTTCTTATCGAAGGCATCATTGCGGAATCCAAACTCTTCTGGAAGAATCTTGTTAAAGATTAATCGACCAGCAGAAGTTTCTACAATTTCACCATTTTCTAAACGGACTTTTATTTTGGCTTGAATATGAATATGTCTATTGTTGTAAGCAAGAATTGCTTCTTGTTTATCTGTGAAAACTTTACCTTCACCCTTTAGTCCCTCGCGGATCGAAGTAATATAGAAACAACCCACCACTACATCTTGAGCAGGAGTCATCACAGCATCACCACTAGCAGGCTTAAGCAAGTTATGGCTAGAAACCATAATTTCGCGAGCTTCTGCTTGAGCAGCTTCTGTTAAAGGAACATGAACAGCCATCTGGTCACCGTCGAAGTCTGCATTAAACGCAGCACAAACCATTGGGTGAAGCTGAATAGCTTTACCTTCAATTAACACAGGTTGGAATGCTTGGAAACCTAGTCTGTGCAAGGTCGGAGCACGGTTTAGTAACACATAGTGATCCTTACTTACTTCTTCAAGAATATCCCAAACTTCGGTGCGTCCTTGTTCGATAAGCCTATTGGCACTACGAACGTTGTGAGCATACTCACGAGAAATCAATTTTGAAATTACAAACGGCTTAAACAATTCCAAAGCCATTTGTTTAGGTAAACCACATTGATGAAGTTTTAAATTAGGTCCAACTACAATTACTGAGCGACCAGAATAATCTACACGCTTACCAAGTAAGTTCTGACGGAAACGACCCTGCTTACCTTTAAGCATGTCTGCTAATGAACGAAGCTTTCGCTTTTGCCCAGTAGATGCAGTCACTTCTTTACCATGACGAACAGAGTTGTCGATTAACGCATCGACAGCTTCTTGAAGCATACGCTTTTCGTTACGAGTGATAACTTCTGGTGATTTAATTTCTAATAATTTCTTCAAACGATTGTTACGGTTGATAACACGACGATACAAATCGTTTAAATCGGAAGTCGCGAAACGGCCACCATCTAATTGCACCATTGGTCGCAAATCAGGAGGGATAACTGGTAGATGTTTAATTAACATCCATTCCGGGCGGACACCACTTCTTACTAAAGATTTAATTAGCTTCAAACGTCGGGTTAACTTTTTAGCGGTCTGGCCTTCAGCTTCTTTTAAAGTAATTTCTAATTCGTGAGCTAACTCTTCTAAGTTAACTTCTTCTAATAAGTTTTGAAGAGCTTCTGCTCCAATACCTGCAGTGAAAACTTGTCCGTACTTCAAAGATAAATCTCTGTATGCAAGTTCAGAAATAATTTGCATTTTGCGAATCGACTTTAATTCGCTGCGAGCTTGGTCGCGGATAGATTCCAAGTTCTGCATTTCTTTCGCCCACATGTCTTTGATAGCAGTAACTTCAGCATCAATCTTTGCTTCTTTAACATCTGCATCGGTTGTAACTTCTTGGCCAATTTGGGTTTTAGATCTTGCCAATAAGCCTTCGTAACGAGACTCGATCTCTTTTTTCTTGCTCTTAAATTCTGCTTCGATTTGCTCTAATGTGTTCGCCCGAGCTTCTTCATCTACTCCAGTAATAATATAAGCAGCAAAGTAAACCAAGCGCTCTAACTCCTGAACTCCTAAGTCTAATACCAATCCAAGACGGCTTGGTACGCTGCGTAAGAACCAAATATGAGCAACTGGTACAGCTAAAGTAATATGACCCATGCGTTCGCGACGAACGCTAGACTTTGTGACTTCTACACCACATTTATCACAGACAATATTCTTGTATCGAATACGCTTGTATTTTCCACAATAACACTCCCAATCACGGATTGGTCCAAAAATCTTTTCATCGAAAAGACCTTCTTTTTCTGGACGCTGGGTTCGATAGTTAATGGTTTCTGGTTTAGTTACTTCTCCGTGAGACCATTGCAAAATCGTTTCTGGACTAGCCAGTTTAATTTTTACGCCTTTAAATTCTTCGGTTTGTGTAAACATATTTTTAGAATCCTCTTGTTTGGGATTACTCCCGAACAAAAATTGTTATTCTTTCTTCTTCTTCTTAGAAGCTTTGGTTGGTTCATCGAATAGAGATGGACCAGTTTGAGCGGCAGCTTCGACCATTGCCTCGCCTTCAGTTTGCACAGGATCTTCGATTTCAGCGGTGGCACTCATGACAGCACCATTATCGCCAAGTAGTTCTACATCTAGACCTAAACTTTGTAATTCTTTCACTAATACTCGGAAACTTTCTGGAACATTCGGTTTCTTAATCGGTTCACCTTTTACAATCGATTCATAAGTTTTACTTCTACCAACAACGTCATCCGATTTTATAGTAAGCATTTCCTGCAAAGTGTGGGCGGCTCCATAACCTTCTAACGCCCATACTTCCATTTCTCCGAAACGCTGACCACCCATTTGAGCTTTACCACCAAGAGGCTGTTGAGTAATAAGTGAGTATGGTCCAGTAGAACGAGCGTGCATTTTATCATCAACTAAATGATGAAGCTTAAGCATATACTTCATACCAACAGTAACAGGCTCATCGAATGGTTCACCAGTTTTTCCATCATACAAAGTTACTTTTCCACTTCTTGGAACACCAGCTTTTTCCAACTCATCTTTAATCTGATCTTCGGTCAAACCATCCAAAACTGGAGTAGCAACTTTATAACCTAATTTATGAGCAGCAAAACCAAGATGAGTCTCTAGTACCTGACCCAAGTTCATACGAGACACAATACCAAGTGGGTTTAAGATAATATCTACCGCAGTCCCATCAGCCATAAATGGCATATCTTCAACAGGGATGATACGAGAGATAACACCTTTGTTTCCATGACGTCCTGCCATCTTATCACCAACTTGAATCTTTCTTAGTACGGCAATTGAAACTTGAATAGAACGAATTACACCGCTCTGTAACTTGTCGCCATTATCACGAGAGAATTCGCGGATATTAACAACTTTTCCATATTCACCATGAGGAAGAGTAAGAGAAGTATCTTTTACATCACGGCTCTTTTCACCGAAGATAACACGAAGCAACTTTTCTTCTGCAGTTAAATCAGTCTCACCCTTTGGTGTAATTTTTCCAACTAAGATATCACCAGCCTTAACCTGCGCACCAACACGAACCACACCTTCTTCATCAAGGTTCTTTAATTTTTCGTCTCCAACATTTGGAATATCACGGGTTACAACTTCTGGTCCAAGTTTGGTGTCACGAACATCAATCTTGAAATCTTCAATATGAACTGAAGTATAATAGTCATCTTGTACTAGACGAGAAGATAATAAGATAGCATCTTCATAATTACCACCTTCCCAAGACATAAATGCCACAAGAACATTTTGACCTAATGCTAATTCACCATGTTGAGTAGAAGTACCATCAGCTAAAATATCTCCAGCTTTAACTTTTTGTCCTTTATCTGCTCTAACAATTTGATTCAAAGATGTACCACTGTTAGTGCGAACAAATTTTAGCAATGGGTATTCATAAGTTTTTCCTGAGTCACCTTTAACAACAATCTTGTCTCCGCTCGCAGACTGAACGGTTCCAGGTTCTTCAGCCAAGATTACCTGTCCACTATCGCGCGCAGCTTTAGCTTCCATACCGGTACCAACAATCGGAGATCTTGGAACAATACAAGATACAGCTTGTCGTTGCATGTTCGATCCCATCAAAGCACGGTTTGCATCATCGTGTTCCAAGAAAGGAATCAAAGAAGTTGTAACAGAAATAATTTGCTTTGGAGAAATATCAATACAATCGATTTCATCAGTATCGCTAATTGTTGGGACACCACGAACACGAACCGAAGCACGTTCTTCAGTGAAATAACCATCGTCATTTATATCTAAGTTAGCAGGACCAATAGTTAACTTTTCTTCTTCGTATGCATCCATGAAATCAACATCTTTGGTCAATCGCCCTTTAACACGAATCTGATCTAAATCTTGGATTTGAGAAAGTTTCTTTGCATCTGATTCTGTCATCTTAGAGCCAGCAGAAACAACCACATTACCACTTGCATCCTTTACATCATAAAGTGCAATTTCGCCAACAGCGTCTTTCCCATCATTCTTGGCAAACTTCTTTACAATTTGGTAAGGAGTTTCAATAAATCCAAAATCATTCAATCTTGCATATGTTGCTAAGTGAGCAACAAGACCAATGTTTGGACCTTCTGGAGTAGTAATTGGACAAAGTCTGCCATAGTGAGAACGGTGTACGTCACGTACTTCGAAACCTGCGCGTTCACGGGATAGCCCACCTGGACCCATCGCAGACAAACGACGCTTGTGTTCTAGTTCAGCAAGTGGATTAGTTTGGTCCATGAATTGTGACAACTGAGATGAAGAGAAGAATTCTTGAGTCGCTGCCACGATCGGTCTTACATGGATTAACTGTGCCGGAGTAACTGTTTCTAAATCTGCAAGAGACATACGGTCTTTACAGATACGAGCCATACGAGCAAGTCCAACTCGATAACGAGTTTGGATTAACTCACCAACTGCGCGGATACGTCGATTTGCCAAGTGATCGATATCATCTGCTGGATCTCCTGTATTGTTCAACCGAATAATTTCTTTAACCACAGCAACCATGTCTTCTAAAGAAAGGATGCGACTATCATGGTTATCTGGGAAATCTAATCTTTGATTAAACTTGTATCGTCCTACTTCGGAAAGATCGTATCGATCAAAGTTAAAGAACATCGCATCAATCAATGAGCGTGCGTTATCTACAGTCGCTAAATCCCCTGGACGAATACGTTTGTAAACTTCTTTATAACCTTCATCTGCATTACTAGAAGCATCTTTATCCAAAGTAGTTTGGATGTACTTCATTTCAGGATTTGTATCTACATCTTTAAAAGCTTCGATAAGTTGTTCGTTAGTCTTTAAGCCAAAGATACGAAGCAACGCTGTTACAGGAATACGGCGCTTACGATCAATCTTCACACCAATAACACCTGCGTTGTCTGTGTCTAGCTCAAGCCATGCACCACGATTAGGAACTATCTTCGCACCGTACAACATTTTCCCTCGGGAAAATTCGGACGTGAAGAAAACGCCAGGTGACTTAATCAACTGACTTACTACGACACGCTCCACACCATTGATAACAAAAGTTCCGCGTGGTGTTAATAATGGGAAGTCACCAAAATAAACATCTTGGGTTTTAGTTTTACCAGTTACTTTGTTAACTAGTTTTGCGCTCACATATAATGGCGCTTCGAAAGTTGTATTTCGTTCTCTTGCTGTAATTTCATCGTACTTCGGTTTGTCGAAGAAATAATCTCCGAAGTAGAGTTCTAAATTCTTACTAGTAAAATCATGGATAGGATTGATTTCCGCAAGCAGATCTTTAAGTCCGTGTTCAAAGAACCACTTATAAGAATTTAGCTGGACCTCAATGAGGTTTGGCATTTTGACAGCGTCGTGTCGCTTGCTAAAAAACTTGCGTTCTTTAGAAGCTTGATTAGGGACAACAACGCTACCGATGGCTTTTGGCTTATGTGCAGTCGGCATAATTAGATACAAATCTTCCCTGCCTACTATAAATTAGACTGGGGGCAAGTCCAATTAGTAGGCTATTTAATGATATTTGGTTGTCGAATATATAGTAATTAGCCAAACAAAAAAGACTAATTACGGCTTATATATCAAAAAGTTTTTGTTTTTGAAACGTGAAATTATATAAAAGGTATAGCCGCCAAAAGTCTAGTAAAAGGTATTATGAGAAAAAAAAGACTCCCATTCCTGCAGTACGCAAAAAAGGGCTTCGCAAAGTGCCTTAATTTCTTATGATTTTGTTCACATTTGTATTATAACTGTCAATAAGAACTTGTCAAGTAATATTCAAGAAAATATAAAAAAACCGCCAAATTGGCGGTTTTAATGTAAATTTCAAATTTATTTAGCAGTTGTGAACATATAACCCAACACCCCTTGATCTTCATACCCTGCCTGTACAGCTTGAGAAACTTCACCAGTAGAAGCAGTGTACAAGTTATCACGAGATTGTGGATTAAACAGCTTATATAGAGGAACAGTACCAGTCTTAGTAGTCGGCCAGATATAACCGACAATACCTTCGACTGTATATCCCCACTTAGTTGCTTCACTTTCCGTTAAGCTAAAGTAATGATGCTTTTCTTGTTTATGATAAGAACGGTATACAGGAGATGAGCCTTCTTTTCGAACACCATACATATACCCAGTAATACCTTCGGAAACGAAACCTTTACTTAACACAGTGTCTCTCTCCGCTGGATTAGTAGTATAGAAATGTTCTTTCTCGGCTCCATTCCACATTCTGTATATTGGTTGTAGCTCTGTAGGTTGAGGAGTACCACACAAGTAAGCGACAATCCCTTCGTCTACATAACCAAGTTCTTTGATTGCGCCACGCTCTTCTTCACTAACAGTGTGAACATAATCACTGGTAGTTCCACCTTTGTGCATTCGATACCAAGGAGCTGAGCTTTCAACCTTAGATGCAAAAGTATAACCTAAAATGCCTTCATCTTTATAACCGTAGTTCGTTGCATCATTGGTTGTCGAATAATAGTGAGAACCAATCTTCGAGTTAGAACTTCGGTAGACTGCTGTTGTTCCAGTAATCTGCTTAGTATAAACATAACCAGCGATTCCTTCTGCACGATAACCAGAAGGTTTCTCGTTAGCATTTGTAGTGTACAAATGATCCCCTGCTGATGGACTCCAGTAACGATAGATAGCAGTTAAGAATGGTAAGTTTGCAGGATCCGTACAACTCGCACTACCCACAGGAGGTGGTGGTGGAGGTGTCCCATCGTCAGTTACTTTCCATGTAAAATCTTTTGAAGCGAATCTATTTGGACCATCACCTACAAGAGGTGGACAATCTGCAGAAACACTCACAACATAATTTCCTGCAGTTTTTGGTGTAGCAGTAAATGTTGCAGTGGTTTCTGTCTCAGCTTTTACATTAGCTCTTTTTACTAAAGTTGCCCCAGCTACTGCAGGAGTTACTTTAACCAATGTAAGAGTACAATTATCAGCCCCAGCGTTTACTGTCTTAACGTCTGTTGAATAAGCTACGTTCACCTTACTATCAGGAAAGGTTCCAGTAATTGATAAACTTGTAGGAGTACCGACTGAATCCACCACCCAAGGTAAGGTCTTGGTTGCGGTTAGATTATTTTGACAAGTAACCTTCATTGAAACCTGATAAGTACCTGCAACTGTTGGAGTGGCCTTAAATGTTCCTGTTGTACCAGGGCCACCTTCAGTAAAGATTATTGAGGCCCCAGAAACGGCAGGGGTAATTGAAACCAATGTCCAACTACAAGGACTTGTATAAGTACCAGTAATATTAAACGCTTGAGTGTAAGCTGTATTCACTTTTCCATTAGCAAATGTGCCTGTGATAGCAAGGGTTTGTGGTCCTGGCGGATCTGTATGAGTTACTGCCCATGGGAATGTATTTGAAGCTGTTTGGCCATTCTGACAATCCACCTTAACCGCTACTTGGAATATGCCACTTGTTGTTGGAGTGGCTGTAAAAATACCAGTACTCGCACCAATCGCAGCACCTGCCACAGGAGGAGTTATCGAAACCAAAGTCCAAGTACATGGAAGGTTTGGAGTTCCAGATAAAGTTAATGTAGTAGTGTAAGGAGTGCCTTGAGTTCCACCAGGGAAAGAGCCTTGGATATTTATAGTAGAAGTTGTGGTGGTATTTTGCATTGTTGCCCGTAATCCCATTTGAGCACAACCTGGGTCATCATCCTGCTGTGCACCATAGGACCATGAAGAAACATTTTGCCCTGTGATAGCCTTTGCCCAATTCATCCCAGAGGTTCCTTCACATGGACCATCGTCCCGCTGGTAATATACCTGAACCCCGGCTTCCACATTTTTAATCACTTTACCAGCTGGTAAATCACGATTTTCTACTCTTACTCCAGCATATTGAAAAGATCCACCACTTCTTACCTGTCCAGTATTACCACCACCTTCACTAGCCCATGGAGTACATTGCATTGCAGAAGAGTCTAAAGATAAACAAATCCTAAAATCTTTTGTATAAGATTCTTTAGGGTTATTAATTGTGGTTTTTAAACAGTCTGCAGCACCACTTGTCGCAACGACTGTTGCAGGGCCATTCGTTTCAATTCCACAATCTGCTGGCAAATTTGGACTACTATCATTACTATCGCCAATTGTTAATAAAACATTTGGAACATCTACTGTTGGTGAAGGAATTGGTGGTGGTGGAGGCGGTAAACAATTCGGGTCTCCAGGATCACAAGGCTCAGGAATCTGAGCATATTGATATAGTGGATTTAATTGATAACCAAAAAACGAAACTGGTTTATTAGTAATTAAAACAGTTCCCACTAACCCAATGATGACAGCCATAACCGCGAGGCTCGCAGTTAAAGCCTTGTGAGTCATCACCCAATTCACAAAACGATTATTCATTCTTTATTATTTAATTGTATTTTTATTTTTGTTTCTAAAAATTTGACTATTTTTGCCAAACTTAAGACTTATTTGTATTTATTATAGCACATCTATAAAAAATTATCAACCTCTATAAAAAACAACGAGCATATAAAATGTCCGTTGGTTAAAATGGAATCTCATCATCATATCCTTCACTCTCCTCAGGAAGTTTTGGATATAATTCAAAGATGACTCTATTTCTACTTTTTTTAAGAACCTTTACTTTTACTTGCAATCTCTGTTCTGGAAACGGAAACACTTTATTCCTTAATATTTCCTCCCATGGGTCGAATCCTTGGTAGCCGATTTGCTCCATTATTTCATAATGAAAACGGCTATGGCTTCCAAAGTATTTTTTCCAAATATATACCTGCAAATACCAAGGTAAATTTTTTAACGAGTAAATCGCACTTGCAAAACGTGGATAGTTCATCCAATTCTTTGGGAATCGCTTTCGGTTGTAAATTTTATAACCACTTAGCCTGTTGCCCATTAATGAAGCAAGTCTTTCAAGCTTATATTGCCGATTCTCTACACCAAAAAGCTCTGCCCAATAAATATCACTTAACAAAAACTCGTCCCTAATATCTATCGAGAAACGAACACATGGTTCTTTTATGAGCCATTTATAAGTTCTTCGCTGACCGCTGAAGTGCCTGTACTCGGCTGAGTCTACCTTAATCCATCTTGGATCGTGCCAATTATTTTTCCAACCACGAATCTTTTCTGTCGCGTATTTAGTTAGGTAAGAAAAAAGGTGTGGAGCAACTAGCAGGTACTGCTCAGGTGTAGGCTGATAGTGTCCGTACCGTTTTGAAATCGCCTTACGATTTTCTCTACCGACATTACCCTCGGCTTTACCATATGGCCTACTCCGATTCATGCCAACTTCCAACAAAACCGCTTCGGGCAAATTTATTTCACTGTCCTGGTATGGCCCTATAACCGCAACGACCTCCAAAATAAAATTTGGATTCTCATTAACTATCACTCCGTCGGGAGTAATAAAAATACAGCACTTCGCAATCTCTTTGATGCGTTTAACATCAGAAATAGATTTCTCAAGTATCAATTGAGTCCTTTTCATACTCCCTCCTATTGGTTTTCTAACTTCATATCTTAACTTTGGATGACAAATCAGTCAATAAAAAAAGACAGGGGTGTTCCTGTCTGTGAATTACGTAAGTCTTGTTACTTGTCGTTTTTTTAAGTCTATCCAAACTGAAGAACCAACTTTCATATCTCCTGCATCATACTCCGAGCCATCATATAGATCTCTTATAAGATGACTTGGAACTTCTCTGCAAAATGGTAGATGAGTAGAAAATATTACGGTTTGGAGCCCCTTATGCCTTTCGAAAAGTAAACGGACCACCTCGCGATACCTATAAGAATTCCCGCCTTCATCTCCAATAAACTCATACTTCTCCCAATTAGCCTCAAAGGCTGTTGCAAGAATCATCGAGGTTTCGCAAGACCTCCTAGCAGTAGAAGAAAAGATGGCAATTTTTCCAAGATCACATTTTTCTCTAAGCATTTCTACAACGGTTAAGATTTGCTTCCTCCCAGTTAAATTTAATCCATTTTCCCCTGAGGGAAGCTTTGAGTAATCACCATGGCGAACCAAGATAATATTTTTAAGTGACTCATCCCAACTGGCCCCCTCGAAAGCTTTCAAAGGACGAGAGTCTTCTACAATAGCTACCTCCTCATTAGGGATAATAGTATCATCTGGAAGAACTTCAACTGCCGGCATCTCTTCTAACTTGTTATCTTCTCCAGAATCTATGTTAAATTGATAGTTTAACGGAAATGTAAAATAAATATCTGGAGGCGAGCTTAGATTTGCTGGGTTAGAATAAACTATTAACTTTGATTGGCCTTCTTCGACTATCTTACTGTCCAGCAGATTTAAGGAATACCTCTTAGCTTTTTGCTCGACACCTTTTTCAATAATCTGACCAACCACAATATTTAGTTCAAAAGGATTATTGCTTAAAGACAACCCTCTATGAAGTCCGACATCCTCCAAAACACCCTTGAAGAATATTGGATCTATTTCCCAACTTTTTCCTGTAACCCATTTTTTTCCTGGCTTTTGGACCGAAACTTGGCACCCTCTAAATTGGTCCCAAAACTCCTGAGTCTCAAATTTCCTATCCATTATCCTCTCCTTATTCTTTTCATTCAATAGTCCAATTTAACAAAATAATACCATTCTGACAAGCCCTAATAAGTTTCCAAAAGTGAGGTATAATACAAACATGATTGCTTATTTACGAGGTACAATCCTCCAGAAAACCTTACAATTTATCATCCTAGAGCAAGGCGGTGTGGGTTATAAAATATTCACAACTCCAGAAGTTCTAGAACTACCCATCGGCAAGGAAACCGAACTTTATATCCATCACAAGAGCAGTGATGATGGTCAAACTTTGTTTGGCATGGCAAATTTCGATTCATTACTCTTTTTTGAAATGTTAATCTCCGTCACAGGGGTTGGGCCAAAAGTTGCTTTAACAATTATCTCCAGTTCAAAAATTGATGTACTACAACAAGCTATTATTAATGCGGATAGTGATATTTTTACAAGAATGTCTGGTGTTGGCAAAAAAACTGCCGAAAGAATTATCTTAGAATTAAAAAATAAAATCTCTGGAGGAATTCTCCAATCTGCAAGCGGTGCGAATAGTGATCTATTCGATGCCCTTATCTCACTTGGATACAATCCAAGAGAAGTAAGAGATGTGGTTTCTAAAGTAGATACTTCTTTAGATACCTCTACTCAAATTAGAGAAGCACTGAAGTTAATTTCAAAATCTTAACAATGGAAATTAGAAAGTTAATTGATCAAGACCAAGCTGATTACGAAAATTTTATTGCCGCCCACAAAGACGGTTCTTTTTTGCAGAGCTGGTCTTGGGGTAATTTTCAAACAACCCTAGAAAAGCCTGTGGTAAGATACGGAGTTTTTGATAATAAAAAAATAGTTGGTTCAATACAACTTTTTAATACACCAATTCCCCATCTTTCTGGATCTTATCTGTATTCACCATACGGACCCGTGCTTGATAATACAAACGACATCATAGCACTTATTAATCAGATAAAAAAAGACTATCCTGATATATGGTTTATCAGGCTAGAGTCTAAAGCAAAACTTCCCATCAATGGAAAAGCAACTGTTCATATCCAGCCAGGGAAAACTTTAATTACAGACCTTACACAATCAGCAGAGCAACTACTGGCAGGCATGGATCAAAAAACCAGATACAATATCAAAGTTGCAGATAAACACGGTGTATTAATTTTGAAAAATACAGAATCTTACAAGCAAGCTATCGACCTCTTAACCAAAACCAGCCAGAGGCAAGAATTTCATAGTCATAGATCTGATTATTATTTAGATATACTAAATTTTTTCAAAAATAATGGACAAAATGTCAGCTTTGTTCAATTATATAGTGCAGTCTATAATAATGAGGTCATAGCAAGTGCTATCTATATAGATTACGGAAACACCAGAACCTATCTATTCGGCGGGAGCTCAGATACAAACAAAAATGTAATGGCACCATACGCACTTCACTGGCAAGCCATACAGGACGCCAAATCAGCCGGCCTAACTCATTATGATTGGTGGGGCATTGAAACCGCTACAGGGAAAACACCAGGATTTGTTAAATTCAAACTAAAGTGGGGTGGCAAAGAAGTCTCCTATCCTGAAGCTATAGATATAGTACAAAATAAGTTTTTATATTTTATTTATAGAATCCTAAGAAAAATTAATCGATTATTTTAGTCAAAGGCACTCTCCCTATGTTTAACGCTATCAGAAAATTTATTTATGCAGTTGTTCCAAATTCAATTTTGAAAGCTTTGCTTCCAATTTACCACAGCATATTGGCACACCTAGCAAACATTTATTACGGGGCGCCAAGTAATGAACTGTTTGTAATTGGGGTGACAGGAACAGCAGGAAAATCTACCACCGTGATGATGTTGTCGCATATTTTAAATTCTGTTGGTAAAAAAACAGGTTATGTAACAACTGTTGGATCTTCTGATGGTATTAGCACTTTCACAAACACTCAAGGACTATCCATGCCAGGAGGCCCAACCCTCCAAAAAAACCTTCACGACTTTTTTGCCAAAGGATGTAAATATGTGGTCATCGAAGCAACTAGCGAAGGGTTAGCTCAAAATAGACATCTTGGTATAAATTTTAAAGCTGCTCTTTTTACAAACCTCTCCCCTGCCCACTTAGATTCTCATGGGGGTTTTGAAAATTACAGATCCGCTAAAGGGAAATTATTTGAAGCTTTAGATCATAATGGAATTATTGGTGTTAACACCGATGACCCAAACTACCAATACTTTCTATCTTTCAATGCTGGTAAAAAATTTGGAACCTCAACCAGAGAAGACCGATTGCCACAGACCTCAGTTCCTGTGATTCGTGCAACTGACATAACTGTTACCAATAAAATTAATTTTAAAGTTGAGAATGTAAACTTTGAATTAAACTTAAAAGGTTCGTTCAATATTTCAAATGCTCTATTGGCAATCGGCATGGCTCAATATATTGGTGTACCACTTCAAGAATCCAGTGAAGCGCTTAGAACATTTGGCACTGTCCCTGGCCGAATGGAAACTATCCCAAATAACAAAAACCTTACAATTATCGTCGATTATGCCCCCGAGCCGGAACCTTTAGAACAATCTCTCCGCACTGCATCTCTATTAGAGCATGGTAAATTGATTCACGTTTTCGGGGCGACAGGTGGTCACCGAGATATCGCAAAAAGATTTGAATTCGGAAAAATTTCGGCAAAGTTCGCCGACACAATTATCATCACTAATGATGACGTATACGACAGTAGCCAAGAAGAGATTGCTAACAATATCAAAGAAGGTATCGAACAAGTTAAGAAAGAGGAAAGAAAGGTTAGCGAAATAATTGTCGAATTTGACCGAAGGTTGGCATTTAAGAAAGCTTTGGATATCGCAGAACAAAATGATCTTATTTTAATCACTGGGAAAGGTAACGAACAATTTTTGGTCCTGCCTGGTGACAAGAGAATAAACTGGGATGACAGAAAAGTAATTAAAGAGTTATTAGAATAGTATGGTTCTATATATTAATACAGCAGATTTCAACTTACTTGAGTTGGCATTAATTTCTGACCACAGCCAAAAGAATCAAATCAAAGAGCTGGCCTTCAATGAAAATTATAAAACACTGGCACTACTAGAAAAGTTTTTGAGGCACCATAAAGTTAAACCGGTAGAATTAACAAAAATAATTGTTTGTAGTGGCCCAGGATCTTTTACGGGAATCCGAGTTGGAATTTCATTAGCACAAGCACTTGGGTATGCTCTAAATATTCCAGTGAAAGCAATTCCGAAAAAATTAGTCCCAGAAGATTATTTTAAATTCTGGAACATGAAACTTCCTCGTAAAATGACCCTGCACTACGGAGCAAAACCAAATATTACTGCAATAAAAAAGAAAACGCGTAAAAATTAACGCGTTTTTTTATTTCAAAACTTAATGCTCGTTTGCAACTAATTTCTAATTCCCAAACTTTATACCACTATTCCTCTAGTTTAAAAAACCAAAGGGATAGAATAATCATTACTACCAACCAAATCAGTAAAATGGCGGCATCAAAACCCCAATCACTCCATGTACCACTATTTAAGTAGGCGCTTCTAATACCATTGGCTAAATATGTAGTTGGTAAAATTCTTGCGACCATCTGGAAAGCTTGAGGCAATACATCGATTGGGTAAAATATATTTCCTAAAAATATCAGAGGCATGCCAATGGCTGCTGTCACTGGAGCAGCTGCTTCATAAGAGTCTGCAAAAGTTGAAATTAACAACCCGATTAGTAAAAATATTGGTGCCCCTAACGCGGCAAACCCTAAGGCAAACCATAAACTAGACCCTACAGTTGCCCCAAAGAAAACCCATCCAACAAAACTTAAAAATAAAACTTGCATTAATGCCACTAGCACCCTACTTATCAATACTGTTCCAATCAGCTCAGAAACCTTTAAGGGTGTAACTAAAAATCTTTTAATAACATTTCGAGTCTTCAAATCTATCATCCAATATGCGAGAGTATATATTCCACCTTGCATAATTGTCATCGCAATAATTCCTGGGAGAACATACTGCGAGTAACTAACCTGAGCGCCAACTAATTTTCCTATTGGTAAAATAGAAATAGCAACATAAATAATCACAGGCATCACCAAAGTAAAAAATAGCCCAGTACGATTTCTATAAATCATCCGGAAATTCATCAAAAATAGTTGGTAGAAAGATTGACTCATATTATTCTTCAAAAACCTTGCCAGTTAAATCTAGATACACGTCTTCTAAACTTGCGGTACGAACTGTAAAACTACTAAACGAAATGTTTTTATCTCTAAGAAGCCTTACGATATCGCCTACAACATCTAATGACTTAATTTCTAAAATTACTTTTGGATAATTACTATAGACCTTTTCTATTTGTTTAGTCTCTAACCATATTTTCTCATCTATTTCTACATCTGTTAAAAAAGAAATTTGCGTAGTATGAGACAAGTCTTCAATTAAAGTTTTAGGGTGATTGATTGCTAAGATCTGGCCAGCATCCATAATCGCCACTCTATCACAAAGATACTCAGCTTCTTCCATATAATGAGTTGTGAGAACAATTGTGATTCCCGATTCATTTATTTTTTTTATCAACTCCCAAACATCTCGGCGAGCCCTAGGATCTAAACCTGTAGTAGGTTCGTCTAAGAATAGAACCTTAGGATCATTTACCAATGCAGAGGCTAAAGTGAATCTTTGTTTTTGACCACCGGAGAGATCTTTAACTAACGAATGTTTTTTGTTCTCTAAATTTACAAACCCAAGTAGCTTATCAACATCTGCAGTTTTACCATACAAACCAGAAAATAGTTTTAATAATTCCGAAAGTGTCATCTGGGGTACATATTCACTAGATTGCAACTGTACACCTATTTGCTGTTTTATCTTTCCAGTATCAGAAATATTATCTAGCCCCAAAACGGAGACCTCCCCTGAAGTCTGCAAATTCAAACCTTCAATAATCTCCAAGGTTGTTGTCTTCCCTGCACCATTTGGACCTAAGATACCAAAGATTTCACCCTCCGCCACAGAAAAACTAGTGCCCCGCACTGCTTCAAAGCTGCGCACACCATTCTTCCACTCTTGCCTTGGCAATGGGTAAACTTTTCTTAAATTATTAACTGTAATAACCTGAGACATGAAGAAATTATACCATCTTACCCTTTACAAGTGAAGGGTTTTGTGTTATTATTTATTTCGTTATATCAAACTTAGGGAGGAATAAGAGATGTACCATGATGAGAACACGGATCCGCGTCCACGGCACCAGAATAAAGGGAACACTCCTTTGCGAAAGATACCCGCAATCTATACCCACTCAATTGTGGGCTACAGCGGAGCACCTTCACTGGAAGTTGTCCCACAAAAAGAAGCAAAGACAACAGATTTCTTTGCCATACTCTTCTTGCTAACGATGATCATTTTGATCTATCTCCTGTTCAAACCGACCCCCAAGGGATCGGTTTTTATTTTTAGACACCCACCTATTCTACCTATATAATAAATAAGATGAAATTCAAGCTACATACAAACTTTCAACCAGCTGGCGACCAACCACTTGCTATTGCTGGTTTAATAAATTCTCTGAAATCTGGCTATAAACACCAGACTCTTTTAGGTGTGACAGGAAGTGGTAAAACCTATACTATGGCTAATATTGTTCAAGAAATTCAAAAGCCAACTTTAATAATGTGCCACAACAAAACCTTAGCTGCACAACTAGCATCCGAGTTCCAAGAGTTCTTCCCAGAAAATGCGGTTCATTATTTTGTCTCCTATTACGATTATTATCAACCAGAGGCATACATTCCCCGCAGTGACACTTATATCGAAAAGGATACTCAGATTAACGAAGAAATCGATAGACTTAGAAACGCTGCAACAACATCATTAATGTCCAGAAATGATGTCTTAATAGTTGCCTCTGTATCATGTATTTATGGATTAGGAAATCCGGCAGACTACCTCGACTTATCCTTAGAACTAAAAACAGGGCAAAATTATAAACGTGATAAATTACTTCGTAGACTAACCGATCTACAATACAATAGAAATGATTATGATTTAAAAAGAGGAACATATCGAGCTCAAGGTGACACTTTAGAAATAGTCCTCTCTTCTGAAGATACAATTATTACTTTACAATTTTTCGCTGATGAATTAGAAAAAATTCAACGACGCCATATGATTAGTGGTGAGGTTTTAGAAGAGCTTAATTATATTAAAATTTTTCCTGCTAAACATTTCGTAACTACAGAAGAAAAAATGCACACCGCGATAGATAAAATTCGTACCGAGCTTAATGAAAGACTAAAAGAACTAAAGACCCAAGGAAAAGTTCTAGAGGCAGCAAGATTAGAACAACGCACCAACTTTGATTTAGAAATGATGACTAACACTGGATTCGTTGCCGGAATCGAAAACTACTCTAGGCACATGGACGGTAGAACTGCAGGAGACCCACCTTCAACTCTCATAGATTATTTTCCGGATGACTTCTTATTATTTATCGACGAGTCACACCAGACCATCCCCCAAATAGGTGCAATGTACAAAGGAGATAGATCCCGTAAGGAAACATTGGTAGATTACGGCTTTCGTCTGCCTTCTGCACTAGACAACCGACCGTTAAAATTTGATGAATTTGAAAAGAAAATCGAACAGGTTGTGTTTGTCTCAGCAACCCCAGGGCCATATGAATTAAACAAAAGCCTAATTGAGAATGCACTAGTAGGTAAAACCAAAAAAAGTTCTAAAAAACTACCTCCTCCAGAAGAGCTTCAGAAAATCACAATTGTCGAGCAAATCAATAGACCTACTGGCTTACTAGACCCAACTATTGAAATTCAACCAATTAAAAACCAAGTTGACCACTTACTAGAACAGATTAAATTACGAGTTCAAAAAAATGAACGTGTTTTAGTGACGACCTTGTCTAAAAGAATGGCCGAAGAACTCACTACTTATATAGTAGAGGCAGGCATTAAAGCTCAATATCTTCATTCGGAAGTAGAAACATTTGATAGACTAGAAACTTTAAGGGACCTTAGATTAGGTGTATATGACGTAATTGTTGGAATTAACTTACTCCGAGAAGGTTTAGATTTGCCAGAAGTTTCTTTGGTAGCCATCTTAGATGCAGATAAGGAAGGATTCCTTAGAAGCGAAACTTCTTTCATGCAAATTATGGGACGGGCTGCTAGACATCTACATGGTCATGTAATCATGTATGCGGATAGAATAACTCGTTCGATGAAAGCAGCGATCGATGAAACTATTCGAAGAAGAAAAGTACAAGAAAAATACAACACCAAGCATGGCATCACTCCAGAAAGCATTCAGAAGAAAATTTCCGAAAGCAGACTTAGTGGTACAAGAGAATCTGTAGTAGAAACAGATTTAGAAAATGTTAACTTTGCCAACCTTGATAAAAAAGAATTGAAAATATATTTGGAAGAGCTTAACGACCAAATGGAACTAGCATCACAAAATCTAGAATTTGAGGCTGCTGCAAAACTCCGAGATAGAATTATAGAAATTAAACAACTTAATAAGCTTAAAAAGGGTAAGAAATAACTTTGACATAAAGTCTGTGCTTAGCTATTATCAACTCAATCTTAGGTTAGGAGGATATCCAGATGAAAATACTAAAGCCAATAAGTTGGCTGCTTGACTCCATTGCTTTTGCAATTGTACTTGCAGTCATAGTGGTCGTACAATTTTTCTCAATCAGCCTTGCAAAAAGACACAACAAAATATAGCAGCCCACGGCTGCTTTTTTATTTAATATTTATTCTACTTTAAGTTTTTATTAAACATGGCCTGAAGAGCCTTTATTTATAATATTTAAAAAGGAGGTTTTATGAATAATATAACAATACTAACAAGCATTGCATTGCTAATGATGATGGGTATTACCAAACCTGCTTCAGCTCAAAGCTACCAAACAGACGCTGGTGCAATAGTAATTGAAGATGGTTTACTATTATCATCAAATAAACAACTAGTTTTTGTGATGGCAAAAAACATCTCACAACCAACAAGAATAGAACTACACACTATAACGTCTGAAGGTGTGGTAAATAACTTTGCGCCTCTTAACTTTCCGCAAGGCTTAGTTAAGGGTCAGATCATCCCTCTTTGGAATGGAGAGCTCAATTCATTTCACACCACCCCATGGTTCAGATTCGGAGTATCGATAATTACTCAAAGTGAAATATACTACTCTCAAACAATCACCCCAGTTAATTATCGAGAGCAATATAAAGAACCACTGCTTACTAGTATAAGCGAACTAGGAGGCTTTGGAGCACCCTATACAATCACCGCAAGAGGAGTATTCGACACAACAGAACCAATGATGATTCTAATAAATACAAAAGTATTTATCACTCAAAAAGCAATAACCAAAATTGCACCAGGAATCATCCAATTCACGGTGCCGTCAGACAGCTCCGCAATCTTCCCTGCCGGGAAATACTTACTCACTCTATGCCAATCCGGCCATTGTGACACAATGACGGGAAGACATCGTTAAGTCTGTAGAAACCAAAGGGTAGTAGATTACTACTGCCCTTGATTTTTTATTCAATTTTCTATATACTACAGAAGCTTTACTCATTAACCCTATCTGCCGTGTCAACTTTAGATAAGGGAGTGATCAAAGTAAGTTTAAACAATTATTTATAATAAACTCTAAAATGCCAAATACTAGTTCTGCTAATAAGGCAATGCGACAGTCTCGACGTCGCAACGCCATCAACACCCGAACAAAGTTTAAGTTTAAGTCTGCAGTTAAAGCAACAAGAACTTCAATCGCTTCTGGTGATAAAACAAAGTCTACGGAAGATCTAAAGAAAGCGATGTCTGCTCTTGATAAAGCAGTAAAAAAGAATGTGATTCATAAAAATACAGCTTCTCGAAGAAAATCTCGCTTAGCAAAAGCAATCGCAAAACTTGGAAAATAATAAAATCCCGCATTACGCGGGATTTTTATTTCAAAACTTATTTAAACTTTGAAAGCCATAACCGAATACGTTTTTGGTTTTCTTCATTACAACCATTACACCAATCTTGAGGACTACTACTCCGCTCTTGATTATATTGTTCTAGTGAAAGCCATTTTGCAGATACTATCTCGCCATCCTCAAAAACCAAATCTTCCACCAAGCCATTGTACAAATATGCATAGCTTTCATAAAAATGAAGGTGGTCAGAATGAGCTGCCTTGCCTTTATCAATCAAATACAAATTATCTGGATCGATGCTAAGGCCGACTTCTTCTTTAAGTTCCTTAACTGCAGTTACTTTATGTGTCATCCCTGCAGGAATGTGTCCTCCTAAAAAAGTTTGCCACTTATTTGGATTACCTGTTACCGTGTCCGACCGTTTAGTAACTAAGATATCACCATTATCATTAACTAACCAAACATTAACAACACCGTGCCAATGCTTAAGTGGTTTTTGATGAACGACAGAACGAGGCAATGGATCTAAGATATTCCCCTGTTCATCATAGACTTGTAAAAGCTCTTCCATGATAGTTATAGCTTATCCATCTCTCCCCAGTTGTCACCTGCCTTAGCTTCGACAATTACTGGAACAGAAAGTTTAGTAGCATTTTCCATGATTGGTTTGAGCTTGTTTACCCAATCAATAACTTTATCTTCGGCAACCTCAAATACCAACTCATCATGAACTTGTAATAACATTTTGATTTCATCTTCATTACCATCGAGTAGTTTATGAATTTGAATCATAGCGATCTTAATTATATCAGCGCTTAAACTTTGTATAGGAAAGTTTATCGCTGCCCTCTCCGCTGCCTGACGAATAAAATACTGGCTAGATTTTATTTCTGGAAACTTTCTTACTCGCCCAATTTGATTAGTAACCTGAGCATCTTCTCTTACTTGCATTTTAACCTTTTCCAAAAAGTCTCCAACTTGTGGGAATGTAGCAAAATACTTATCGATAAAATCCTTTGCTTCTCCCAAAGAAACACCACTAATCCTATCGGCAAAACCAAAACTAGATAACCCATAGAGAATCCCGAAGTTAACAGTTTTCGCATAGCGTCTCATATCCGGAGTTACTTCATTGTCTTTAACATCAAACAAAGCCAAAGCTGTTTGGGTGTGAATGTCTTCACCCTTGTTAAAGATTTCGAGCATATTTTTGTCGCCTGAAAGATGCGCAACGATACGTAATTCAATTTGAGAATAATCTAAAGAAACCAACTTAAACCCTTGCTTAGCAACAAAAGCCTGACGAACCCTAGACCCCATACCTTCTCCTTTAATAGGAATATTCTGTAGGTTAGGATCCGTGCTAGACAGCCTACCTGTTGCGGCAATAATTTGATTATAGTTAGTGTGGATTCTTCCAGTAGTTTTATTGATCAATTCTGGAAGACTATCCAAATACGTAGATTTCAATTTAGCTAATTCGCGGAAGCGCAAGATGTCTGCAACAATTGGATGCTCATCTTTTAACTTGTCTAGTTCTCTGGCTGCAGTAGAAAGACCTGTTTTATTCTTTTTACCAGTTGTTAATTCTAGTTTATCGTATAATATCTCTTGAAGTTGTTTCGGTGAATTAATATTAAATTCCTGGCCAGCATGTTTATAAATACTTTTTTCTAATTTCTCTAACTCCTTTCCAGCTTCCAAAGACAACTCGTTTAGAAACTTAGCGTCCACTAAAATACCGGCTCTTTCCATTTTTGCCAAAACAGGAATTAGAGGCACTTCAATATCAAATAGTATCGAGTCTAGTTTTTCTGTTTTAATCTCCTTCTCTAGGATTTCTTTTATCCTAAAAGTAATATCAGCATCTTCGCACGCATACCAAGAAACTTTTTCAACCGAGACATCTTTCATCGAGATTTGATTTTTACCTTTTCCAATCAACTCTGTAATAGACTGCATCTTATAACCAAGCATATTAAAAGCCATTGCATCTAAACCATGTTGTCGTGTTCCGGCGCTAAGCAGATATGAAGCAATCATAGTGTCAAAATATATAGGCGAAAGTTGCAAACCAAAATTTTCAAACGTTTGTAAATCATACTTAATATTCTGACCGGACTTCTTTAATCTTGGGCTAGAAATTAAGTCTTGTAGTTCTTTACTCTTTTCTAAGACATTAACTGTCACATAATAAGCCTGTCCTTCTTTAAAACATAAAGAAATGCCAATAATATTGGCGTCTATTGGGTTAAGCTGGTCTGTTTCAGTATCTATAGTGACTTCAGTCTGTTTCTTTAGATCTTTTAAAAGGTTAGTTAATTTACTTTCTGTATCAACTAATAAATATTCCTGCTTTCCAATATCTTCATTTACTAAGGGTGGCTCTATGGATAACTCATCGGTGCCAGATGCATAATTTTTTGGAAGCTTATCTAAAAGACTTCGAAACTCCAATTCGCTAAAAAGTTTTGTTACAGTTTCAAGTTCCTTAGTTCCAAACTTATATTCTGAAATTTCAATATCAATTGGCACGTCTAAAATAATGGTGGAAAGATAAAAACTATCCCGTGCATCTTGTTCCCCATCTACTAACAACTTTAAAACTCTTGGCTTAATACTTTCTATACCCTTACCACTTTTTATGCTTTTATATAAATCGTCTAAACTGCCAAACTGTTTAACTAAATCGCTAGCGGTCTTTTCTCCAATCCCTTTCACTCCTTTAATATTATCTGAAGGATCCCCTCTTAGAGCTTTGTAGCTAATCATTTGAATTGGAGTTAAGCCGTACCGGTCATGTATAGCCTTTTCATCATATATTGCAGTATCAGCTAAACCTTTTCGAAGAGTGTAAACTTTCACACATTTATTTACTAATTGAAGAGTGTCTAAATCTCCAGTTGCAATCATTACATCGCAGTCTCCGTCTGGATGCTGTTCGCAAATATGTTTAGATAGAGTTCCTAAGACATCATCAGCTTCATAGCCTGCTATTTCAAATATTGGAATATTAAGTGCACGGACAACTTCCTTCACACGGTCAAATTGAGCATATAGTTCATCTGGAGCCGAAACCCGGTTAGCCTTATAATGATCAAATTCATCATGCCTAAAAGTTGGGCCCGCAAGATCAAAACTACAAGCTATATGGGTTGGCTTTAAATCCTTAATAGCTCGGAGTAAAATCATTGTAAAACCATATACTGCATTAGTTGGCTCACCGTCTTTTGTAGAAAGTGCTGGGATAGCATGAAATCCGCGGTGAATAAGTGCATTACCGTCTATTAATAAGTATCGATTTTTTTGAGAAGTTTTAGCCATAATTATTCTAATTTTAGCTTGTTTTTAAACATAAAAAAAGCGCCCGAAGATAAACTTCGAGCACCTTGTAAAAACAACATTCCATGCTATTGAACTCGAACCAAGTATTGATCCGTGCGTCCGTCGGCCGTGCCAACAAGCACCATCAGCTCGCTACCAGGAACAACCTCTTGTCCCCAACTACTTAGGTAGACTTTGAGGTTACCGCCGTTGATACTGAACGGCACTGCTCTCTGATCGTAATCCACATCAGGATCCTTGACCATAACCGAAACAGGTCCATTGGTTCTCGTAATCGAACCCTGCAGCCACATGATCGGTTGGTTACCGATGAACTTAGCCATACCAGTATCAATAAGTTTTTCGGTCGTCACCATTGTCGACCAATACTTATTGATAGGCTTAACGACATAGGAGTAACTCGTAGTTGTATCCGGAAAGAATGTGTAGATCTCGTACAAGATATCACCGAATGGTTCGGTCCATTGTCCTCGCTTGGCATCTTCCAAAGGATAGCGGAAGAAACTTGCCGGAACCCCGCCAGCCATGTAAGTCCAATTCAGAACCTGAACGTTTCCACCAACGGTCTTAACCGCGGCGACTACTGTTCCGTCCGGCAGGTCTTTCGCATTATACGCGTAAACCGTGAGTCCTGTGAAAGTGTTGCCGAAAGATGCAAACAACATCGCCGGAGCAGATTGCTGCGCACCTTTTGCCTTCGCCGCCTCCATCCGAGCAGAATACTCGGCGATTCGGTTCGAAGGTAGAACCTGCACTCGCTTCATTGCTTCATCGATCGAAGCCTTTCGCTCCATCGCCTCGCCAC
This sequence comes from uncultured Candidatus Saccharibacteria bacterium, assembly GCA_964536745.1. Classification (GTDB taxonomy): domain Bacteria; phylum Patescibacteriota; class Doudnabacteria; order UBA920; family UBA920; genus UBA920. The sequence goes on along the minus strand of CAZHYL010000004.1, from coordinate 56,055 downwards.
GCAAGTCGCGCTGAGCAATCACCGAGAAAGCCAAAGCCAACATCGCCAACAAAATAAAGAATGTCTTTTTCATATCATGTTCCTCCAAAGTAAGTTGTACTTCATTACCAGTATTCCCCAGTAATTACTAACTAACCATAAAAATGATTAGATAACAATTATTGGCGAAGTCAAATTTTACCATATTATAGTGTTTTTGTCAATGTAAAAATACTCTATTTTTGGCTATTTTTGGTTAAAAACCTTATAATTCAGTTATGAAAAACGTAGTCAAAAAAATACCATTTCTAGATCTCACTTATCTAATACTCATTTCCCTACTTATGGTAACAGTGCATAATCTAACCCTTCCTCACGGAGTTGATCAGTATGGTTATGATTATGGATTTTATTCGTATGCGATTAAACACACCCCACTTGATTCACCAGCTTATTTTCTAGGACAAGTAAATGATTATGGCAACCATTTGTTTATGGTTGTTAATTGGTTAAGACTTCCTCAAGTGCCTTCTTTAGAAACATCTTACTTATTGTTTAGTATTCTTTCAGCAATTCTACTTTTCTATTATTTGAAAAAGTATTCACTTCTTTCAGCAACATTTGGGGTTGGACTTTTTATCTTCTCTATTGCTCAAACTCAAAGCTATTCCATGTTTTTATGGAAAAGTTCTTATGCCCAAGTATTAATGCTAATTACATTTTTACTGCTTCAGTACAATAAACAGCTTTTTTCTTTTATCCCCTTGTTGTTTATTTATATTACCCACAAAACAACAACAATCCTTGTTACATTTGCATTAGCAATTTATTTTATTTTTGATAATAAAAAAATCAATCGCTGGTTACTAATAGCAATTGGACTAATGACAATCATTTTCCTTACAAAACTAAATGGATTAAGTTATATAACTAAACTTTCTGAGTCAAACGTTAAGGATGGCATTTTTATGCCTTTCACTAAATACTTATCTTATAGTTGGTACTTAATACCATTATCACTCTATGGAATTTACCAAAGCTTTATCAAGAGACGAGAATTATATTGGCTCGGTCTTCTTACTGTGAGTGTAGTAATTATTATTTCACAAACAATCTTCCACCAACGAATGATTTTGTTCTTTGATCTGGGTCTAATTTTCTTTTCATCAGTCTCTCTACATTATTTAAAAATCTCGTCCATACAGAAGTATGTTATTGTGGGTGTGATTTTGATTGTAAGTGTATTTAATTTATATAGTTTTAGTAAAGGTATACAAACACAAATCACGGAAGAAGCAATTCATGAAATTAATAGATTTTCAGCCAAGAATCAAGGTGCTTATGTTTTATCGTTAAGTGCTCAAGATGGGCCTTGGTTGTTAGCTAACCTTTCTGGCAATATAAGATTATCTGCTCCAGGATTATTTGAAGATGATAAATCCTTGGTCCAATGGCAGACTTATTGGCTAAATCCAAAAAATGAACAGTTTCTTAATCAATACCCACAGCCTCTGTTCTTATATCATAATTCCAGCATAATTCTACAAGAGCCATGGGAGTGTCTCGAACCAATCTCTGAACATTTTTATAAATACGTGTGCTATAAAAAACCATCCTAGACAGGATGGTTTTTTGACTACTGCACTACTACACTCAAAGTTGACATGACTTCTGTTCTACCTCTACGACACTTTACCGAAAAGTCTTGAGAAGCACTGATCTTTCCTGGATACAATGTTGGCGGCATATATGTACCTTTGAATTTTGTCCATCGGCCAATCGCTTCACAACGATCCACTGCATTACCCATCCATGTTAATTCGATCAAGTCACCATTTTTTACGTAGAGAGTTCCGTAAGACATAGCACTGTTATAGCCTGCTCCTGAAACTCTTCCACCAATAGTTACTGATGGTTGACAATCCGAACCATAACAATTCGCACTAGACCCTTTTGAGTCGAGATTCACATATTGTCTTATCCCCCAAGCGCAAACCAAGAACAATGCGATCGCAGCCACAAAACCCGCTGGCTGTAATTTAGAGTCTTTATAGAATAGGCCCGCTAGCCCATTTCCACTATTATTTTTTTCTGACATTAGCTTTTTATTAATTGTTTAGCTTTATAAATATTATACACCCTAACCGGCCACACGAAAAACTTCTTCTACGTTTGTAATCTTTTCTAGGGCTTTTACTATTCCATCTTGTAGCATAGTGGTACTGCCTTGTTCGGTAGCAAGTTGCTTAATTGCTAAACCAGAAGGTTCGTTAAGAATAAGAGCTTTCATCTTGTCTGTAACTTCTATGACTTCATATATCCCCATTCGTCCTTTATAACCAAGTCCTTTACACTTGTCGCAGCCCTTACTAGTGAAAAATTGTTTTGACTGTGGAACTTCTAAGCCGCTATTCTTTGGAATTGATTCTAAAATAGCTGCAACTTTTGCTGAGGTTGGTTCATCTAAAGTTGTAGGCTCTATACAGGATTCACATAATCTTCTTACCAACCGCTGTGCGATTATTGCATTCACAGCTGGAGCAATAATAAAAGGTTTTACACCCATAGTAAATAATCTTGGGACAGCACCAGTAGCATCGTTAGTATGAAGAGTTGAAAGAACTACATGCCCCGTGAGTGCGGCTTGAAGAGCGGTCTCTGCAGTTTCAGGGTCGCGGATTTCACCAACCATAACCACATCTGGATCCTGACGTAGAACTGATCTTAAAGCTTTCGCAAAACTAAAATCAACCCTATGATCGATTGGGGTTTGCTGAATACCTTCAACTTTATATTCAACTGGGTCTTCCAGAGTAATAATTTTTACTCCAGGTTGATTAAGCTCTTTTAAAAACGAATAAAGCGTTGTGGTTTTACCACTACCAGTAGGTCCAGTGGTGATAATCATTCCGTTTGGTTTATGTAACTGTGTTTCTATAACTTCTAATGCCTTCCCACGTAAACCTAATTGCTCAATTTTCAAATCTACCGTTCCAATACCAAGGAGTCTCATAACTACAGCTTCTCCAAAACTTGATGGTAATACTGAAACACGAACATCTAACTCAGTCTTCCCATTTAAGATTGTGATTCTTCCATCCTGTGCTTCATTCTCTACATTCAACTTCATCTTGGCCATTAACTTAATTCTCGACAAAATTGACTTCTGTGCTAACTTGGGAAGTAAAACCGCGTCATGTAAAACCCCATCCACTCTGAAACGAATCTTCAATAAATGGTCTTCTGGTTCGATATGAATGTCTGATGAATTTTGATTAATCGCTGACCCAAAAATTACTGCTAATGTTTCGCTGGTATTACTAAAGTCTTTTTCAATTTCTTTTAACTTTGGAGTGTAGTCCACACCTTCTACAACAGTAATTATTTCTTGGAACTTTGAGGTCGGGGTAACAACCTTGTCGTAAAAATCTAAGGTGTGAAGAAAGCTTGAGTTAGAAACAAAGTATGTGGTGATTACAAACTTTTGTGATAGCTCTTTAACTATCTCTTTAAACAGCTGATTCTGAGGGTTAGTTGTAGCAACCTTTAAGTTTTTACCTTCTTTAAAAAACGGTAACCCTTGAGCTTGTTCAGCTTGCTCTCTTGTAATAAGAGCCAATGAGTTTAAGTCCAAAGGAAAACTTTGCATGTTTAAATATGGCAAATGATAAACATCCGCTTTTCGCTTGCTTTGGGTTTCTTCCATCTGACGCTTCTGGTCGGTTAAAGCTTGGTTAAGTTCTGCTGGGTTGTTCGATAAGAACGACGACATTTTTTGTTTTTCTTTCGGCTTTTATAATCTCTATCTTATTATATACCAGTTAGCCTTAGCTCAGAAATAATTCTTTCGGCCCAAGCTGTGTCGTGATTTTCTAGTTTTAAATTAACGTAATAGTAATTAGATACCAACACGTTTGGTTTTCCCTCAAAATTCTGGTCAAATAACTTAGCGATCCTAGACAATTTAATGTGTGGTTGCGCAGAAATAAATAATTCTATACCTGAACCAGTTTCCGCTACCACACTAATAAGGTGGTAAGCTGTTGTCATCGAAATAATTTCTTTTAAAACTTCCTTAACAGATTCTATGCTCGATTGGGTTTTTTCGAAATCTTGTTTGGTAATAACTGTATACAAAATTTCATTATTGATTGTTTTGATTCTTGCCAGCGCTCTTCCCCAAAGCTGAAGAATATTAAAAGGCTTTGTTTTGTAAAAATGTTGAATTATTTCTTGCTGTCTTGCATTATTACTAACTAAGTTGGCTGCAACGAGTAAACTCTCTGGTGTAGTTTTTGGATCTTTAAAACTCCCAGTCTGTGCAATAATTCCAGCCAATAAACTTGTATTAATCAGGTCATCTTTTTGTGAGATAACTGTACCCCCAAACCATCTAGCAAGTTGCTCACAAATACTAGTAGTCTCTAATTCAACCCAAGTTAGATTAGCAAAATACTCTTGATCTATACTATTATTAATGCAAATTTTCGGTGTTTGAAAAAACTTCTCCGTATTATCAAAATAAATTGATCCCAAACTATCTAAAGAAGCCGCGCCGATAATGACAAATAAATCTATATTTGTGAATTGTGGCAAAACCTGTACTTGAGATGGTTGCAAGACTCCTTCCCCAGAACCAATATAAACTAATAAATCATTTCCAGATTTCTCATACCTAATTTGTGTTGGTTTGACCAAGTCACCATCTACCTTAACAACCAACTCATTATTGCTTCCAAAATCACTATAAGTTTGTGGTACAGAACCAAAAAACGGAAGCTTAGGGAGGCTCTTAGATGAAGTGAATATCAGGGCTTGCTTACCATCCTTATTAAATTTAGCCTGTAATGCGACCCCAGCACAAAAATGGTCAACTGAAACATAATCAGGTAAAACAATAGCAATGTTTTTCGCTGATTGAATAATTTTATCTAATTTTTCTCGAATTTCTTGGTCCATAAATATGAATAGTTATTTACTATATCCTAAGTTTACTATTTTGGTCAATACAGCTAAAATATACTATATATAGAGCTTTAAAATATGAATATCAAGCTTTCACAAGCAGTAAAACAAGCACGAAAAATAGCAGGTACTTTGAAGGGTGGAGAAATTCTAGCACTCTCAGGAGATCTAGGAAGCGGTAAAACTACTTTTACAAAAGCTCTTGGGGAACAACTTGGGGTAAGAGAGCTCATCACTAGCCCTACTTTTGTGCTAATGCAGCACTATAAAACTAAGCTTAAGGGTAGTGATTCTAAACCAATCTGGCTTTATCATTTGGATCTATATCGTACAAAAAACTTTTCAGAGATTAAAGATATTGGATTAACAGAAGTTTGGGGTAGACCAGAAGTAATTACAGTCATAGAGTGGGCTGATAAAATTTCCTCACAACTTCCAAAGAACACTATAAAAATTTTGTTTACAAGAGATGATAATAAACTATCAAAAAATTAAATACGGATTACTCACTGCGGCAACCGCAGGAGGATTAGCTTTAATACCTCAAGTTGTAAAAGGGGCTGTGATGGACCAGCTCCCAGTTCCAACTTACGACTCTGTAACCACAACTAACGAAATTTCTACTGTAAAAATTAACGACGCGCAGTTAAAAGAGTGGTCAGGGAAATCCACACTCCCCGTTTCTGAACTAACTAAATATCCATCTTTTGAATTACAAGAACTTGTAAAAAGTACTTATGTAAAAAATTATAAACCAAAAAATCAGACCAGAACATTTAAGTACAACCCTAGCGAAGTTTACGCTTGGACTAAAACTATCGCAGATAATGTAAACAGTGAAACTCAAGAACCTGAGCTAGTAATTAAAGATGGCAGAGCTACTAAATTTACTCCGCCAACAATTGGTAAACAATTAGATCGCTATAACAGTACACTTCAAATTTTAAGAAGTATTGAGCTTGGTAATAAAGAAGTGGATTTATCTGTAAAGACCACTCAACCTTCAAAGCTGCTTAAGGAAACTAATGATTTAGGAATCATAGAACTCATTGGCAGAGGTGAATCAAAGTTTTCTGGCAGTCCAGCGAATAGAAGACATAACATTAAAGTCGGGGTTAGTAAGATTCAAGGTGTAATTGTAAAACCAGATGAGGAATTTAGTTTCAATAAATATCTTGGCCCAGTTGAAGCCGACCAAGGGTTTAAGCCAGAGTTGGTAATTAAAAAATCAGGAACTGTTCCAGAATTAGGAGGTGGGCTTTGCCAAGTTTCGTCTACTACATTTAGAGCTGCCATGCATGCAGGTTTACCAATCACTCAAAGGAGAAATCATTCATATGCGGTTCAATACTATTCACCTCAAGGTACTGATGCAACCATCTACCCTGGCGTTATAGATTTAAAATTCAAAAATGACACCGGTCATAGTATCTTGATCTGGCCGTACTTCAAAGATAATGATTATTTAGTATTTGATTTTTACGGAACTTATGACGGAAGAGAAGTAAAACTTAATCAACCATCTGTCTTTGATAGAAAATCTGATGGTTCAATGAAAGCTTCTTGGACAAGAACTGTAATAAAAGATGGGAATAAGGATACTCAAACATTTTCTTCTGTTTATCAACCACCAGCGCTATTCCATAAAGAAGAAGAATTTGTAAGTGGCGAGTCTAATCAACCAACAACCCCAGCAACTACTGAAGATCCAAATAAACCAACCACACCTACAGAAGAAAAGCCGAGTTCTAATACTAACAACTAAATGATTACTAACAGTGATACAGAAACCATTCTTGACCCAACCGAACCTTCTATTGAAGAAGGTTCTTTTGAGGTAAGCTTACGGCCAAGTATTCTTGAACAATTTGTCGGTCAGCAGACCTTAAAAAATAATTTAGAAATTGTTATAAAGGCGACAAAACTAAGAGATGAGCCTTTAGATCACCTTCTACTGTATGGACCACCAGGCTTGGGGAAAACCACTCTTGCACATATTATCTCTAAAGAACTTGGAAGTAATATAAAAACTACTTCTGGCCCAGCAATAGAAAGAGCTGGGGACTTAGCTTCCTTATTAACCAACCTAAGCGCTGGCGATGTATTATTTATCGATGAAATTCATAGGTTAAATAAAGTAATCGAGGAAGTTCTTTACCCTGCTATGGAAGATGGAGTATTAGATATTATGATTGGAAAAGGACCTGGAGCAAGAAGTGTTAGAATGGAACTCCCCCGTTTTACCTTGATTGGAGCAACAACCAGAATTGGGTTAATCTCTGCTCCTATGCGCGATCGATTTGGAATTGTTTATCACTTAGACTACTATTCCGATGAAGACTTAGCTAAAATCATCTCAAGATCGGCTGATATTTTAAAAACTCCTATTGCCCCAGAGGCAGTGAAACTGATTGCAAAAAGAAGTCGTTTTACTCCTAGAATTGCGAACAGGCTCCTGAAAAGAGTTCGTGATTTCACCCAGGTTTCTGGAAATGATAAAATAGAAGTAGAGCATGCAAAGCAAAGTTTAGATATGTTAGAGATAGACGAGCATGGTTTGGATAAGCATGATAGAAAAATTCTTGAGATTATAATCAATCAGTTTGGTGGTGGTCCTGTCGGAATTAGTTCTATTGCCGCAGCTACTGGAGAAGAGGTAGATACTATAGCAGACGTTCATGAACCATTTTTAATAAGGTCTGGTTTCTTAAACAGAACACCAAAAGGTAGAGAAGCAACTAAGATAGCCTATGAACTGTTAGACTATGAGGTGCCAGATAAATTAACATCACAACAACCAAAACTTAATCTATGAACCAAGATATAATCATAAACATTCTTAATATAGGATTTTTTATCATAATAATCATTTTTGGGATTATTGCCTTGTTAAGTATTTTTATACTTAATAAATATGGTAGGAGTAAATCAATTACTTTGTTCTCCAGCGTCGTGTTTGTAGGTTTGTTTATTTTATTATCATTATCTGCGTTTACAACGCTTCAGGTGGTTTTCTAAATGTCGCATAAATTATTTCCTAGCCAACAACCAAACGAAAAAATAATGCTTGTGGTAAGAGAACATTGGTTCCTATTAGCATTAAAGTTTTCTATCATTTTTATTTTAATGATTGCGCCGATTGTTATACGAATTATAATAGCTGCATTAAATGTTCAGTTTGATTCAGATTTAATAACCAATATCTCTATTGTTGGAGTTCAACTGTATTACTTAGGATTATTAATTGCCTTGTTCGTAATTTGGGTGCTTTATTATCTAAATGTTCATATTGTTAGCGATCAAAGAATTGTGGATATAGATCAGGTGGGATTATTATTCCGTGAGGTTTCAGAATTAAATATTGAAACCATAGAAGATGTTACAAGTCAAAATACTGGGGTATTCGGCAATATTCTAGATTATGGTACTGTGTATATCCAAACCGCTGGAGCTGCTCAACGATTTGAGTTTACCAATGTTCCAAACCCTGGGAAAATCGCTAGTTTAATTTTGCAATTATATGAACAGCATAGTAATACTCAAGGGAAAGAACAGCCTAAACCTTAACAAACATGAATATTTTAATTTTTGCTGGAGGTAGTGGAACAAGACTCTGGCCAATTAGTAGAAAATCTACTCCTAAACAAATCTTAAAACTGGTTGGAGATAAGACTCTATTAGAGAACACATATGAACGTTGCCGATCCTGGGTAAAACAGGATCGTATTTTTATCGCTACTTTAAATGATTATAAAAATGTCATAAAAAAACAACTACCTGAAATACCAATCTCTAAATACTCATTGGAACCAGTTTTAAGAGATCGCGGACCAGCTATAGCCCTTGCTGCATTAATCATGCATCATGATGATCCAGAGTCAACCTTTATGACAATGTGGAGCGACCATCACATTAAAGAACCAAGAAATTACTTCAAAAAACTACTTCAATCTGCTGAAAAATATTTAAATAACAACCCTAATAAAGTACTAACTATTGGCGTCAAACCAACTCACCCACATACTGGATTTGGTTATATTAAGAAGCAATCTAAAATTCCTAACAAGTTAGGTTTACCGTTATTTAAAGTTAACTCATTTAAAGAGAAGCCGGATTTAAAAACAGCAGAAAAATTTTTGAAGTCTGGTAAATACTTATGGAACAGTGGCTACTTTATTTGGAAAACGAAAACTTTATTAGACTTGTATAAAAAACATTTACCAGAGGTCTACGAGCTACTAAATAAAATGGAACCTTATATAGGAACCAAGAAGCAACAATGGGCTATAAACAAATTTTACCCCTTAATGCCTAAGGTTGAAATTGAAAATGGTATTATCGAAAAAATAAAAAACGATATTACAACCATTGAAGCTGGTTTCGATTGGATAGATATTGGTAGTTGGAAAGAAATTAAAGATGTTCAATCAAAGCAAAAAGAAAACTTTTCAAGGGGTTTACATTTAGGACACGAGACCTCAAACTCATTAATTTATAACTTCAACCCAAAACAATTAGTAACAACACTACATACAAAAGATTTAGTTATTATTGTAACACCAGATGCGGTTCTAATATCAGATAAAGATAAAAGTATAGAATTAAAGGAAATTATAAAAAAGTTAAAAGAAGATAAAACTTTTAAAAAGTATTTATAAAAAGCGCCATTACAGCGCTTTTTAATTATACTTCTTGTTCAACTTCAGTAGAGGCTGGGCTTAGAGTAACATGTTGACCTACCATTTCCAGTGGATGTGTTGTAGTAATAAATGTCTGGAACTTACCTTGTAAATACTTTAATAAGAAAGTGCGACGAGTATCATCTAATTCACTAAGCACATCATCAAGTAGTAATATTGGGGAATCACCATCCTTAGTGAGATATTCTAACTCTAGTATTTTCATGGCTAAAATCTGACTTCTTTGCTCGCCACGGGAAGAGAATGAAACTAAGAATAGACCTTCGCTTTGGAGAAAGAAATCATCTCTATGAGGCCCTACAAGGCTCATAGCAGAAGCTAATTCCCTATTCTTAACCTTGTCTAGCTCGTTATGGAAATTAAGGTTTATATCCTCTTCTGTGTCGCCATCTAAAGTCTCGTATATTAATTCTACAGTCCTATGGAACTTGGAAATATTAGTATAAACTTCCGATAAATTCTGGTTTAAGAAATTTACATATTGCTTACGGTAAAAGATTATTTTTGATCCATAGTTTGCTAATTGCTCATTCCAAGTACTCAGCTCTTCAGGGTTACCTTGGCCTTGTTTTAACTCTAAAAGAAACTTATTCTTTTGGGTCATTACCTTTTTATAATTATTTAACAAGTCTAGGTACTCTTTATGTTTTTGTGCCAAGACCATATTAAAATATTTTCTTCTAGATTCTGGTGACTTTGTAAATAATTCAACATCGCTTGGTTCAAAGATAACAACTTTAAGAAATCCCTGAGCTTCTTTTCTTTTTTTCTTAACTCCGTTAATTTTAAAGTTTGCGAAAATACGATCCCTTTTTTCTAGAAAAATTTCTAATAAGTTAGTTTCGCCATTTGCTTCAAATTCTATTTTGATTTGAGAATCATTAGTGCTCTTAAGAAAAATAAAGTCGGCATCATCTCTAAAAGATTTAAAAAGTGAACCAAAGTAAATAGATTCTAGTAAATTAGTTTTTCCAACAGCATTTGGCCCGGATAAGACTACCATCTCGCTTGTAATACCTAATTCTAAATCTGGATAGTTTCTAAAGTTCTTAAGTTGTATTTGTTTTATCTGCATAGAAATTACTGTTTAATTGGCATTACTAGATATAAATATTTATTTTGATTTTCTGGTACAAATGTTATTGGACCGTTATCATCAACTATTTTCATTACTAAGGTGTCACTATCAAGGTTATTTAAATAATCTACAAGATACCTATAATTAATAATTAAGTTACCTGATTCACCTGATATCTTACACACTAACTCGATATGACTTTCCCCTAAATCATGAGAAACCGAACTTAATTTTAGGGTATTCTTTTCGTTGTCATATTCTACAGTAATACTACCAGAACCCTTAGAGAACACACTACTAGTTTTTAAGGCTGATAGTAAATCCTGTTTATCTAGAATAACTGTTGTATTAGTTACATCTGGAATGATTTGTTGATAGTCTGGATAATTACCATCAATCAGTCTGGAAACAATATAGGTATTATTTAGATTAAATGCTAATTGTGTAGTAGTTATACTTAATTCAATTTCTTCAGACAAACCTGTTAATAATCTAGATATTTCTTGGGCACTCCTATGGGGAAGTATTATTTTAAAATCCACACTCCCAGAATAACTTATAGATTTTTCTGCTAAACGATACCGATCTGTTGCAGTGATTAGAATGTTTTCCCCTCCAAACCATAAGAGTATACCCGAGATCTCTGGTTGTGTTTCACTACTACTTGCTGCAAATAATGTTTGATCTAATGCCAACTTTAAATCTGACGCTAAAATTTTTACCTTGCTACTATCATCAATTTTTGGAATTAAAGGAAAGTCTTCCGGAGATAAATGTTTGATTTTTACATTTGTGTGATCTGTGGTAATTTCTGTTTCTGAATCTTTCGACTCAATAGTAATATTTTCTGAAGGTAAACTATTAATCAAATCAGAAAGGGTTTTTACCCCAATACACACCCCCCCTTCTTTTTCTATCTGGCAACGGATGTAAGTACTAATACCGGTTTCTAAATTAGTCCCAGATAATTTTAATAAACCATTTTCTGTTTCTAAAAGAATATTATTTAGGATTGGTAAAGTTGAACTATTACCTACAATCTTTCCAACTATCGCTAATCCATTTTTTAAGTTTTCTTGCGTACTTATTATTTTCATTTATATATATTTAATTAACAGTAGTAGTAAGGGGTATGGATAAGTGTATAACGACCATTTATTAACACTTTTACAGAAGAATTTTTTATTTTTATTTGTGAATAACTCTTTAATTTAACTTGGATAACTCTTAGAAATTTGTTGATAATTATTTAGTTAAAAGTTTATCAGATATTTATCCATAGTCTCACCCACAGCTTACCAACAAGCTCTAACTATATAATTTTTCTACTATCAAATCTAATTCTTGTTTAATTTGCTCTTCGGTGTTTATAGCTTTATCCATTTTTTCTACTCCATGCATAACAGTGGTGTGATCTCTTCCACCAAAGAAATCTCCAATTGATGGGTAAGAGCTATTTAACTCTTTACGTATCAAGTACATAGCAACTTGCCTAGGTTTTACATACTCTTTTCTTCGGGATTGTTTAATTAAATCCTCCACAGTAACACTATAGAAACCCGCAACAGATTCAGCAATTCTTTTAATAGAAACAGATTTCTTCTTTGAATTAATTATATTTATTAATAATTCTTTAACCTTTTCTATTGTTATAGGCTCTCGTTCTATTTGCTGATAAACTAAAACTTTATTTAATGCCCCTTCCAACTCTCTAATGTTATTACTAATATTCTCAGCAATGTAATTAATAATATTAGAATCTAAAGTTGAATTTTGCTTGGCTAATTTATTTTTTAAAATAGCAATTCTCGTCTCTAAGTTTGGAGCACCTATATCCGCGACCATTCCCCACTCAAATCTAGACACCAACCTTTGTTCTATTGCAGGGATATCTTTCGGAAGTCTATCAGAAGTAAGAATAATTTGTTTACCTTTATCTCTAAGTTCATTGAAGGTATGGAAAAAGGCCTCTTGTGTTTGTTCTTTACCAGCAATGAATTGCACGTCATCAATTAGTAACATATCTACTTGTCTGTATGAGTTTACAAACTGATCTTGTTTTTTTTGTTGAATAGAGGCAATAAAATCATTAGTAAACTTTTCACTAGTTGCATATAGCACACGCATCCTTGGATTTGATGCTAGTAATTTATTCCCAACTGCATGCATTAAGTGGGTTTTACCTAAACCAACACCGCCATAAATAAATAAAGGGTTGTACTGAGTCCCTGGATTTTTTGATACTGCTTCGCTGGCGGCGTAAGCTAGGTCGTTATTTTGACCAATGATAAATGTTTCGAAGGTGTATTGCTTATTAAGGTTAGAGTTGTAAGTAGGGGCATTATCTTTATAAACAACAGAATTTTTAGAGGAAACTTCACTTTGTTGGAGTAGTGACCCTTGTTTCCCCTCTGTTGAGTCATTTTTCAGATTTCCAATATGGTATTTGATTTCTTTGATATCTGGGGAAATAGATTTTAAGGATTTTAATAAGGTTGTGTGGAACTTATTTTTTATCCATTCAAGGGTGAAAGTACTAGGAACTCCCACAATAATATAATCATCACCTCTTTCGATTATCCCTGTATTTTTAAACCAGGTATTGAAATTTCCCTTACTTAAGGTAATTTCTAAGCTACCTAGCATGGCTTGCCAAAGCTGTTGATTATTCATATTTCCTTAAATTTTTACTCTATTTTTACTTAATATTTTAATTCTATCAGTGGAGTTATCAACATGCAAAAGACAAATAAAACCGCTTATTTATAAGGAAAAGCATATTTTGTGTGCACAACTTGTGTATAACCTGTGGTTTAGTTAGTGGTTTTTTGGGCTTGACTAATTAACTTTTAAATAAAGGTCTAGGTTAAACTCTCTAGATATTGACCAAATAGAATTATTTCAATATAATTATCAGGTATAGATTGAAATTTATAACTATTTTATGAAACGTACATATCAACCAAAAACCAGAAAACGTAAGAAAGTTCACGGTTTTAGAAAAAAAATGCAAACCAGAACTGGCCGCGCTACCCTTTCTAGCCGAAGGCAAAAAGGGCGAAAAAAACTAACAGTTTAATCGAATATGCTTCCTAAAAAACACCGCCTCACTAAATACGCTGATGTTAACCTAACCGCAGCCAAAGGGCGGGGTTTTTTTAGTCAATCGTTTGTTATTAAATTTTTATCTAATTCCACTACTATTGGGTCGAGATTCGCTATTATAGTTTCAAATAAAGTCTCTAAAAGTGCTGTTGTAAGGAATAGATTGAAAAGAATCATCAGAGATGAACTGTATAATTTAGTAGACAGGATAAGATCTGGGAATTATGTAATAATACTAAAGAGATCAGCTATAAATACAGGCCCAGATGAAATTAGGACAGAGTTAAATTTAGCATTATCAAAAGGTAAAATTTTAAAAGATGGTTAGAATAATAATTAGCTTGATTAAAATTTATCAAAAAACCTTATCTCCGGATCATGGAGTATTGAAGTATAAGTATCCTTATGGTTTTTGTAGATTTTACCCAAGCTGTAGCGAGTATAGTATAAAAGCATTTTCAAAACACGGGTTAGTTTTAGGATTTAGTATGTCGATTCTTCGAATCATAAAATGCAATCCTTTTACTAAACCCCAAATTAATAATATCTCTTAATATATGATCGAGATCTATCATTCAATTATCTATAATCCAATCCTTAACTTATTAGTTGGTCTGTATAACATTTTACCAATCCATGATATTGGAGTAGTTATAATTTTAGTAACTTTGGTAATTAGAATATTACTAGCACCATTCATGCATAAGTCTTTAAAGAGCCAAAAGTCTTTAACCGCCTTGCAACCAAAAATGAATGAGTTAAGGGATAAGCATAAAGATGATAGAGAGGCTCAAGCTAAGGCAATGATGGAATTATATAAAGAACATAAAGTTAATCCTTTATCTTCTTGTCTGCCAGTTATAATTCAGCTCCCGATTTTAATTGCGCTCTATCAAGTTTTTTCTAAAGCGTTAAAAGGTAATTTAGATGGTTTATATAGTTTTGTCACTAATCCAGGAGTACTAGATCCTAAGTTTTTGGGCCTTGTCGATCTTTCACATCCTAATATTGCATTTGCTTTATTAGCTGGATTGGTTCAGTTTTGGCAATCTATTATGATTTCTCGTTGGCAAGGTAGTAACCAAACTAAAGATGCTGCTATGGCCTCAATGACATTTAGTATGACCTATGTTATTCCAATAATTACGGTTGTTTTTGCTTGGACCCTACCAGCAGGTCTCCCACTTTATTGGATAGTCACAACCTTCTTTGCTGTAGCGCAGCAGTATTATGTCCAGCGTACCCATCAAGTAACTATTTCATAAATGAGTACTGATTACAGTAAAATCGAATATATTCAAAATGAAATTAAAACCCTTCTTTCACAAGCCGGCTTTAACCCTAAGGTTGAATACGAGCAAAGCTTGGTGAAAGGTTTAGTGTTTAGAATTTACGCTAATCCCCCAAAGATGTTGATTGGTCGTCAAGGATCAACACTGAATGCGATAGAAAATTTATTGTTCGCGATAGTAAATAAAAAGTTCAGGGAAGACTCCGAGCCAATAAGGTTTTCAATTGATATTGATGATTACCGTGCCAATCGTGAATATCAACTTAAACAAGAAGTTAAGGAAGTTGTTTCGAAACTTAAGTACAGTAAAGAACCAATAGCACTTCCAGCGATGCCTCGGCACGAAAGAAAATTTATTCATACTTACATTCAACAACAGTTTCCCCATCTAACTACTGAAAGCGTGGGAGAAGAACCTTACAGAAGTATAAAGATTAAAATTTAAAAAACACCCTAATTTTTCAAGGGTGTTTTTTAAACAACTCAATTAATGGTTATAGTAATTTTATTACTTGTCTGGCCATTTTTATTTCTTGCAAAGATTTGATAGGTCCCACTTGAAGGTTTATTATCCCATGTTAATAAGTAAGAGAAGCCCTTACCGTTTTCTACTACTTCAGCATTACCCAAAGGTTTTATTGTATTACCGGATTGATAATAGAATACAACTCCAGAATACTCCTGACTACTTTCTGCTTCTAATTGTAGTGGGAATGAAATATTATCACCACTATTTGGATTGGTTATAGTGAGGCCACCATCTAGAGCGTATTTGATTTGAATACGACTAGTAGCAGTACTACCATTTGGGTAGGTAACCTTTGCCATTAAGATATATGTGCCATCGCTTAATTTTTTTGAAACCTTTGTTTGTAAATCACCATTAGTTAAAGTTTCTATCAACTCACCGTTTAGAGTTAAGTCTATTTTTGAAAATTCACCTTCCACACCAAGGTTAACAGTAAATGGTAGGCTGGTAACTACAGAATTAGCTTTAGGTGAAATAAATGCCACCTTATCACTATTTCCCCCACCACCATTATCAATACCACTGTCTGGAGGGTATTTATAGCCATTTGCAAGGGCCCATGCGATTACTGGTTGTTCCCAAGCAGAGTTTTGTGGACGTTCACTGTGCAGTACGGTATATATTTCGGTAGCCCTTCTATCGCTTGGGGTGCTATCTGTAGCTGGTAGGCCAGTTAGGATATCTACTTCAACTGGGACATGAACATTGTCGTATTTTGTTGGAACAGCGTAGTCTGCAAAGACTTCGGATTTTGTTTCTGGTGTATATTGGGTTGGAAGTAAGCCAGACACAGCATCTACGGTCACAGTCTTTATTTCACTTGGCTTGTTAAATTCTTCTACAGGAGTACCAGCTAAAGCTTCCTTCATAAATTTATTCCAGATTGGACCAGCAGTCATTACAGCATCTCTTTTCATTGGAGTGTTATTATTATTTCCCGTCCAAACACCAGCAACTAATGAAGGTGTAAACCCTACTGTCCAACCATCCCTAAAGTCTTGAGTAGTACCAGTTTTTGCAGCAACTGGTCTTCCACCTAAAGTAAGAGCGGAGTTACTTCCAAAAACATAACTTCTTGCATTATTATCTGTCATGATACTAACTAGTTCGTAGACTGCTTGAGGGTCTAACACTTGATCGCTCTTCTCTTCATATTCTTCTAGTACTTCTCCTTCCTGACTAACCACTTTTAAGATCCCAGTTTTCTCTACTTTCTTACCACCATTTGCAAACACACCATATGCTGCAGTGTGATCTATTAATTTAACATCACAACCACCAAGTACAAGGGCTAACCCACAATCTGTGAAAGGGGCTTCGATACCTAAATCTCTTGCTGTTTTAATCACATTATCTTCGCCTACTAAAGCAATAGTTTTTACTGCAGGAATGTTTAAACTACCAGCAAGTGCTTTTCTCATAGAGACAGGACCATTTTGTGAGAGGTTAAAGTTTTTTGGTGTGTAGTTTCCGAAATTTGTTTCTACATCCATCAGCATTGATGCTGGGCTATATTTAAATTCTTTACCAAAAGCAGTCACGTAAGCATAAGGTTTAAAACTACTCCCTGGTTGTTGTAATGAGGTAGCAACGTTTACATTCGGTTCGAATAAACAGGTTTTCCCTTGAACACAACCAGCTGGTTCTGACTCCCCAAAGTAATCTTTACTCCCAACCATTGCTAAAATTTGCCCTGTTTTAGGGTCTATTGCTACTAAAGCCGCGTTGTATCCACCTGCGGAAACATTACGCTTTGCACCTTCGGCAACAGCTGCTTCTGCAATTTGCTGAAGCTTTGGATCTAGTGTGGTGTAGACTTTCATACCACCTTCTTGTAGTGAAGTTTCACCATACTTTTCTGCTAGGTAGTTTTCGATGTACTGAACAAAATGCGGAGCAACAATTGCAGTTTTAACAGTTTCAAACTTTACTTGTTCATTAAGCGCAGATTCTTTCTGTTCTGCATTAATATAACCCAATTCTTCCATTTGGTTTAAAATGTATTTTTGTCTGGACTGTAGGTCGTCAAAGTTTGGACCACTTGGATTATAGTAAGATGGTGCTTGTGGTAAGGCTGCTAAGTAAGCACTTTCAGCAAGGGAAAGTTCATTGGCGTGCTTATTAAAGTAAGTTAAACTTGCCGCCTCAACCCCATAAGCATTTCTTCCGTAAGGAATCTCATTTAGATAAAGTTTAAGAATCTCGTCTTTACTAAATCTCGCTTCTAACTCAATCGCAATAATAATTTCTTTCAACTTACGAATGAAAGATTTATCGCGGGTTAATACTGCATTTTTTACAAACTGTTGAGTGATTGTACTACCACCCTGTCTTTTTTCTCTGTAGATAATGTCTACAATTGCTGAGCGTGCAAGACCTGTAAAAGAAATTCCAGCATGATTGTAGAAATTTTTATCTTCAGCTGCGATGGTTGCATTTTTTAAATCAGGAGAAATTTGGTCTAAGTTCACCAAGGTTCTTTTGATTTCTCCATGAACTTCATAAATTAAACTTTCATCTTTTGCGTAAATTTTTGTACTCTCTGGAACATTTCTTCCTAATAAACGGTTAGGATCTGGTAATTGCCTACTGTAATAAATAAACAAAAAGGCTATAAATAGGATTCCTGCCGCGCTAATGCGAAAAGCCCATGTTCCAATTTTTGGCCATGGTAGCTGCTTTAAAAATTCTTTAGAAAATAATTTTTTAGGTTTTGTTGGTTCCTTGGGTTTACTTGAAAAGTTGTATATTTTCATAGATTATAAAATCATTATACTGATTTTTAACGAAAAGCAGAAGTCTCTAAATGCTATTTGGCTAGTTTAAGCCTAATGTTTTTCGAAATAAAATGGTATAATCTATTTATATTTAACGAACTAAACTCTATCTAGTAACATGAATAATTCAAGTAAAATCGACGAAATAATTTCAAGAACCACAGTTGAAATTATCCAACCAAAAGGGTTCCTATCCAAATTAAAGTCAGGTAAGAAGTTGCGTGTTAAGTTAGGGATAGATCCTACTAGTTCTAATATTCATTTGGGTCGCGCAGTAGTGTTATGGAAACTACGTGCTTTTCAAGAGTTGGGCCACCAAGTGGTTTTGATTATCGGTGATTTCACTGGGCAGATCGGAGACACTTCTGATAAAGAAGCTGAGCGGCCTATGTTGTCTGAAAAGCAAATTAAAGAAAATATTAAAACTTATTTAGCCCAAGCTTATAAAATTCTCGATAAGAAAAAAACTGAAGTACATTATAATTCGAAATGGCTAAAAAAATTAAATTTTTCCGAGATTGGTTTTTTGGCCGATCTCTTCGGTCTGAACGAATTTAGCTCAAGAGAAAATATTGCAAAAAGACTAAAGGCGGGGAAACGGGTTTCTGTAAGGGAGCTTTTGTATCCATTGATGCAGGGGTACGATAGTGTGATGGTGAAGTCTGATATAGAACTTGGCGGTAGTGATCAAAAATTTAATTTGTTAGCTGGTAGAACGATTCAGATTGCTTATAAACAATCTCCTCAAGATGTTTTAATGGTTGAATTATTAGAAGGTACGGATGGTAGGAAAATGTCTAGTTCTTGGGGAAACACGATAAATATTTTTGATACCCCGGATGATATGTTTGGCAAATTAATGAGTATTAATGATTCTTTAATAGAAAAGTATTTCGTTTTTGCAACCAATTTACCTGTCACAGAAATTAAGAAACTGTTAAAGTCTAATCCTCATCCTCGTGATCAGAAAATTAAGTTAGCCGAAACCGTTGTTGGAATTTACCACGATAAGAAAAGTGCTAGTCTGGCAAAGCAGAAATTTATTAGCCAGTTCAGTAATAAGGAGCTACCTAGCGAAGTACCGACAATTAAAATGAAGGCCGGCTCTTACCAACTCTCGGACATACTCGTGATGACTGGGTTAGCTAGCAGTAAAAGTGAAGCTCGTAGATTAATTGAGCAAAATGGTGTTAAAGTGAATCAGCAAAACCCTAAGAGCTTAAAGATAACTATCAAATTAAAAAACAACCTAGTTTTACAGGTTGGTAAGCGAAAGTTTGTAAAAATTCAGTAAAAAATAAAACCCTCGAAAGAGGGTCTTATTTTACATTCCAGCTTCGTCGCCGCCTTCTGCAGGAGCAGTAGGGGTTTCTTCGCTAGCGGTTTCTTCAGAACCAGCTGCGTCGTCGTGATGCATAGCTGCGTCGTCTTGCATACCAGCATCAGAGTTACCAGTGTTCATATCTTCATCGTTAAAGAACATGTTCGTTCTCCTTGCTTTATACAAATGAATTGCATAAAGAATTAGTGATAAAAAATACGCAGTCCAAAAATTGCTGAACTGTATGATTATATTAACACTATCTAAATAATTTGTCCAGACCCAATTCTATATTTTTTTTGGCTTTGTCCATGCACTGCAAAGGGCAATTGCAAGAGCATCTGCCGCGTCATCTGGTTTGGGAACAGACTTTAACCCAAAGGTTTGTTTTATCATAAACTGAACTTGCTTTTTGTCTGCTTTTCCATAACCACAAAGAGTGCTTTTCACCTGAAGAGGTGTGAACTCATTCAACTCTAGGTTAAATAATTTAGCCGTGAGTAATATTATGCCTCTTGCTTGGCTAACAGTCATCGCAGTTTTTTGGTTGCTGGTGAAAAATAATTTTTCTACCCCAATTTTTTGAGGTTTGTATTTTTTTATAAGATAAGTTAAGTCTTCGTATAAGGTTTTTAGACGTTCGGCGTCGGAATCTTTTTTACTTGTAGAGATAACTCCAAATTCAAGAATTTTAAATTCACTTTTTTGGTTGTTGTCGTATTTTATAATCCCAAAGCCAGTTGTAGCTGTACCAGGATCTATCCCGATTATTATCATTTAATTTAGTGATGTGAATACTGAAATAACATCATCATCTTCTTCCAGTAATTCCACCAGGTGGTTAATTTTATTTTCTAGGTCTTCGGTTGGTGTGGTTGGTTGAGTACTTCTACGAATAATTTCACTTGAAGCAATTTTTGCTCCGGCTTCTTTAAGTTTGTTTGTAACTTCATTAAGTTCGGCCGCTTCGGTAACTATGATCAGGCCATCACTAGAGCTTTCTGTATCTTTGGCACCGTTTTCAATTGCCAAGAGCTCAGAATCTTCAGTACCATTGCCGGTATTTTCAACCATAATTTGCCCAATAGTTTCGAATTGCCATGCGGTAGAGCCTTTTGATCCTAAGCTACCACCGTTTTTAGATAGAATATGCTTAATGCTCTGAACTGTTCGATTTGAGTTATCAGTCGCAGTTTCTATTAATAATGCTACCCCATTTGGTCCGTACCCTTCATAAACAATTTCTTCTATGGCTGGCCCACCTCCTTGCCCCAACCCTTTCTTAATGGCCCGTTCTATATTATCGTTGGGCATACTTTGTGCCCTAGCTTTTTCTATTTCTACGCGTAGCTTGAAATTATGACTAGGGTCTCCTCCCCCACCTTCTCTGGTTGCGATAGAAATTTTCTTCGAAAGTTTTCCAAATAAAGCACTGCGCTTGGCATCTAGCGCTCCTTTCGCTCTTTTGATTGTCGACCATTTACTATGACCACTCATTTATTTAAAAGATAGTAATAAAGTAATCTCGCCTTTAATAGAGGGCTTGTTTTTTAAAGTATCCAGAACTTCAGTAGAGGTTCCATGAATATATTCTTCATGCAGTTTTGTTAATTCCCTAGCGATAACAAGATTAATCTCTGGATAATTTTTTTGTATCACACCAACAGTTTTAAGTAATCGCTGAGGTGATTCATAAGCAATTAGAGTCGCCTCTACAGTTTTTGACTCTTCAATTAAACGTAGGAGCTTTGGTTCGGTTTTTGGTAAAAACCCATTGAATAAAAATTTGTCTGTGGGAAGGCCAGACCCTGCTAAGGCAGTAATAGCAGCGCTGGCACCTGGTAAAGATACAACTTGAATTCCCAATTTTCTACACTCTCGAACAATCCTAAAGCCTGGGTCAGAGATTGCTGGAGTTCCTGCATCGCTTACTAAGCAAGCAGTTTCATTATTTAGTCGTTCGGAAATTTTTGGTAAGACTTTTACTTCATTATGATCGGCAAATTGGATAACTTCTTTTTTGGGAAGCTTTAGCAATTGTAAAAGTTTGTGAGTAGTGGATGGGTTTTCCGCAACAATAAAATCGCACGAGCGTAAACACTGTATAGCTCGTGCCGAAATATCTTCTAAATTACCAAGTGGGGTTGGGACTATGTATAACATTAGTGTTCTAATTCTAAACCAAACATTTCTTCTATGAGATCATATTCTAATTTAAGACGGTCACGTTCATCTTCTAATTCATCTTTTTCTTCGGGCGGTGTGTTAGCAAGTATATCTACAATTTGCTTTAATTCAGTATCAATTTCTTCTAATTTCTCGTAAGCTTGATCTTCTGTTTCTGGTGCACTTTCAAGCCATTCATCATATGAAATACCAAGCTTTCCTTGATACTTGTCTTCAAATATTTCTTGTTGTCTTTCTGGGGTCATAATTGTTAATTATATTGAAAATATGTTTGAGTGCGTTTGGTGGTGGGTGTGCATGGACTCGAACCATGGACCGCAAAGGTATAAGCTTTGTGCTCTAACCAACTGAGCTACACACCCCTATTTATAGAATTCTTATATATTATAGAGAAGAATACTTTTAGCATCAATAGCCTGTTTGACCTGTGAAATATGGCATGATAGTATGAACGGTATTTCAAAGATTAGGGAGGAAGTTATGACAAAATTTTGGTATAAAGATCCAATATATGGAACTTTTGAAATTCCCGAGTTTATTAAACCACTTTTCCATACCGAGCTTGCGGTGAGAGCTCGAGATATTACAATGGGCACAGTCGTTAATCAATTTAGGGTAAGTGGTAGTCTCCCAAGTAGATTTCACCATGGAGTTGGGGCAATGAGGTTGGCGTTACTTGTTTGTAACAGCAATCTGTATCTTACCGAAGATGAAAAAAGATTGATTCTTTCTTCTGCACTAATGCACGATTGGGGAAATTCTCCTTTTGCACACTTAATCGAAAGATTGATGAAGCAAGCAATTGGACATGATGGAGAAAGTTTTCTCGAGGTACTTCTTGATCATCCAATCGGGTATTCTACCAAGAAAGCCTTGATAAATATTGGTGTTGAGCCTATGGATGTAGTCAAAATGATTAGGGGGAGGATGAAGCCATTTTCTGACATCATTCATGGCGATATGGATGTAGACAATCTAGACAACATCTATCGATACGCTTGGTGTACAGGCTCTCTGTATGGTCCAGAAAGGATCACCCCTTCTAACATCGCTAAATGTTTTAAATGGGACGACTGCTGGAGTCTGGGGGGAAATGTAAATCTTCCGCATTGGATAAATGGGTGGAAAGAATTGCGGCGTAATGTTTATGAAGAGATCTACACTGCTCCTCATTTGGTTGTCGCCACGATGATATTCCAAGCAGCGTGGGACGCGTATCAGGTCGGCACTTTAACGAAAAATGATTTCTACAAATCAGACTCGGAAATGGTGCGGCTCTTGCTGGATGCAAGTCCTGATCTCATGAGAAAGATTCAGAATTGGGATTGGTTTAAGCAAGTGGTTAATATCACTACCACAGAACCTTCAGATAGACTGAAAGCTTTTTCTGGTGACTTTGAGTCTAGAATTAGTTTAGGGCTTGAGTTTGCTCGTAGGAACAAGTTGCAAACATCTCAGGTTACGATCTATGCTGGGCCAGATAAGATGGAAAGAAGAATCAACTTGCCAGTTTCTTGGTATTCTGGAGATACAACCGTTGAGGAGTTATTAGCCTCAACCTTTAATTCATCTAACAGCGCAACTTTGCCGACCACTTATCGTGTTCATGTTAATCTCGACAGAGAAGTTGCAGATCAATTTGAGGAACAAGCAACGGAGTTTGTAGAAGCCGAAATTTTATAATCGAAAACGAGTCCACACAGGACTCGTTTTTTATTTATACTACGGTTGCGCTGGCAACAGTATCATCATTATTTAGTTTCATCACTCTCACCCCTTGAGTTGCCCTACCAAGTGTAGAGATAGTCTTTAGTGGGGTTCTAATAGTTTGTCCTTGCTTAGAGATTAAGAGAAGATCTTTTTCTTCATCACTCTTGTCTAGGATGCACATTGAAACAATTTTACCGGTTTTGGCTGTGATCTTCACAGTTTTAATTCCACTACCAGCTCGTTTTTGAGTTTTATAATCTTTTATTGGAGTCTTCTTACCCAAACCATTCTCGGTGATCACAAGGACATCACGATCGCTACCACTCATTGCTTTTGTAATAATATCCATTGAAATTACATGATCACCCTTTTTAAGTCTGATTCCACCAACACCAGCAGCTAAGCGGCCCATAGCTCTTACATCACTTTCTTTAAAACGAATTGCTTGGCCATCTTCAGTAGAAAGCATAATCTCATCCTCACCAGAACTGACATTAACCCAGCGTAGTTCATCATCACCTTTAAGATTTAAAGCAATGATTCCTGATTTACGTACTTTGGCAAATTCATCTTTTTTAACCTTTTTGATAAGACCATTTCTGGTAGCCATCACAATAAAGTTAGCATCGCTATTTTTAGAGACTGCTAGTACAGCAGTGGCGAACTCTTCTGGAGCAAGCTGAAGGAAGTTTACCAAAGCTTGTCCTTTACTGGTTCTAGAGCTCTCTGGAAGTTCGTAGGCCTTTGTTACTAGGACACGCCCTTTATTGGTGAAGAACATTACATCATCGTGGGTAGAAGCAGAAAGTACTTGGTCTACTACATCCTCTTCTTTCAAAGACTGGCCAATAACACCCTTACCACCACGAGACTGTTGTCTGTAGGTGTCTGGTGATTGACGTTTAATGTATCCAGACTTAGTTGTGGAAATAATCACATTGTCTTCTGGGATTAAGTCTTCAGCCTTGAAGTCGCCAATTCCTTGGGCAACTATTTGGGTGCGTCGTTCATCACCAAATTTATCTCTTAGTTCTGTTACTTCATCTTTAATGATGCCTAAAATTTTCTTGGTAGATTTTAGAATACTTTCTAATTCAGCGATCAGTTTTAGCTTTTCTGCTAATTCATCTTCAATCTTTTTGCGTTCTAGTCCAGCTAAGGTTTGAAGTCTCATATCCAAAATCGCATTGGTTTGGATATCGGTAAGCTTAAACTTCTTAATTAAATTAGCATGAGCTTCTAAACGATCCTTACTAGCTCTGATTGTTTTGATTACAGCATCAATATTATCTAGCGCAATTTTTAACCCTTCTAATACGTGAGCTCTTTCTTGGGCTTTGCGTAATTCGAATTCAGTACGACGACGAACAACAATTTGGCGATGTTCGATATACTTTTCTAGAATCGTTTTTAGATTAAGTACGTGTGGTTCAATACCATCAACCAATGCCAAGGTGTTCATGTGGAAGGTATCTTGGAGTTGAGTAAATTTATAGAGCTGGTTCAAAATTTTGTTAGCTAGAGCTCCCTTTTTAAGTTCAATAACAACCCGCACTCCATCTTTGTCGCTTTCGTCGCGGACATCTTTTATTCCTTCAATCTTTTTCTCTTGAACCAATAAGGCAATTTTTTCTAATAAGGTAGCTTTGTTCACACGGTAAGGAATTTCATTGATAAGAATTCTGTAAGAACCGTTATTCATTTCTTCTATTTCGGTTTTACCTCGAGTAACAATCCCACCCTTACCACTCATGTAAGCTTCTTTGATGGCTTTTCTATCATAGATAATACCACCAGTAGGAAAATCTGGACCTTGGACTATATCGGTGAGTTCATCAATAGTGACGTCTTCATTTTCAATTACAGCAATAATTGCATTAGCAACTTCGGTTAGGTTGTGTGGCGGGATGTCTGTTGCCATACCCACAGCAATACCCAAAGTGCCGTTAAGTAGTAAGTTAGGCAGTTTACCTGGTAGAACAGAAGGCTCTTTTTCGGTAGTATCGTAGTTATCTCGCCAATCCACAGTGTCTTTATCGATATCTTCCAAAATAGCTTCTGCAAAGGCGCTCATCTTGGCTTCGGTATAACGCATAGCTGCAGGGTTGTCACCATCCATAGAACCAAAGTTTCCCTGACCAATTACCAGCGGATAGCGCATAGAAAACTCTTGTGCCATGTGAACCATGGAGTCGTATACAGCAGTATCGCCATGAGGGTGGAACTTTCCTAAAACTTCACCGACGACTTTTGCAGATTTTGTGGTCTTACCCCCACTTCGTAGACCCATCGCGTGCATGGCATATAAGATTCTGCGGTGAACTGGCTTAAGTCCATCGCGGACATCTGGAAGGGCACGTTGAACAATTACGCTCATCGCGTAATCTAGATATGATTCTTGCATTTCCTGTTCTAGGAAACGTTGTTTGATTACACCAACATTATCTGGATGTGATGTGGTTGTGTTGTCCTTGGCCATAATTATTCTTGTTTAAGGAGATTAGGGATTGTGTCTTTACTACTTTCAATTTCTTTAGTGAAATCATTAATTACTTGTCCTCCATCGGAATTTCGTTTAGGGATTCCGATTATTGCCCAAGCAATTAACAAAATAACTGTAATTATTCCTGCCGCCATCCAAACAATTTTCGATTTTTGGTCGTGAGGCTTCCGTCTTATTTTAGAAATAATATCTTTCATCTTTATCTTAGAGGTTGTAATGTGATAATTTGAGTTTTTTCTTCAACTAAATCTTTTTTCTTAACAGTTAACTTTTCCATTTCTTCTGCTTTACCACCAAACTGTTTAACAAAGACTTCAACTTTTTCATTTGGTAATTTCAACCCGCTAGTTTCGTAGTGCGAAGGGATCACAATTTTTGGTTCTATGTCGTGAGCGATCTGAGAAGCGAGCTTTGGAGTTAGAACACTGTTGCTACCAACTGGTAATAAAAGAATATCTATTTCGCCCAAGTCTTCAAGATCATCATGATCGATATTCCATTCGCGAATATGGGTTAAGTTTAAAATAGAGATATCTTCGCTTTCGATAAGAAAGACAGTTACGAACCTGCCCTCATCTTGTTTGAGTGGGATTCCAGTTACTGTAACACCTTTTAGATCATATTCCCCTGGGTCGTTAATTAAAAAAGGCTCCCCCGAGATACCAGATGTGGCATTATAGAGCTTGTTATTTTTTTCGGCGAGAATCAGAATATCCGCAGCTCCTCTTGGAGGGGTTAGGCCAGATTCTTTGTCGAATGGGTCAGTAATAATTGTGGCTTCTTTTGTGGTTATTTTGAAGCTAGAAAGGCCGAAATATTGAATTTGCATACAGAAATTATAGCAAAAATGTGGCGATTCTACAACCAATAATTATCTAAAAAACCTTTACAAAACCTAAGGTTTCGGCTATAATTCCCCTACTTACCGGCGTACACGCCTTTATCTAATTTTTAACCTCCGGTAGGTCTAAGTAATTGGCGTGTTTAATAATTAATATACAAGAATCGTTTTTAGATATTCACTCAACGTCTAGACGTTGTTTTTTATTTGTATATTAGGAAAGTATTAATTAATGTCAGAAGAAAATATCCATTCGCCAGCTGGCGAACCTGTTGGTGAGCAAGTTGTTCCTTCTAGTGTAACTGGAGACTCCAGTGCACAAACCATGAACGACCTTATTGCTAGCGGTGCTGAAATTCGCGTGCTAAAACCAGGTGATATGGTAGAGGGCACAATTATTTCTGTAACCAAGAACGAAGTGTTCTTAAACTTGGCTGGTTACGGAGTTGGTGTGGTTCGTGGTCGTGAACTTTATGATGATCAAGCCACTCTTAACTCACTTAAGCCTGGTGATACTATTGAGGCTTCTGTTGTTGAAACAGAAAACCGTGAAGGTAATGTTGAATTGTCTCTTCGTCAGGCTGGTCATGAACGTGTATGGCAAAAATTACGCGAGCTTATGGAAAGCAAAGAAGTTGTTGCAACAAAAATTTTGTCTGCTAACAAAGGTGGCTTGATGATTGAAATTAACAATGTTGTTGGTTTCTTGCCGGTTTCACAATTATCTATCGAACACTACCCTCGTGTTGAAGAAGGTGACAAGAATCGTATTTTAGGAATCTTAAATAGTTATGTAGGGCAGCATTTTAATGTCCAAGTAATTACTGCTGATAGTGAAGAAGAAAAGTTGATTGTTTCTGAAAAGGCAGTCTTCGAAGAAGATCTTCAAAAGAATCTATCTGCTTTGAAGATCGGTGATTTAGTTACTGGTCAGATTACTGGTATTGTAGACTTTGGTGTCTTTGTAAAATTTGGTGAATTAGAAGGTTTGGTTCATATTAGTGAACTTGCGTGGCAAAGAATTGAAAATCCAAAAGACTTATTCAAAGTCGGCGATACAGTCCAAGCTAAAGTTATTGCTATAGAAAAAGGACGTGTTTCCTTGTCTATCAAACAACTCCAAAATGATCCATGGCAGGAGTCTGTGAAGAAATACCAGCTTGGTCAGGTTGTTAAAGGTAAAGTTTCAAAGATCATGCCATTTGGTGTGTTTGTAGAATTAGATCAGGACATACAAGGATTGGCTCATTTAGGAGAGTTGTCTCATGATGAAGTAAAAGATGCCAATGAAGTTGTTAAAGAAGGTCAAGAATATGAGTTTAAGGTTATTTCAATTGAACCGTCTGAACATCGTTTAGGTCTATCTATTAAACAACTTACTGAAGCTCCAAAAAAAGCAGAAGTTGAAGCAAAAGTCGAAGAAGTAGTTGAGACTGCTACAGAAGAAGCGAAGGAAGAAGTTCCAGCAGAAGAAAAGGCTAAGTAAATAAAAAACACCCCAACTTGGGGTGTTTTTAAAATGGTGCTTGGGGGTTCATCCGTGCCTTGCCATTACTCGGTTTTTTGTATGGGGTTGCAAAAAATGCCAGCTTTGCTGGCATGGGAATCGGTCGCCCACGTCTATCCTCAACTCCTTTCAGTCGTTTCGGATGACGCCTAACGCGACCCCGCCGCTACTTGATGCTCCAAACAGTCGCATCAAGTTTCGCCTTCGGCGAACCGCTCTTTTCGATTCCCTCTATATAAACATAAATAAAAGAACATCACTTATCGTGCTGTTCTTTTATTGGTGCCTGGGGAGGGAATCGAACCCTCAATCCATTTCTGGCCCAGGATTTTAAGTCCTGTGCGTATACCAGTTCCGCCACCCAGGCACGTCCGATCATTTGCTCGCTCATTCGCCGCAGTCCTGCTTTGCAGTCTGCTGGCTCATCTGCTCCCAAATGTCTTCCTCTCACATTCACGCTTAACCTTCGCTTTCGCAACAGGCTTCGTCGTTACACTCCTTAGCCCTGCTCAAGCTTGGCCCAAGTGTGAATGTGTATCTCAGTGGAGGCCGAGACGGGAATCGAACCCGTGAATAAAGGTTTTGCAGACCTCTGCCTTACCACTTGGCTACCCGGCCGACTTGATACTGTCTAATTTTAGCTGAACCACCAACTTTATTCAAGATAAAACCCCGCCCTATTCGGGCGGGGCTTTATGAATTACAGTTTGTAATTATTATTTTGTGAACGATAGTGCAGGACACTTCCCTCTTACAGTCCATGGTTTAGTGCTTTTATGAACCGCCATATATTTTACAGCAGCTTTCACATTAGCCTCAGCGTCAAAGACGCTATGACCTGCTTTACCTTCATCGGTATGTCTCCATGTAGAGGTAAGATATTGGAAGACTCCACTCGCAGTAGAACCACCACGGTTCTTACTAAACTGGTTGTAACCACTTTCTAAACGAGCGATACACAGAGGGGTTTCCGGATTAACACCGTATAGCTCAGAATAACTTACAATAAGTTGTTGAACTTCTTCTTTGGAATATTGAATACCAGAGTAATCGGAATTTGTTCTTTCCTGAACAGCCAGTTTTGCATTCACATTTGAGAGATGCATTGGGCTTTCGTCAGGGTTACAAGAATCGATCGGTGCTGGATAACAAGGATTCGTCAAAGTAGGATTTTCCTCTATGTTGTCTTGCGTTGGTTGTCCGTTAGGTTTTTGTTTTGAGTTGACTTGAAAAACTAGAGCTTGGTTGCCGTGGTTCTGTGCAGAGAATGCTGCTACGGCAGTTTCTGGATAAACCATACTAACTACCGGTAAGAAAGCGAATAATACAATTGCCTTCTCGACTGCAGAACTTAAGGTAAGGGGAGCTTTCATTTATTCAGGATGCAACTCCTTAACCGCGGAGAGTGAGCCAAGGCAGAAATATAAATTTCAAATCCTTCTTTCACAATCGAGGTTTAATGAAAATTTCGATTATTTAAGACCTTCGGGTTACTGTTATTTATAGGCTTTTTACTCTAGTTTTTGCTTTAAATGGATTAAAGTCAGGAAATAAAAAAGCCTGCCAATAGCAGTACCGTACCGAGATATATTACCAGATTTAGGTAGTAATTTCAAGGAGTTTTTGGCACTTTTGGGCTTATTTAAGCCAAAACACCTTTTTTTGGGCTTGGTCTGGGGAAAGAACAGGGATACCATTTACCCCATTTCTAAAGGGTTTTCAAAATAAATTGTGCATGGTACTGTAAGGGTAACAATTTCAACGGAGGCTAAGATGAGAACAATATTTCTGTCCATTTTTTTAATGCTACTAGTTGGCCTGCTCTTAAGTCCTGCTTACTCACAGCAAAATGACAGCTTGCCCTCTTTCGATAAGGCCAAAGTTTGGACATCTGAATTGCCAAACTTCATTTCAAATTACCAAACTGCTCGTAAGCAACTTCATGAAAAGTTTCAGGTAGTTAACAGGCCGGATTTTGCTTTGGATTCAGAGATCTCTCGGCAGTCTTTCTCCGACTTAGTACGCGCATACTTTGAGTTCAAAAAAGTTCGGGCCAGTAAAGATGAGTTGTGGTTTCTGATATTCTTGATTAGGAATGATCCAGACCTTTTGGTGAATAACAATTGGACTAAAGAACAAATTGAAACTTCACAGTCATGGTACAATAAGTTTTTGGAAGTTCGAGAGAAAATCAAACGGATGGACTCCAAGTACGTGAGTGAGTTCAAGGTTGAGCAATTCTTGCTCCAGTACAATACGGATATGATCACAGTGTTTTAGCCGGACCCTTCCGGCTTTTTTATTTTTACAAAAGAAAAAACACCACTGAGTGGTGTCCTTTCTTTGGAGCGGCTAAGGGGAATCGAACCCCTATCCCTTCCTTGGCAAGGAAGAGTTCTACCATTGAACCATAGCCGCAATGGTGGGCGATAAAGGATTCGAACCTTTGGCCTTCTCGGTGTAAACGAGACGCTCTAACC
This sequence comes from uncultured Candidatus Saccharibacteria bacterium, assembly GCA_964536745.1. Classification (GTDB taxonomy): domain Bacteria; phylum Patescibacteriota; class Doudnabacteria; order UBA920; family UBA920; genus UBA920. Next base: position 25,082 of record CAZHYL010000004.1, on the reverse strand, counting down.
AACTGAGCTAATCGCCCTTATGAAATTTTTGTGGTGCCCCGGGTCAGAATTGAACTGACGACACGACGCTCTTCAGGCGTCTGCTCTACCACTGAGCTACCAGGGCTAACGTGTTTTATTGAACCCATGGTGCCCAAGAGAGGACTCGAACCTCCACGGGATTTCTCCCACAGCCACCTCAAGGCTGCGTGTCTACCAGTTCCACCACCTGGGCCAATAAATCTTTTGTTCAATAAAAATCTTAGTTATTATAGTATAACTTCATAAAAAAATCCAGAGCTAAGATCCCTAATTTTCGGCAATTTTCCACCGCCCCGCATCGGTTTTTACCAGTTTTCCTACCATTGAAAAACCTGCAGCCCATTTGTGCCCTCCACCACCTAAATCTTGGGCAATTTTTTGGACATCGATGCCTTTATGTGGGTCACTGCGCAAGCTCCCTTTTATCCTTGCTCCGTCTTCCTTTAAAAACATTGCAAACCTTGCTTCCGGTACTTTATTTAGAGTTTCTACCAAACCTTCGAAGCTGGCAAGTTCTGGATTGCCTAGTTCTTGTATTTCTTTTTCGGTTATCACAGAGTAGATGACTTTTGTCTCAGCATTAAAGAAAGAATTTTCTAATGCTTTTCCCCACGCTTTTAATTTGTTGGTATCATGGGTAGCAAAAGTATTTTTTGCCACCTCGCTAATATGTGCACCGTGTTTCATTAGTTCACCAGCTGCGGCAAGTGTGCTAGAACTAGTGTTGCTATGCATTAGCATTCCTGTGTCGGTAATTATTCCAGTTAGTAAACATAGAGCGACATCTTTTTCAATTTCCCATTGGCAGTAGTTGAAAAAATCATAAACTAATTCTGCAACTGCAGATTTTTTTGCATCAACAACATTAACAGTGGCAAATTGTTTGTTATCCGGATGATGATCGAAGTTTATTATCGGGATATTTAGTTGCTCGATTCGATGATTCCTTACCCTGTCTAAACTACTACATCCAGAAACTATTAATAAGTCGTAATTTTTTTCTGGGAGCTGTTCAATTACATTTTCAGAATAAGGCAGGTATTGTAATCGCTCTGGTACTCCACCAGTGATACACAGCGTTACTTGTTTTTCAGCTGATCTTAAATAAATTGCCAAAGACAAAACTGAACCAAGGTCATCACCGTCGGTTCTTTCGTGCGTAGTAAGTAAAATATTTTTTGAACCTTCAATTAAATTTTTGGCTTGCAGAAATTCTGTCATAAATCTTCGTCTTCTTCGTGTACTTTCTTAATAAGCTCATTTATATGTTGTGCGTATCTAGGAGATGTGTCGAGGAAGAACTGTAGTCTTGGAATAAGCTTTAAATCTATCTTTCGATTTAGTTCACCTTGGATGTCGTAGATATTTTTTTTAATGATTTCCATTATCTTATCGTCGTCTCCGCCGACTATAGAAACCCAGACTTTTGCCCAGCGCGCATCACCGCTTACCTCGACTTTACTGATTGTGGCTAAGCCTTCACCGTATTTCAAATAGCCAAGCAAAATTTCCCCAACCTCTTTCTGAATTAGTGAGTTGAGTTTTTCGATTCGATTTGAAGATTTAGCTTTGCTTTGTTTCATAAAATTAAGTTTTACTATATCAAACCATTCTTATTATATCAAGGGTTAAATAAAAAAGCCTGAGCGGAAGCTCAAGACTTTTGTCCTAAAGTAACGATTTTACCAGCGGAATCAGATCACTACCGATATAGCTTTTTTGAATAAAGTGATCTGCTGGGTGTTCAGTAATTTCATCGGCAGACATAAGGATTGTTTTCGCCCCTGGTTGACGTCTTTTCAGCCTTGGTATAAGGTTTATTCCCCAGTGCCTGACCTCGTCGCCCATCTGGTTATCGCAGATAATCAGCGAGTATTCATTTTCTGAACAAAGCTGGTTTGCCTCAAAATGGTCTTTAGCGGTATGAGTTTCGTACCCTGCGTCACTAAGCATTAGCTGTAGGCTAGTGAGCAATCCTTCATAGTCGTCTATGATTAGTACTTTATACATGCGACCTCCGATTGGTTTTTATGAGCAGAACAAACAAGTTTAACATCTCGTGGTTAAAAAAACAAGACCAGCTGGTCTTGTTATAAGAATTGGTTCGCCCCCAAATATTAATGTGTAGACTGGGTCAGATCTTTTATCTAAACTGTTTATCTAGTAGGCTTTCAATACCTGATAGATCGAATTCTTCAACAGTCATGACTTGAACCTTAAGCGTTCGACCTGCCTCAAAACTTAAAGTAGGTCCCGGAAAAACCGCAATTTTTTGTTCCGGTCTTTTTTCTCTAATTTTCCTAATGTCACCGATCAGATCATGGTTTTTGGGATTCGGTTTTGGATCATCTAGGATTATTAAGTCGTATTTTTGGACTTGACCATGAATTACTGCCTGTGCTCTTGGTACGATGTTGATTAGATATTTACCTTTTAGTTTTTCGTATAACCATCTCCAAAGACGGCCGTTATCGTCAGCGATTAATAATCTTCTTTCTTTTCTCATCACTCCTCCGTATCATAGTAGTTCTCAATTTTACCTTACGGAATAACCAAAGTCAAAATAATGACCTCGTTAGGTCAGAGTAAAAAAAACAAGACCAGCTGGTCTTGTTTTATAAACTTTTTTGTTTCAAGCTTTCTTCAAAGCTTTCAATGGTATCGCCTACCTGTAGTTTGTAGTTTGATTTTATCTTCATTCCAAATTCATTCCCTTTTGAAACTTCTTTGGTGTCAATTTTATTTTGTTGTAGTTCTAAGACTTCCCCTCTAGCAACTTCTTCCCAAATTCCTTCATCGTTCTTTTTTACAACAGCAATTTGTTTGTTCTTACGAAGTTCGCCTTCGATAACTTTACCGCCCACAATCATCTGAGATTTTTCTGTTCGGAAGATACCTAATATTTCACCGCGACCAAAAACAAGTTTTTCCATTTCTGGAGTAAACATTTCTACAACCGCACTAGTAATATTTTCCAAGAGTTCGTAAATAACATCGTAACTATCTACGCTTACTTTTTTCTGCTTAGCAAGATTAATTGCTTTTGGGTTAGTCTTAACTCTAAACGCAATAATAGTAGCTTTACTGCTGTCTGCAAGCATTACGTCATTTTCATTCACTTCCCCAATTCCTTCACTAATAACATTAAGAGTTACTTCGTCGTTTTTAAGTTTACTGAAAGATTGCTGGATAGCCTCTAAGGAGCCTGCAACGTCTGCTTTTAGGATTAAGTTTAAAGATTTATCTTCGGTATTTCCTTGAATTTTAGAACGAACACTTAACCTTCGGCTGTGCTTTAGCTTTTGAGCTGTGACGCCAATTGTTCTCGCTTCGTCTAAGGTTTCTGTTGTTTGTAAAATGTCGCCTGCTTCTGGCAATTCCGAAAAACCAGAAATTACCACTGGGGTAGATGGTCCAGCTGTCTTAAGTTTCTTGCCATGTTCGTCTTCCATTGATTTCACTCTTCCATATCCAATACCTGCAACCATAATGTCGCCAACCCTCAAGGTACCATTTTGAATAATCACAGTGGCGACTGCACCTTGTCCTTGAGACATATGAGATTCGATCACTGTGCCAAGTAATTTTCCATTTGGGTTAGCTGTATAATTTTCAATTTCAGCTTGAAGCAAAACCATTTCCAAAAGTTTATCAATTCCAATTTTTTGCTTCGCAGAAATTTCTACAGCAATTGTTTTACCTCCCCAATCTTCTGTTAAGATTCCATGTTCTGCTAACTCTTGTTTTACTTTAGTAACGTTCGCATTTTCTTTATCAACTTTGTTGATGGCAACAATGATTGGTGTGTTGGTAAATTTGGCACGATTAATGACCTCAATTGTTTGAGGACGTACACTATCATCTGCTGCAACTACTAAAATAATTAAATCGGTAACATTAGCACCTCGCGCTCTCATTTCCACGAATGCTTCGTGACCAGGTGTATCTAAAAAAGTAATCTGTTTACCGTCTTTGGTAACTTTATAAGCTCCGATGTGCTGAGTAATGCCACCACTTTCTCCTGCTACGACATCTGTTTCTCTAATAGCATCTAATAAAGTTGTCTTCCCGTGGTCTACGTGACCCATGACTGCAACAATTGGAGGACGAGTTTTTAAATCAGTATCGCTTTCAGCAGAAAGCTGTTCATGTAAAAATCCAGTTCCAAATTCTTTTACTTCACTGGTTTGTTGGCTATTAACTTCAAAGCCTAAGTCGGTTGCAATAATACTAGCGGTATCGAAGTCTATCTCTTCATTAATAGTTGCCATAACTCCATTTTGAATAAGGGTTTTGATTACATCGGTGATTGGTAAGCCAAGCAGTTCTGCAAAATCGCGGACTTTAATAAATGCAGGTAGCTCGATGTGTTTTGGTTCAGTATTTTTAGGAGCTACTTCTTTTGGTTTTTCGCTAAGCGCTTCGGAAATTTGTTTCGCGAGGTGATTATCAATTTTATTTGCACGAGGAGAAATACGAAAACCAGCTGCGGCAGCTTTACTGCGAAGTTCTTGGATAGACATATTTAATTCGTGAGATAAAGAAGATAAATTCATAACTGATTAACTATACTGTATTTTAGTAAAAAAATCAAGGCGGCTATTAAATAGTTTCCCAAATACCCTGGAATAGGGTTCTGTGATTTTGGGCAATTGCTTTGTCGTAAATTTCAACCATATAGTGAGGTTTGCTATCTGTAAAGGCCATTACTGTGTAGTCTCCCAAAACCCAAGTGGTAGCTGTAAAGTCTATGGCCTTCGGCCAAATTTTAATTTCTCTTCTGGCCGGCCATCGCTCTTTAGCGTTCACCCTTTTTTCTACATCAAGCCCGGTCGTAATAATTTTTAATCCCATTTTGGCAGTATTTGGTTGCTGCCAGTGCCAGTCTATGTACTTGTCGTAGTGAGCTACAAAGCTGGCGTCTTGGAATCCCCACCAGATTCCGTCAGTTTTCATAATACTTTCAGTCCAAATAGGAGTCTGTTGGTATAGATACTCTTCGAAGTCTTCCTCCGATTTAAACTGAATTTTTGGAGGTGAATAGACTGTATTTTTAGAAATGGTGAATAATTCAGGAATTAACTGGTCAACAATATTGCGCCTGTGCTGCAAATGCAGTTCTTCTCTAGCAATTAGGGTTTTAAGGTCTTGTGGTGGCAAAGGTACATAGGTGCTGGGAGTTGTACTTGGGTCTTCCGAAATAAACCCTTTATCTATGAGCTCTTTGCATACGCTATATATGGTTGTTCTGTTGATATTGGTTATTCTAGACAACTCCGTAGCTTTGCCTTTCCCTCTTTGCACTAAGGTTGTATACACAGCAATTTCCTTATCGCTTAGGCCAAATTTCATTAATAAATCAGATATCATAGCTATATAATAGCAATTTGTTGAAAAAATGTCAACAAGATTATCTTGCTTATTTGTAATTAAAATTGACAATTTAAACAGCTGTTCGTTGAAGAAGTATTGACAAAGAGCTAATTTTCTGTTATACTGTTCTTTCAAAATACATTTGTGATCTACAGATAGTCACCTTACTGAGAGATTAAGATTTACTTTTCAGAAGGCAACAGAATTTGTAGCCGTGGAGGATACATGAAAAACGTTAAATTGTTAGTCGCTTTGGTTCTTGGTTTTACTGTTATGACCTTTGGTCAGACAGAGACGCCCAAGAATCAGCTCCACGGCTACGTGGAGTTCGAAAGTGAAGTTAGTGCTTCTGGAAATGTTAACCCAATGGTCAAGACGTACTTGACCTACGGTGGCAAATCCAAAGCTGGTTTGTATTGTTGGATCCAGAACAGTAAATCCTTTAACCAGGTATACTGTGGACCTACCTACTCACCTAAGTCCTGGTTACAGGTCGGTGGTGCAGTTGGTGTCCAGACTGGCAGCAGCAGACTTCAGCTCGGAGCATTTGTGTGGGCAGGCCGATCGGTTAAGGGCAGGTTCGTTCAGAACTTGTTCCTCATCGAAAAAGGTGGTAAGTGGTACAGAAACCAAACTTCAGTAGATGTCACCAAGCGTATAACGCTTGCTCTGGCAACTCAGAAGTTTCGTGGGACTGGCCCTCGCCTTGAGGTCAAACTCAACAAAAACTTCACCGCAGGTGCCGAAGTTAACTTCGGCAAAAGTACGAGCACCATGCTCGCACTTAAGTACAGCTTCTAAGCTGTACACCTGAATCAGATAACTGGGGGTTTCCACGGTGTATCTGAAACACTTCTTACTGAGCAACCAGTTCCCTCCTTTAGATAGATTGTTGCTAATCTATCTCCCTTCTACAAATGTGTGTTTGTACTGATGAGCTCAAAAGAGCGAAAAGGAAAAAGAGAGTATCCACTGGGTACTCTCTTTTATATTGGTTTGTCATATTATTTAAAATGTTCGGGTTTTTCCGACTATCATTTTGAGTTGTCTTGGGATGATAGAGATTACCGCAGGTACTTTAGAGAACGTTCTCCCAGAAATATTTAATGGGAAACCACGAGGTTCTAAAAATTCTACTTGTCTACATTTAATTACAGAAGTTCCTGGAATGTTTTCTAATACCCCAGCAGCAATATCCGGCTTGTATTTTAAAACATCCATTTTGGTTAAACGCTCTAATATCATTAAATCTAAAAATCCATCAGTCGGGTTTGCAACAGTGCTGTTGGAACTCGAAGTAGTTCGACTATTTGTTACTGTTCCACCAAGGCAAGTAATGTCCATGGTGTATGAGTTATCAATCCTAAGTTTTAAATTATAATATTCTTTAGTTAACGATGACATGCTTGTAAACCATCCCATGTTTTTTACTTTTGTTGAAGCGATCCCAAATTCAACTTGGCTAATAAAATAGCTATCGCCCATCACCGCTAAATCCATTTTTTCTAATCGTCTGGACGCCACAGTTTTGACAGCAGTTTCTAGTGAATCGATACCTAAAATTTTCCCTAAGCTGGTATCCTCAATCAATGGAATAAACCCCAGAGCAAAATCTCTACCCGCTAAGTAAGCCAGCATAATATTAAAAGTGTCATCTGTACCACAAGCGATCAAAGTTTTCACTCCTCTTTCACCAGCCAGTTCTACTAATTCTTGGATTCCTCGAATCGAAGTAACCCTAACCATTTCTCCGGATATTCGAAATTGAGCCAGCAGTCCCTGCAGGGTAACTTGAGCCTTTTCAAATTCATTTGGAGGAATATTAGTTCCGTCGAGGATATAAAAATACATAGCTTAGTGAGCTTGCGAAATGACTAATCCCGGACTCGGCCGGGATTAAGCTTAACCCAAAGGGGTTAGTTGAAATTTTTACTTTTCTGGTTCTGGTTCGTTAGTGGCTTGAGCCTTAGACTTTTCTACTGCGGCACCTTTCATGTTACATTTTCCAGAAAAAAGTGCGCCGTCTTCAACTCGAAGAATACCGCAAGCAATGTCTCCATTGACTCTTGCAGTGCTTTGTAAAATTAAATTACCACTTACTTTAATGTTACCTTGAACTTGACCTGCGACGATTGCATTTCCTGCATGCATGTCTGCTGTAATCACAGCTGCTTCACCAATGTGAACGCTCTGAGTGGTGTTTACCTTTCCAGTAACACTTCCTTCAATACGGATGTTACCTTCGGAATTTAAATCTCCTTGGATTTTAACTGAGGGGCCGACAACTGTTTCGGCTGCGGAATTATCTTGTGCCATAAATGTATAATTAATTATTTCTTAGAACTCTTCGGCTTTGGTTTTTGTGTTCCTGTTAATGCTTCTATTAAAGCTTGTTGTTCCTCTTCATTTAAGGGTTGAACGCTTTGACCTTCTTTAATAGCTTTGCAATAAATTCGGTTATTTTCCCTTCCATGAAGGCTGGTAATTATCATACCAGTTTGTTGGCCGTTTAGTAAGGCCACTGTGAAACTTAAATTTCCACCATCGTTGCTTAGTGAATCGAACCGTACAACGCTGGAGTACTGAAAAGTTGTTTGCAACGTTTGTTCTATACTTTCGACTACAGCAGCTAGTTTTGTATGATCTTGACCATGCTTCTTTAGCAGTGTCGTAATGGAAGTGATGACCTCTTCGAGATTATCGGGTTGATTTTCTGAATCGAACAGCTTCCTCCATTTCTTTAGTTTCATACTAAACAATAGTGCGGTCACAGAAACTATTAATGCAGACGCCGAAATAATTATTGTGACAATTTGCAAATTTTGTTCGTTCATTGTGCTAATTTCCCTGTCGGGATTTTAATTCAGTATGACTATTCTAGCACCGCTGGAGAACCTCTTCAACTCTATAAAATTAGTAGTAGTCAGCTTGTCAGTCTCTGCTTCATCTACTATAATTTACACTATAAATAACTAATAAGTTGAATATGGGAAAAAGAAGAAAAAAATTTCATAAATATAATAGTAATCCGCAGTCTACTGTTCCACAGGCGAGTGTAGCATCTGGACATAGCGACCAGTCTCATCCAGTTATGGACAAACAAACTTCAGTTTACCAAGCCCATCAGGCCGAATATAAGATTATTTCTAGAGATTTAATTAGGGTTGCTGTGATTAACGGAACCTTTTTAGCAATAGTCATTGCCTTGTATTTTGTAGATAAGCGTAATCCATTTTTGGATTCTTGGTTTCACAAGATATTCTAGGCCGGGCTTTACAATTACCCAAAATTGAACTAAACTAAGCGAGTAAGTTTCTTTGTATTTCTTACCTTATGTATTTATCGAAGCAGAGCTTCAAGAGTAAGGCGCGAAGTAAAAGAGGTCGTCTTACGTTTCAGCTCAGTTGAGCTAAGATAATTAATCATAAGGAATCCCATGGCAACAAAATTATACGTTGGCGGACTACCCTACTCTACTACTAATGAAGAGTTGGAAGCTGGCTTTGCAAAAGCTGGTAATGTTGTTTCCGCAACTGTCATCATGGATAAAATGTCTGGTCGTAGCAAAGGTTTTGGTTTCGTAGAAATGTCTACTGAAGAAGAAGCTGCTGCTGCAATCGAGATGTTCAATGGTCAAGACTTCGGTGGACGCAACATCAGCGTTAGCGAAGCCCGCCCAATGACACCTCGCAATGATCGACGTTTCTAATCGACTTGATTAAAAAATAACAACCCCTTTGGGGGTTGTTTTTTTGCATAAAAAAACTACGGACACAAAATGCGTGTCCGCAGTTATTAAAGCTAGACGCCATTCGCCTGCTCGCTAGTTTCCTCCGCTTGGTTGTTCGTTTGCATCAAAATGCACTGAATGATCTTAGGAAATTCTTCCGCGTTCGTTTTCGTGGGTTCTTGAGGATGAGTCAAGTTGCCGTTGAACAGCATCCCACCTTTCTCGAAAAAGTAGACATGAGGCATTCCCGGGAGCGCGCCGTCCTTTGTGAGGTCATTGATCTTAAATTCGATTCCCAACTTTTGGGCTTCGATTTTTTTGATCACACCCGCGATAAGCGGCATTACTTTCCGAATCGGTGAACCGTTCCGAGAAAAGATTTGCCAATTACCGTTCTTCCTAATTTGCAATACCAGATGATAAGGCATTTTGGAGAACGCCCAGTCATGCACCTTCTCGTTTTCAGAGTGCACGATGAGCATAGGAAATGACTTACCTTTGTAGGAAAGGGTTACTCGCTCCCCTGCTTCGCAAACCCGGCGGTTGCGACCGAACTTGTCTTGCGATTCATAGTGTTCGTTCAGAATCATGAAGACACAGTCTCTGATGTTCTCGATCTCGTACACATCGTTCTGGTACATCATTTTGATGCACGCAGGTAGTGCGAACTTAGACAGAACTTTGCCAGCCGGGTCCTGCGGGTAAACCCCGAAATCGTCGTTCAATGCTAACTGCAAAACGAACTTCAGTTTTGGATCGCGGTCGACCTTCATGAATTTCGCCAGCAGTGTGGCACAACACTCGTTCTCGATCCTGTCCCGGTTTTCGGTTGGGTGTTCATCGAACATTCCACCTCCGGTTCCGAGAAAGATTTTGCCGTTTTGGAGATTAGCGCGTTCCGTGTGCTCGTCTCCTGCCTTCTGATTTGTATCAAACGTTAGCTTCACGTCCGGCTGTGCCCAACCAAATTGGCATAAGAGCCAGATGGCGACCCACTCGTCAATCGACGGTTTGTGGTGAGTAACAACTTCTTTAATATTAAACATATTCCCTCCAGAGAATTGTAGAACAACGCTATAATAAGTTTGTTGCCGATGCAACTAGAGTCTTTCTGATAGCGACGCAAAAAGACTTATAATTAAAACATATTCTCACATAAATGTCAATAGTAAAAATTACAATTATTTGTTTAGGAAAGTATAAAGAGAGTGCGTACATTGAACTAGAGAAAGAGTATTTAAAAAGACTTCGTTCCTACTCTTTGGTTAAAGTAATAGAGATTCCAGAGGAGCCATATTATAAAAATTCAGATTTGGATAATATTAAGCTTAAAGAAGCAGAGAAAATAAAAAAATACCTTAATGAAGGTAGTATTGTTATACTCTTGTCAGAGAGTGGCACAGAGAGATCCTCTAAGGACTTTGCTCAAAACCTAGAAAGACTTTCATCACTTGGACAAGAGTTGGTCTTTGTTCTTGGGAGTGGAATCGGATTGCATGACTCGCTGAAGGAGTATGCAAACTACTCAATATCACTTAGCAAACTAACTTTTCCTCATAATTTAGCCAGAATATTACTTTTGGAACAAATTTATCGAGGATTCACTATAATTTCTGGTAAGGAATATCACAAAGAGTAACCGGTCTTTGTTTCCCATGAAACCTAATTCACGGACCATTTGGTGATTATCGTCTAGACCAGTCTTCTTCTTCATAATTAAGTGAAGAATAGCTCATACCTAACAACATCCAGAGAAAAGCTTGGACAGGCCAGTAAGTATAAAAATAGTGATCAAGCCAAAATAGCACGAAAACCCCACAGAATATTGTAAAAAATAGGCTTGTTTCTTTGAATATATCAGATTTGCGATAAAGATTAGATAAAGATTTCCTCAAGATACGATAAAGAAAATAAAGTATCAGAAATATTGGTATAAGTGAAATAATACCTAGCTCTGACCACGAGATTAGGAAGTAGTTATGGACAGGCTGTATGTTCCAAGGTTCAAGCTTATCTTCAAGAAAAAGTTTCATATGGAACAGGTTCGTGCCTGCTCCTGTGCCAATATACCAGTTATTTAAGACAATATTTTTTCCTACTTCAAAGTAGGCTGATCTTTCAGAGACTGCACTATCATTGATGTTTGACCTTTGTGCTAACCATGGGAAAAACAGTATTAGCGGGACTATAAGTGCCATAATCAGAAAATACAACTTATTTATGGTAAATTTAATTCCCTTATGAAGAGCGGTTGAAGCCAAGGCGAGAAAAATACCTAACACAAAGGCAAGTAAACCACCACGTGAGAAAGTCAAGGTCAAACCAATTATGTTTAGAATGAAGGAAAAATATAGTACTATTCTCTTTGACCTCTGTGTAGTATTGTTAAGTAAATATAGGTTTAGTATAGATATGATAAATAAGAATGCTGAGAGTATATTTGGATGAGGATTAGTACCATAAGATCTTATAAAAGTTGTGGTTTCCAGAATAATCTTCGCAACACCGTATTGATTTATTGATAGTGGGGATTCACCAAGCAAATTTAACCCGATTGAGTGCTGCAGTGAGAATTGAATAATCGCGATGATGCTCTGTACAACTCCGTTAAGTATTAGTGTCCAGCAGACTAATTCTTTATATTTTGGCCAAATTTGTAGCTTATAAACTGCATACCCTAATAGTCCAGAACAAATTAAGTAAAGTGCAGTCGATGCCAACTTAAGCCTGAACTCCTCTGGGAGTATCACATATTGGTAAAGACAGATGAGTGTGAAGGTAATGATAAGGCTTAATGTTAAAGGGGTGAAGTAATGTTTAACACCAACTCGTTTGATACAGTAGAGTATGAAGATTATCGAGGGGAGTGTCGCAATATAAATTTTTATTGAGGCAAAATCTGAATATTCTGCGAGCAGAGGGTTGTATCCAAAACTTATGATATGACCGATAGGTATCATAAGTAAGCTTAATAGAACTACAAATAAAAAAAGTACCCAAAAGGGAACAGGGTTCGTTTCATGTGCAACAAAACCAAAATATGTATACAGTGATTTTATTTTAGCTATAATTTTCATTAGTAGTGTGGCTGGTGAGTTGCGGTCATTATGCTATAATTTTAGCATCAATCATAGAATTTTAAATTCTGTGTTCAAAAATAAAATAATCAAGTGGTGTTGGTCTGTCTGCTTATTACCTTCCCGTAGTTCAATGGATAGAACCGCGGCGTCCTAAGCCGTTGATGTAGGTTCGATTCCTACCGGGAAGACCATGGGTAGGTGGGTCATTGCATTACTTAGGAAGGGAAGTAATTAATGAATATTAATCCAAAAAATTTCAATGTAAAAACTATGAATAATATTTCGGAAAAAGAATTTAGAGAATTTAATCAAAACTTACACGATCTTAATCGTCGGTTGGGAAGTGTTTGGTTGAATTTGATTAAAGGTTTAGTGACTGGATTTGGTTCTGTGCTTGGTGCTGGTATCGCTATAATTTTAATTGGTTGGTTTTTGAACGTGATTGGTGTAATCCCAGCATTTCAAAGACAGGCTGAAGAATGGCGTCAAGTATTCACTCAACAACCCGGATCAGAATCTTATATTTCACCAGAAGAAATTCCAACTCCTGCAGAATAGTTGATTTAGATTTAGAGCTAAGTTAAAATGCCATAAGCTAATTCGCTTTGGGCCCTTAGCTCACTTGGTAGAGCGCTTCCATGGCATGGAAGAGGTAACCGGTTCGATCCCGGTAGGGTCCACCAATAGAAAAACACCCCATTTAGGGGTGTTTTTTGTTATTTTTCGCTCTTATAATTAGTTGAGGTAGCTTTATTTAGAACATTATCTTCCGACGGTGGTAGAAATTTGCTCGGGTCAGTCTTTAGATTTGCTTGTCCAGTGGATGACCCTTCTCTTCTTGGTGGGAGCTGGCTAGAGTTATTGGTAGGGAAGAATTGGGATACTAAAGGGGAGGTAAGTAAAAAGTTTTTATCCTCTGATGTTAGGTTTACAGAGTTAGGGTAAATACTGTAACCAAGATACATTAAGTCATAGTTACAGTGATTTTGACCAGGGCAGTCCGATGGGTGAGGTAATCTAAACGCATGTCCAAGTTCGTGACCTAATCCACCTACATATCTTCCATTATTAGGTTTAGATAGTCCAATTAAATCTGTGCCGTGTAAAACTGCAACTCCATTTGTCCCTCCAGCTCCTTGATTCTCTCCAATTAGTGCCGCGTTCAAAAATATCCATCTATTATTTGGATCGTCAAAACTTCCACCAGTGAGTGCGAACCCATCTTCTAAAGTTCTGACATAGTAGTCCCACGTTGCACCAGTACCTCTGTAGTATGCGGAATCATGAGGAAGGTTTTTTGTAAGAACATTGAATTGGAACGAACCTTTTGTTTGCATATTTGGGCCATACAGTTGAAACCCATACCAAGCCGATAAGTTTCGAGCAGCTTTGACTAGTGCTGCTTTATAGCTTGATTCAATTTGCATATCTGTGGGGACTAGGTAAACAAAATTAACCTTTGGTGTTTTGGCTGCATCACTTTGTAGTCCGTATGATTCTGAATTAGGGTCATTCACTCTATTATAGATTAAATAGGCGACTCCAATAGCGACTAGTATAAAAATTATCCAGTGGATAGTTTTATGAGCTTCATAATTATGCCATTTCGCATAAAGATTCGTTTGTTTTTTCATTTGTTTCAAATATTAGATTCTTTATTAGATTGTAGCTATTTTTGTCATGAAAAACAATGTAGAGTTTTCCACTTGACCGATTTAATTAATAGATTATAATTCTATAGCTGTGCAGAAAAACTAGTTGGAGGACTATGAATTTTCTTAGTTTTTGTAAAGCTTGCTTTAAGTTGATATTTGGTAACGAGCCATCTCGATTCGAAGTTGTCCGTAGTGGCAACAAGATTAAATGGTTTGATACTAAAGCAAAAACCGCCCAAAACTGTAGTTGTAAATGACTACGCGACCGGATTTCTCCGGTCTTTTTTTATAGAATAGAAATTGGAATCCATACTATAATAAGAGTATGAATAAAACAGTAGAAACAGTTCTAGATTTTGATCAAACTTGCTCCGTAGAGGATAGGTTTGCAATTCGAAGATTCATCGAAAATTTTTCCGAACTATTAAGTAGAGCTAATAAGCCAGAGCTGAACTCAGTCTTTTCTGATGGGGTAACGATTTTAGGAATTTCGGAATTTCCACTTCAAAAAACTCAAGCCATTGAATTATTTTATAAAAAATTTTTTGGAAGAAAAAATAATTATTTTGTTTTACCAAAGTTAAAATTAACTTTCCATCAATATTTATTTCATCTAAATGGAAGTTACGAGGAATTTGAGCAGGGAATCTTGAGCGGTAGTGGAACAATCGAAATTGCTTTAATGAAAAATGAGGAAACTTTCCAAATTGCGAAGATGGTATTTTATCCTCGGATGTTGAAACAGGAGTCTTATGATTGACAGATTCAGTATTGAACAATCTAAATATGCAGACGGGTTCAAGTATGTAATAGGTGTGGATGAAGTTGGTCGTGGTCCACTTGCCGGGCCGGTTGTAGCTTCCGCAGTTTGTTTTGAAAGCAAGCTCTTTTACCCTTGGTGGGATGAAATATTTGATAGTAAAAAAGTTTCAGCAAAGAAGAGGGAGGAATTGGCTCATAGTATATCTGAGTTTAGTTTAAATTCTATTGGAGTTGCCTCGGTAGAGGAAATTGAAGAGTTGAATATTCTGGAAGCAAGTTTTTTGGCCATGAAGCGAGCAGTTGAAAAGTTGTCTATTGATTTAAGTTCGGCAATTATTTTAGTTGATGGAAAATTTACGATTCCAGAATTTACCGCAGAGCAGAAAGCGTTTATAAAAGGTGACTCATCGGTGCATTCAATTGCAGCGGCTTCCATTGTTGCGAAGGTCTCACGAGATAAATTGATGGTGAATTTTGACCAACAAATACCCGGCTATGGTTTTATGAAGCATAAAGGCTACGGTACCCCTGATCATATTAAAGCTATTAAAAAACTAGGCTTATCTTCTATACATCGACCTTCGTTTTGTGGTAACATTGTTTGATTAAGTCGGTCATGGAGAGGTGCCAGAGTGGTCGAATGGGGCGGTTTCGAAAACCGCTGTGCGGTTTATCCCGTACCCAGGGTTCGAATCCCTGCCTCTCCGCCACTTCTTCGCTCAAAAGGGCTTTGGAGTGCAGGCACGGTTTAACTTAGAAGGAGAAGTGTACTGCGAAGCTTTGGCGGAGCAGTGCCAAATATTTTATGCAGAAGAAAATTTTAATTTTATATACATCAGTAGGCATGGGTCATAAGTTTATTGCCGAGAATATTGCCTACCATTTAAAGCAGGATGGTCATGAAGTTTTGCTTCATGATATTTTGAAAGTCCAAGAGGGATTGTTGGTAGATGTGGGTACTTGGATTCACAGCTTTATCAATCGGAGATTACCGTTCGTCTGGAGATGGTTATACTTTAGTAATTTTGTTAACTTAGTTGGGTTGCCATTAAGAGTTCCGCTTGCGAAAGGCAACTCTGACAATTTATACGAGATTGTGAAAGAGTTTCAACCCGATCTAATTATTTCTACCCAGACAACTGCGTCCGCTGCAACCGCTTCACTCATTCAACAAAAAAAGTTTTCCGGAAAATTTATCATTGCATTCAGCGATTATCATTTTCATAAATTTTGGCATTATCAAGAAGCAGATTTTTATTTAGTTAACATTGAAGAACAAAAACAAGAGCTCATTAACTTAGGTGTTAATGAAAATGATATTGAAGTTTGCGGAATTACACTTAAACCTCTAGTTCAAATTGATACCGAAGCATTGCGAAGTAAGTTTAGTATTCCATCAGATCACAAGGTGGTTATATTTGGTAGTGGTTCTTTAGGAATTGGATTCAGTTTCGATTTGCTAAAAAATTACCTCGCAGGGCTCTCGACTATCAATCCAAAAATTACTACTTTAGTTATGTGCGGAAAGAATGAACAGCTGCTTAAGAATCTACAGGCTGAAAATTTAGTAAATGTTATCCCATTAGGATTTTATACAAACCCATCTGAGTTGTATCAAATGGCAGATGTGCTCGTTACTAAGCCAGGTGGGTTAACTATTGCTGAGGCCATTCAGGCAAAAGTTAAGATACTTATTACTCACACCTTGCCTGGCCAAGAGGAACCTAATTATAGTTATCTCCTACATCATGGGCTAGTAGAGCCAATCCCTCAAATTTTAGACTCCAAACATTTAGTAAGTAGTACTTTAGATGTTCTTGAAAAAGAAATAAACAGTGAAACACCATTTGCTTCACAGTTGATTCAGAGAGGAATGGAGGGTAAACTAATCAAAAGCTCCATAAATAAAGTGTTTCATATTTATTGACGGGCAAAAATATCTACGATATTATAAAAATAGCTAAGACTTATTAAAACTTAACAATGCTTGCTAAGCAATTGGCTCTAGCTGGCATACAGAGATACAAATATGGCAAGACAAAAACAATCCTTTTTTGGCAAGATTATGGGGGGTAATGTTGTGGATACCGAAGTTGAAGAGCCAACCTATCAAGACCCTGCATATCAAGAGGAATATGAGGATGATTATGAGGATGTTCCTGAAGAGGTAGTGGCTTCTGAGGAGCTGTCCGAGGAAGAAGAATTAGACGAAGGCGATGATTATTCCGATGAAACAGATTTGGAATACGAGGATGACGAAGAAGAAGAGACAGAAGAGCCTGCACCAAAACCTCAAAAACCAGCTCAAGTTTCTACTCCGATTTCAAAGCAAGATGAGGACTGGATGACAGACTATGAAGGAGCTTTGAATATCGACATGTATCAAACCAAAGACAATGTCATTATTAAATCAACCATTGCTGGTGTTAGACCTGATGACATAGATATTACAGTTGCTAACGATATGGTTACAATTCAAGGCACCAGAAGTCGTGAAGAAAAAATAACTGATGATAATTATTTTTATCAAGAGTGTTACTGGGGAGGTTTTTCTAGAAGTGTGATTGTTCCCGTAGATATAGACAGCGAACATATTGAAGCAGATCTAAAAGACGGAATCTTAACAGTTGTGATTCCAAAGGCTGCGAAGGCGAAAACTAAAAAAGTTAAAGTTAAAGGATTATAAAAAGAAACGCACACTTGCGAAGTGTGCGTTTTAATTATCCCCAAAATTTCTGTGCGGTTTTGTTTATGCAAAAAGTATCTCGTGTCCACTATAGGACTCAAGCATTTTTCTGATTGTCCCTGCTTGAAAGCTTCTGTGCAAGTCGCTATCTAATTGAATCTTTTGGTGCTCGGCTCTTTCGATTGCAGCCATAGTCTCTACGCTGTCATCAATAAATCGTTTATCCCACCTCGTGAGATCAGATAATCTAAAACAGTTGAGAGCCTTTTCTTTATCGATGAATAATGCAACCAGTCCTGTAGTTCCGCCTCCCCAGTTTCTAGTATTGACAGTATCAACGCGGTGACCACCCCAACCATCGTATCTTTGCATTCCACCTTCATACATTATTCCAAGATGGTTACCAAGATCCAATGTACCTCCAACGGCTATCGAGCTTTCGCCTTCGAGTGCAACCTTTTGTAAGACTACTTCATCGTTCTCTAGTCTCACTTCATAGAGAGATTTCGAACTACTATCATGTGACAGAGTAATGCCATAAAATTTTTCTATCATAGGATCCTCCAGTTTAGTGATTGTTCATAAATATATCTTAGCCTGTAGATGCTGTCAAAGTGACAAAATGCCAAAAAAATGCTATAATCTAAAGTGATTTTAATATTATTTGAAATAAACACTAATGGCTAGAACCAAAAGAAAATATACCAAAAGACAACCAGAAGAAGACGAAGAATCCAAAATTTTTAAAGCCCCACAGTTAAATTTAGCTACAGATACTAAGCGTAGTATCACAGTAATTGTCTTTGCAGTATTAGCTGGAGTGATTGCTTTGAGTCTTGCAGGGACAGCAGGGTTCTTGGGTAACTACTTGTATAAGTTTCTTGCCATACTATTTGGGGTGATGGCTTATTCAGTACCAGCTTTGTTACTGCTGATTGCAGGAATTTTATTTAAGTCCAAACCCGCTACAACAGAAGAGGGGGCAGAAGAAGAAAAGCATCCATATGCTCGTACTTACATAGGTGTATTTTTAATGGCAGGCGGTATCGCAGGCCTTATCCATGGTTTGTACATGAACGCTGGTGAGGCGGCAATCACTTTAGCAAATAGTGGTAAGGCAGGTGGTTATTTGGGAGCACTTTTCGCCGGACCAATAATTGGTTCACTAGGATTTTGGGCTGGTGGATTAATTATTGTTGGGATTTTAATTATTGGAATTTTAATAGCGTTTAATTTAGCTCCATTGATGTTGTGGCGCAAAAAATTAGAAAACGAACATGAAGAAAAAATTCAAGCCAAGGTCGCCGAATTAAAGATTAACGCTTTACAAGGGACCGACCAGATAGAGTCTACAGACGAATCTACCGAAGATTCAGTGGAAGCAACAGAATCAAAAATTAATGTAATGCCTGCTAAGAAAGTAGATGAAGAGATTGCAAAGATTGATGCAATCACAATTGAAGACAGAAAAGACTGGAAATTACCACCATTCGATTTACTTGAAGATAATAAGAGTAAGGTTGATTCTGGTGATATAGAAGAAAATGTAAAAATTATTCAAAAAACTTTATCCGACTTTGGTATTCAAGTTGAAATGGGTGAAGTAAATGTTGGTCCAACTGTAACTCAATATACCTTTAACCCTGCTCCTGGGGTGAGGCTAAATCAAATTGCTACGTTGCAAAATAATTTGGCACTAGCTTTGGCCGCGCAATCACTCCGTATGGAACTACCTATTCCTGGAAAGTCTTTAGTTGGAATTGAAATACCGAACAAAGTGGTAGCTAAGGTTACTCTTCGGGAAGTCATGCAAACCACAGATTTTGTTAATAATAAGAGCAGTTTAGCCCTTTCTTTAGGACGTGATGTGGCTGGCCGCCCGATTATTGTAGATTTGGCGAAAATGCCCCACTTATTAATTGCTGGAACGACTGGGTCAGGGAAGAGTGTGGCTATTAATAGTTTGATTGTGTCGTTGTTGTACCGTAAGACTCCTCAGGATATTAAATTTATTTTTGTTGATCCGAAACATGTGGAACTTACTCCGTATAACGGTATCCCTCATTTATTAACACCAGCGATTACCGATGTTGATAAAGCTATTAATGCACTAAAATGGGTAGTGGCGGAAATGGAACGAAGGTATCGTTTGCTTTCCGAAGCTGGTAAGAAAAATATCGAGGAGTATAACGAAAAGCATGAATTGCCGCTACCATTTATTGTTGTGGTTGTAGATGAGCTTGCTAATTTAATGGCTGCGGGTAAACAGGATGTGGAAGCAGCAATTGTTAAACTTGCATCACTGGCCAGAGCTGTTGGTATTCATTTAGTTCTAGCAACACAAAGACCAAGTACAGAAGTAGTAACAGGTTTGATTAAAGCTAATATTGCAACTCGTATTGCATTTAAACTTCCTACTCAAATAGATAGTAGAACGATTTTGGATAGTGGTGGTGCCGAAAAGTTATTAGGTAATGGTGATATGTTGTTTGTAACTTCTGACTCTTCGAAGCCAAAAAGAATCCAGGGCACATTTATTGGTGCCAAAGAAATTCATCGCATCGTAGATTTTTTCAAACAGCAAGCTGGTGCAGTTATATATAGTGAAGAGATTATTGAAAAGCAAAAGAAAGGAATTGGTATCCCTGGTTCAAGTGGTTCGGGGGATAGTGATGATGAATTATTAGAAGAAGCCAAGGAAGAAGTACTGCGAGCTGGCAAAGCTTCTGCTTCGTTATTGCAAAGAAGGTTGCGCGTTGGCTATTCTCGTGCAGCAAGGCTCATTGATTTACTAGAAGAACAAGGAGTTGTTGGTCCGCCAGATGGAGCCAAGCCGCGAGAGGTTTATGGGGTTTCTAATGCAGAAAAAGAAGAATACGGATCAAGCGACGAGTATTAATTTATGCGCTCAACAAAAACTCCCAAAATAGGGAGTTTTTAGCTTAATAAATTATTAATAAAAGATTGATAGGGTATTTATAGAGAACTGAACTCTATGATAATATAATATGTATGTCAGCAGAATTTGAAATAAAAAAAGTCTCTCAAGAAACCCTCGGTGAATACCTATTTTCTATACGCCAGCATTTTGGCTATACCATTGAAGAAGTCTCCCAAAAAACAGGGATTTTTGAAAAATTTATTAGCGCAATAGAACAGGGCTCATACCAGTTATTACCACCGGATGTTTATGTTTTGGGCTTTTTAAGGAAAATTGCTGAAGTATATAAAATTTCCTGTGATGACTTAATCAGTCAGTACAAGAAGGAAAAGGGTGTGGCGCTTAGGACTGGTTTAGAAAAAATTGTGGCAAAACCAACTATGCGTTCATATTTTAGTAATCTTGCTATTACACCTAAGATATTAACTTTGGGTGGCGGACTGTTGTTTGGTGTAGGAGCTTTTGTCTATATTCTGTTCCAGGCTTTGTCTGTTAATCGGACTCCTCACTTAACAATTATTGATCCTAAGCCAGACACAGTTATGCAAGGAAGTTCAGTTGTCGTGAAGGGAGAGACTGAGCCAGGAATTAGTGTCACAGTTAATGGGCAGAACGTTCTTGTAGATTCAGATGGAACTTTTGAAACTACACTTGGGGTTGCACCAGGTCAAAAAGATTTTCAGTTTATAGCCACGAACAAATTTGGTAAACAGAAAACCGAAACCGTCTCGCTACGAATAGATGAGCCGCAAGTTGCCGGGGAAGTTACTCAGACACCATCGCAATTGGTTTTAGAATTACAGTTTAGCAAGACTTCAACTATCTCTGTAAAAACAGATGGTGTTCAGTTGCCAGAAGAGGTTTTACCGAGCGGTGCATTAAAAAAGATTACAGCTAGTAATGAAGTAGAAGTTACTACCAGCGACGCTGGGAATACTAAAGTTAGTTTAAATGGAAAACCCTTGGGTGCCTTAGGAAAAGTTGGTCAGAAAATTACCGTACCTTTCACTCAAGAAGCACAAGAGTTATTAAAAGAAAACAATTAAGTTAAATCATATGGCCAAAGCAAAAAAACCCGCAAAAACTGTAGACGTCTCTGGACGAGCAGGAGCAATTGAAAATGCAATCGATCAGATTCGTGATAAGTTCGGTGATGGTAGTATTATGAAAATTTCTGACAGCCATAAATTAGATGTCGAGGCAATTCCTACAGGAAGTATTAGTTTGGATATTGCACTTGGCGTTGGTGGAATTCCTAAGGGCCGTATAGTAGAAATTTATGGTCCAGAAAGTTCTGGAAAGACAACTTTAACTTTGCATATGATTGCCGAAGTTCAGAAAAAAGGCGGTTTGGCTGCATTTATAGATGCTGAGCATGCGTTGGATCCAGATTACGCAAAAAGAATTGGAGTTAAGCTTGATGATTTATTAGTGTCACAGCCAGATAGTGGTGAACAAGCTTTAGATATTGCAGAGACTTTAGTAAGAAGTAATGCCCTAGATTTAATTGTTATCGACTCTGTAGCCGCTCTTACTCCTAGAGCTGAAATTGAAGGCGAAATGGGCGCTTCACATATGGGCTTGCAAGCCAGATTAATGTCTCAGGCTCTTAGAAAGCTGACAGGTATAATTTCGAAAACAAATACAACAGTCATATTCATCAATCAAATTAGAATGAAGATTGGAGTCATGTTTGGTAACCCAGAAACAACTACTGGCGGAAATGCCCTAAAATTTTATGCATCTGTACGTGTAGAGATCCGTAGAACTGCTCAAATTAAGAATGGAGATAAAATAGTTGGTAATAGAACTAAGGCAAAGGTTGTAAAAAATAAAGTTGCTCCACCTTTCAAAGTAGCAGAATTCGATATTATGTATAACGAAGGAATCTCTGCGTCTGGTGATGTGTTAGACACCGGACTCCTTATGGATGTAGTTTCAAAGAGTGGTAATTCTTATTCGTTCGAGGATATAAAATTGGGTGTAGGACGAGAGAACGCAAAAACTTACTTAAAAGAGAATCCTGAGGTATTCAAAAAAGTTGACCAAGCCCTACGCGACAAGTTAAAGAGCGGAGAAACTATTCCTAATAAGGTAGAAGTAGAAGATGAAGAAGAATAAAAAGCCCATACGGGCTTTTTTACTTTTAGCGCAAGTTTCATATTTCATCTATAATATAAGTAGATGACTAAAAAATATTGCAGCATAGACCTTGAATTTACTGGGTTCGACCCAGAAAAAGAGCAAATCTTGGAAATTGGATTTGCGTTTTTTGAGGCTGGTAAAAATGGTTTTGAGGTCACGGAAACTTGGTCACAGGTTTTTAAGCCAACAATAGAGGTGCATCCAAAAATTTTAGGTTTAACTGGTATCACTCAAGCCGAAATTGATTCGGCCCCTAGCATTGCAGATCATAGAGACTTTCTTTCTGAAAAGTTAAGCGATGTAGTTTTAGTCGCGCATAATCCGATTTTAGATATCAAGTTTTTAGAGTTGGCTGGTGTAAAATTGTCTGGTCAGTCTGTGGATACTATGGAGTTGGTGCAGTTTTTACTACCTACGCACCATAGTTATAATTTGGAAAACTTAATGCATTATTTCGGCATAAAACATACGGACAGTCACCGTGCTCTAGCAGACTGCTTGTCCACTATTTCTTTATTGGAAAAAATGATTTCAATTCATGCGGGGTTTTCTGAATCTTTAGTTACTGAAATAAGACAAGTTTTGGAAAAGGGATATTTTAGCTGGGCCGAACTTTTGGATTTAGATTTTAAGCTAGACACTGCCAAGGTAAATGATTCAGTTTCTCATGGAGAATTTGCTCAAGATATTGTAGCGGATTTTGAATTGCCAGTGATGATAGATAAAGAAAACTATTTACACGAATCAAGAGTAGCTAATACTCTAGCAGGTAAAGCTGGAGAATGGTTGGTTGCCATGCAAAGTAAACAAGAGGTGTTGCGACTTTGGCAGGCAGGTTTAGTAGAAGGAGTTTTCCAGGCCAAAGATTTATTTGATTTAAATGCGTTCGAGAAATTTAAGAAGAATGCATCAACTCCAGAAGAACTAAGATTCATTTTAAAAATTCTTGTTTGGTTAAATACTAATTGGCAAACTAAAACTGTTCTAGATTTAAACGTATCATTTTTTGGTGGACAGTTTACATCTTACATTACAGGCGGAAAGTATAAACTTGGAAAAGAAAAAGTACTTGCCTGCGATTACGACACTCTAACATTTTTGTGTGATCAAAGCTTGGAAACGAATCGACAACTATTGGTTTTGGATATGCAAGGCTACGAAAAGTTTTTAACTCATGGAAGTAGCTCACGGATGAGTTGGAATTATTTTTCGTACCTTATTAGATCGATCTATAATCCGGAAACAGACTATGGACAGAAAGAACATAAGGACATTGTCCTGCAAGCTTTAACTTCTGTAGATCTCTTTTTTGGTTTAGTACAATTGATATTAAGACAAAATTTAAAACAACTGGACTATATCGATTTATCAGATTTAGAATCCTTGTATTCAGTTTTTTATAACAGAATCTTTTTAGCTGCTCAGAATTTAAGCGACAGACTTATAGATTTAGGTAAGCAAGTCCAAAATGAGACTATCGTTCGAGTTGGGGATAACCTCATTAATTTCTTCAGATTAGAGAACAATTTTGTTAAGTGGTTGGAACTAACAGAAGATAATGTTGTGCTTCATAGCCAGCCAATAGAGATCAAACAACTAAGTAAGCAGATGCTAGAAAAGTTTTCTAACTATGGTTTCACGGAGACACTTGTAAATAAAGAACTACTTTTTTATTTGGTCGAACGATTTGGTTTGGATACCGAGATTAAAATAAATTCAAAAAATTATTTAGATATCCAGATTGAAGAAGCGGATATTGATAGTGAACATCCAGAGTCTAGACTGCTTCAGCTATCCAAGGAGTTCTCTCCAATCGCCTTAGTTTTTGGTTCAACTAGCGATGTGAAGGAGTTTTATAAAAAGCACTACCTATCATTGGGTCAGGATTTCAAAGTCTTAGCGCAAGACTATTCTGGGAGCGGTAATAAAATATTTAGGAATTTTAAGATATTTCCTAACTCTTTATTGTTAGCGACAAGTCCATTTATTAATAGACAGAAGTATAGAGTCTTTGCAGGTTGTGTAATTTACCTTTCTTGGCCCAGCATAGATAGATCACACCCTTATATTAGAGCGCTTCTTTCATCTTACGAAAGTAGTTTTCCGAATTTAGATAAAATTCTTGCGCGTAACCAGTTTGTCTTGAACTTAAAACAACTCAGCGGCCCGAAAGTTCCAAAAATCTTTTGCTCCCCAGAGGCAAGACAGCAGATTGAAAAATAATTTAGAAAAATTTGTTGACAACAGTCAAAATTTTTGCTATTATATATAAGTAATAAAAAACGTTCTTTGAAATCAAAATAAAATGTTAACTGAACTAAGGAAATCTGCGCTTTAGCCAAGCTTGAACGTAGCTTTCCTTTGAACTTCTCGTCATAGCCTGTTCCAATCTAGGCTGTATGTAAAACAAAAATCAATGAAGGTTCTCGGCTGTCCTTAACAGCTGCAAAAATTTTTCAAAAACAAAAACAAAACAAAAAGAACAAACGTTTTAAGGTCTAACTAGACCACAAGGGAAGTTTAGAGTGCAGTTTGACATCGATTGGAATGCAGACGCTTTCTACGAGCTATATGCTCGAAGAACACTGGAAGCCATTAAGTTGGTAGCGACCGCGCATGCTTTAGGATCTCAACAGTTGGGGTCCTACAGCATGTGCGGCGACTATCTGGATGCTTTCAGATAGCGCCT
>CAZHYL010000003.1:75887-102370 GCA_964536745.1 uncultured Candidatus Saccharibacteria bacterium | reverse complement strand
TAACCCAATACTTGCTTTTTTAGGCTATTTGCAGTAAAATTAATCAGTACTATAATCGTAAATTTTACGGGAACTGGCTCAATTGGGTCGAACCTCTGGTTCGCCCATCGTAGTGCACTCACCCGAGTGCCTCTAGCCAGCTCGAAGTGTCGCGCGAACAAAAATAAAAACAGATTGTTAATCATTGTTACGGGAACTGGCTCAATTGGCTAGAGCACTCGGTTTGGGTCCGAGAGGTTCCGGGTTCGAGTCCCGGGTTCCCGACCAATAAAAATCTTCACCTTTAGGTGAAGGTTTTTATTTTTGAAAACCAGGACGAGAAAAAGAGCGTGCTCGAACATAGTGAGGGATGAAATGTGCTGGGAGCACATTTCAAGCGGCGGGGGTCGCCGCAGCGTCGTGAGATACAAGCGGAGCGAGTTGAGCACAGCGGGAGGTGACCGAGTCCCGGGTTCCCGACCATAAAGAAAACAGGCTTGATGCCTGTTTTTTGATACTCTCTTGTTTAAACTGATTAAATTGACTTGCCAAAGCAGAATTGAAAAAATTGTTTCAATCGCACTGGATACCAATACCAGATGGCCAAAACCAAAGCTTGGTAAAGCCCTTGCAGTCCAGCAGTGAAAGCCAAAAAGTAATCACCGTTCATCTTTTGAATCTTGGCTTGTTTATACCTTAGACCTGCGACTATAACCCTCCGGTGGAAAGGCTTTAATCCTTCTGCGGTATCGATTTGATATTCTGCAACATCAAGTTGGTTATACGCATCGCTTAACCTTCCTGCCATGGCAAGACCAAAAGCTAGATGTGAACGGTACTCTCCCTTTTGTGGTGATCCAGATGGTAACATAGACAACGCTTCTTTGTATAATTCAACGGCTTCATTAGGTTTAGATAATGCAAGATAGCAATCACCTTGCCTTAACTTAAAAACAGACTTTTCTGCTTCAGAAATCTCCATTTCTAAGCCTCTCTGACACAGCGGCATCATATAATTTGAAACGTAATCTAAATCATCCGTTTTCTGATACAAATGCTTATAACAAACGATAATATGGCCCAAAGCACTGGCTTGAATACTCAATGGACTATTTGAGAGAAGTTCATTGAAAATTTCAATCGCTTTATCTGGATTGCCTCGCTCCCTAACATCCTCACCTTTCCGGATTAGAGCTTCGTATCCGGCAAGTTCTAGTTGGTAATACTTGTTACCCATATGAGTTCCTCCTTCATATAGCTGTTCCATTCCCGAAACAACACATTATTCTACAAATTTCGCTCTATAATGTCAATCACTGATATTGATTGATGCAAAAAGATTTGATAAACTATTGAAGATTTGCGGGTATCGTATAATGGTTATTATCTCAGTTTTCCAAACTGATGATAGGGGTTCGATTCCCCTTACCCGCTCCAACAAAAGATCGTCACGAAGTGGCGATTTTTTGTTGGAATAGTTTTAGAGGAATCGATTTAGACTGGGAAAACCTAGCAATTTAGCTTATACTAAAAGTAATTATTAATTAGTACACTATGAATGATGAAAATCTTGGAACAGTAGCTCCTTCCGAGCAATCCCCTGTTCCAGCGCCTGCTGTTCAAAAAATTGGCTTACCTAAAATTTCAAGCTTATTTTCTGAAGGATGGAAGCTATACAAATCCCGATTAAAGACATCCATACAAATTCAATTGCTAGTATTTGCTTTACTCGCAATCGGAGCCATTTTAGTTGGCTTGGGGGTCTTGTTGTCCAAATCGGTCGACCAAAACGTCTTGTTTATTATTGCATTAGTATTTGCCATCCCTTTTGTGATTGCAACGGTCTATTTAAGTATTTGGGTTCAAGCATCACAAATTATGGTTTATTACGTTTCCGATGAGGAGGCTAAAGTTAAAACTGTACTTAACAAAAGCAAACCATTCCTACTGCAGTTTTTCTGGGTTTCCCTATTAAGCGGATTAATTGTTATGGGTGGATCCATCCTCTTTCTAATCCCTGGAGTTATCCTGATGGTAATGGTGGCTTTTTCCACCTATGTAGCTGTGTTAGAAGGGAGAAAAAATTTAGATGCAGTTTTGGCAAGCCGTGAATACGTAAGAGGTATCTGGTGGCCGGTGTTTGGTCGTGGTTTACTAATAATGCTTGTATACCTTGCGGTATCCATTGCTTTTAGTATTCTTTCTGGAATTTTTGATGGAATATTCAAAGGCTTAGGCTCGGTCGTATCAGTCGCAGTGAGCTTACTCCTTACCCCACTTCTAGTAGGGTTAATCTTCACATTGTATAAGCAGGTTAAAGCCTTAAAAGGTGAAATTAGTATTCCAGCAACAGGACGAGGTAAATATATTGCCCTAGCAGTCTTTGGCGCTTTAGTGATACCAGTTGCCCTTATTACCAGCATTGGACTCCTAGCCCTAAACGCTGCCAGACAAAAGGCCAATGACTTTCATATGTACCAAAACCTAAACAACCCAGGAATAGAGATTCAAGGGCAGTACCTTCCACCAGAGATTAATATTGAAGACTTAGAACAACCAGCAGATCCTGACTTACAAGTACAATAATAAAAACCGCTCCGAATGGAGCGGTTTATTTTTAGGAATTGTTTCTTAGCTTTACAGCTTCTTTAAAAGCTTCTCCGGCTTTAAATTTTGGTGTATTGAGTTCTGGAATCTGAATCTTCTGGGAAGGGTTTCTTGGATTTACACCAATTCTAGGAGCACGGTGAGAGACGCTAAACTGACCAAATCCACTAATATTCACCTTTTCACCGTTCTTAAGGTTTTCGTAGATTAGATTTATAAGCGCATTTAACATTCGTTCGGCTTCAGTATAGGTTATTGATAGCCGAGCCGCTAAAACTTCAATTAAATCAGACTTATTTAAACTCATATAATAGTCAGTTACTGATTAATTTGATTATAGCACAATTTAAGATGACACCCAAATTAACCTAATAAAATTTTACCCAAACTATTTACCAAATAACCAACCCCGATTTCTATGTGATTCCAAATTTTTTTTCGTTTCTGCATATTTATATGTGCATTTTATCATACTTCTATTGCGTTGTTAACAATCCTAGACACCAAAACGATACATTGCAAAACCACCCGCTCCGAGTGTCGCTACAGCTATTGCAATTACTCCTTTGAAGTCAAAATTATTTGGTTGATTCTGTGACTGAGTTATCAATTCAGGAGTTTTGTTCTTACTTGGTTTCCCTGATTCGGACTTAGCTACATTTTTCTTACTATTTAGCCCCGTGGATTTCTTTGCGGTGGATGGTTTTGATTGAACTTTCTTTGTTGCGAGTTTTTGGGTCTGATTATTATCTTTGGTTTTATGATTGACCTCCTTTGCAGAAGGTTCGGACAAAATGTTTATTGCTTCTGGGGTAATTTTAGCTGTCCATTCATACCTATCATTAAACAAAGCGTATGATTGCCCCACTGGAGCCTTTCCATAGGTGACTTCATCTAGAACATCCCCTGTATTTGAAATCAATTGGATGCTTTTGCCAGAGTTCGCCAAAGGTACCTTTAGAAATTTCCCTGAAATCTCATAATAATCATCGGCGCTTAGTAGAAAATTAGGGAGACTAACTTCTTTATTACCAATTCGTAAAATTGCACCGCTCAGATTAATTGTTTCATTAGATGAGTTGAATAATTCTACAAACTCATCCTGACCTTTGTTAGGAGATGGAAATATTTCCGAAATGATCAACCCTTCTTGGTCTAGTAAATTTTCTACTTCATCTTCCTCTTCTGTGTCCGAAGTATCGATATCAGTTGGATTAGCCTCGCCTAAAGATGAAGGCGCCCAGAACCACTCATCATTAATTAGGGTATATGATTGTCCGTCTTCAGCCTTTTCTAAATAACTAACGAGATCTTGGATATTCCCAGCCTCATCGAATAAAGCTACCACATCGCCTGAAGAATTATTTAACGTGAATTTCCCTTTTGGAATTACTATCTTCAAATAACCCCCTGGGTTAATTGAAACCTCTTCTAAAATTAATGCATTCGAACTCAATGAACTATAATTTTCAACATCATCAAGAATCCAGCCATCTAAAATAGCCATGCTTGAGCCTGCGTTGTACAACTCAATAGACTCTTTCCCTGAATCTACCCCTGTTGGGTTTGGAAGAATTTCTGAAATTTTAATACTTACTTCTTCTACCGGATTCTCGGGTTCTACTACAAGCTCTGGGACATCATCCAAATCTTCTGTAGTACCAGTGCTATCTTCTTCGGCGGGTTCTTCTATAACAGGCTCTTCTGAATCAATTGGTGGCTGTTCGATAGTTTCTGGAGCTGGTTCTTCTACCACCACTGGCACTTCTTCAACCACTGGATCTTCAGCTGGCTGTGGTAATAGTTGAGTACCAGAGTTACGTGGTGCACTAGAATTAATTTCATAAGAAGACGCATTGAACAAATCCATACGGGTTATCGATTGACCTGCGGAGGGGTTCATTAATCCAGTTGGTGTGAACCCATTAGTTGTCTCGCCCCAAGCCAAGCTTTCTACTAGGAGACCTGAATCCAATGAACCGAATCTTAAACCAATCCCATTGTTATCTGCCAAGGTTGATGAGGTTGTTGAATTTGGCAAGCTAGAAATTTCTACAAATGTAGAATTGGCCCATAAATAAAAACTATATGGCGGAATAAATACGTCGGTGCTAAATGACTTCACCGAAACATCAGTTGCACCAAACTGACTTCGCTTCACTATTTTATAACCATTTAAATTCAATGGTTCTGGGTTAGGATTAAATAGTTCAATAAAATCCTGCGCAGTTTTACCTTCTCCGCCAGTTATTTGCACTGCAGATATCACTGGTGGCACAAGCTCTGCCCTAACTTGTTTTGGCATTAGTGCTCCTGATAAATTCCCAAGAGCAAAAAACAATACCAAAGCACTATAAAACACGTTTCTTGTTTGCATACTTTTTTGCATACTTTTTTGCATTAATTATCTTATTCTTAGTATGCAAAATATGTAATAAAGTCTAGTTTAAAAATATTTCAAAGTGGAATAAAGTTTAAACCTGACGTATTAAAAACGTAATAAAAAAACTCCGGAACAAACTACATTCCGGAGCAAAATCAAACAGGTTACTTTTTGAAGCTACCACCCCAGCGATCGGCAAGCGCTGAAAGCGCATCAGGGGAAACGCCCACCTCACGACTGTTTCCCCCAACCGAAGTTTTCGGAAAATTAAACAATCGATGTATTGGTTCGGCGCGATAGCCGTCACCGAATACCTTCCGCTTGAGCTCGCAAAGGTAAGTATCTCCTGGAATAACGCGAACGCTAGACACGAGAGGACCTTCATAGATCTGATTCCCTGCCTTCGCATAAAGCTCTCGCTCATAACCATACGAGCCGGTACTCAGATCTTCAAATACACAAGAAACTAAACCCTTCGCCTGACCCTGCTTAATAAGCTGGTCCTGCAAAGCGCTTGCCTCTTGAATACTGATTTGAGTGTCGACTTGCGAAATAATCGTACCTTCGAATGTCCATGTAGTCTGCATGGTCGCTTCAGAATCACCCTGCTCCCATTTGATAATCCTCTCGGTCTTCTCACAAAGATCGGGAAGTAATTCTGGGATAAGGTTCTTCGGAATAGCCGTGCAGTTACGGGCATAAGACTTGGTTGTCTTAACGATTTCCGTCGCTACGATGAACTGCTTATCAATCAAGCTGTATCTGTTGAACAGACCAGAACTCGGATGGATGTACACATCGTAGCTCGATTTGCGAATCACTCCAGCATAAGCGCCTCGACCTACTTCCATAAACATGTTGTAGATCAAACCACATACGACAGCGCGAAGGATGATGCCACGAGACTGTACGTTGAAATCGTAATCAGTTATAGAACTAATCTCGACCTCAAGCTTCTCCAGCACCTGAAGTAACTGGTGACGGATTTTCTCTGCCTCCTCGATAGCTTTGGAGTTAAGATAATTATCCGCGCACCAACCCTTGCTATATCCGGATGCTACAAACTGATCCCAGACCTTA
Organism: uncultured Candidatus Saccharibacteria bacterium; assembly: GCA_964536745.1. Classification (GTDB taxonomy): domain Bacteria; phylum Patescibacteriota; class Doudnabacteria; order UBA920; family UBA920; genus UBA920. The sequence continues at coordinate 96,321 of CAZHYL010000003.1, read as the reverse complement.
AGGAAAGCGAGAAGATCGGAGTGTTCGCTACGAAAGCGCGAATGACATCGATCAGCATCGTATTCTTTCCCTTTCGGCCGATTGTAAATGCTTCGAACCGACAAGAAGCCAGCGATAGTTGCGATCTCTTGAACACACCCGTGTTCCTGAGCTTCAATCACCATCCGGGCCAATTTTGGCTCGAGTGGCAATCTCGCCATCTTTTTCCCAAGCTGAGTAAGACCAGTCTTGTTGCGAAGAATTGCTCCTAGCGCAATCAAGGTCTCGTAGGCCTCGATAAAAGCAGCGTGGTCGGGCATGTCTATGAAATCAAAAGTCGGGATATTCTCGATCTCCAGATTTTCCATCTTTAGAACCACTGTGGCCAAAGACGAGCGTAATATCTCTGGAGTCGTAAACTTCGGCCGGCTTTCGTAATCTTCCTGCGTGTACATCCGGTAACAAACCCCTGCTTGTGTTCTTCCCGCGCGACCTGCCCGTTGATCACAACCAGACTGCGAATGCTTCACATCACTCAGACTTTCGATCCCGCTGTGAGGATTGAAGTTTGTCTGTTTGATGTTCCCACTGTCGATGACGTAAACAATGCCATCGATGGTGATCGAAGTCTCCGCAATATTAGTGGCGATCACGATTTTCCGTTTACCAGGATAATCCTTAAAGATCCGGTTCTGCTCTTGTGGCGCCATGTCACCATAGACCGGAAGCATAACCATATCCTTGATTCCTTTGTTTTCGGCAAACTGGGTCATCCAGTCGGTTAAGTAATTGATGTCGTCCTTGCCAGTCATGAATATCAGAACATCGCCTGAAGGTTTGTTCTCTGCAATTTCCATGACAGTACTGGTGATTTCGTCGACTAGCTCGTCGCGGCCCCAGACAGGACTATCCAAGTAATGAATCTCGACGGGAAAAGTTCTGCCGGAAACGTTGATGATCGGTGCATTGTCGAAATAATCCGAATACTTCTGCTCGTCGATTGTTGCCGACGTAACTACAAGCTTCAGATCACGTCTTCGCTTGAGCAAGTCTTTCAACAAGCCAAGCAAGAAATCGATGTTGATACTGCGCTCATGCGCTTCATCGATCATGATCACCGAATAGCGACTCAAGTCTGGATCGTGCTGAATTTCTTCAAGCAAGATTCCGTCGGTCATAAACTTGACTTTCGTCCGATCCGACGACGTATCATCGAATCGAATCTTGTAGCCAACTTTCTGGCCGAGTTCAGTGTTGAGTTTCCCCGCAACATATTCTGCAACCGAGGTTGCAGCAATTCGCCGCGGCTGTGTGATTCCGATCTGCCTCCCATTGCCGATACCGTATTCAAAAAGCATAACCGGAATTTCGGTAGTCTTTCCCGAACCTGTTTCGCCAACGATAACAGTTACCTGATTGTTGGCGACAGTTTCAATGATTTCTTCGAGCTTACCTAAGATTGGTAGCATATGTCTCCATCAGAACAGCATAAGTCGATTTCTCGACTGCCTTGCCATTCTGCGCACAATTTTATTTGCACTTCCCTAAAAAGGGCATGTGGACAAGGCCGTCCTGACCAAAAACATAAGCCTTAACAATTAAACCTGTTAAAAGCCTCCTTCTAATTTGAGGCTTTATTTTAACATATTTTCTCTATTTTGTCAATATTCGCCTTATTTAACTAATTTTTAAAAAAACCGCCCATTTGGACGGTAATATTTTTATTCATCTAGACTAGGGTCTTCTTTAAACAAAGCCCCTAAAACTCCATTTACGAACTTCCCAGAAGAATCTCCACCAAACCTCTTCCCCATTTCCACTGATTCGTTAATAGCAACTTTCGCAGGAGTTTCTTTTAGAAACATCATTTCGTAAATGCCCAATCGCAAGACATTTCTATCAATTATTGTAATTTGCTCGATTGGCCATTCTGGAGCATGCTTAACAATTATTTCATCGAGCTTATCAATGTTGTCTAAAACCCCATCAATTAATTTTTGCGCAAATTCTACGTCTTCTGTTCCCGAGGCAAACTCATTTTTCACACTATCAAAAATCTCTGCCATGTTGCCTTGGCGCTGATTAAAATCCCATTCAAATAGGGACTGAAGCGCAATTGTTCTAAGTAAGTGTCGATTAGCCATGCATAAAGTTTAGCTGAAAACCTAAAAATTAAAAAGTACTGCTAAACAAAAAAAAACGCGAAGCGATTAGGCTTTGCGTCCTTTGTAAAAACCACAATTTGGGCAAGCGTGATGTGGCTGGGTTGGACCGCCACAATTTTTACACTTTGCAAAAGTAGTCACTTTTAATGCGTGGTGACTGCGACGTTGATCACGGCCACTACGAGTTTTATGCTTTTTAGGAACTCCCATATATATTCTTTAAAATTGATAATTAATAGCCGCCTAGTAAGACTAGAACAGCCAATGGGATAATTATAGTAGAAAAATAAAAAAGAGTCAACACTGCGGTGTGTTGACTCTCGCATCTTCCAGTCTAGCGGATTGACTTTTAGACGCTATTTAGGGGTTGAAATTGGAGCCGGAGTTGGCTTAACTTCTGGCACAAGTGCAATTGGAGTTTTACCAAAATCCAAGGACTGGTAAATTCTACCCGCAATGAATGCAGCGAGTGGTCCATTAGTTTGATCACGACGACCTCTGATAATCACAACTACAGTATAGAGCGGATTATCATACGGTGCGACAGAAGTGAACAGACCCACGCGAGAGATGCTATCGCTACAAGTTCCAGTCTTACCTGCAACTTTGAAGCTGTAGCCACCACTACGTCGAGCAGTTCCAAACTCTGTTGCCCCAGACATCCCAGGAATTAATTCCTGCAACGTATTCTGAGGAACATCAATGTTCACAGCCTTAGGGATTTCGGTCTTATCCTTCGGAATCGTTGGCACAACCTTTCGACCACCATTGGTGATTTCCGAGGCAAGAACCCCAAGCTGCAAAGCAGTAACTTCTGTACCAACTCCATGTGAATACTGCAGAGCAGTTTTCTTGACGAGTGGTAAGCGACCAGTGTTTTCACCATCTGCATTGATACCGGTTTTTTGACCGAGTCCCAAAGTTTTGGCTGTGGTGACAAATTTCTCGTTTCCGAGCTTAGTCCCCACTTTCTGGAAATACAGATTGTTAGACTTAGCGATGGCCTGGTTAAGATCCAAACTGAATTTTGGATCATTGATTCCGCCTTCTTCGTCGATAACATCTGAGTCAACACCAGCAACACTTGTGACAAGTTTAATCGTAGAGCAAGGAGTGAAACTCTTACGAATTCCCCACTCCTGATTCACGATTGTGTAAACGAGTCCTGTCTGAGAATTCATCACCAATACCGTACCCGCTTTCCCGCCAAGAGCAGAGATGGCCATGGATCGAATCGTTAAATCCTCTCCAGTGGTGTTATCCTTCTCGATATTAGCTTTGGACTCTGCCCGAAGTCGATTTTCCACGGCCTGCGCTGCCAGCTCTCGCTGTCTTGCTATGGCCGCTGCACGTTCCGCGCGACGCTTGGCTGCTGCTTGCGCTCTTGCTTCGCATCTCACGCGTGCCTTTCCTTTTAGAGAATTGCAACCGACCGGTTTTCGCTTTGGTTTATTCTTACCGTCTGCATGGACCGCAGAAGGTAAAAACACAATTACCAACAATAAAACTAAATTCAACCTTTTCATATTCTTACCTCCTTTGGTCTATGATATAAGCTTTTTTAGCTGTCTAAATTATACTACAAAATAATTCCAATTTGGTAACAAAATAATAAACCAGCTTCTGGCACAGCCTATATAAAGACTAAATCCCAAAACAGGTTTTGAATAATTCCGCAGACTAATTAGTATAAAAATCTCCCCAAAATCAAAAGGCTAAAATATATATTTGCTTAGCGATTCTGCAGCCACACAGTGGCGAAGCCTTCTCCCAGCAAAGTAAAAACCCCAGATATATATTTGTGAGCGATTCCGCAGGCACTTTAGTGCCGAGGACAAGCGAACAAACATATATCTGGGGTATTTAATAGCGCCCCCAATCCGAGTAACCGAAATCAGGAGCATGAGTCTCTAAGTTTTAGAGTAATGGCCAGTTATTACTGGACACAATATTTTAACTCATATATACTGATTTGTCAATATCAAAAGAGGGTTAAATAAGCTTATGAGATTCCTTGTAAAGTCTGGCTCTTGGCGAAAAGTACTGATTCTACCAACTTTTGGTGTGGTGCTAAAGTTTCCAAGAATCAGAATTTCTGAAGCTTGGAATAGATTTCTTTACTGCATTACCAAACCAAAGACTCTGTATAAAGAACTATTTTATTGGAACTATGAAGTCCATGGGACCATGAAAGAGTGCTTACTAAAAAGCGTGTACCAAAACTGGGTAGAATTCTACTACTCAATACGATACCGCAATCCTTTCACCCAAGTTACCTATTTTTCTTTCTGTGGGCTAGTCAATATTCAAAAGCTAGGCACAGAATTAGAAATGGACTATGTTGATCTATGGTACCAACTCCTCGACCTTACTAAAAACGGGGTTTGGAAGGATTCCCACCATTTTTCCTCAACTGAAAATTTCTGTGTGGAAAACGGACACTTAAAAATGTTCGACTATGGATCCAAGGGTAGCAGAGAAGTTGTAATCCAATACGGCAAACTCATATATGATAAATTTGATATTTCCTACAAACGGGAAATAAAACAGGGTTAGCGATCGAGCTAACCCTGTTTTTATTAAAATCCCATACCGCCCATGCCACCTGGCATACCACCACCCATTTCTGGAGCAGTGCCTTTAGGCTCTGGTTTATCGGTGATTATAGTTTCGGTTGTAACTAATGTTGAAGCAATAGAAACTGCGTTCTCTAAGGCTAACCTTGTAACCTTTACTGGATCTACAATTCCAGACTGAATCATATCGTCTTTCTTACCCTGTTCCCATTTCATCTCATCATAGTTTGCAAAGTCATACCCTGCATGGCCACCAGCAGATTGAACAAAATTAATAATTCCTGAAGGTTCTGCGCCAGCATTTTCTGCAATCTGACGAAGGGGTGCTTCAAGAGACTTACGAACAATCATAGCACCACGCTTTTCATTTTCTTGGAAGTAATCGCTACTTGTAATTGCTTTTTCCAAAACTGGAGCAATTTTAGCAAGCGAAGCACCGCCACCTGAGACAATACCTTCTTCTACAGCAGCGCGTGTTGCATTCAAAGCGTCTTCAATTTTGAACTTCTTAGCTTTCATTTCTGTTTCGGTAAAAGCGCCGACTTTAATTACACCAATTCCACCTGCCAATCGTGCCATCCGTTCTTGTAATTTTTCTTTATCAAAATCTGAAGAAGATTCTTTAATAGCAGATTTAATTTGGTTAACTCGGGCTTCGATAGCAGATTTATCGCCCTGTCCGTCTACAATAGTAGTATGTTCTTTGGTAGCTACAACTTTGCGAGCACGTCCAAGTTGATTGATTTCAGAAGTATCAAGCTTTAAACCAAGTTCATCGGTAATCACCTGACCGCCGGTTAAGACAGCGATATCCTGAAGCATTTCTTTACGGCGATCACCAAAGCCTGGAGCTTTTACAGCCAAAACATTAAAGGTGCCGCGGAGCTTGTTCAATACAAAAGTAGTTAAAGCTTCACCTTCAACGTCATCTGCAATAATCACTAATTCCTTTTTACCACTCTGAGCAATCTTTTCTAACAAAGGTAAGATGTCTTGGACGCTAGATACTTTTTTATCGGTAATTAAAATATAAGGGTCTTCCCAAACTGCTTCCATTCGTTCGGTGTTAGTAACCATATAACCCGAAACAAAACCTTTATCGAAGCGCATTCCCTGCACAACTTCTTTTTCTAGCCCAATGCTTTGACCTTCTTCTACAGTAATCACACCATCTTTACCAACCTCTTCCATTGCTTCCGAGATTAACTTCCCCACTTCTGGATCTAAAGAAGAGATAGTTGCTACCTGCTGAATACCTTCTCTACTTGTAACTTCCTGCTTAGCTTTGTTTAATTCTTCGACAACAAACTTCACAGCTTTATCCATACCACGCTTAAGGTCGTTAGCCTTGAAAGTGTTTCTAGATAATTCACTAAAAGCTTCCTCAATCATTTTTTGAGCTAAAACAGTCGCAGTAGTGGTTCCGTCTCCAGCATCTTCATTGGTTTTGTTGGCCACCTCTTTAATAAGTTCTACTCCAATATTTTGGAACTTATCTTCCAATTCAATTTCTTTTGCAACCGTGACACCGTCATCGGAAATTGTTGGACTACCAAAACCGCGATCTAAGATAACCGCTTTACCAGTCGGACCAAGTGTCACTTTAATTGCATTCGCTGCAATATCTACACCTTCCTTGATAGATTTCTTGGCATCAAAGCCAGTCTGAATTTGTTTTGCCATGTTTATTCCTTTCTTTATTCGATTACTGCTAGAACATCACCCTCGTCCTTATGGTGACCGACGTATAATACTTTATATTCGACTTTTTTTCCGTCTTCTTCGGCTTCAACTTCGTCCCCAGAATACTTCCCAAAGACAACAGTATCACCCATCTTCAAACCTAATTTTTCTATATCATCACCATTCCCAAGTGCAACAATTACCCCTTGAGTCTTTTTTTCTTTATCTGATGTTGCTGGTAATACGATCCCAGAAGCAGTTACCTCTTCAGTAGTCATCTGCTTTACTAAAATTCTGTTTCCTAATGGTTTTATCTTCATATATATCTATTAATAACTTGGTTAATTATATTGGAGATATGGGGTTTAGAAAAGCCCTCTCTCGGGAGCTCTTTAAACCATTATCACTCTTATTGTAAGAGTGCTAAATAGTTTTGTCAAGATATTTATAAAAAAAGTTCCCTAGAAAAGAATTCGTTTATCTGCTAAATTTACTAGGCGTCAAATTTACAGAAACTAGGCGTTAAATTTTTTTGAGGAGGAAATTTTATGGGAGGAAAAATGCGATATGATCGAGCTAACGGTGGCAGCCAATGCTGCCAATTGCCCAAGCTTGTTAATAGTGATGATTTGGATTTAATCCATAGCTCGTTAAATAGCGATCGTGACTTTGTTTTAGAAATTGTAACGGAATGCAAAAAGAAAGATTACACAAGATTCCACCTATTAGAGAAAGGCGGAGGGATCGAGTGGGTTCGGGCATACGTTATCGTTTCTAAAAACACATGGGACGATTGGAAAAAGCAGTCAAAAAAATTGCAGCGGCAAACCAGCTCTGTCTAAGGTCTATGGTTCATACCGAAAGCGCACTCGTGCGCTTTTTTATATAATAAAAGCCCGCAATCTATCTGCGGGCCGTGTCCTAATACTTAACCAATTGCCATGCGTTCTGGCTTTGAATCTTATCAGGAGCTATTCCAAACTCTTCGGCTACTTTTTGGATTACAGCTACCGAAGACTTATCGACTGGAACAGAGCATGATTCAAGTAATGACAATTCGACCAACTGATCCTGGTCGTTCCATTGAATAAACTTATCGGGCAACAATTCCGAGAGCTTGCTAATAAAACCTTGAACCATTTCTGGTTTCAACTTGATCTTAAAATTTGCAACCGTTAGCTTTAATTCCAAAGACATGATTCCATCAAATAAAACCATATCGTCAAATCCTGATAAAAAACTCCTCCCCCCTGCTATTCTTACGAAGGCTTTCCAGTCTTTATGATTGTCGTCATGACCTGGGAAATTTGTTATTTCTACATAAGGATTTTTACTCTCCGGAACCATTACTTCGAGTCTATGAAGATTCTGTTTCATACCACCTCCTTTTGGTTCGCATCCATTATAGTGCAGGCCCAGACATCTGTAAAGATGGTTATGATATAATCTTTGTATGAAATTCAAAACTTCACAGGAATCGTACGATAATCCAGAGGGTGCTCAAAACTACCTAGAATTTTTAAATTCTGAAGATGGTCAGTTTTTCCAACAAGTTTTATATGAAAGTTTCCGAGACCGCTTGGGCGATGATAAAAGTCAAAGCATATTAGATGCCGCCTGTGGCCCTGGCTGGTTGTCTGCTAGATTAGCGGAGGAATTCCAAAATATTGAAGCCTTAGATGCCTCTGGACCTTTCCTAGAACACGCCAAAACTAGATATCCGGATCTGAAATTTACGGCCGGTGATTTAAACACAACACTCCCCTACACCGACGATAGATTCGACACAATTATCATGAGCATGGCTGCCCATGATGTTGAAGACCAAATAAAAACCTTCACAGAATTAAAAAGAATTTTAAAACCTGGCGGAAAGTTCATGCTTACTTTTGTGAATCCTTATTATGCTTTCCCTGTTGGTGTCTGGAAGCGTGGAATTATAGGCAGGCTGTTATTTAAAAAACCTAAACTAAAACTTAGGCCATATCACTGGTTTGCTAAAAAAGAGCGAGGGTTCACCTTCAACAAGTCCCTAGAATGTTATTTTTATAAACTTTCGGAACACCTGAATCATTTACGTAGAGCTGGTCTTAACTTTGAGTACATGAGGGATTTAGAAAGCTTACAAGATTCAGAAAGTTATAATCTTCAATACCGATTACATCGATTCCCTATTCTACTCTATGTTGAGTTTTCAAAACCCAGAGCTTAAGGACCATTGACAGTCAGGTCAGTAAAGAGTATCCTAACTAGTCGAATTATCGACTAGTTTTTTTAGCTCTCTTACATAGGAGTTAGTGTTTTCAGAAGGAGGAATACAATGACATATTTTGGTACGTGCTCAGCATCTACTCTTGCCAAGCCAGATGCTACTAATCGACGCCTAAACCAAGACGCCTGGCTGTTAGACTACGAAAGAGGGGTTATGGCTGTATTTGACGGTGTCGGTGGTTCTTGGGAAGGACAAGAAGCTTCCAATAAAGCAAAAACTGCGATCGCTGAATTAGCCATTAGCTTACCGTCAATTAACCAAAGACGTTTTAATGAAACAGGAAAACTTATATGCGATACACTGCTACGTGTAAACCGTGAATTAGTAGCTACTGGTAATGGCTCTCAGACCACAGCCTCGGTAATCGTTTTTTGTGAGGACTTACTAGAAGGACTGGGCGCAGTAATTGTTAATGTCGGTGACAGCAGGATCTATGCCTGGACCAATAACGGTACTCAGAAGTTAATCCAACTCACACAAGATGACAGCGCATTCCCAGATCCGAGACTAGACCACGTAGAATCGGAGAGCGAGATGACAAAGTCGATGGAAATGGCCTTCCGATTTCGGAATGTTATAACAAGGGCTTTGGGCGATAAAGATCTTCAAGAACTAACACCATCAGTAGTTTTTGCCGAAAACCTAAATGGGTTTCTTCTTACTACGGATGGAGTACACGACAATCTTAGTCACGCAAAGTTGTTCGACACACTACTTTCAGGCATCCGAGGGTGGGTTCAAATATCCATCGCAGACAAAATTGTAGGCGTGGCCAAGAATGAAAGTGACAATCTAAAAAACCTTCGTCATAAAAACGACGACATCACGGCTGTAGTGATACAGCTGAAACCAGAGTGAAAACTCTGGTTTTTTTATTGACTAATTTAAGTATTACTAATATATTGCCTGAGATAGGAGGAACAATGAAACGAGTTACGATTCTAAAAGCTGCGGCTCATTATGAAGCTCTACTAATCGACAAAGGATTTACACCTAAACGACTTCGTCGCAATTATCGCGGTACAAATCAGAAAATTTGGGGCAATCACGCACTATTTATGATTAGACGCGTAAAGGTATACATCTATACCAGACATCGCGATAAAGCCATGAGATGGCTAGCTTATTGCCAAGGGGTCATTAATGCGCAAGGGATATCTACAATCCAAGAATCTAAAATTCAGCTGATGCCAAAAAAACGAACCGTGAAGAAATAATCACGGTTTTTTTTATTCTTTTCAATGATAACCAATCTAGTCCTTACCTAGCTAACCAAAAAAACCCTTCAAAAGCGCCTCATGCTTACTTTCCGGATGAAAACTTAGCTCATCATCTTTTACAAAAATATATTTATCTTGTTTAATTCTCTTTAGTTGCCATTTCCCTAACTGATTTTCTAACCATAGGCCTAATCGGTGATCCAACAATCTTTCTACTGTTTTCTGCAAAAATGAAGGAGCTTCCTGAACGGGATTATCAAAACTGATATTAGGGAAAAACATTTTTATCCAAGACTCGTTAGCAATTTGAAACTGCTTGGTAATTTGTGGGTAAACCACGGCCCTAAGTTTGCTATACTCCATCGCTTTATATAAGTTTTTTTCAGCGTCCACCTCTCTTGGTTGTGCAATATAATGATTCAAGCAAAATCGGTTGGCAATTTTTTTCCCATGCCGTCTTAAGCCTAAAAGCTGAAAATAAATTGTTAAAAAAGTTCGGCCGAGCCACATAAACCGTGGATCAGTAATGATTAAAAGGTCTATATCGCTTGTAGCTCTTTGAAGACCCATAGCTTGAGAGCCGGCCAAGCTAATCCCCCGCACAAAAGGTAAATGCTTAGTGAGAGACAAAAATCTGTTAATCTTCCGTTCGCGCGGTATACCATAACGATAATTAACTAGTCTAGTTCCAATAGAAGATTTACGTTTGGGGAAAGTGTAAAAACCATTCACTTCCACCAGCGCCCCACTTTCCACCAGCGCATCAAGTTGGCCAAGAACAGTATCAAAATGAACCGGTACAGTCTTAAACTCACTTGCGCCACCCTCAAGCTCAAAGTTTTCATCCAGCTGTTCTTTCAGTCCACTTAACTCGGATATCAAATACCGCCACACTTCAAAGGCAGTGAGCGGATAATCTTGTAAATCAAAAAATTTTACTGTAGAAATTATTCGGTCTGATAACATATTACAACCCTAAATCTCCAGCACTAATCTCTTCCCAATCGCCAGACAAGTTTTCTTTAAAAACTCGTAGCTTATGAACAAATTCAGTGTCGGAAAATTTGTACTCGATTTGAGCGGTATCATTCGCTCGTTTTGCAAAATGTTCTTTACGCTCTAGAACAACAGGCTTATTCTCTCGCTCTAACTTATAGCGATCTCCGTCTCGTTCGAAAATTAAAATATCCACACTACCACGGACTTCAGGGCCATCCATAGTTTGAACACTCAATTCTTCAGTAGAAATCTCTACATCATCGAATTGGTCTTTTGCAAGCTCTATAAATTGTTGCCAACGTTCGTCTGTCATATCACTTAATTAGTTTCATCATTACTCTCAAGACTTTGCAGTTTTCTCCGAATACTATCAACACGTCGCATGGCCGACTCGTAGTCCTGTTGATTTAGCGCGTGCTTTAAATCCCGATCAGCCCTCTCGAGGTCTTGCTTGAGCTCATCAATTGTCAATGCAAACGGGGTCTCTTCCCATTTCTTGTACTCTTTTTTGGCTACATCTAGAGCCCTAATATTTTGTGCATACTCATCACGTCCATTAGACTGTCTTAATTTTTCTTCTGCCGCTTGAACCAATGCATGTGCTTTTGCCATTTTTTCTAAAACCTCATCTTGGGAATATGTAGGTTGTTCCGGAACTGGTTGATAACCTCTTCTTTGATCCATTATTTTTGCTCCTTTGGGCAGAAACAGGTGGTTCTGCCGCCCATTTTTTTACTTAAGATTATTGTACCACAGCCGAGGCAAGCCTGACCTTTTCGCCCATACACAAAATGGTGCTTGCCCATACTACCCCACTTTCCATCTGTTCTCACAAAATCACCGACACTCGAACCTTTATGTTTAATTCCAGTTTTTAACACAGGTTTAATTTGCTCAAACACTTTCTTCAACTCTTTTGTGCTTAAACTTTCTACCTTACGATCTGGCAAAACGTTCGCGTGATACAATATTTCATCGCTATAAATATTCCCAATACCAACCACTACTTTCGTATCCATAAGAGCTAACTTTATTGGAACCTTTTTTCGATTCTTTAAACTATCCGCAAAAACTTTAAAAGTAAAATCTTTTTCTAAAGGCTCTGGACCGTATTCCTTAAATTCCCTCACCTTATCTAAATCTTTATCCTCTACTATTCGAATGTATCCAAACTTGCGAATATCATTAAAATACAAGACCGACTTATCGGTGAAATAAAAAACTACGTGCGTATGCTTGGAAGGTAATTTTGTAAATGGTGCAGAAAGTTTATTTAACAAGCGATACTTACTGCCAGTCTTTTTAGCCAAAGCTGGATCCTCAAAAATAAACTGGCCTGTCATTTTTAAATGTGCCAACATTGCCAATGGTCCATCAACATCAAAAATTAGCATCTTCCCGCGGCGACGCACAGAGAGAATTTTTCTTCCAGTAAGCAGCCTCGTAAACTGATTTACTACTTTCTGAGGAACATCTCGAATATTACTAACTGTTTGCGGACCAACACTAATAAGCTTAGACGTATGAACGGCTAAGCGCTTAATTTTTCTATTTTTGAGTTTTTTATTTAGCTCTGTAACAACAGTTTGGACCTCGGGAAGTTCTGGCATATTTTTAGTATGCCTCAACTAGAAAACCCAAGCAAGATTGACATAACGACTATTTTCTTGTAATATAGAATGTATTTTCTAGTACAAAAGGAGGAACTAAAATGGAACAAAGCTTATGCCAAAGCATGTTAAGTATTGTACTTGGCGCAGGAAACATCACTGCAGATCTATTCCGCAGACACACGCAAACAGAACAGAAAAAGGGTCCATTGGATTTAGTTACGGATGGAGACAAGAAAGCTAATCGCTACTTTATTGAACAAGTCCTGACGAAATTTCCAGATCACGGAGTGATCTCGGAAGAAGAAGCAGATTTCAATACTGACGCGGAATTCGTTTGGGTCATCGACCCGATCGATGGAACGCTCAACTACCAACGTGGCATCCCGAGCTACGCAGTCATTACAGCGATTCGAAAAAACGGCGAACCGATATTGGGTTGTGTTCACAACCCACTGACTGCGGATACTTACGTTGCCAAAAAAAATAAAGGTGCATACCTCAACGGAGTTCCCATTAAATGCTCCAACAAGAAGGATCTTGTTGACAGTATTGGTTACACCAACGACAGCCTGTCGAAATTCCGGCTGGATTTTTTGAACAAACTGTACGAAGCGGTGCCAGACAAGAGCGTCTGGGCCAGTGCGAACGGTTGTACTGCCCTTAGCTGTGCCCAAGTGGCGGAAGGTTCAAAAGATTGGTATGTATGCTCTGGCGGCGGAAACGTCTGGGATTACGAAGGTACCGTGCTACTTCTCCGCGAGTCTGGTTGCATTGTTACGAACATCCAAGGACGAGAATGGAAATTCGGTGATGGTCCGTTCGTTGCAGCCAATCCGATTCTCCATAAACAACTCATGTCTTTGTTCTAAAAACTACATCTGTAGTTTGAAAAGCCTGTAAAAAGGCTTTTTTATTTTTTCTGATATTTGCCAGTGAATTAATATGTACATTTCGCCACGCAACTATATCCGTGTATAATTAGCTATATGCATAACTTTTTCAAGTCAATTCCGCATAAATTTAGTACTAAAGACGAAGCTCTTATCGAAAGGGCTATTTCGTTTGCGACTAAAGCTCACGAAGGGCAGAAGCGAAAAAGTGGTGAAAACTTTGTTGAGCATCCATTAGCTGCTGCATCGATCTTGGGTCAAATATTTCCAGACACCGCAACCATTTGCGCAACAATTCTACACGACATTACCGAAGACACCGAAACCACTCACGAAAAACTCACAGAAGAATTTGGTGAAGAAATTGCAACTCTTGTAGATGGAGTGACCAAACTTGGTCATGTCAGACTGTTAAATAGTAAGGATGAATATTACGTAGAGAACCTTCGTAAAATGTTTATTGCTACCAGTCGTGATGCTAGAGTAATGCTTATAAAACTTTCTGACAGGCTTCACAATATGCGCACGCTCAATTTTTTGTCCGAAGAAAAGCAACTCAAAATTGCAACCGAGACTTTGGAAATGTACGCGCCAATTGCTGGAAGACTTGGGATTGGTTCATGGAAAGATGAACTGGAAGATTTATCCTTTCACATTGTTGAACCTAACCATTACGAAGAAACAGAAAAAGTTTTAAAAGCGGAGCTTGAAAAGAGGGAAAAAAATATTAAAGAAATGCAAAAAGAACTTTCTTCAACTCTCAAAATTGAGGGAATTAAGTTCCAAGATATTACCGGTCGAACAAAGCGTATCTATTCTTTATACAAAAAATTGCAGCGCTACGACAATGACATTTCTAAGATCTACGACCTGTATGCTCTAAGAGTTATAACAAAATCTACAGCAGATTGTTATGCAGTCCTTGGTATTGTTCATAAACATTTCACACCAGTACCTGGAAGGGTTAAGGATTTTATTGCTACTCCAAAACCAAATGGCTATGAGAGCATCCACACCACTGTATTCGATAAAACAGGACAAGTTTTCGAGGTACAAATTCGCACCGATTTAATGCATGAATCTGCCGAACGCGGTATTGCGGCGCATTGGTTTTATGAAGAAAAAGGAAAACCAGACCAATTAGAACGAGGTCAGCATTGGTTTAAAGAATTACGGGCCTGGCAAGAAGAAATGGCTGCAAACCCAGAAGAATTCCTGGAAGGACTAAAAGTAGACTTTTTTAAAGACCGTATCTTTGTGCTAACTCCTAAAGGAGATGTTAAGGATCTACCAGTTGGCGCCTCGGTTATTGATTTCGCTTTTGCTGTTCATTCGGATCTTGGGTATCAGATGATGGGAGCCAAAGTGAATGGCAAAATTGCAAAAATTATGGATGAGTTACACCAAGGGGATGTAGTTGAAATTTTAAAGTCAAAAAAAGCTGCTACTCCTTCTCGTGATTGGTTAACTGCAACAAAAACTAGTCACGCCAGATCTCTAATTCGTAAATACCTTGCCGAGCACGACAAAGGATTATTCCAAAGAGTTCGTGAGTTAAAACTGCAAGACATTTCTTCAAGCCTACCAACCTTTTTTAGAAAAAAATAAACAGCCTCCTAACTTGTGGGGCTGTTTTAAAATAAAAGGATTTTCTCTCCTGGATCGAGGCTTGCGATAGTCTCAAGTACTCTCGGAGAAACTTGGCAACCTAGGCGAGCCATTTCTTCGGCCAAACCTGGATTCCTCAACAAAATAGTAAACATCACTTTTTTGCGAATGATAGCCATATGGTCGAATTCAAATGGTCCTAGAAGCACAACCGGAACGTCTGGGTGCTTATCTTGAAAAGCACGATAGTCATCCGATGAGGTCTTAATTTGCACACCGATCTCTGGAAACTTAGGACTGAAAGTTTCAATAACAATATCGTACTTCAGTTCATTATCCTCGAACGGAGTAGCAAGTCGCACCTGTTTGATTACCTGAGCGTACCGCCGGCGATTCCTCCATCTTGGAGCAAAAGCTTTCACAGCATTAACTTCTGCTGCTCTCCCTCGGATATTTCCGAAAGCAGAGAAAACATTGTTAATCTTGCCGTTGCCGTTTGGCCGAAAGAACCGACGCGGTTCTCTTTCTACGGTGTCTGGACGAACATTGATAGTTCCATGCACATATTTACCTCCTTTTTTATTCTGGGACTTACAATCTTACTACATATTACCACATTTGTAAAGACCGCCTATTGGCGGTCTTATATTAACTAAATTTAATAGTATGACGGGTATACCCAGGGTCATGACTCAGCACTTCTTCCTCAGTGAACCACACAGCAATTTCTGCCTTGGCTTCCTCTAAAGAACTAGAACCATGGATCAAATTAAACATCCCTACTTTATTGTGATCTGCATGCTTAAATGATGCGTGAGCAAAATCTCCACGGATAGTTCCTGGCGCAGCGGATTTTGGCTCTGTTGAACCAATCATTTTCCGAACTGATTCTACAGCTTCCACACCTTCTAAAACTACTGCGATAATTGGACCAGATTTCAACATTTCCACCATTAACTGCCTAATATGCTCACCTAGTCTTTGAGAGATATCTTCAGTATAGTGCTTTTTTGCGTGTTCTTCTGTAGCTTGCAATAATTTCATTCCAGCAATCTTCAAGCCAGCTCGTTCAAAACGATGCAAAATTTCCCCGACCAAACCTCTATCTACTGCATCAGGTTTTAGTAATATTAAAGTTCTTTCTATTGTTTCCATATAATTTATTTATCTGAAATTGTTGCTGATGTAATAACAACTGGAGTTGCTGGTGCATCCCCAGGGACTGTTTGTACGCTACCAATCTTTTCTACAATATCTAACCCTTCAACAACTTGTCCAAATACTGTGTATTGGCCGTCTAACATTGGAAGGTCAGTTAAAGCAATGTAAAACTGACTACCGCTAGATTCTTTATTTGGGTTAACTTGATCTCCTAATCTCGCCATAGCGATAGAGCCCTTTTTGTGCAGTAATCCAATTTCTGCAGGAACTGTATAACCTGGGCCACCAGTACCATCCCCTTTTGGATCGCCACCTTGAACTACAAAGTCTTTAATTATTCTATGAAAAGTTAAACCGTTGTAGAAACCTTCGCCAACTAATTTTAAGAAGTTGGCGGAAGTCTTCGGAGCTTTTTCAGAATTGACTTCGATTTTTATCTTACCAAAATCTTTTACATCTAAAATTACAAACTTACCTTCTTTCACAGGTTCAGTAGTGGTTTCAGTGTTGGATGATTGAGTGTTTTGATTTGCTTCTGGTTGAGCAGGAGCTTGGGTATCAGAGTTATTCATAGCTTTATTTTCTGTTGAGTTACTTTTTAAGAAGAACCAGCCGGCTATTCCAAGAATCAGCACAGCAATTACGACATAAATTATTTTGTTCATTGCGTTTCCTATATTATTATTTCTGTTATCGTACCAGAGTCCAAAGTATTTTTCAACCGTGGTTTTGAATGGTGAATTATCTGTCTTTCAACAAATAAAACCACGCAATAATAAATACAAACGGCAGCTACAGTTGGCTCCCAGGCAAGCTGAGACCAAGGTAAATTTGCTAAATAATTTACCAGCCAATTTTGCGCTGCAAGAATTATTTGTAAGAGATGGTTAGAGAAGTTGGAAATCATTGGGACTAAACTCAAAGAACCTAGTAACATTTCCAAAGGGATAAATGGTAAAACTACAAAGTTTGCTACAGGTGAGATTATGCTCAAAGTACCAAAATAAAATGCAACTAAAGGCATGGTAAATACTATGGCGCCCACAGTTGGAAATACAAACTCTAATAATTTTGAATCTAAATTTATGTTGCTTTGAATACGATAAACAGACAGTACCCCATATGTTGCAGAAATGCTCAATTGCAAACCAATATCATACAAAAGCCGAAGTGGGTTAATTATAGTAATAAACACCGTCGTTAATAGTAATGCATAAAAACTACTGTTTATCCTGCCATAACTTCTTGCTAATAAAAATATTGTGGCCATGATTCCAGCTCTAACTACCCCACTCGATGCTCCAGTTAAAAAAACAAAAAACCAAATGGATGCCAAACTCACCATTGTAGCAATCTGACGGCTAACAATTTTAGATAGATAACTTAGACTAGTTGCAATTATCGTTAAATTGAACCCCGAGACTACTAATATATGGGTTAACCCTACCTTAGAATAAGACTGATAAAGACTTTTGGATAAATCCCCTGTTTCACCTATCAACATTCCTAAAATCAACCCCGACTGATCTGAATCAAATGCTTGTCTAATTCTTTTCACAACCTTTGCTTTAGTTATTCTTAGTACTCTTTCCCAAATACTTTCCTCTGACTCTAACACCAATACTACTGGCGACCGTAACTCTGCGTAAACTCCCCTCATCTGCAAATATCGAACATAATTAAATCTACTAAAATTTTCCGGTAAATTAATTCTGCCCCGCGCCACAACCCTATCCCCGTTTTTTAAATATGATGGTCGAAATAAGCTGATCCGTAAAAATTGTTTTTGATCTTCGGGCTTAAAAATTATTATCTGACTCCCAGAATTATTAATTTCTGGAGTAGACACAATATTTCCAATTAACTCAACCTTCTGTCCCTCTAAACTTGTGTAGACATTATCATCTGCAAAACTAAATCCTAAAAAAATCGATATAACGACGACGGATAGATAAAAGTATAAAAGAAAAACAACATACTTTGTTCGCATGTTGTTATCATAATCCTAGAGAAATAAAGTTGATGTTAAGTATTCTTAAAAAATTCCTCAATTTCTGCAATCGAAACTTCGGTTTGCTGACGATTATTAAGATCCTTAATTTTTACCTGACCAGTACTAAGCTCTTCACTACCAAGTAAAACTGCGAAAGGTATCCCTTTACGTTCAGCATACTTGAATTGCTTATCAAGTTTAGCTTCTTCATAATATAACTCAACCAACACACCACTAGCTCGTAACCGACTTGCTAACTCAAAATAATTGTCAGTTAAATTAGAATCCAGATTCAAGATTAAAGCTTTTGCAACAATGGCTTTCGGTAACAAACCAAGTTCTTCTAAGGCACCATACAATCTGTCGATACCAATGCTACCACCTACAGCTGGCAGTCCTGAATTCGAAAACTGATCCACAAGCCCATCATACCTACCACCACTGCAAATACTGCCATATTCTGGCTTATCTGGGAGAACTGTTTCGAATACGATTCCAGAATAATAATCTAAGCCTCTTGCAATAGTGGGTTCAAATTCAAGTGAACCCTTAAGTCCAAACTTTTCTAGGCCCTGCATTACTGCTTTCACTGTGTCTGGGATATTACTTTTATCTCCAGACACTAATTGTTTGGCCATACTAATCTCTTCTTCGGAAACACCACGCTCTTTCATTTCCGTAACCACTCCCTCTAAACCAATTTTTTCTACTTTATCGATAATCCTGATTGCGTCCTGAGAAAACTTGCTCAGAACAGACCGATCATTCAACCTAATTTTATAATTTATAATACCCAATGACTCAATAGCCTTAGCCAAACAAGCGATTGTTTCTATATCTGCTAAATTAGAATCTGTACCAACTACGTCTACGTCACACTGATAAAATTCTCGCAATCTGCCTTTTTGTGGATTATCTGCTCGCCAAACCGGAGCGATTTGGTAACGCTTAAATGGAAAAGTGATAGTCCCTTGATTCTGCGCGATATATCTAGCCAAAGGTACTGTTAGATCGTAGCGCATCGCAACTTGGCGACCACCATTATCTTCAAAGCTATAAACCAACTTTTCATCATCTCCGTACTTACCCATCAATATCTCTTTGTACTCTAAAACAGGTGTAGACAATGGCAAAAAGCCAAACTGTTCGAAAACAGATTGAATTTTACTAAACATGGCTTGGCGCGCGGATTGTTCTTCTAATCCATAATCACGGAAGCCTTTTAATGTTCTTGGTTCTATCTTTGACATATAAGAATTATACAGGTGACTCGAAAAATATAAAAGCTGCCAACGAATCAGCAGCCTGAATACTCACTAGAAGTATAATCTGGTTTTACAACCTGCCAACGGTCTTTGAGGTCTTTGAAAAAAAGAAAATTGACCGCGTAAGAGGCTAACTGGTATATCTTACGGACAACACTCTGCACCTCTTCCACTTTACAATCTAGAAAACAAAT
The DNA here is from genome assembly GCA_964536745.1 of uncultured Candidatus Saccharibacteria bacterium. Taxonomy (GTDB): domain Bacteria; phylum Patescibacteriota; class Doudnabacteria; order UBA920; family UBA920; genus UBA920. The sequence continues at coordinate 76,703 of CAZHYL010000003.1, read as the reverse complement.
TTCCACACCCTCTATTAAGACCCAATCGTCGAAAATGAAGAATGCACAAACATCAACGGTGTCTCTACCGTTACTGATACCTCCCCCAAAATAGGCGAACCTAGGAAAAGAATCATATTCATCCTCTTCCCCCTTCGAATGAATCCGTTCAAACTCTTTGGAAAATACAGCTTGCAATACCTCCATCTGCTCATCGATAACCATATGATCATCATCGATTGCAGCAGAGGCAACATCAGAGACCACTATTTGATTGGCTGGTTTGTCCTCCTTGGACTATTCCGTTTGATACTTATAGTATATCAAAAAAGACTACAGCCGTAGCTATAGTCTTGCACTCGGTTAGTTTAGGTTCGCTTTTTCCGCCCAAGGATTACGCTTTGGCTCAAGTGATCGAATCTGCAAATAAGAATAATACAGAAGAGCTTTGGCTATCAAAAAGGCCGGAGCTCCAACTAAAATCACGGGATCAATTTCAGAAGTTCGAGGGAGAGATTCCCCAATCATCTTTGCCAAAATTTCTTTGGAAGATGGGTAGTTGTCAAACAGATCAATCCCAATTTGTTTTTCGACCTGATCCGATGAAGTTAAAAATAACACTCGAATTTCAGAATCATTATTCCGAAAAACTATCAGTAATTGATCGTGAAGCAAAAGTGAAGCAAAAGACCCTTCGTTAACTTGAATTTCTAGAATTTTTTCGAACTCTGTTAACCTCGTTGATTTCAATTCCAATAATGATTTGATCTTAGAACCTAACATCACGGCATTGAATCCGGTGATAATAATCTCTGGTAAATCTGATTCCCAGCTTCC
>CAZHYL010000003.1:65243-75787 GCA_964536745.1 uncultured Candidatus Saccharibacteria bacterium | reverse complement strand
CGGTCGATAGCTAAATAATCTCGCAAGATCATATTTTTATGGTCTTGCATGTAAGTAGTATATGGTTTTTCGGACATGCGTTAGTTTTGTTTTTATTTCTAAAGATTTTTATTACCTTATTATTATAGCATAAATTATTCACATTGTAAAATTGATATAAAAAAGCCCCAAAAGTAGGGGCTTTTATCCTAATCTATTTCATTTTCTTGCGAATGAACGCTGGTATATCTAACTCATCATCACTGGCATTATCATCATCCATGGTCCCGACTGGTTCCACTGGCTTTGGTTTGAATAATGGTCTCCGGATTTCTGGCTCTGCTGGTTCCATCTCTTCCTCTACTGGGGCAACTGGAACTGGCCTTACAGAACGTGGAGCCACCATTGGTTCATCTAACGGACTAGCGAAAGAAATCGGTGCTGGACGGCGATTATTTTCGTCGAACCCTGTTGCAATAACAGTAATACGAAGCTCATCACCCATAGACTCATCTACAACAGTACCAAATTTAACAGTTGCATCAGGATCAACATTCTTAGTAATGACACGAGCAGCTTCATCAATTTCGAACATACCCAAGTCTTGATTACCAGTAATGTTAAATAGCACGCCTTGAGCACCGTCAATCGTCATATCAAGCAATGGTGAATTAATAGCTGCGCGAGCTGCTTCTTCGGCACGATTTTCACCAGTTGCAGTACCAATACCCATCATAGCCGTACCAGCATTTTGCATAATTGTTCTAACATCGGCAAAATCGGCATTAACTACCCCATGAGTTGTGATTAAATCGGAAATTCCAGCAATACCCTGTCTTAACACTTCATCCACAGTTTTAAAAGCATCCATCAAAGAAGTCTTCTTATCAATGATTTGTAAGATCCGGTCATTCTGTATAGAAATAATTGCATCAACTTTATCCTTTAAATTTTCATAGCCAGTTTCTGCGATTTCTCTACGCTTACTTCCCTCAAAGGTAAATGGTTTGGTAACTACAGCAATAGTTAAGATATCACGATTCTTTGCTAACTCTGCCACTACAGGTGCTGCACCAGTACCAGTACCACCACCTAATCCACCGGTGATAAAAATCATATCGGCATTAGCAATTGCTTCTTCAATTTCCTCTTGGTTCTCTTCTGCTGCTTGGCGACCCAATTCTGGATTCATACCAGAACCAAGCCCCTTGGTAATAGATTTACCAATATGAACTTTTCGATCGGCTTGGTTGTTATGCAAGGCCTGTGCATCAGTATTCACCGAGACAAACTCTACACCTCGAATGCCCATTTCGCTCATTCGATTAACCACTGAAGTGCCGCTACCACCAACACCAAGAACCTTGATGCGTGCGAAAGTTTCGATTTTTGGCTTCACTTCCATAGACTTCTTCATAAATGATTAATTTGATTTAGGGATAAAAATTTTGCTGCTCTAAACCACAGCGTAACATTAAGTTAAAAAAAATAAAACCCAAAATAACAAGATTATAACCACTTCCATTCCAAGACCCATCTAAAAATGCCTAAGCCCAGAATGACACCTCCAAAGTTGATTGTTATTTTGCGTTTTAGCTTTTGTTTTACAGTGATTTTACCTTAATTAAGGCATAAAGGACTTGAACCACTGTCTCAATTTTAGCACAATTGAATGATTCCACAACCCTAAAAATGGCTTGAGCAAATCTCTAGAGCTATACCCTCCACTAAAACGACCACCCCACAAAACTAAGCCAACTACAGTAGAAAAAGAAGGGTCAACAACTTGATCTATTACGGTGTTTACTTCGGTTGGGGTACCAATGGCCACTGGTAAGCGGAAACGGTGCTTTGCGTACTCTACAACACCTGGGAGGGCTGCCCCACCTCCAGTTAATATGATTCCAGCTGGTAATTGGCCATCACGATCAATTCTCTTAAGCTCACGGATAACCATATCAAAGATCTCTTCTAGTCGTGCCTCGATTATATTCCCTACAACTGTCTGAGGAATTTTTTCGGTTTCTTCCGGATCAAACTTAGACAAATCTACTTCTGCAAGTTTATCCATTAATTTACCTGAAGCCTGTCCATACATCAGCTTAACTTTTTCTGCAGTTTCAATAGTACAGCGTAACCCAATAGCAATATCATTTGTTATGTGCATACTCCCAACAGGAACGATAGCTGTATGAAGTAAATTATTCTCTTCATACACAGCTAGGCTTGTTGTGCCAGCACCTAAATCTACCAATGCCACACCTAATTCTTTTTGGCGCTTAGTTAACACAGCTTGGCTAGCCGCTACTGGACTAAGCACCATCTGATCTATTTCTAAGCCAGCCTGAAGAATTGCTTTTTGCAAATTACGCAAGAATGGAGTTGCCCCATGAATTAAAATAGTCTCTACTTCTAACCTGATACCAGTCATACCTAGTGGGTCTTTGATCCCAGCCTGACCATCTAAAGTAAAAGTTTTTGGGATAACATGAATAACCTCTCGATTCGGAGGAATCGAAATTGCTTGTGATGCATCAATTACTCTAACAACATCATTTTCGCTGATTTCCCCATCGGCTCTTGATACAGCTATTACTCCTTTGGAATCGATACAAGCTATATGATTACCACCAACCGCAACATTAGCTACTGTTACAGGGACACCAGTCATTCTTTCAACACGCTCTAAAGCAGCCGAGATAGACGAAACAGCTTCGTCGATGTCGACTATTACACCACGGCGTAATCCAACCGCAGGAACAGAGCTTGCTCCAATAATATTTATTTGGCCATTCTCTTCTACCTTCCCCTGCACAACTCTAATAGCATGGGTTCCGATATCGAGTCCGACAATGTATTGTTCTCTTGGCATTAAATAATTTTGTTTTAATTTCTAGATTTTTGCTATTGAAGTTTTTCTTTAAGAACTTTAGAAATAACCGCTCCGTCTGCAGAGTTTCCAAAAATCCCTTTCAAGGCACCCATTGCTTTTCCAAAATCTGCTGCCATCCAACCGTTTGCTGAAATCTGCTCTTCAATTTTTGCCGCGACATCTTCTTCAGACATCTGGGCTGGCATAAATTGACTCAAGACTTCAATCTCTTGTTGTTCTTTTTGAGCAGCTTCCATACGCCCACCAGAAGTAAATGCTTCAACTGCTTCTTTTCTGCGCTTCACTTCTGATTTCACCAAAGCCAAAATCTCATCACTAGATAAATCGCCACCTTTAGCAATTTTTTCATTGGTGATGCGGGTCTTTAATCCACGAAGTGTATCCACAGCAACTTGATTCTTTTCTTTCAAGAAGCTAGTTAATTGCTGTTCAATTTGTTCTAAAGATAAATCCATTAGCGCTTGCCTTTTTTAACAGTTTTTGTTGGGCGTCCAAGACGCTTCATTTCTTCGCGAAGTTCGCGAAGTTCACCACGACGAATCGCGTTAGCACGTTGTAAATTACGGCTTTTAACAGGCTCGAAGAAACGAGTTTTTCGAGCACGCACTAAAACACCGCTTTGTTGAATTTTGCGGTTAAACCTGCGGAGCAAGCTATCAAAAGATTCATTTTCTTTACGTTTCACTTCTACCAAAACACTCACCTACTTTCGCTTATTCCTAATTAAGGTCGGAATAAGATAACTTCGCCCCCACTGGCTCGCGGATCGGCGAAGTATATTTAATGCACCAAAAAACGGCGCAATCGACATAGTTATTGTACGAAAATTTGCGCCGTTAGTCAAATACTTGTATTTGCTCTATTCTGGCATAGCTTTGCCACCTAAAACATGAAGGTGTAAATGAGGAATTACCTGACCACCATCTTTACCAACATTAAATACTAGTTTATAACCGCTATCAGAAATTCCATGCTCACGAGCCTGAGCTTGAGCAACCAAAATCATCTCACCTACCAAAGGGCCTTGGCCTTGCTGTAACTCATTCACAGAAACAATGTGCTCTTTAGGCATCACTAAAAGATGAATAGGTGCCTTTGGCATAATATCGCTAATCACAATCACATGATCATTCTCGAACAAAATATCAGACTCATGTTCGTGTTTTGCAATTTTACAAAAAATACAATCTTCCATATTACCTTCCTAAGCGCTTATGCACTTCATCAATAATTTTTTCATAAGGAAATATTTCCTGCATCCCACTTTTTACATCTCGCAAAATAACCATTTCATCCATTGCTTCTTTTTGCCCCATGATTAACGCAATTGGGGCTTTATATTCTTGAGCAGCTTTTAGTTGATTCTTTACCCCTTCGCTTCCAAAATGATCATTAACTTTAATATCGCTAGAAACCAAATCTCGGAACAAACGTAGGCTTTTCTTCGCAGCAAGCTCACCCAAAGGAACCAAAAATACTTCACTAGTACAATCTTTCTCGACTTCTACTTCACTTTTTTCTAGAGCTTGAATAACTGAAGCTAAATTTCCAACAAAACCAAAAGCTGGAAGTGATTTACCAGAAATGTTCTTCAACATTTGCTCGTGATGAGCACCTTCACCTATAAGGACAGTATCTTTACCAGTACCATATTTGATAACAAAACTTGTTCGCGACGCTCCTTGTGGTCCAGTGTAGTATTGATTTAAATGGTATGGAATAGAAAGTTCATCCAATGCTTCTAAGATATTTGTAAAATGCTGTTTTGAACCTTCATCTAAATAGTCCAAGACACTAGGAGCCTCGGCAACCACCAACTGACATGTTAAATTCTTACATCGTAAGACATTCAACACTTGGCCAGAAAGATGTCCTAAGCAATCTTCGCACAAATCAAAATCTTTATTTTTTAGATATTCTTTTAACACCCCTTGGTACATGGACTGAACACCGCTATCGCCCATTGTATTTATTTCCATCTGTACATCCGTTAACCCTAAGCTATTTAAAAATTCCCAAACTGCGGTTATGACTTGTGCCTCTGAAAGATGATTAAATGAACCTAAAACTTCAAGGCCAAACTGATAATTTAAGTGTAAAGCCTCCCTATCATCGCGCTCTACGACATTAGCAGTATAAAACCATTTAGAAACAGGTTGCTGATCATAGACTTTCTGCTGAATATAATGCCTAAGCACAGACGGAAGCACGCTCGAACGAAGCGCAATAGATTTGTTGCCTAGTTGAGTAAAAATGGTTTTTTGTAAGTAAGTAGGTTGGTCTTTGAAAAAGTCGTTATAAACCTTCTCCTCTTCAATCATAGAGGTTTCAATCCTAGCAAAACCATACGCATTGCTAGTGTGATGCAATCTACTTAGAACTGCGGACCAGTGCGGATTTGCGTTTGCAAAAATTTCGCGCAAACCATTGATGCTACCGGGCTTAATGGCGACAGTTGTTTTTTTAGCGGGTTTAGTCATTCTTTCTTCCTTAGTTGAATTGTCGTCAAATTATTATATTAAATTCAATTTAATTTTCAAAAACTGGCTGTGGGAACTCCGGGAGGCCAAAGGTGCTTAAAGGAAATGCTCGTAACCAAGCTGTTCCAATAATATCGTGTTTAGGTAAGATTCCCCACACACGAGAGTCACTAGAGCCTAATCTGTTATCACCTAAAACATAATATTCATCGCTACCCAAACTTACTACAGTATCTTGGCCGAAAGTTACATCATTATTTGGTAAGTAAGCTTCTGTAATTAAAGCCCCATCTGGGTGCTCGCTATTGTACACCTTCACTCTTCCATCTACTATCTGAACTTTTTCGTTGGGTAAACCAATAATTCTTTTAATAAAATACTGGGATGTATCCTTTGGGTACCTAAACACTATTACATCCCCTCGTGCTGGTTCAGAAAAACGATAACTTATTTTATCTACAACTAAATATTCTCTGTTATGAAAATTGGGAACCATGGATGATCCAGACACAACAAACGGTTCTGCCACAAAAACACGAAACCCAACCATTAACACAAAAGCAATTAATACGATTCTAATTAATTCCCATAAGAATGATTTTGCCGTTGGTTGATTCTCTTGTTCTGATGCATCTTCAATTGTAATTTTTTGGTCAGACATATTTTGTTTCAATTATAATTATTTTGCTCAAATTATCGTAAATAACATTTGAACTATAACACCACAGGCAATGGGATGCAAGCCATTATTCAAGAAAAAATTTGCTAAAAAAACTGCGCCAGAAACCCTTACTAAAATATGTTTTTTTAGGTATAATAATCGAGTATTTAGTTAAAAAAGTAGACAAATCGTATAATATGAACCCTAATTCACCGCATATCGACAGTAAAAATATCAGCTCAATAGACACCGAAGCTGGTTTTTTAAACGAACGAAATAAATTTGATACCTTAGGAAGTGATTTACATGAACAGCCAGAGATTAAACCCGAGACAAAAAAATCACGTAGAATCTTAAAGATTATTCTAATTTTCATGGTCTTAGCAGGAATTGGCTTAGGTGGTTTTGTTGCGCTTAGGGCTACAAACTTGGTAGACAAAATTTTTGTTGGTAACGATAAAAGTTGGTACAGCAAAATTGGAGACCTACTTTCCATTGGAAGTGGCAGCAAATTAATCGGTGAAAAAGATGGTCAGGTTAATGTTCTCCTTCTTGGTATCGGTGGTCCAGGGCACGACGGACCATACCTCTCGGATACTATTATTGTTGCTCAACTGAAACCTAACGAGAAAAAAGCAACGCTTATTTCTATTCCGCGAGACTACCTAGTTAACACAAAAGAATTAGGGCAACGCAAAATAAATGCGGTGTTTGCAGAAACTTACGCTAAGACTAATGACTGGGAAGAATCTGGCCAAGCAACTATCGATGTTGTAGAAAAAATGTCTGGATTAGAAATCCCCTACTTTGCAGTTATAGACTTTGAGGGTTTCAAAAAAACTATAGATTTATTGGGTGGAGTTGAAGTTACGGTAGATAGAACTTTCACAGACTCAACCTTTCCCAATGCTACCGGTGGCTACATCCCAGCAGTTACTTTTGAAGCTGGAACAGAAACCATGGATGGTGAAAGAGCTTTAATTTTTGCCCGCTCCAGACATGCATCAGGTCCAGAAGGAAGCGACTACGCTAGAAGCGCTAGACAGCAAAAAATTATTCAAGCTGCAAAGTCTAAACTCGTCTCCTTAAATCTTCTTTCAGACGTAGGGAAAATTAATGAACTCTTCACAATTGTTGGTGATCATTTCCATACAAACTTAACTCCAGGGGAAATGATTCGCTTATATTCACTTACTCATGAATACAACGGTGAAAATGTCGCTAGTCTAAGCTTAGACCCAAGCACAAACTTAGTATGTCCGGAAGTCCTAGAAAGTAATGGAGCCTTTGTGCTTACTACCTGCGCTGGAAAAACGAGTCAGGACATTATTGATTTCTTTAAAGACAGTTTTTCTAGTGGTGCAGTGATGTCGGAGCAGGCTGTAGTTTGGCTTGCAGACAGCACCGTTGCTCAATCTTTATACAAAAAGGCAGAGACACAGCTGGTAAGTAATGGTTTAACTGTTTATAAAGTAATTTATACTGGGAAACCATTAACCCAAAGTGTAGTTTATGCAGTGAATCAAAAAACTGCTACGATTAACTTAATAAAAGAACGACTGAATGCTAGCGAGGTATCTTTAGCTCCACCTGGAATAAAGATAGACCCTGCTAAAGTAGACGTGATTATAATCCTCGGCGAAGAACCGCAATAATATGAATAAACGATTACCTGTCGTTGCTATCGTTGGTGAACCCAATGTTGGCAAATCAACTCTGCTAAATAAAATTTCTGGCGGGCGTTTTGCTGTAACTTCTACTGTTGCAGGCACAACCCGAGATCGTCAGTATCTGGACACCTCGTGGAATGGTGTTGATTTTACTATGGTAGACACAGCAGGGATTACTTTTGGTAATAAGCAGGAGTTAGAAAATGAGCTTGCCGAGCAAATAGATTATGCCCTAGAAGAAGCTGACGTCATTTTATTTATGGCCGACGGAAAAACCGATCCCAGTACTATCGATAGAAAAGCAGTTGTTAAATTTAGAAAAATAAAAAAGCCTGTGGTATTGGCAGTCAATAAAGTTGATTCCCCAAACAAATTAAAAAACTTTGATAACGAATTTGCGAAACTAGGAATTAAAAACGTCTTCCCTATCTCTAGTATCACTGGAAGAGGTGTAGGTGATTTATTAGATTTTGTAGCAGGTGAGTTAAAAAAGATAAAAATCCCAAGCGAACCAAAAACTACCGGCATCCCAGTTGCCATAGTGGGAAAACCTAACGTTGGTAAATCTAGTATCGTAAATAAAATTCTTGGTGAAAATAGAGTTATTGTTTCCGACATCCCCGGCACTACTCGAACTTCTATTGATGTTTCAATAAATATTGACGGAACAGACTTTACATTTATTGATACAGCCGGACTAAAGAAAAAATCCTACCGACAAGCACAGCCAGATGTTTACTCTGTTTTCCAAACCTTTAAATCGATTAGAAAAAGTGATGTGGTCCTATTTGTAATAGATGCGGTAGAAACGATTACTAAACAAGATATGGCGATTGCTGGGGAAATTATCGACCTTGGTAAAGGTGTCATTATTGTGGTTAATAAAATCGACAAGTATGAAGGAAGTATGGATGAACTAAAAGATTATGTTTCGATTCATTTCCCTTATCTTTGGTTTGCTCCCGTCTTCTTTGTTTCAGCAGTTACCGGAGATGGCTTAAAAGAAGCACTGGCAGCCATACCTCCAATTCACGAAGCTAGAGGTAAAACTGTTACCGAAGAAGACCTAGAAAGATTATTAAAATACACTTTAGAAAAAAATCCACCGAGACGAATGTTGGATCAAAAAAACCCAAAAGTTTATGGGTTAAATCAAATCGGGACTTATGCACCAATGTTTGAACTGGTAGTGAACCATCCTGCGGCAATCTCTATGCAATACAGAAAGTATTTAGAAAAACAAATCATTCAAAAATTGGGTTTCTGGGGTACACCAATCAAACTCACCTTGACCAAAAAATAAAGACGCATGAAGCGTCTTTTTTTAGGAAACGAATTGTGCAGACAAAATCTCGTTATCTTTTCTTTGCAACCGCCTGAAAACTAGATTGTGCACATACTCGGTTTTACTTGGCGACCACAGTCCCCTAATTAGTTGTTGTAAACCTTCATAGAAATATTGGAAGATTCCATGTAGATTCTTACACATTGCAGAATAGCTTTTATACAAACGCTTCTTCAGCTTCCTAATTAAGTGCCGAACAGACAGCAAAGTGTTTTCTGGGTGAACACAACTTGGTCGCTGCATCTTGGTAAAGACTTTACGAACTAATTTCAAAAACTGATCTCTGCCAGCAGATAGAATGTACGATTGAGGAATCGTTAATTTCAATCTACTAACTAAAGTGCGATCACCGACGAAGACGAAATCATTTTCGAATTCAAATGAATAAGTTCCATTTGGTTCACGAAAGATTAACAAATAGTGTTTCCACAAAGGTTCGTTACTTTGAAGGATTCCTTCTTCCATAATAACTGCCTCCGTTTTTCTTATATTATCGACACTAGACTCGACCATGTCAAGAAAATATTTGCTATAATACCCACATGAAATTAATTGTTGGCTTAGGCAATCCAGGTACAAAATATGAACAAACCAGACACAATGCTGGTTTTTTGGCGTTAGACAACTTTCTGAAACATCACGAAACTATTCAATGCTCCAGCAAATTCAATGCTCAAATTTGCGAATTACACTTAGACAGCCAAAAAGTATTCATTATAAAACCACAAAGTTACATGAATCTTTCTGGTGAAGTTTTAAAAGATATTAGTTCATTTTACAAAGTTAATCCCTCAACGGATCTACTCGTTATTCATGATGAAGTTGATCTACCAATTGGAAGTATGCGTGAAGCTTTCGGTAACAGCGCAGCTGGTCATAACGGGGTGCAAAATATCATAGACGAACTTGGTACAAAAGATTTTGCAAGAATTAGGATTGGTGTTGAATCCAGAGAAGAAAACTCTCAAATTCCAACCGATGAATTTGTATTACAAAAATTTGCTGATTCAGATTTAGGTATTCTCGAAGAAAAAATTTTTCCCGAAATAAATAAACTCATTGAGGCATTTATCCAAAAATAAAAAGACGGCCGTGGTCGTCTTTTTTAGTTCAGTGCCTAATTGCTCGATAAACATACCGGACAGCTGCTCCGATTGCTCGAAATGGTAATGCGTACAACTCACCTATCGAACTCTTAATCTGCTTCGCCCAAGCTGCTTTAGGGGCGAACAAATGAAGCAGTAGTGCCACTAGTGCTGGAGATAGCGCAATCAACACTATCCTTGGTAGCAGTGGCAACTGTACCCACATCCATTCAATATGATTTAATCCAATCATGAACAGAATCGGAGCGAACATAATAAACAATGTCAATTTTAGAAACTTTTCCATTCTCCCCTCCTTCTAATCTATATTAAAACCCAGTTATTTGTTTTTGAATGATTCCACAGGCACCAAGTGGCGAAGCCTTCTCTCTACCAAAGTTAAAAGCCAAATGTTATGTGCGAGTGATTCC
>CAZHYL010000003.1:0-65143 GCA_964536745.1 uncultured Candidatus Saccharibacteria bacterium | reverse complement strand
GCGAAGCCTTCTCTCTACCAAAGTTAAAAGCCAAATGTTATGTGCGAGTGATTCCGCAGGTCTACGAAGTTTGAGCCCATAGACCGAGGACTAACGAGCACATAACATTTGGCTTTTCAAGTTCTCTTCACTACCCCACCTACAAGTGAGAGAAGTACAGTAAAAACTATAGCTTCTCTACTTGACCGCTACTAGCGAACATATAGGAGGGATGATGTTCACTTTCGCGACTTGCAAGTAGGATAGTAAAGACAAATTTCACTTACTACAAAACAAATTATACACGAAAATTGACTTTTTGTCAATACTAACTTTAGACAGTCTTTAATAGGGTTTTATAGGCCAATTGTCATAATTTAGCTATGAATCAGCTTACTTTTTTACTCTATATATTAAATGAGACTATCTCACAGCCTGTTTTAAAACTTTTTGATGAAAATAAATTGGAGCAGCTATCCAATCCGGATTTAAGCACAGAAAACTTTTTGAACACAACTCATTTAACTCCAAAACATCGAAACAAATTTCTTTCAATATTAAACAGCCACACGAAAGCAGAATATGAAAACAGCCTTTCAAAACATAACATCAAAACTTTCAACTTTTTAGATAGTGGGTATCCAAGCCTGCTAAGACAAATCCCAGATCGACCCTTAATCTTATATGTAAGAGGGTCACTACCAAAACAAAAAGTGAATCTAGCAATGATTGGTTCGAGAAGAAAAACACAATATGGAATTAGGGTCTGTAAACAAATTCTACAAGTTCTTAACAATCAAAGGCTATCGATTGTTTCTGGGTTAGCATATGGAATAGATGCAGAGTGCCACTCAAGGGCAATCGATAATAATTTGCATACTACGGCAGTTCTTGCCACTGGATTAGATGATAACAGTCTATACCCAAAAGAAAACTACCAACTTGCTCAAAGAATTCTTCAATCAGGAGGAACGCTTGTATCGGAATACCCACCACTTACCCCCGCACTACCGTACCGATTTGTTGCTCGAAATAGAATCATAGCTGGGTTATCTAATGCTGTGCTAGTCGTTGAGTGCGCAGAAAAAAGTGGCGCCCTAATAACCACAGATTATGCATTGGATTATAATCGTGATGTTTTTGCTGTTCCAGGTGATATATTTTTAAAACAGAGTGCAGGACCAAATTCTTTAATTAAACAGGGTGCGGAAATTCTAAGTAAACCCAACGACATTTTGGAATATCTAAAATTGCCTCCAGTTAGTTCCCCCGGTAGCGGCCTGCGGCTGTTTTCTAGTGATGAACAGACTGTGTTAAAATGTATGCAAACAGAATCGATTAGTTTTGACTTACTATTATCACGTACTGGATTGGCAAGTCACCAATTACAATCACTGTTAACACATCTAGAAATTAAAGGAGCCTTAACTCAAATTGGACATCAGCAATATCAAAAATCTGATACTTAGAAACTACCCAACACTTACAGTGGGCCTATTTTTTTTAGTATTCATTACATCCCTTACTATCCTGCCAGAACCCACAAAAACAGATATCTACCGAGGTGTAGGCGGTGATACCTTTGAAGAATACCTACAGAATAGCCAAAATCCAGAACTCTCAAATAAATTTGAAACAATGTTTGGAGCAGTCGGTGATATCATGCTTTCTCGTAATGTGGCAGGGCAAATTCAAAAAAACAATCAAGATGGTAATTGGCCATTTCTGAACACAAAGGAGTGGCTGGCAACCAATGATTTTAATTTTGGGAACTTAGAATCACCATATAGCGGTAGGGATGATTTTAATCCTTCGGGATCGCTCATCTTTAATGCACCAACTTGGACCTTACCCAGTCTAATAAATAATAAATTCAAAATTCTAAATCTGGCCAATAACCATGCTTTTGATCAAGGCTTAGATGGTTTGCTCTATACAAAAAAAATGCTAAACGACAAGGGTATTGCCAATATTGGTGTTGGGGAAAATCTTGAAGAAGCATGGCAAGGTCAAAGCATAATTTCAAATAACATAAATGTTGGTTTTATCGGTGCATCTTACGCCTCGGTAAATGATGGGGGTAAAGAAAGCAACTCCAATGTTGCGAGAATTGAAGATATAACAAGATTAAAAAAATCCATCGAAGAATTACGATCCAGAGCAGATTTTATTGTAGTCACAATGCATGCTGGTACAGAGTACACTACCAAACCAAATGATTCACAAATTGCTTTTGCGCATAGCGCCATAGATGCAGGGGCAGATATGGTAATAGGTGCCCACTCTCATTGGGTGCAAAACTTTGAAAATTATAATGGCAAATATATTTTCTACGGACTTGGAAACTTTGTATTCGATCAAGAATGGAGCCAAGAGACTAAAGAAGGACTTGCACTTAAAATTACTTTGATGAAGGATGGTAACTGCCCTACAGACCCACGAATCGCAATGGAGGGAGGCAGAGCAGCTTGCGGTAATAATATCCAAGGAAGTGTCATGCTGGGGGCAAATCTAAAACAAATAGAACTTGTTCCGATTATTGTTGAAAATTATGGTCAACCAAGAATTGCAACAGACATAGAAAAACAAAAAATATTAAATAAAATAGGCGCAACCACAACTGTGATCACGCCGTAAGAAACACCGCTCAGCTTACAAACCAATGGACTTGCATTCTCGCCTCTCTTCTTTAGACAACCACTTACCTTCTTTCCAGAGTTTTGCTTCTAACATACGTAATAGTTCGTATAGACCAGCAGGAGCAACAAACACTGCAATAAAGAAAACAAAACCGTACAGAAAAAAGAGCTTCACACCTTCCCAATCGCCTTGTGATAAAAACATCAATGCCAGGAGAGGATACGCTAATCCGGCAAAAGCCGCAAAGACACCAAAAGCTGGAAAAGCCCGCCGCCACATAGATTTCAACCTCATTAAGACCTCCAATCTACTTTTCAAATAGCTTATCAACAACCACATTATTTGACAACATCATTAACTCTCGTATAGAATCCCTTTTGTACTTAACAAATTTACATGTCCAAGCAACTTATTATAGTAGAGTCACCTACTAAAGCAAAAACTATTTCAAAATTTTTGGGAACTGGCTTTGAAGTTGAAGCCAGTTTTGGACATGTCCGAGACCTACCAAAAAGTAAAATCTCCATTGATGTAAAAAATAATTTTGAGCCGGTTTACCAGATTGCACCTAAGGCAAAAGAGGTTGTTTCTAAGCTCAAAAAAATGGCTAAGTCTGCCTCCTCTATTATATTAGCTACTGATGAAGATCGCGAAGGTGAAGCTATTTCTTGGCATTTAGTAGAAGCTTTGGGTATGAAATATAATGACCCGAAATTGAAACGAATCGTTTTTCACGAAATTACTAAATCGGCTATAGAACATGCGTTAGAAAACCCTAGAGCCATTGATTTAAATCTGGTAGATGCCCAGCAGGCTCGCCGTGTATTAGATAGATTAGTGGGCTACGAGCTATCCCCTTTCTTATGGCGCAAAATTCGTTATGGACTTTCTGCAGGAAGAGTCCAAAGTGTTGCAGTTCGTTTAGTAGTAGAGCGCGAGCGTGAGATTCAAGCTTTCATCGCAGAGGAATACTGGAGCATTGAAGCAGAGCTTTCTAAGCAAAGTGGTGCTCCGACTTTTATTGCAAAACTTGCAAAAGTAGATGGTAAAGGAATTGGTAAAATGGGTATCACCAACTCTACCGAAGCAAATAAAATTACCGCTGATCTGACTGGAGCAAGTTATAAGGTAAGTGAAATTACCAAGAAAGAAGTAAAACGAAATCCTTCCCCTCCTTTCACCACCTCTACCCTACAACAAGAAGCTGCTCGCAAACTTGGTTTTAGTGCAAAACAAACCATGGCAGTGGCACAAGGTTTATACGAAAAAGGTTTTATTACCTATATGCGTACCGATAGTTTAAACTTAGCCCAATCTGCATTACAACAAGCGCAGCAAGTAATCGAGCAGGAATTTGGAAAGCAGTACGGATTAAGTGAACCACGTTTTTATGCAAACAAAAGCAAGGGAGCACAAGAAGCTCACGAAGCTATAAGACCAACAGACCTATCCTTACTGCCACTGGCTCTTAAAGGAGATCGTAATGGCCAACGACTTTATGATTTAATTTGGAAACGAACTTTAGCTTGCCAAATGAAGCAAGCAATTTTTGATCAAACAGCTGTGGACATTGAATCTGGCAAATATACCTTCCGCGCGAATGGCCAAGTTATAAAATTTGATGGCTTCATTAGAGCCTACACCGAGGGAACAGATGAAAAACCAGAGGATGAAATTGAAGGCACCTTGCCAGAACTCGATGTTAATGAAATTTTAAAACTTCATCAGTTATCACCCCTTCAACATTTCACAGAACCTCCAGCTCGTTATACTGATGCAACTCTAGTAAAAACCTTAGAAGCTGCTGGCGTTGGCAGACCATCCACTTACGCACCTACACTCACCACGATTCAGGAACGTGGGTACGTTACTAAAGAAGATAAAAAATATGCTCCTACTGAAGAAGGATACTTAGTAACAGATATGCTGGTGGCCAACTTCCCAGAAATAGTAGATATTAACTTCACTTCTCAAATAGAAGAGCAGTTTGATGACATTGCCGAAGGGAAACGCAAATGGGTTCCCGTGATAGAAGAATTTTATGGACCATTCAAACAACATCTTGCAGAAAAAGAAGCCACAGTTGAAAAACAAATTGAGGTTTCCACTACCCCATGCCCACATTGCAGTAAGCCAATGCTTATAAAATATGGTAGAATGGGTAAATTCTTAGCTTGCCCCGAAGAAGGCAGTAAAGTCACCCTGCCTATGCCTGAAGAAGCTGCACAGATTAAAGCACTAGAAGAAAAGACGAAAGATGAACGTTGCCCAATTTGTGGTAAAGCTATGGAGGTTAAACGAGGACGTTTTGGATTCTTCTTAGGATGTGTAGATTATCCTAAGTGTAAAGGTATCTCCAAAATTTGGAATAAGACAGGATTCAAGTGCCCAATGTGTCTTGAGTCTGAAGATCGCAAAGATAAACCTGGTGATGTCGTAGAGAAGAAAAGTCGCGGGAGAGGTAAACCATTTTATGCTTGCACTCGCTGGCCAGACTGCACACTAATCTTAAACGTTAAGCCTGAATCAGAATCACAACTTCAAGAATTATATTTAGAATCAAAGACCAAACCTGCAAAAGATAAAGCCAAGAAATCCGCAAGAAAAACGGCTAAGAAAAAGGTCGCAAAAAAAGCAACCAAACTCAAAGAAGAAACCGCTGAATAATTCAGCGGTTTTAATCTGTCCAAGTAAAATACCTATCCCTAAGTAAGTATAAAATGGTTAAACCTATGCCAAGCGGAATTACGCCGAACAATAAATTATTTGTACTAAATAACAAGCTCGCTAAATAAAATATACTTATTCCCACAACAAGATAAGAAATTACTGTACCAGTAAGAAAGTTAAAAAATCTCATCTTGGTTAAACCAGCACCATAATTAACTAGTTCGCTTAAAGAACCAGTAAAGAGTCTAATCACTAACACTGCTTCTAATTCATTGTCTGGTTTAAATTGAAACCTTTTTACTTGATCCAATCCTGCCTGCCCAAAGAGTTTTAAAACTACACCTTGACCGTACTTCCTAGACAACCAAAACGAGAGAGCTGCCCCACTCATCCCTGCTGTGAAATCTACAGCGTAAGCAAGTGGCCATCCAAGCACAGGGATTGATGCCATAGTAAAAATAATTCCAGGTAATGGTGGCCAAACCACACCAATCATTTTTATCAAAAATAAAATTAAAATAAACCACAACAGATTATTACCAGACCAAAGTAATAAATTTTGAAACCATTGTGTACCAGACAACTTAGCATAAGCAATAATTGTTGCGATACAAACAATTCCAATTAACAGGATTAAAAAATATCTTTTTGTAAATCCAACTATATTAATCATTTCTGGAGTAGAGCTCATTACTTCTTAACCACCAGTGAAAACCTCTTAAGTAACCGAGAATCGAGACAAAATATCTCAACCAAACTAACTGACGAATAAAATATCCAAAACGACCAGAGAATAAAAAGTTCTGACTAGAGAAAATTGCCCATTTCCCTCCCATAGGGATCACAAATGGATACAGGCGGCATTCATGTTTGTATGATTTTTTATTTTTACTAAGTAACAATATTCTGCGAGCCACATATTCTGCATGATCAATTGCCTGACTCGCCGTTCCTGGTAAAGGCTCACTAGTTGGACCAAAATGGCAACACTGGTCGCCTATCACATATACATTTGGGTGATTAGAAATTTGAAAGAAATCATTAACTTCAATTCTTTTACCAATAGCCAAAGGTGTCTGGATATTGCCTGGTAGTGAATTCGCAGAAACCCCACCTGTCCAAACCAACACATCATAATTATATTGCCCTTGATCGGAAATTACATTATGGCTATTAACTTTTTGAATTGTGGTATTAAGCTGTAACTTTACTCCCAAAGCATGAAGGCGGGCCGTTGCTAATTGCACCACTTTGTCTGGAAAACCTTTTAACACACTCGGAGAACGTTCTATAATAGTCGTAGAAATTTTAGATCTTGTATAATCATTTTCCCAAGCCAAAAAATCTATCATTTTTTGAAGCTCTGCCGCCACTTCTACACCGCCTACTCCACCACCAACAACCATAACATTTATTACGGGTTTTTTAGGATCGAGTTTATGCATTTGAATAGCTAATTCCACCTGACTCCTAATTTTTAAAGCATCTATTGCACTCATCATCGTTAATCCAAAATCTTTTGCACCAGGAATCGCAAAAAAATTAGGTCCGGAACCCAAAGCTGAAATTAAATAATCATACTCAAACGATTTTTCCCCACACTTAACAATGTTCCTATTAAGATCAACTTCTGTAATAGTCTCTGTTACCAACTTAAGGTCATTAGGGGGAAAAATTTCATTAAGAGGAATTGCCACGCTTCTTTTTAATTCCACCATAGAAGTTAAGTCTTCTGGACTTGTTGCGACCTCATACAAATTACCGTGCACAATATGAGCAGGGTTTTTATCGATGAGAGTAATCTGTAAGTTTTCTTTTTGTTTCAAGAGAGTTTTGGCTGCTGCAAGCCCACCGAAACCGGCTCCTAATATGATTATCTTTTTCAAGGTTGTGTTTCAATTGTCTTATTTTAAATATTATAACAAAAAAACCGCATCTACGGTTTCTTTTGGTGGGTCGGGCGGGGCTCGAACCCGCGACAAATGGCTTAAAAGGCCACTGCTCTACCAGCTGAGCTACCGACCCATACTGCATAATTGAAGTTAACTTTGATATTTTACTACATTGCCAGGTTTTTTTCAAGTCTGAGTGATGATACAATAAGCTTATATGAAACTTGAATCCTTCAAAAACTTTTTAGACTACGAACTGCTAGATACAGGAAATGGTATGCGCCTAGAACAATGGGGTCAATATCGCCTTGCCAGACCAGATCCACAAATTATCTGGCCACAGTCCCTCCCTCAAAGTGAATGGATCAAAGCGGATGCTAAATTTGAGTCTACTGGGGAACGTGGGAAATGGGTAATCAAAACTAAGGTTCCAAAATCTTGGTTTGTTCGAGTGAAAGATATTATTTTAGTCGCCAAACTCTCCCCTTTTAAGCACACTGGGATTTTTGCCGAACAAGCTGCTAACTGGGAATGGCTGGAAGAAGTTGCGCCAAAAGGTCAGGAGCTAAGACTATTAAACCTTTTTGGATACACTGGTGGTGCCACTATGGTACTAACCAAGCTCGGTCATTTTGTAACTCATGTAGATGCTAGTAAACCTAGTATTGCTTGGGCCAAAGAAAATCAAGAAGCTAATGTCTTTCCTTCCGATAGTATTCGTTGGATTTTAGACGATGCTTTGAAATTTGTAGAGAGAGAATTAAAACGAGGTCAAAAATATGATGGCATAATTATGGATCCTCCTGCATTCGGCCACTCACCAACTGGCAAAACTTGGAAGTTTAATCGCGATCTACCAAAACTCCTAACAGATTGTGTGAACCTCTTAAGTCCGAAAGCAAAATTTTTGCTTGTTAATGGCTACGCTACAAACTCTTCGGCTCTTTCCCTAAACAACATAATGGAAGATGCTCTTGCACACAAAGGCGGTTCTATTGAATTCGGGGAACTTGTCTTAAAACAAAAAACCAGCCGATTAATATCGACTGGCATATTCGCTAGGTGGCAAAATTAATCTGGACGTCCTTTTCGCAGATTAATATTGTGGAACTGTAAGTAGCTAAAGCCGTTATCCTCTTCAATAATACTGGTCCTTATCTGTTCGATAAACACTAGTCTTGGATCACTCTCTATCAACGGTGTTGCCATAAGTGTGTAAATCACGGCATTCAACCAACTCTCCATACTGACCTCAAATGTATGAAGCTCACCGTCAGCTTGTCTAGCTCTCAATACGACAACATTCTTAAGATGACGATCCTTGTGCCCAACAAACTCACCTCGTTGATTAAAAAATAAACCTGAAATCATTGAGTCAGCATAGACCCTTAGGGATGCTGTTTCGCCAGGCCAGCATTCATGAATCTCGAAATCTAAGTAGAATCTACCCTTTTCATCAGTTTCAGCAGACATAATTATTCCTCCTTTAAATAGCGGTCACATTCTAGCGCACAAAGTTTTGTGCGCTATTTATAAACACTATATAGGTAAATTCGGTGGTAAGGTAGTCGGCTCTGTTGAACCATTAGCATAACCAAACTGTACAGGCTCATCCTGACCAACAGATGATTCTTCAGGTTTTTCTTTCTTAACTCTAGTAAACCAATTATACAAAACTGGGGTTGTAAACAAAGATAATATACCAGAACTTAAGATTCCAAAAATCACCACCAGAGCAAGGCCTCGCCAGAACGGAGAAAAGACAGCCAAAGGAAGTAACCCTGCGAGTGCAGTAACCTTGGTTAAGATAATTGGACGAAGTCGAATACCAGAAGCGATCGCAATGGCTTCTTTTTTATCCATCCCAGATTTAACTTTTCTGTTAGCATAATCAATTAAGAAAATCCCAACATTTTCTGCGATACCAATCACCATTAATATTCCAATGGTTTCCAAGAACCCAAATTGGCCACCTGTAAATATTGCAAGGGCTGGGAACACACCAATTAAAATTAACGGGATAGCAAATAGAATGATAAACGGTTGAGCAAAGCTACGGAAGAAAATTACAAATGCCATATAAGTTACCAAGATTGATAAAAAGATAGCAATGAACAACTCTTGGAATGACTTTTCGAATTCGTTAACTCCAGAGCGTGGCTCAAACGCTCTTTCATTTACTCCCAATGCGGAGGTGTTATTGTTGGCCCAGTCATCGATTTTACGCTGAACATTAATCGCATCCCTAGAATCCTTAACGCGTGCATTTACACTTGCGTATCTCTCACCATTTAAGCTGCGAATTGAAGAAGCTACCTGCGACTCTGCTACAGAAGCAACATCACCCAGGACTACTGGTCCTGTTGGCCCATAAATTAAACTTGCAAGTAATGCTTCTTTGGTTGTTGGCTTGGTGTCGTCTGGGACCCTCAACACAACACTTGTCTCTTCTAAACGGAATAAGGTGCTTTCCCCTAATAAACCAGCCACTTGACCATATATTTGTGGCGCAGATAGTCCCTTTGAAACTGCTCGTTCAGAATCCACCTTCACAACAAGCTCTCTGCTTTGGCTTTGAAAATCTGTTACTACCAAACTTACCTCTTTATAAGAGCGGAGTTCTTGAGCAATTTTTTCTGAAGCAACAGCCAACTTATTATTGTCGTTTTCAAACACCTTTACACTCACTGGGTAAGACGCCCCTGGAGGACCAGCTGCAATCTCACTGGCCAAAGCCCGTTCGCCAAACTTACCTTGGAGATCTGCTTGAATTTTCTTCACTATTTCAGAAGATTTTTCATCACGTTCTGCGATAGGCTTAAGCTCTATAAACACACTAAGTGTAGAAGAACCACCAGTAGATTCGTTTAAGGATTGATAAAAGAAGCTATTAATATCGCCTGCGTATTTCTTTAGAATGTTTTCAGTATCAGTGGATTGAATAAGTAACTCTCGATATGTCTGGTTGGTGGGACGAGGTATGGATAGTTGAATATAGTTGCTGTCATCTGGTTGAGCAAACTGCACTTGTCTTACCTGATCGGTAGCGAACAAAAGTACAGTAACGCCAATTGGGATAATTAAACCAAGAAGAACAACAAGAATTTGCAAACCCTTTCTTTGCAACACATACTTATTAGCTTTAATAAACCACTGCGCAATTGGCCATAAAGTATGAACATCATCTTCGTCTCGTAAGTGAGTTTCTTTTTCAGGCTTAATAAACTTTGACCCTAACCAAGTTAAGAAAATTAACGGCACGAAATAAGAAGCAATTAACGCAGGAAGCACAGTCCAAGGAATATAACTAATAAGTTGTCCAAAAGTACCAGAAACCAAACCAAAAGGTATGAATACAATCATGGAAGTTAAAACAGCAATAAATAAACCTAAACCAATAACTTCTACAGAACGCAAGACACCTTCTTTACCCTGATAACCAATATCAACGTAACGACGTATAGATTCCAACACAACTATTGCTGGATCAACAATTAAACCAAGCACTAAAATAAAAGAAAACAGCACCAAAGTATTCATCTGAATACCAGTGACGTACAAAACTAAGAAAGTGGTTAAAAATGATAATGGAATTGCTAAAGCAGAAATAAGAGCAGTCTTCCAATCAAGCAATAGAAGCATCCCCAACACTAACAGCCAAACACCACCAAACAATAAGCCAATATAGCCTATTGGACTGTTTGTGTCCCACTTCCCACCAATAGCTGCCTCTACAATTTCATTAACTTGATGCTGGGACTGCTTCCCAGAATTTAAGACGATTGCATAATCAACTTTATTATCGGAGGGCTTTACAGTTTCTACAACTTTCTCGACCTCATTTGTAAGATCTAATAAATCAGCGTTCTTTTTCAAGCTAACTTCGTATAATACTGCTGGCTGAATTTTGAATTGATTAAACTGCTCATCAAAGTACCCCACTCGATGAACCTTATCTGCATAATCTACACCCCTGTAAACCTGCGCTATATCCGCGAGTAATTTCTGCTGTCCATCTGGCAGGGTAATCCTGATATTTCTAACATCCTCCAAGGATTTAACATCCGTAGAAGCAACTACAGGAATTTGCCTTCCATCTATTACAGCTTCTCCCAATGGAAAACCAATGTTACTGGCTTTAATCTGCTCTACTACCTGTGGCAGCTGATACTGTGGGGGTAAATCAATATAGATCTTTTCATCAATTCCAGAAATTTCTGTAAAAGATTTTACTCCATCTAATGCTAAAATTTCAGTTTTTAAATTTTGTGAAGCTTTTCGCAAAGACAACAAATCTGTTCCTCCAGTTACTGCAATATAAAATGGTGCCCTACCGGTTTCTGGGACAACTATGTTCGGTTGTTGGATTCCATCTGGTAAGTCTGCGCTCGCAACCTTATTTCTTGCATCCTGAACTGCTAAATTAATATCCACACCTTCTTCAAATGTTAGAGCTAGCACAGAAAAATTAGCTTGCGAAGTAGAACTAATTTCACTTAGACCTTTTAAGTCTTTCAGACTATTTTCAAGCGGCTCACTCACAGTAGTTCTTACTGTTTCTGGACCAGCACCTGGCACAACGGTAGTCACAACAGCAACAGGTATTTTTACTTCTGGGAACCCTTCAACTCGAAGCTGAAAAAAAGCAGCAACACCTGTAATTAACAAACTCAAAAACAACAACAATGTAATTTGCGGGTTGTTCAAGAAGTAACTTACAAACCTGTAATTTAGGCTTGTTTTAGCCGAAAATTGATTATGATTTTCTTCCATAAATGTATCTAATAAATAAAAAAAATAGCTTATTATTTTAGCTATTTTTTAGTTATTTGTCAATTAATGAGCTCTAAAGTTTTGTTTAAAGCCTAATATTTATAAAATTACTTGCCATTCTGTTTTCATCGCAGATGGAGACCATGTTAGCATATGCATCCTCGAGTAAAACCATCTTGTAATCTGGAATTGCAACACCATGACTAGTATATTGAGAAATAAGTTGATTAACAAAACCCAATACAAAGGCCCGTTCCCTACTGCAAGGAGAGCTTGCGCTTGACTCCATTCCTTTTAGTTTAGATAAGCCCACTCCTGAACCTACCCCAATAATCAACATAATAATTCCGACCAACCATAGCTTTATGGTCATATCTGGACTTTGTTCTAAAATCTTTTTCATATAAATGGATTAATTAGACTTCGTGTCGGTCTGAAATAAATCTGCCAACGATAACTAGGAATAAAACTGGCAGTGATAACCATACAAAATTACTGTATGGATGCAGGAAGATAAATGATATTAGAGGAGAAAACGCATTCTTTACCTGATCTGGTAGATAATTCAAAACTATATTCACTAACAAACCAACTTGCAAGACTGCAAATATTAAAGAAAATGCGACTGCGCTAAACTGCTTTCCATCCGCAGAACTTTTAAAAGCATAGCGACCAAGAAATATAAATAAGATCACAAAAATTACCACGAAAGCCAAGAGCTGTTGCAAGGTCGGTGTAGCAACGTCTAATTTTCCAGAAACCGCTTCAGACAAAAATGGCATTTCTTTAACTAACAACTGGCTCATATACACGCTTACCAAGATTGTTAGAATCCTGCCCCTCCCTGCAGAAAGTGCATAGATAACACTTGCTACTAACCAAAACAGAATTATAAACAAATCCCACGATGGAGAATGCCAATTGAAGGTTCTAATAAAAACTTGCAAATCACTAAAACTGTCCATTTTTTTATTTTAATTTCTAAAACGAAATTTGTTTAATTATAGCATAAAAAAAGCCTGCTAAGCAGGCTGACCTTCTACCATCATGTCTAGCATGGTTTTTGGTGTTCCATCCTCATGACGAAGTGATTTAGAGACCATTGGACACTCACCTTGTAATTCACAATAAACAAAATGAGCGTGGGCTAAATACAAACGACCACATCCTTCTCCCGGACACCTTTCGTCCTTATAACCTTCGGCAATTGCTTCCTCCCGTAATTTTCTGTGGTCTGTTCCTGTTTTGTCTAAGATCTGTAGTTGTCTCTCTATTTCTTCCGCATCGGTTCTCAGCATAAATCCTCCTGGATAGTTCAACTTTTTCCAACCTCGATAGCTTACCACCACCCCTGAATCTAATCAAGTCCTAAAAACTGTCTTTGATGTTTTCCCAAAAACTTTTATTAACCTCGACGGTCTCACCATTTAACTCGCCCAACTTTTTAAGTAATTCTGTTTCTTGTTTAGAGAGTTTATTAGGGATAATCACGCGAACAGTGATGTATAAATCTCCCCGCTTACTTGAATTAATTACCGGAACCCCTTTATGAGCAACCCTAAAAACTTGCCCAGATTGAGTTCCACTAGGGATTTTTAATTCTATCGCCCCATCGAGGGTTTCAACCTTTACCTTTGCTCCCAAAGCAGCTTGAGTAAAACTAATCGGTAAATCTTTGTACAAATTGTATCCACGCCTGCTAAATTCCTTATGAGGCTTTACCCTTATAGATAAAAACAAGTCGCCGGCTTTGGACCCTCTATACCCCACTTCTCCTTCACCTCGTACAGCTACACGTTGACCATCGTCTATACCAGCGGGCACTTTTACTTCAATAGTTTTCTCTTGTCTCTTAATTCCACTGCCTTTGCATGTCTCACAAGGATCTTCTGGAAGTTGACCACTGCCTTCGCATTTCTCACAAATTGTGCTGGTAGCCATATTACCGAATATGGTTTGACGCTGTGAACGAATCTGACCCTGACCATGACATACACTACAAGTGACTACTTTTGTACCTGCTTTTGCTCCAGTACCCTCACAAGTCTTACACGCATCTTTCTTTTCTAAAGTGATGCTCTTTTCAACACCAAAAACCGCTTCCTCAAAAGTTATCGTCAAAGGCATTTCTAAATCGATCCCACGCTCTCTACGAGCTTGCCGTGCTGAACGTGAGCCAAAAATATCACCGAAGATATCGCCTAAATCAAATTCAACCCCACCGCCAGAACTAAAACCAGAGAAATCAAATCCGCCAGCCCCAAACGGACCACCACCAAAACCACCACCAGGGTGTGCCTGACCGTTTCGTTGAGCTTGATCAAAAGTCTGTCCATACTGATCGTACTGACTGCGTTTTTCCTGATTAGATAGTACCTGATACGCTTCGTTGACTTCTTTAAACTTTGTATCGTTCCCCTCTCCTTTATCTGGATGATATTTATGAGCTAATTTGCGATAAGCCTTTTTAATTTCATCGGCTGTTGCAGATTTATCTACTCCTAATGTCTCGTAATAATTTTGCGCCATTATAAATGTTATTCTGTCTTAAAACCAAAGGCTGGTTTTTCCTCTTCGGTATCTTTAATTTTATCAAACTGTGATTCATATCTTTTAATATTTTCCTCTAGAGCCAACATGATTCGCTTGGCATGAGCCGGACTAACCAAAATGCGTGATACTAATTGCCCAGAAGGAGGAAATAGACTTACGAAATCTAGTACAAACTCCTCTTTGGTATGAGATACCTGCATCATATTAGCATAACTACCTGCTAACTTAACGTCATCAGCTTTAATTTGAATCTGGTTCTGCTGTGGATTATTATTGTTCATAATTTGTTTATTAATATTTTGAGGAGTATAATTTAAATGTAAGCTATATTACATTTACGGGAGGGAAAAATCTATGGGCTCAGCACTGCCTGCCAGAAAGAACTTTCCTAAAGTTTTTTCTGATTCCGACATAGAGGCTCTAAAAATCATGAGCCGCGAAACCATTGGTTGGAAAATTGAACTCAAAAGAAAACGACCAATCAACCAATACGACAATTCTGGTAAACCAATACGCAGAATCAACCTTGCGCCCATTCCCTAACGGAGGTGATCCATATAAGAAGGTTTAAGGGAGCCTTCAGGTTTTGAGAGAACGGAAAACTCTCGTTTGTTTATATCCTTGAGGAGGAAAATGCCTATGGCAGAAAACATTGATCTCGGAGAGTACTCACCTCTACTCTCCTACTGGTCGCTCTAATCTTTAGAGTTGTTCTACCATCCCGCTTTGGAGAGTAGGAAAATCATTCAGTTGTCACCTTCTTTCAAGCAGCTTATCCTAAAACAGTTGTTTGTATAACCACATTCCTTCATCTGTAACGACTCTAAACTAACACTTCAATGTTACAGACCTAACCCTGCCCAAACGCGCAACAGAGCATCACCGAAACCCCTTCGATGATGCTCTTTTTTATTGCCTACTTCTGCTCTCCGTCTTTTGGAACTTCTGTAAATTCTGCATCTACTGGTTTCTCTTCATCAGAAATCTCTTTTTCTTTAGGATCTACTGTTCCTGCATCACCAGGTTGCTGGGTTCCTTGTTCATACATAGCTGCACCTACTTTTTGAATTGCTGTAGAAAGTGCTTGGATCTTAGATTTGATAGCATCTACATCATCTTTATCTCGTACTTCCTTCAATTCTGAAATAGCGGTTTCGACAGCTGTTTTATCTTCTGGTTTTACTTTATCGCCTCCATCTTTTAAAGTCTTCTCTGATACGGCAATTAAAGTATCAGCCTCATTACGAGCATCAACTGTTTCGCGGCGCTTACGATCTTCCGAAGCGTGAGCTTCTGCCTCTTGCTTCATACGCTCAACGTCTTCTTTGGAAAGATTAGTTGAACCTTGGATTGTAATATGTGCATCTTTACCGCTAGCCTTATCTTTTGCAGTAACCTTCAAAATACCATTTGCATCAATATCAAAAGTTACTTCAACTTGAGGAACACCACGTGGTGCTGGAGGAATACCGTCTAAATTAAAGGTTCCGAGTGATTTGTTATCTGCAGCAAACTCTCGTTCTCCCTGCAAAACATGAATCTGAACCGAAGTTTGATTGTCTGCAGCTGTAGAAAACACTTGTGATTTAGATGTTGGAATAGTTGTGTTTCTATCGATTAGTGGAGTACGTACACCGCCTAAGGTTTCAAGACCTAAAGTTAATGGCGTAACGTCCAACAAAAGGATTTCCTTACCTTGGACTTCACCACCCAATACACCTGCTTGTACCGCAGCACCCTTTGCTACTGCTTCCATAGGATCTACACCACGTTCTACCTGCTTACCAACATAGTCTTCAACAAATTTTTGAACAACTGGCATACGAGTTGGACCACCAATTAGAATAATCTTGTCGATACTCTGTGGAGTTAAGCCTGCATCTTTTATTGCTTGTTCTACTGGAGCACGCATCTTCGCAACGATCGGCTTAACTAAATCTTCTAACTTAGCTCTGGTTAACTTCATTTCTAAGTTCTGGGAACCAGAATCATTCTGAGCGATGAAAGGCAAAATGATATCAGTTTCTAAAGTTGTCGATAGTTCAATCTTTGCTTTTTCTGCTGCTTCACGAACACGGTTCATTGCCATTTTATCGGCAGTGATATCTATTCCGCTCTGTGATTTAAATTCACTAGTAATATAGTCAATTAAAGCTGCGTCCATATCCTTACCACCTAGTGCTGTGTCACCAGAAGTAGATTTAACTTCGAAGGTCGCTTGTTGTTTACCATCTTCTTCATGTTCCGAAAATTCCATAATGGTAACATCCAAAGTTCCACCACCAAGGTCAAACACTAAAATCTTCTGATCTTGAGTTCCAGTTTTATCGATCCCATAAGCAAAAGCAGCTGCGGTAGGTTCATTAATGACACGAACAACTTCTAGTCCTGCAATTTCACCGGCCTGCTTGGTTGCCTGACGCTGGGCATCATCAAAATACGCAGGTACAGTAATAACTGCTTTCTCTACTTTATCGCCCAGATAGGCTTCTGCATCACGCTTAATCTTTTGCAAGATAAAGGCGCTAATTTGTTCTGGGGAGTACTCCTTACCATTGATAGTGTAGCGGTGACTAGTTCCCATTTTACGCTTAGCTTCAAAAACCGTTCCTTCTGGATTAGTGACAGCCTGGCGACGTGCTGGTTCCCCTACTAATAGTTGACCATCTTTTGTAAATGCGACGTAAGATGGAAACGCCTTACCACCGATAGACGTACCTTCGGCAGCAGGAATGATAACAGGCTTTCCTGCTTCGATTGCAGAAGCTGCACTGTTACTAGTTCCTAAATCGATTCCAATAATTTTTGACATATGTTTAATTCCCTTTCTTACTTATTACTACTTGGCTTGGTCTTATAACCTTACCGTTAAGCTCAAAGCCACTTTGCATCTCTTCTACAATAATCCCATCTTCATCCCCTGCAACTTCCCGAATTGCTTCGTGGAAGTGTGGATCAAACGGTTTCCCCAAGGCCTCAATCTTTTTTACACCCATTTCAGCTAAAACTTTATCCAACTGTGTTAATGTGCCATTAATTCCTGCAAGCCATTTTTCATCAACCCCCGCAGGTGCATGCCTTAACCCTTGATGCAGAGCATCGAGAGTTGGTAATAGTTTTACAATCGTCACCTCTTTAGCGAATTCTAGAATTTCTGATTGCTTTGCCTCTTCACGCTTTTTATAATTTTCAAAGTCTGCTTGAGCTCTTTGCCAACCTGCTAAATTGGTCTTGGCTTCTTCTTGTGATTCTTCGAGCTTGCGAGTTAAATCACTCTCTTCAAACTCTAATTTTTCGTCGTTGTCCATTATGTAATTAGTGAAATTAATATTACTGCCGAGCCACCACCTAGGAATTTAGAAATATATTCCATCAGTGAAATATTTTTAGGATACTTCATACTCTTTGGCCCAATTAATCCGATCACCCCTTTTTTACCTGAAGGGAGTTGTACGCCAGACACAATCATCGAATAATCACTGCCGCGAGATAAAGTTAGCTCTTTGCCAATAAAAGTTTGTGGTGATTTATCCGAATAATCTGCCATAATCTGATCTGCGTAATCGTCTAAGTTATCGAAGAACTTAGCAATCTCTCTTGCATCTTCGACAGGCAACTGATCACTTTCCAAAATATTAGAAATGCCTGTAGATGAAACCTCTTCCGGCAAAATAGCAAAAGAAGCTTGTGAAGAATGCATGGAAAGAATTTTTGCCAACCTACGACCGATTTCTGCATTCACAGCTTGAAGGCGCAAAATTTCTTGGCGCAAAGTTTGCTGCTCTCTAACAGACAACTGAACCCTATCCATAAGCTGGTTAACAAAATACCGGAATCCTTCGTCGGTAGGAATCCTACCACTTGAAGTATGTGGATGAGTTATCAGTCCTGATTCTTCCAAAGCCTGCATCTCGTTACGCAAGGTCGCTCCACTGACGTCAAAATAACCTTTTTCGATTAAATCCTTAGACGCCACCGGCTTCCCTGTCTCGGAATTTATTTTCACAATACAGGCCAAAACCTTAGCTTGTCGGGGAGTAATTTTAGGATTGCTTTTCATGCTGACCTTTAATAAATAGTGCTAATTCAAATGTATAAAAAAATTAGCACTCTGTCAAGTCGAGTGCTAATATTCTATGTATCTCCATCTCCTAAACCGCTCCCATTGCCATCTCTTCGGTCTGAACCTTATGCCAACCAAACCCAAGCCGCAAAAATAACTCATCTGCAACGCAAGCCTTCATCATAGCCTTCAAGTCCAAATCATTAACCCAAAATTGGATACCTGGACGAGACTTACGAATATTCTCCATATTAGTTGCAGCATTGTTCGCCAACAAAAATTGAGTTACAAACGCTGCCGCTCTTCCCAGACTTGCAACGTCGTCAAATTCAATTTGTCGCTTGAACTGTTCTTGTGTAGTGAGCTGATCGATCGTCTTATCTAAGTACTTCGATACCATGGGCTTGTACGCATTATACAGAGTTGTAAACTCACCGTTTGATTCAGGTAAGCAACGCATCGTTTCTATCCGAATATCTGTGACGTATTCATCCCCGCTCAATAATTCTAAGCGACTGGTTTCGGCTGCGGACTCCCACGCTTCCTTCTCTGTTCCGTATCGCCACTTCTTAATGATTAATTGCTGAGCAAAATGTTTTCCTCTGGTTCCTTTCACAGAGACTTTCTTGGTTCCTACTAAAATAGCAAGATACCAGCTACCATACTCATGTCCCATCAATTTGCCTCCTTCAAATATTTCCTAAATCATACAAAGAACTTAAATAAAACACAATGTAAAGTTAACTTGACATTATTTTTTGACTAGTTTAGTATGATTACAAGAATTAAACTAACGAAAATGAACAAAAAAATCTTGCTCCCTTTAATTATCATGACAGCTGTAATCATAAGCATTGGGGTCTATCTGATTAATAATAGTAGTCAACAAGCTTCTTCTAGACAGACAAAAGCCCCAGCAAAACCTCAGGAAATTCCTGTTGAAAAAATGACTGCTGATGAAAAGATGATGAGTAAAGAAGATGCACAATCTAGTTCAGATTTATGGGCAGGAAAAGGGGCATACTTAGATTATTCTCCTGAACTTGTAGCAGAACAACAAAAAGCAGGCAGAACAGTGGTGCTTTTCTTCCACGCAGCATGGTGCCCTACCTGTAAAACTGCCAACACAGCATTCTTAAATAACATAGACCAAATACCACAAGGTGTGAGTGTAATCAAAACTGATTACGACAACAGCTCTGATTTAAAAAAGAAATATGGTATAACCTATCAACATACTTTTGTACAAATTGACAGCGAAGGAAATATGATTTCTAAATGGAGCGGCGGAGACATTGACGCACTTAAAAAGAATTTAAAATAATGTTAGAAATTCTTTTTGCGATATTAGCAGGGGTACTAACCGTTGGCGCTCCTTGCATACTCCCCCTTCTCCCAATCTTACTTGGTAGTTCGGTTGGAACCAGTTCTAAAACTAGACCCTTATTCATTGCGCTAGGTTTTATTGTGATGTTTACGATTGTAGGTCTAACCTTGTCTTGGATAACCATCTCGCTAAACATATCACCAGACCTAGTTCGTGATATTGCAGTAGTCGCCCTAGCTATTTTTGGACTGTTTACACTTTGGCCAACGCCCTTCGAAAAAATTACAGCATACTTAAGTACCTTCACCACCAAAGCCACTAGCTTATCTTCAAAAGCAGGAACAGGAAATTTAAGTGGGTTTATCTTGGGCATTATGCTTGGCTTAATTTGGACACCATGTGCAGGGCCAGTGTTAGGATCAATCTTAACTTTAATCGCAACACAAGGCAGTTCAGCTGAATCCGGAATACTCCTTACTGCCTATGCACTAGGTGCAGGTATTCCAATGCTGGTAATTGCTTATGGTGGACAATTAATTTCTAACAAAGTTAGAGCAATTGCCCCTTACACAAATAGAATCCAACAAATCTTTGGCTTAATAATTATCGCACTAGCGATTACTATGTATTTCCAATATGATTTAGTGATTCAATCCAAACTTTTGGAATTCTACGATTTTGGAAGCCTAGAAAGTAAAATTATCCCCACCGAATAAATGAAAAAGATTATCTTACTTGTTTCTATTTTAGTTTTACTAGTACTTGCTGCTGGTCTGTTTATCGAATACAGAAAAGGAGAAGACGGTGCGCTTAATGCAATCTTCGAGAAAAAACCTATCACCACTAACAACACTACGCCTGCGCCTGAAGATAAAAAACTGAAGTTTGTAAACCAAGGAGCAGCGCCAGAATTTACTGGGATTACAAAATGGCTAAATACCGAACCGTTAACCATAGCGCAACTACAAGGTAAGGTTGTCTTGGTAGATTTTTGGACTTATTCGTGTATAAATTGCATTCGCACTCTCCCCTTCATAACAAAATGGTATGACCAATACAAAGATCAAGGATTTGTTGTAGTAGGTGTTCACACGCCTGAATTCGCTTTTGAAAAAGTTACGAGCAATGTTGAAACAGCTCTTAAGCGCTACGGCATTGCTTACCCTGTTGCACAAGATAATAATTACAAAACTTGGAGTGCCTACAAAAACCAATTCTGGCCGGCACACTATTTAATTGATAAAAATGGCGAAATTGTTTACACCCATTTTGGCGAAGGAAATTACGAACAAACCGAGTTAGCTATTAGAACTTTGTTAGGGCTCGAGGGAGATTTTGAAACCCCGAAAGCCTCGGAAACAAATCAGGCAGCAACACCAGAAATCTATCTGGGACTTGCCAGACTTGCCAATTTTGGTGGAACCGAAAGTCCTAGCACCGAGCAACAAATTTATGCCTTCCCAAGTAAACTAGCCAAAAACAAATTTGCGTTAGAAGGTAGATGGAGTTTTGAACAAGAAGCAGTGGTTCACTCGCAAGGTTTTGGTAGATTAAGACTAAACTTTAATGCAGCTAAAGTATTTATGGTTGCGCAAAGTCCAGAACCAATCACAGCAAAGATATACATTGATGGAAAATTAGAAAAAGGAGTAACAATAAAGGAATCCGACTTATACCCTTTATACGAATCACCTAATGGTGGTCAGCACACACTAGAAATAGAGCTCCCAAATAGTGGCACACAAATCTTTACCTTTACTTTCGGATAATGATCAAAAATACTATTAAGCAATTAAGATTAGATAAAAATATCACCCAAGAAGACTTGGCTGATATTTTAAACGTGTCCAGACAAACAATTATCGCAATAGAAAAAGGTAATTATGTTCCATCACTCCTGCTTGCTATGCAAATCGCAAAATATTTCAATAAATCCGTCGAAGAAATCTTTTCTTTATAAAATGTTACAATAACCTTATGAAATTAATCATCTATTATTTATCTCTGCTTGTATTTTTAGCTATTGTCACTGGCTTTTTACTCTCGCAAGGACAAACAACCGGAAATATGGAAATGACCACAATGCTTGGAATTAGTGCTGCTTTAGTTGTTTACGTTACAGCCATGTCTTTGGTTGGAGAAGGTCCAAAAGAAGATGAAAGAGAAAGCTATCACAGACAGATTGCAAACAGAGTAGCCATGATTACTGGCACAGTCATGCTATCTGTCGGCGTTCTATATCAATTATTTGCTCACCATCAAATAGACTATTGGCTTTTAATCGCGCTCATCGGAATTAACTTATCAAAAATTATTTCCTTAATATACTTAAACTACAGAAAATAAAAAACGGGCTAAGCCCGTTTTTTTTACAACATCTTCTTTAAGTACTGTCCTGTAGAATGTTTCAAATTTTTGGGATATCCTAGAGGGCTCCATTAGCCACGATCTGACCAAATTCAGTATCAAAAATTGTTAATTCGCTAGGTTTGCGTTCTCGTGCGATAGCAGACATCATAAATGACCGATCAAAATTATTCGCTGGTACAGCATCCTCAACCCAATACCCCCAAGAATCTAAGACTGCCATGGATGGAACCCCGATTTTACTAGTAATCAAATTAATAAAGAGCGTGCCATTATCATTGACCAAAGTGCCTAGCGGATGTCTTTGTTCAATCGAATCAATCGGTGCATCGGCATTCATAAATGAGACGTCGGCCGGATAAACGTTTGTAAATGAATAACCCAAGCCTGTAAATACTTCTTCGGAAATAAAACCAACCTTAGAACCAAGAAGGATTTGATAAATCGTACCATTGTCATTTATCAATGAACCTGGTCGTGGTGGAATGACCCCTGATGAGGCGCTAATCAAATTTAAATCTTCGCTATTGGCTTCTTCCACATTATTCCAAGAATTAAACTTATAAGATAAAAATGCGTTTGCAGAATTGTACGGCAATGCGCTAATGTCCAGTTCGGTCTCAATCCTATAAACTGTCCCTTGAGCATTCTTGATATTAGTGCCAGCGGGGTGAGTTGCTGCGTGAATAGTGCTTGGTAGCAATAATGTCATTGCTAGAAACCCGAAAATATATTTTTTCATAGTATTATTTCTAAAATCTTAAACCCGGTATCATTATACTCCATTTTACTTCATTCAGAAATAAAACCATCTTCGAATTGCTCGGGGGGGTCTACAACATCTTCTTTAAGTACTGTCCTGTAAAACTATTTTTTATCTTCGCTACGTCTTCTGGAGTACCACTAGCAACAATCTGGCCACCCTTATCCCCTCCCTCTGGACCAAGATCAATAATCCAGTCTGCTGTTTTAATCATGTCTAAATTATGCTCAATCACGATTACTGTGTTACCTTTTTCAACCAATTGATTTAACACATGAATCAGCCTTTTTACATCCGCAAAGTGAAGTCCAGTAGTTGGCTCATCCAAAATGTATAAAGTTCGTCCGGTAGAAGCCCTGGACAATTCGGTTGCAAGTTTAATACGCTGAGCTTCTCCACCAGATAGTGTTGTAGCATTTTGACCCAAGTGCATATAACCCAAACCGACTTCAGAAAGAGTATCTAACTTTCTCTTTACAGGAGGAATGTTCGCATAAAATACCTTGGCTTCATCCACTGTCATTTCTAAGACATCTGAAATTGTTTTGCCATTGTAATGGATTTCTAAAGCTTCTCGGTTGTAACGCTTACCACCACATTCCTCACAAGTAATATAGACGTCTGGCAAGAAATTCATTTCTACTTTAATAACACCATCGCCCTGACATTTCTCACAACGACCACCTTTTACATTAAAACTGAACCGACCAGCTTTATAACCCTTCATTTTTGCCTCTCTGGTTTCAGCGAATAAATCTCGAACATAGGTAAAAATGCCAGTATAGGTAGCTGGATTACTACGTGGTGTCCGACCAATTGGAGATTGATCGATATTAATCATTTTATCTATATGATCGATACCAAGAAGTTTTTTATGTTCACCAGGCTCATCTTTACTATTCCAGAAATATTTGGACAGTGCTTTAGCTAAAATATCATTTAACAAAGTAGACTTCCCACTTCCAGACACACCGGTAATGCAAACAAACTTCCCAAGTGGGATTGTGGCATTAACGTTCTTTAGATTATTTTCTGTAGCCCCATAGATTTCCAACTTTTTTCCAGAACCGCTACGGCGTTTCTTAGGGACAGCAATCTCTTCCTTCCCACTTAAATACATACCAGTGATTGAATTTTTATCCTTAACTATTTCTTCAGGAGTTCCTTCTGAAACGATTTCCCCACCATGTTTACCAGCACCAGGACCAATATCTACCACATAATCGGCTTCTCGAATTGTTTCTTCATCGTGCTCAACAACAATTACAGTATTTCCTAAGTCGCGCAGATTCTTAAGCGTGGTTAATA
The DNA here is from genome assembly GCA_964536745.1 of uncultured Candidatus Saccharibacteria bacterium. Classification (GTDB taxonomy): domain Bacteria; phylum Patescibacteriota; class Doudnabacteria; order UBA920; family UBA920; genus UBA920. The sequence continues at coordinate 40,808 of CAZHYL010000003.1, read as the reverse complement.
AGCGTGAGTTATCGCGCTGATGTAAACCAATTGAAGGTTCATCTAAAATATAAAGTACGCCGGTTAAACCAGAGCCAATTTGTGTAGCTAGACGAATACGCTGTGCTTCCCCACCACTCAAAGTGTCTGCACCACGATCCAAAGATAAATAAGACAATCCGACATCGAGCAAGAATTGAAGCCGTGCTGTAATTTCTTTAAGAATCAATTTCGCGATAGCCATCTCTTTAGCGTTTAGCTGTTTCGGTAAGTTTTCAAAAAATGTACTAGCATCTTCAATCGACTTACTAGAAACATCAACAATACCTTCCCCGCCAACTGTAACAGAGAGCACTTCTGGTTTTAATCTGCGACCACCACAAGTGCCACACTTGCGAATTCTCATGTAATTTTCTATCTCGCCTCGCATATAATCGGAGTCTGTTTCAACGTATCTACGTTCCAAATTGGCGATTACTCCTTCAAAATTTGCCTGATAAGTTCGCCCTGAATCTGCTGGCATAGTAATCTTTTTGCCGCCAGTACCATACAATACAATCTCTAAAGCTTTCTTTGGCAAATCTTTAACAGGCGTGTTTACAGAAAAACCATATTCTTCCGCTAAAATTTCCAAAACTCTACTATACCAAGAGATTCGTGCGGTTGTTTTGCTCCATGGCCTAATAGCACCTTCGGCTAAAGTTAACTTTGGGTTTGGAATAACTAAATCTGGTTCAACAGTTAACTTTGTACCAAGACCTTTACATTCCGGACAAGCACCATGAGGGCTATTAAATGAAAATTCGCGAGGATCTAGTTCGGTTAAAGCAATTGAGTGCCCATTAGGACAAGCAAACTTTTGTGAAAATGGAAGTTCACTTTTTATCTTATCGCCATCCATTACCAAAACTAAAGCCAGCTGATCGCCATAATCTAAAGTCTTTTCTAAACTTTCGCTAAGCCGTGCACGGTCATCTTTACTGATAGCAATTCTATCAACAATAACTTCAATGCTGTGCTTCTTTTGCTTATCTAAATTCAAAGAACTAGCTTCATTTAAATCCATTACTGTACCATCTACCCTTACACGAGAAAAACCAGACTTTTTAAGTTGCTCAAAGACTAATTTATGTTCACCTTTTTGATCACGAATAACAGGGGCCAGTAACATAATTCGAGTGCCCTCTGCCATTTCTAACAATTGATTGACAATAGCCTGAAGGGTCTGACCTTCAACTTTTTCACCACAAGTTGGACAATGAGGAATACCAATTCTGGCGTAAAGCAATCTCATGTAATCATAAATTTCTGTGACAGTACCAACAGTAGAACGAGGATTATGAGAGGCGGACTTCTGATCGATTGAAATTGCTGGAGAAAGTCCTTCTATTTTATCTACGTCTGGCTTATCCATTAACCCAATAAACTGTCGCGCATACGCAGAAAGAGACTCAACATAACGACGTTGACCTTCGGCATAGATAGTATCGAACGCAAGGGAAGACTTTCCGCTCCCAGACAAACCTGTCATCACAATTAATTTGTGACGAGGTAAGTCTAGGTCCACATTTTTTAAATTATGAACACGAGCACCACGAATAACAATTTTCTGTTCGTTATTTGCGCTTGTCTTAGAGGACTTTGTGCTCGGTTTTGATATTGATTTCTTAGGCATTAATCTCTTCTCTATAATATTGAACTTCTATTACGCTAGCATATTAATTCACTCCTTTCAAGTCTTTGGTACAATACCAATATGGACAAGCTAAGAACTAAATTAAAAGATGTCCCCCGAAAACCCGGTGTATACAAATTCCTTAATAAAGAAGGGGTTGTTTTATATGTAGGCAAAGCCAAAAATTTACGATCAAGAATTAGTCAGTACTTCGGAAAGTCCGACAACCGTGCCCAGCTCCCCTTCCTTATGGCCGAGGCTGTAGATTTTGAATACATAGTAGTAAGAACCGAGCTTGAAAGTCTCTTCTTGGAAAACACGCTCATCAAAGAGCATATGCCACCGTACAACATAATGCTCCGTGATGATAAAAATTATGCGTTCATTCAAATCGATTACTCTTCAGAAATTCCTCAGATTACTTATGCTCGAAAAGTTGAAAGTACCCCTCCCCTTTCTAAGGGGAGGGTGGGTGGGGTTAAAACCTCCCCTAGCCCCTCCTTAAAAAGGAGGGGAAGTAAATTCTTCGGACCATATTCATCAGCAAAAAAAATTCGTCAAACTTTAGATTTAACTCGCCGCATCTTTCCTTTCTGCGCAAACAAGGAAATTGGCAAACGACCTTGTTTCTACTATTTCTTACATCGCTGTCCTGGTGTTTGTATTGGCCAAATTACTCTTAAAGAATATGAAGAACAACTAGGCCGTATCACTCTTTTTCTTTCTGGCAAGACCGCGCCAATTAAAAAAGAGCTTCACGCAGAAATGAAAAAAGCAGCAAAGAAAAAACGATTCGAGCTAGCCGCCAGACTTAGAGATCAATTAAATGCGATTGAAATTTTAGACGAAAAGCAACTCACTATGTTTGCTCAAAAAGTAGATTGGGATTTTATTTCTGTTTTCACGGATGAATTATCCGCGGGGGTAAATCTATTTAAAGTCCGAGAGGGCAAACTAAAAGATAACGAAACTTTTATCTTTGATAATATTTTAGGTTTTGCACCAGAATTCAGAATTAAATCCGTTCTTAATAGTTTCCTTCAAAATTATTACTCCCAAACTACAGACTTGCCAAAAGAAATCTTCATAGAAGAAGCACCAGAAGAAATACAGTTGATTCAGCTATTACTTAAGTCTCGAAGCAAAAACACAATTAAGATTAGTGTTCCTAGTCGAGGAAATAAACTGAAATTAATTGGCATGGGTAAAACCAATGCCGAAGAATTTTTAAGAAAGTGGCAGAGTTCTCAAGCCGCTAATTTAGATTTATTAAAAGAAATACTTGAAGAGCTAAAAACTCTCCTCAAACTTCCCCATACCCCAAGAAGAATTGAAGGTTATGACATTAGTAACACCCAAGGAACAAACCCTGTCGGCAGCATGGTGGTTATAAAAGATGGCCAAGCCGCGAAATCGGAATACCGAAAATTCAAAATTACCAGTAAAAACACTCCGGACGACTTTGCCATGATGAGAGAAATGCTCCAACGCCGTTTGGCTCGGATCTCTCCCCCTTCTAAGGGGGAGATGGAGGGGGTAAAAACCTCCCCTAACCCCTCCTTTAAAGGAGGGGAATATTGGCCTATCCCCGACCTAATCGTTATTGATGGTGGTAAAGGTCAACTTAGTATTGCAGTAGAAGTACTAAGGAAAGCAAAGCTGAAAATTCCTGTTATTGGTTTAGCCAAGCGAATCGAAGAAATCTTTTTACCAAATAATCCTAACCCGATTGTATTACCTCATGACAATCCAGTACTGCAAATGCTACAAAGACTTCGCGACGAAGCTCACCGTTTTGGAATAACTTTTCATAAATCCCTACGCAGTAAACAAGCAGTAAAATCTGCTCTTGATAGCATTCCTGGAATTGGCCCCAAGACTAAAAAATTGTTAAAACAAAAAATCGGTACTGTTCAAAATATTAAACAGACACCGATTCGTGAGTTAGAAAAACTAGTTGGCAAAGCAAAAGCCGAACAGATTTTAAAACACTTATAAGCATAAGCAGGCTTCCAATTCAAAAGAACTATCTGTTGTATCTACAACAATCAACCACCTTGGATCGACTTTTGTATTTATGGTCAGTAAACCCTTCTTTAAATCGAAGCAATACTGCAAATTTATCCGAAAGTTCCCATCGACTGCAAAGCAGTCAACCACGTCCGAGCCGAAATACTCCGGCAAACTAATTTCCAAATTGTTTCTATCTTGCATACTACCTCCTAAAAATAAAGCCTTCTCTTTCGAGAAGGAGTTAACTTTAATTTGGATTTAGTACCTAATTCAAGACAGCTCTTTCACGAAAGATGAAAGGCTGTGGTGAGAAACAAAATTGTTAGTTGAATACAACATGACGTTTCAATTATAAATCTGGTCGGACGTGTTGTCAAATAAAAAACCAGTGTTTCCACTGGTTTGTCTTTTCAAGAAATGCTTGAATTTTGGAATCTTTCACGACTCTTACTTGCTTCAAGTTGTGCCGATTCATTACATACAGCGGCGACAAGTTTTACGAGCATTTCGTGTTGGCCATCTCGCCTCCCGCGGTTGATAAAACGATTCAAATCGTCGTCTAGTTCCCTCAAAGTTATCTTGCCATCTGACTCCAAAGTTCCTTCGCGGCGCTGTTGCCGAGCCTCTTGTGTTTCAGCATATAAAGTCACGCAAGTACTCTGACATCCATCAGCAACCAAGCTCCACAGCGGCTCATCATTATAATTTTTATCTCTATTATCTCCCCAGGCCATAATTAGTCCTCCAATTCTTAAACCAGTATACCTTTAAGTATTGATTGACACAACCCAGCATAATTACTATAATGATTTAGCTAATTTTATAAACTTTCTATGAAAAATCTTGCTTATATACTTACAATTGTCGATATGGTAGTAATGGTTCTTTTAATCATTACTGTAGCGCTTCAAAATAAGTCTTCTGGCTTGTCCACTGTTTTCGGTGGTGGTGGTGTAACAACCACCAGACGAGGTGCAGATAAATGGTTATTCTACGCGACCATCGTTCTTGGTATTCTATTCTCTGGTTTGAGTCTTACAATAGTTTTACTAAGCAAATAGAAATTAACTAATTTCTGTGAATACTTTCCTTTCAAATTTAAGTATGCAAAGTAAACGCAGCTTCCGAATTGTTTGGGAAGGCTTGCGCGCTGTTCCCCATATCAAACTTTCCGTGCTTCGGAAGGTTTTTTCGTTAATGGATGAACGAGAAAGATTAATCGCTTTAATCTTACTAATTGTCTCTGTAGTTACTTTCATATTTAGCAGTATCGATCTTACAAAACGATACACAGAAATTGTTCCGGCTCATGGAGGTGTGTACAACGAAGGAATCATTGGCCAGCCTCAATTTATTAATCCGCTATATGCAATATCTCCTACTGATCGTGCTCTAGTAAATCTGATTTATTCTGGGCTTTATAAGTATGATAACAACGGTAATGTTGTGCCCGATTTAGCTGAAAGTTTTCCTGAAGTCACCGAGGAAGGAAAAGTTTATAAAGTAAAAATTAAACCAGCGACTTGGCATAACGGGCTACCCGTAACAGCTAGTGATGTAGTTTTCACAATCAAAACAATCCAGGATCAAGAATTTAACAGCCCAAAGCGCACAGAATGGCTTTCTACTACAGCAACAGCTGTAGACCAACAGACAGTAGTATTCACTCTTAAAAACGCTTCGGCGCCATTTTTAAACAACCTAACTCTTCCTCTCATTAGCGAAGTGGTTTGGAGTAAAGTAAACCCAGCAGATCTTAAACTAGCACAAACAAATATAGAAGCGGTCGGAACTGGCCCATACACTGTAAAAGAAGTAAAGAAATTAGAAGGCGGATCGATTCAATCTATCACCTTAAAGTCATACGATAAATTCTACACCGGTGAAGCATTCCTAGACACTCTTCATATTAATTTCTATGAAGATGGTGACAGCCTTCTGAAAGCTAAATTAGGCAACCAAATTGACGGTTTTGGGTTTAGCCAATTTGAAGAACGTGTCAGTATTAAACAATCAGCAAAGGATCTTCATATTCACCAAATCCCCCTTCCTCAATATCAAGCTGTATTTTTAAACACCGCTATAAAAACTTTAGGAGATGCTAGAGTCAGAAAAGCATTAAACCTTGCTACTAATAAGCAACAAATCCTTAGCAATGTTTATGACGAACAGGGTCTAATTATAGACGGACCAATCCTTACCCAACATGTATCTAATCTTCCCGAGCCAGTAAAATCTGCAAATATTGAAGAAGCTAATAAGATTTTAGATCAAGCCAATTGGGTTCTTAACCGCGATACAAACATTCGATCTAAGAATGGTGTGGAATTAAAATTTACCATTGCTACCAACGACCGAGGAATCAACAAACAAACTGCAGAAATTTTAGCAGAACAATGGAAAGCTATCGGCGTGGGAATAAGTCTTAATATTCTTCCTACTAAAGAGCTAACTGAAAATGTTATAAAACCCCGCAACTACGACATGCTCATCTTTGCTCAAAAACTTGGAGCCGATCCAGATCCATTTGTGTTTTGGCATTCAAGCCAAACAAAATCTCCAGGGTTAAACTTGTCTAGTTATTCCAACCAAGCTGTCGACCAACTTATTAGTGAAGCTCGCGCCACCAGTGACAAATCTGAACGCGATCAAAAATACTTACAACTTCATGAATTGATGAAGCAAGATTTACCTGCTATCTTCCTTGTGCAGTCGGTTTACACATATGCCATCGATGAAGATATTAAGGGTGTAGATATTCAAAGCTTGCCAGATGAGACAGCGAGATTCTACAACCTCCGTAATTGGTACATCGATACCAGAAGAGCTCTGAAAAAGAATTCATAACCCCTGTATTTTGCTTATTTGCCGCGGTGGTGAAATTGGCATACACGTACGCTTCAGGTGCGTATGTCCGCAAGGACGTGAGGGTTCAAGTCCCTCCCGCGGCACCACTTCTATGGACTTAAACAATATTCATCACATTGCAATCATAGTTTCCAACTACGAACAGTCAAAAAAATTCTACACAGAAGTTTTAGGATTTCAAATTGTTAACGAAACTTTCCGAGCCGAACGCGATTCATACAAACTCGATTTACAAATCAACGAGCATACTCAAATTGAATTATTCTCCTTTCCTAATCCTCCGCATCGCCCAAGCTACCCCGAAGCTGCAGGCTTGCGGCATATAGCTTTCAGTGTACTCTCGGTCGAAAAAATACAAGACGAATTGATTAGTAAAGGTATTTTATTAGAAGATATTAGAATAGACGAGATAACTGGCAAAAAATTCTTTTTCTTTGCCGATCCCGATGGTCTGCCTATCGAAATCTATGAACAGTAGATAACTATGAATACGAAAATTATGCATAAATAAGCGTAATAATGGCATTTTAGTTTGACAAAATACCTAACCCTTGCTATAATGAATTTGTTCAATTGATAGATGAGTTTTTATTTATACCTTTTAAGTAACTATTCATGTGTTAATTGCGTAACTTATAGCGAACTTCGCTAACGCAAAAGATCGATATCGGCGGCCCCGGAAGCCACGAATCTGATCATGAAATAAACTTTTTTTGCTTTACAAAAAAGCATTTTCTATTAGTTTTGATAAAGCTAAAACTAGTTTACAAGACACAAAAATTATTAGCGAAAAAGAGTTTTTGCTAGCTCGCTCCGCCAGCTGGCGGATGGCGAGTTCCGGTGTGACAATTTTTTGAACCCTGACTTGTACTTGCCCGCATTTTATTTTAGGCAACGCTCAATCAGTAAGAAAATCTCTGAAACAACGCAAAAGCTCTTTTTTATAAAGAAATTATGATTAAAAAACCTGTATCGTCTGCCCGAGGTGGACGAACACCATCTGCGAGACCAACGCGCCCAAGCGCACCTCGCAAAACTACTGATGCCTCTCGTAATCGTGGTGGTTCTCGGATGAGATCTCTACCTACGAAGTCTACAGAGAGTGCATTAACCCCTTTGCCACAACCAAAATCTGGCACTAATAGCGCATACACAGTATCGCGCGACACACTTCGCATTATCCCTCTTGGAGGTCTAGAAGAAGTGGGTGCCAATATGATGGCTTTCGAATTTGGCAACGACATTATAATTGTCGATGCTGGTTTTGCTTTTCCAGATGAAACTACTCCTGGAGTAGATTACATCATTCCGGAAACAAAATATTTAGAAGATAAAAAAGATAACATTCGAGCTATCTTTATTACCCATGGCCACATGGATCACATTGGTGCAATTCCCTATTTACTCGCTAAGTTGGGTGACCCACCAATTTATACAATGAAGTTATCTGCGGGAATGATTAAAAAGAGATTAGAGGAATTCAATCTTGCAAATAGAGTTAAATTAAATGTTGTCGATCGTGACGACACAGTACCTGCAGGAGCCTTCCGTATTCGCTTCTTTGCCGTAAACCATAACATCCCAGATTCTGTTGGATTAAGCATTGGCACACCAATTGGCCAAGTTCTTCACACAGGTGACTGGAAAATTGACCACACCCCTATTAATGAAGTTCCAGCAGAATTCCACAAGATTGCTCAATTTGGCAGTGAAGGAGTTTTGGCTTTGATGTCTGACTCTACCAACGCTGTTAAGCCTGGATATTCTGTCTCCGAAAAAGAAATCGGTAAAAAAATCGATCAAATTTTTGCAGAAGCAAAGGGTCGCATTATCTTTACAAGTTTCTCTTCTTTAATCCCTCGTATCCAACAAGTGTTAGATATTTCAGCAAAACATAACCGTAAGATTATTGTTACTGGCCGAAGTATTGTAAGCACTTTAGAACTAGCAATTGCAATGGGCTATTTAAGAATTCAGCCAAAAATTATTATTAAATCTGAACAAGCTAATAAATACCCAGATAGCCAAATTGTTGTACTAACAACTGGTGGCCAAGGCGAGGAAAGTTCTCAGCTAGCTCGTATGTCTCGCGGAGAACATAGATTTGTAAAAGTTAAAAAAGATGACACTGTTGTTATCTCTGCTTCTACGATTCCTGGCAATGAAAGATCAATCGTAACAGTAATCGATAACTTAACTAGACTTGGTGCAAATGTTATTTACAACAAAATTCTAGACATCCACACTGGTGGTCATGGCCAACAAGAAGAGTTGAAATTAATGATGCAATTAGCAAAGCCAAAATACTTCATTCCTATTCATGGAGAACACCACATGCTTGCGGCTCATGCTAAGCTGGCACAAAGTATTGGCATTACAGAAGATCGCTGTTTTGTATTAGAGAATGGCTCTATCCTAGAAATTAATCAACGTGGTGAAGCTAAACTCTTAAACGAAAAAGTTCCATCTGGCTACGTATTTGTAGACGGACTCGGAATTGGTGATGTTGGAGAAGTTGTAATTCGTGATCGTCAGGTAATGGCTCAAGATGGAATGTTTGTAATTATTGCAACACTCGACCGCCATACTGGCAAGCTCACTTCCCCACCAGAAATTTTGTCTCGCGGTTTCGTTTATATGAAAAACAATGATGAACTATTACGTGAAGTAAAACACGAAATTAGAAAATCAATTGAACATAATGGTAAAACTGGAGAGCCAAACTGGGCAAACCTACGTCAACAAATCCGTGACGAAGTTGGAGAATACTTATTCCAAAAAACTCAACGTCGTCCAATGATTCTACCGGTAATTATTGAAGTATAAAAAAAGAAAACGGTCTCGATTATCTCGAGTCCGTTTTTTTGTTGCCTGAGCTTGCGCCACTACTGGTTAGATACCCAACTGCTCCGAAGCAGTAATGTTCTCCCAAGGCTGACGCCAGAATCCATCTGGAACTTTTTGCTTACCTCCGTTACGCGAATGCCCTTCAAGAACCTTCACCTGATTGCCGTCGGTTATGGAAACCAAGATAAACAGACCGTCGCTACCGCAATCAGTACATTTACCAGTCTCTCCGCTAATTTGGAAAGTCTTATCAGACACCTTACACGCATTAGCGCGCTCCGAACAATGATCAATGTCATGGTTGGGAAAAGTAATCTCCGTTAAGTCTTCCGAAAACGTAAATTGCCTTGTGCAATACGGACAGTTAACAGTTCTTTCGCCCATTCTGTTATTCCTCCTCTGGTTAACGTTCGTCATATTATTGACATAAAACTATAACAATTATACACATTCTAGTCAATATATGGCAATAATGGTTTTTCTTGTATAATAAAGAAATGAAACAAGAAACTATTCTTTCTGGCGTTCAGGCTACCGGCCGAATGCACATTGGTAACTATCTGGGAGCATTAAAGCAATTTGTGGATATTCAAAATGAAGGGAAGCTACAATGCTATTTTTTTGTAGCAGATTTACACTCCCTAACTGTACCTAGAGATCCAAAACAGCTCAGAAAAGATACTCTGGAAGTTGTTGCCGAATATATTGCCGCAGGGCTAGACCCAAACAAGTCTGTAATCTTCATTCAAAATCATGTCCTTGAGCATGCCGAACTAGCCTGGGTTTTTAACTGCATTACTCCTGTTGGTGAACTAGAAAGAATGACGCAGTATAAAGACAAAGGACGAGCACAAAAAGATAGTGTTAACGCAGGGCTACTTACCTATCCTACTTTGATGGCAGCGGATATACTTTTATACAAACCAAATTTTGTACCTGTAGGTGAAGATCAAGTTCAACACATAGAACTCTCTAGAGTGATTGCTCGTAAATTTAATAGTCAATACGGAAAAACCTTCCCAGAACCAAAACCATTTTTGCGAACACCGGTTCGTATTATGAGTCTAAAAAACCCAGAAAAGAAAATGAGTAAAACTGGAGACGAACCACTTTATCTTGATGACGGTCCAAAAGAAATCGAAGCAAAGCTCAAGAAAGCAGTAACTACAGATGCAGGTGCTTTAAACCTTTTGTATTTACTAGAACAATTTGGCGATAAAACTGTGGTTGCTCAGTTTAAAGCAGCACATAAAACTGGTGAAATTAGATACAGTGACTTAAAAGCATCTTTAAGTGATGCAATCTCTAAATATTTTGCAGACTTTCGCGAAAAGAAAAAAGAGCTTTTGGCAGATAAAAACAGACTTGCCCAAATACTAATTGATGGTAAACTAAAGGCTGAAAAAATTGCTAGCCAAACAATGATGGAAGTAAAAGAAAAAATCGGACTGCTTTAGTCCGATTTTTTTATTAAACCCTTTACGTATTTCACTATATCTTCTTCCAATCGATTAGCCTCCTCCACAAGACCGTCCTGATGCTTAGAATAATGCTGTATATATAATTTAATTATTGGTTCAGTCCCCGAAGGCCGTACCGTAATACGACTTTTATCATCTTCGCTCAATATCAAACTAACTTGATCGCCGGTTTTACCAACTATGTATTTACTTGGGTCGCGCTGAACTTCCGGCAAACGATCGATTACCTTAAGAACCGGTAAGCTACCTAGCTCAATTGGTGGAGTCATCCTCATCCCAGTCATTATTTGAAACAACTGCTCACTTCCCTGTCTACCAGACATATCTAGAGTGTGCAACCGATTCTCATAGAACCCATACTGGTTACCCAATGAATACAAATATTCATCAAAAGTCTGATTATTATCTTTTAAAAATGAAGCCAACTCCGCAAGGATTAATCCTGCAATAGCACCATCCTTGTCTCTGCAAAATGAGCCAGCTAAATAGCCAATGCTTTCCTCAGCCGCAAATATAAAATTATTTGGATCATCTAACTTCTCGATGATTTCAGCTATATATTTAAAACCCACCAGCAAGTCGTCTACAACCCGCACGCCAAAAGATTTAGCAATATCAGAAATTAATGTTGTAGTTACATAAGTTTCCAGAACGATTCCTTCACTTGGTAGAGTACCTTTTAGCTTGCGCTGACTAAGAATAAAATGAGTCATCATAGCTCCGGCTTCATCACCGCTATATAGCCTAAATCTACCCTGCTTATCAGGTGCAGCCAAAGCTGCACGGTCGGCATCTGGATCGGAAACAATTACAACGTCAGCCTGCTCTTTTTCCCCTAGTGCAACCGAGAGAGCCATAACTTCGGGAAATTGAGGATTAATAAGATCACCATGCGCAGTAGGAAAATTTTCATCAGGTTCAGCCTGTTCAGGAACAACTACTACATTAAAACCTTTTTGCTTTAATACAGGTAGAACATTCGTCGATCCAGAACCGTGCATTGGACTAAATACAACCTTTGCCGAAGTACTATCTACCAAAGATAATTCACTAATTTTTTGGAGATAAGCCTTATCAATTTCAGCGCCTATAACCTTAACTAAGCCTTTTTGCTTAGCTTCTTCTAAAGGCATTCTAGCTATATCTGTGACGCTAGTTACTAATTGCATAAACTTAGCATCGTGAGGAGGAACCACCTGAGCGCCATCCGACCAATAAAACTTAAAGCCGTTGTCAGTTCTTGGATTATGTGAGGCGGTGATCATCACCCCTGCAGTCGCCTTGAGGTGTCGGACAGCAAAAGAAATTTCAGGAGTCGCTCTCAAACTATCAAAAATGTAAACTGGTGTCCCATTTGCTGCAAATACCTCAGCTGAAATTTCCGCAAATTCTTTAGCAAGCTTTCTCGCGTCATACCCAATAACTACTCCACCAGAAACAGCGTCTTCACCAAAGTCATGAATAAACTGTGAAAGTCCCTGTGCTGCTTCCCCGATAGTTCTCTTGTTAATACTATTTGGACCAAAACCTATTGGTCCCCGAATACCACCTGTACCGATAGCGATTCTTTTATAAAAAGCGTTCTCTAATTCTAGCCATTTCCCAGACTCTATCGCGGCGTTGATTTCCTCTAAAAATTCTTTGTACCTCTCATCACCCAGCCAGAGCTGTATATTATCCAAAGTCTCCTGCGAAATAAGTTTGTTTGTAAGTGCATCTTGAATAGTCATATTTGAAGTATAGCAAAAAATAAAAGCGCGTATTAGTACGCGCGCTGCTCCCTCATTTCCTTGGCGAAAATTCGAAGATTGTACAGATCACCCCCAGATAAAACAATGGCGAACCTGCCTCTCTTGCGAAACAGAAATAACTTTCGCCTAATAATCCGAACTTTCTTAAACCATCTAGACTTGATAAAAAACTTCTTTAATTTGCGCATCACAACCCTTGCAGGCGTTGCCTTGACCTTTCGAATACTGTTACCAATATCGATTGCCAGCCTGCGCAATTTTTCGCTATACCTGCCCTGACCGTCTTCAACTAATTCTAGGAAGTTTACTACTGGTCTATAATTAGGGTTTAACTTGCCTATTTCCATAACTCCTCCACCTATCTAAATTATATCATCATAAATTTAGTAAAATAAAACAGCCTTGGCCTGGAAAGCCTCGGCTGTCGTTGTGCTATGCACTGCAGAGAGTTTGGAAATCTTCAAGCGTGAGCGCATACTGCTTAGTATGCTTGCCGTTGCGGATCCCAAGGACCAAATGATTGGCTTCGAGCCGCTTGCCTTGGATCATCTCCGTCAGCCTACCGACAAGCGCGTTGTACACTTGTCTGATGTGCTGAATGCCATTCTTGAGAGCATCAATCAATGCATCTCGCAAACGCGACTTTTGATTGTCGGTGAGATCCTCGTACGTTAGGTACTTCGGCTCCTTCTTGTAGAAAGAATTGGGCGTTCTTTCCGAGCTTCGTGTATCCCGCTTCATTCGCTTGCGCTTTAAGCGCTCTGAGTCGCTACGCGCTGTTGAAAAACTCATCTTGCTATTATTTTCTCCTTCGACTTGAATTCAGTTAAACTGCAACTGTATTAAGCATGTTACAGAATCTTGGGAAAAGTGTCAATCGCACAGTGGACAAATAGGCTATTTTTCTATAAAATATAGCAAGTAAGTAAACTTTCTGAGCTTTTGTTTTTAAGACAGTTTTCTAAGTAATGTTGTCTGAAAACAAAAGCTTTAAATATATGTCATTTCAAATTGGTATGGAGTGAACACAACCAGACATCCTATTATAGAAGAAACGACCAAGCTCATACCATTTAACTTTACGATTAAACTGCCGCCACCGCAGTATAAAAGGGCTATCGTGGCCAGAAATAAACAAGGGCAGATAGTTCGCTCTGTTCCCGTATAAGCCATATGGAATTAAAACCTTTAGAAATCACAGAGATAGAAAACTTTTTACACACTCGCTTCAAACAAACAGTAAGTGATGTAGCACATTTGGGGCAAGGTGTATGGTCTCAAGCTTTTTCGTTTCGTCATTTAGGAAAGGACTACGTTATTCGGTTTGGCTTATATAGCGATGATTTTAAGAAAGACCAAATAGCTGCCGCTTATACCGCATCCGACTTACCAATACCAAAGGTAGTAGAAATTGGGCAAGCTTTGGGTCGAAGTTTCGCTATTTCGGAAAGGGCTTTTGGTAATATGCTGGATGGTTTAGACGAGCCACAAATGGTTCAAATAGTTCCTGCTGTTTTTCAAATGCTGGATGCTATGAGGATGACTGACATAAGCTCTACCTCTGGATATGGTAATTGGAATACCGAAAAAGTTGCTCCATATCCAACTTGGCAAGAATGTCTATTAGATGTTTGGAATGACCCAGTGACCAGCAGAACATATGGTTGGCGTGCTTCACTAAAAAACTCGCCAATGGGCGAAGCACCCTTTAATAAGGCTTTTGATGTCTTAAAATCTCTCGTAGACAAATGTCCCCAAGAACGCTATCTACTTCACACCGACCTTTTGCATTACAATGTGTTGGTTCAGGGCAATGAAATCAGTGCTGTCATTGATTGGGGTAATGCGATGTATGGCGATTTCCTATATGAGTTAGCTGGGCTTATCGTATGGTCGCCGTGGTATCCTGCGATGCAGAATATAAACTGGGCAGAAGAAGCCCGAAGACACTACAAAAAAATAGGCTTGGAAGTGCCTAATTTTGAAGAACGTTTACGTTGCTACGAAATAAGCATTGGTCTTAATGGAATGAGCTATAACGCTTTCAAACACAACTGGAAAGACCTTGAACTTACCACAAAAAGAACTTTGGAATTAGCCCTATCGTAAGATGGGCTTATTTTTTATTTTGCCAATTTCTGGCTGTGCGGGTTCTATGAATTTTATCTAAAGATTTCTGCTGTTCGGACAACTTTGCTATTGCACCCGTAACTTGTTTTTGCCTTCTTTTTTCTACCCCAATAACGAAGTAATTAAATATACCCAACCACTGTTCAAAGTCGAGGTCTGTTGGCTTGGCATCAGGGCTAAAATTAAATTCGTCTGCTAATTTTAGAAATTGAATATGGCCAAATACATTCTTGTAGCCCTTTTTGAGGTTTGGTCTTACTGACGTAAAACCAAACGCAACAAAATCTTTGAACACAGTCGCAGTGTGTTGTGAAATAAGCGGCTTTTTCAATTTTTCTATTCGTAGCAATACAGAATTTACTTGTGGTATTGGGGTAAAATCGTTGCGTTTAAAGTTGTAAACCACGCTAAAATTAAACCACGGCTTATGCAGAATGGACAATAATGTTTCTCTTGCGTATGGCTTGCCAGCATACTTTTTAGCTGCTTCTTCCTGCACGATTAAATAGCTATCTTCGGGTGAATTTTGTGCTCCCAACAACTTTTTAATTATATCGGCAGTTATGCCAAACGGTATGTTAGAAAAAACCTTGTATTGCTCTTTGGGCAAATCGGATTTAAGAAAGTCAATTTTTTGTATGTGAACATTCCTATACTCTTTGAACTTATCCTGCAAATAACTATAAAGGTTTGTGTCGGGTTCAATGGCAATCACCGATTTAACAGACTTGGCTAATAACTCTGTAATAATCCCTTTTCCTGCCCCAATATCAAGAACTGTATCCTCTTTACGCAAAGACGACTTCTGTATCAGCTCCTGAACGAGCTTGGGGTCTCGTAAAAAATTTTGGGAATGTTGTAAGTTCATTAGTTATCCTATTATTAGAATAATACCATAATCGGTTAGTTCTCGTATTTGCCCACAAGATTGATGTTCGAGCGCAAATAGCTTAAAATTAAGCTAAATTACCATATTATTATAAATGTCCCCTATTGAAGAATTACACAAAACTGCTTGGCAAATCTTATGCGAAATCCAGCAAGAACAGCTCGCCACACCTAATGACCAGTGGATTATTATTGATACTAACGCTGATGTCAGAGAACGAGCTGTTAGGATGATTGCCAAAACGGGCAGCCTTAAAGCATTAGAATACCAATCATCCTTATTGGCCACTTTTAGAAGCATACAACAGCTGAATGGAGTGCATACCAGACCCAATGCTTACAAGGTTGAGCCTATACTTCCGAGATTTGAGGAAGTCTACGCACTATACGAAAGTATTTTTACCAAAGAGTATAATGCCGACCAAATAAAGTTTCTTACCAAGCAAGTTCAAGTATTAAGTCAGTCGGCCAATAAGCCGTCTGAACCAAAAAAGACCAACCTGTCCGCAGCAGACCAAAAAAAGTTATTCATACTTGAAAAGCTCAAAGAAGAATGGGCTCTGACCCCAAGCACGGGCGAGACTAAAATATCAACCCAAAAATATCATTCTTGGATGAGAGAATGCGGCATTACCGATTGGTATGAGCTCGAAAACATACTAAATTTGCTTCAACAAGCAGGTCTTATTTCAAAATTCAGAATTATAGGAGCAGCAAGGTAATTGTATGAGCAGTATTCTCACAATCCAATTCCCGCAAGATTTCGAAGATCGGTATAATCAATACAAAGAAAGAGTTTTGGGCAGTGCACCCCCTGTGCAACCACAGCCGAAAATTGAGGCTTTGCCAACGCCAAAAAATAAGGTTTTAAGTGTTCAGTTAAAGCACGGGCTTTTAACACTTAACGAAAGCGCAGGCTCGGTGCAACTCAACGAAGTGAAAGCCAACATTAACCCACAGACCCAAGAATTTGCAATCCTGCACACGTTAATGAGCAGCGATGAGTATTTAGCGACTTATACCGATTTACTTGGAGAAAACCCCTCAAAAGATGCTAAACGCAAGCTTGGTTTTATCATTAGAAACATCAAAGAAATTTTGGGTATTTTGCCGAAAGGACAAGCCAAAAATCGAGACTGCATAGAAAATATCAAACAACACGGATACAAGCTGATAGTTTAAGCACAACTGAAGCACATACATCCCATAATACAACCACAATAATCGCACATTCTTTCCGTCCATAACTGAATAATAAAAGGATAAAGTCAAAGCACAATACGCTTTGGCTTTTTTCTTTCGCCAAAATATTACCATTAACAAAAAATCAATGACCAGAAAATTACCAAAGGGTCAGGCAGACACCCAAAGTTCTGCCGAAGATTACCACAATTACTTATACACGTTCGATTTAGGTGCAGCCGCAGCACTGGTTTCGGCTGGCTTTCAGCTTGCCTTGCTTGATAAAACCAACCCACGCAAAGTCCAGTTTGCTTTCCTGCGACAAGCAGGGATAGAACGGGTCGTAGACGACTATTGGGCTGACCGCCTCGAAGTTAAAGCGAGGTCGTTTTTCGATAACCTCAAAATGCTTAAAAACAGATTATACAGCGAATAAGGAAATTTTATGAACCAATCAAAACAATGCCATCACTGTTCAGTGCCGTCGGTTAAATACAAGTGCTTACTGTGCGAATGCACTGGCAAAATTGAAGTTCCCCAAAATATCATTTGGCACAGCGACAGGTTCGACGATTTTACTATGGTCGGCACTGATTACTTGCCTTGTGATAACTGTAAAGGTCGAGGCTGGATATTGGTTTCGCAAATGATTGCAGACCAGTATCCACACAACGTCTTGGAGTATTCCCCGAAATTTCGGGACAACAAAAATCGGACACCGAGACAGAAATAAACAGCCGAAAGGCAGACAAACGCAGGCGTTATGCTGGATACAGTTGCTATCAGAATTACATATCCGAACTTTATGGTTGGAAACCCCAACCTTTTTACTCCTGCGTTAATTATCAACGACAAAACTACTGATTTTAACTACGGCCGCCATAAGTTCCAAAAGTTCACCCAGAACGCCACGTTCGCAGATAAGCAGGCTGGTATTTACTTACCAAGACTGACCGTATATCAGCGTTTTGAGGATTTTAAGGTTAGATACGACCTGCACATTGAATTTTCTGTTCCCAAACTCTTGAACGGCAATAGTGTTCAAGAATACAACGACACAGACTTTGACAGGGTTGTAGAAGAACTCCAAGCTCGCCTTTCCCAAATGGGAATTAAAATTTTCAAGGCATTACTTCGTAAAGCGATAGTTGTTAAAGCACACTTTGGTAAGAATATCGTGCTACCTGCTCCAATGACCGTGCAGGATGCTATTTCAACGCTTTACAAAGCAGACATTGGCAAAACAAAAGACGTGAATGTGAGGCACTACGGCAATAACGGCCAAGCCTTATATTTTTACGCTTCTTCGGCCAATATCATTTTTTACGACAAGCTCAAAGATATTCAGACACCAAAAGCGAAGGCCATCGATAAAGACAAGCTCTATCTGGAACGACTTTTTACAGATATTTGGAACGATGAACAGAAACCTGAAATTCTACGTTTTGAAATCAG
The DNA here is from genome assembly GCA_964536745.1 of uncultured Candidatus Saccharibacteria bacterium. GTDB lineage: Bacteria > Patescibacteriota > Doudnabacteria > UBA920 > UBA920 > UBA920. The sequence goes on along the minus strand of CAZHYL010000003.1, from coordinate 22,539 downwards.
GCTGGCGAAACAGCAAAGCCTGACTGCGTTCCTGTCCAAAATAAAAGGCGAAAAAGTTAAGGAAGTTGCTTTTGAGGAGCTATTCAACAAAGAACTCTGGCAAAAAACCCTACTTACCAAGTGGTCAGAAATAATCAAGTCACCTGCCAGCCAACTCGCTTTCAAACTGGAACGACCAACAGAAGAAGTGTTTGATGCAATGATTGCTGGATTAACTTCCAAAAAGAAGAAGCAAGCGCACTCACTTAATGCTGCACTCGCCAGTCTTGGTCTCTATACACTCATCAACCAATACGGGGTTAGGAAAACCAGAGATAAAATTGAGAAAAATTGGACAAGCAAAAGCTGGACACGTCTATCACCTAAAATAAAGGTTGCAGCAACTACCTTACGAGGAACGCCACCATCGCTGGCTATCAGTGAAATTCAATCAGCATTAGAAAAATTCGAAAGGTATGACTTCAACCAAGACTAAAAAACGAAGTCAGCCTTCAGTGCGATACCAACCCGTAGAAGATACCAATGGGTTGATTGAAAGTGCCTTTGACCTTTTATTTGAAGAAACGTTATTGAAATATGGCGATTTGACAACTGATGACAATTAAGACTATAATAAACTTATGGAATTTCTCACATTGGAAGAAGTAGCAAAAGAATTAAGAGTTCATAAGCGCACCATATTGCGCTGGCTTAAAAGTGGCTCGCTCAAAGGTTATAAGCTTGGTGATGGTAAGACTTCCCTGCTCCGCATTCCCAAAGCCGAAGTCAATAAGTTTTTAGAAAAACATAAAATCAAATGAACTTTGCAACTGACAACCAATTTAAGCTAATCGCTACATACGCTCGTGTATCTGAAAATCCTGACGAAGAAGAACGGACTATAAAAAATCAAATAATGACTTTCAACGAGCTGGCTGAAAAGAATAACTGGCAGATAATTCAGGAGTATAAGGACGATGACTGGAGCGGCGATATTTTGGAACGCCCAGCGCTGGATAGACTTCGATTGGATGCGAAAAGCAAAGACAGAGTTTGGGAAGCCGTGCTTATCTACGACCCTGACCGCTTGGCTCGCCGTTATTCCTATCAAGAATTGGTTATGGATGAGTTACGAGAAGCTGGCGTTGAAGTTATATTCGTTACTGTCCCTGCTCCTAAAAACAGCGAAGATAAAATCCTGCACGGCGTTAGAGGGTTGTTTGCTGAATATGAGCGTGCAAAAATCGCCGAAAGATTTAGGCTTGGCAAACTTCGAAAGGTAAAAGAAGGGCATATTCTTACCACACATCCTCTTTACGGTTACAACTACATTCCGAAGCAGGATAAGAAACACGGTTATTATGAAGTCCATCCAGAGGAAGCACGAGTTGTAAAAATGATATTCTCTTGGGTAGCCGATGACGGAATGACGCTGCGAGCCATAGTCAGGAAGTTGCAACAGCTTGGTATTAGGCCACGCAACAGCAAAAGAGGTGTATGGAGCACCAGCACCTTAAGCACTATGCTGCGACACAAGGGTTATATTGGTGAAGCGCACTACGGAGCTTCTTACGCTGTTGTTCCAGAAAGACCACTCAAACACGAAAAGTATAAAAAGCAGAAAAAAACCAGCCGTAGATTACGACCTACCGAAGAATGGATAACAATACCCATTCCCGCAATCATTGAACCAAAAGTTTTTGAAAAAGCTGGACAACAATTAAAAGCGAATTTCGCTCTGTGTAAACGCAACAAGAAAAATGAGTATTTACTGTCTGGGAAAATTGATTGCGTATGCGGTAGAAAGCGAATGGGTGAAGGCTATTATAATAAACCGAACCTATATTACCGCTGCACCGATAGAACATTGAGTTTTCCCTTACCGCCCAAATGTGAGGAACGAGGTATCAACGCAAGAGTTGCTGATGAACTGGTATGGAAAAAGGTTTCTGCTTTAATGAGCTCCCCCAAGCTATTAGCCGAACAGGTTGAACGTTGGCTCAAGAACCGACAAACCAAAGCAAAATCTACTTTGGTCGATGTCGAAGCTACCAAAAAGGAAATCAGTAAATTAAACGGACAGATTGAACGATATAATAAAGGCTACGGAGCTGGAGCATTTACTTTAGAGCAACTTAAAGAATATACTGTCCCGCTTCGAGATAAAATCACTAAACTTGAAGCACAAGTCACAAACGCTACCGACCAAGCGAACCAAACGCTCTTGGAAGCACCCAGCCAACGTGAGATTAAAGCATTTGCCGAGAAAGCTAAAAAGACCTTACAGGATTTGAAATTTGAACCTAAAAGGGCAATAATACTCAATACTGTCGAAAAGGTTGTAAGCGATAAGAACCAGCTGCAAGTCACTGGATATTTACCATTAACTAATTCAAATTATGTCGGGTTCAAAACAGACCATCGGAATTGTTGGTTTGCCAAATGTTGGCAAGTCAACATTATTTAACGCCATTACTAAATCGCAGGTTGAAGCTGCGAACTACCCCTTTGCCACCATTGACCCCAATGTTGGTGTTGTTGCTGTACCCGACGATCGTCTTGCAAAGTTAGCAGAGCAAGAAAAAAGTGAAAAAATTGTGCCGACTTCTATAGAATTTGTAGATATTGCCGGACTTGTTTCTGGCGCTCATAAAGGCGAAGGCTTAGGTAATCAATTTCTTTCGCATATTCGTGAAGTTGATGCAATTTTGGAAGTGACTCGTGTATTTAACAACGACGACATTATTCACGTAAACGGAAATGTAGATGCCAAACGAGATATGGAAACGATTGCTATAGAACTTCAGTTAGCAGATTTGCAAAATGTGGAGAAAAGAATTGAATCAAATGCGAAGTTAGTTAAGTCTGGTGATAGAATTGCGAAAATTAAAATGGGTGTGTTAGAAAAATACAAAGCAGCTTTAGAGGATGGGCAAATGGCTAACACAGTAATTTTAAACGATGAAGAAAAAGATGCTTCAAAAGATGTACAACTACTTACCACAAAACCATTTTTGTATGCGTTTAATTCAACTTACGACCTTAACACTCACCAATACCAAAATGTTCCAAATCCAATTCCAGAAAATGCATTAATCGTTGATGCCAAATTAGAAAGTGAGCTTGCTGAATTAGAAGATAGCGATCGTGATGATTATTTAAAGGATTTAGGATTAACTGAAAGCGGCCTCGACCGAATTATAACAGCAGCATATAAAACTTTAGGGCTAATTACATTTATTACCGCAGGGCCAAAAGAAAGCAAGGCTTGGACTTGCCCAAGCGGAACCAAAGCTCCACAAGCAGCAGGTGTTATTCACACCGATTTTGAACACGGATTTATTAGAGCTGAAACAATCGCGTGGGATAAACTATTAGAAGCAGGCTCATACGCAAATGCTAGAGCAAAAGGATGGCTACGAACCGAAGGAAAAGAGTACGTCGTTCAAGACGGTGATGTAGTTCACTTCCTATTTAATGTCTAAAAAAAGTGCGAAACAAATCGCACTTTATAAATTCTAGGTTACTATTAGACCACCGAACCAAGTATTGGATGACCAACTTGTTCCATCGCATTTACCGCCAAAGATATGCCCCATCTTATTAAGATGTACATTTAATCTATACTGAAGGTAAATATAGTACCACCTACCATCTGGTCCTTGCCAACTATCACCAACGCCACGGTATTTGCAAAAATCTTTATTGAGATCAAGATATAACATTAGCGCGGGTATGTCCTGCACCAAGCCTAACTTCTTTCTCTCCTGCTCAACTTCATTAGGCTTGAGTTCTCGTCCAGTGTAGAAAAGCATGTATCTTACCTGATTACCCACGGACAAATGAGACGAAGGTGGTATTGTATCTACCACCTCGTCATCAATTAATGGAAACCAAGCAGGTCCATTTGGAATTTTTTTCCGTCCCCACCAATTTGGGACCTCAAATGACACTTCAATTTTGTGCATACTTCCTCCTGTTTATGCTCAAAAGTATAGGCTTACGATCGAGTTATTGTCAATCATAACACCCCTTGCCAAAAGGGCTATTTTATACTAAAATTAAGTAAATTTTGAAGAAATATTGAGGTTTTATTAAACAGGACTTGTTCTGAGACCTGCTAAGCTTCAATTAGACTCAAAATACATAATTAATATTCTCTACCCCACCTTGGGCTATTTAAGCCCTTACGAGGGCAGAGATAAGGCCTACCTTGCAAAGCAAGGAGCTATAGAAAGGACCTTATGCCGCGATATGAATTAATGTATATTCTCGCGTCTAGTGTATCTGATGATCAGGTACCACAAACCTCTAAAGAGGTTGAACAATATGTTGCCGATTTTGGTGGCAGCAATTTAAATCACGAAATGTTGGGTAAGAAGAAACTTGCCTACCAGATCGGTAAAACCCGTAATGGTCATTACGGTGTAATCCGCTTCGACATGGAAGGCAAAAGCCTTGCAGCCCTAGAAGCAAAGATTCGTACTCAAAAAGCGAACATCATTCGCCATCTGATTGTAAATCTAGATGAACATTTAGCACGTTTAGAAAAAGATCGCATTGCGCAATCTAAAATAAAACGTCGCCCTGTTGAAGAGGCAGAAGTACCAACAAGCACTACAGACAGCAAACCAAAGCCAGCTAAAAAGCCAGCAGCGCCTGTAAGCAACGAAATGCTTGACGAAGAAATTGAGAAGGCTTTAACAGAAGAAGTTCAATAGTCTAAATAATTAATAAAAGGTTTTATGGTTTGGCCAAAAGCAAGGCATTTTCTTGAGCAACGAGTGACACGTACTACAGTTACGCAAACGAGTTGCGAAAGAAAATAACACAGCTATTGGGCAAGTCCATAAAGCCGTCACTAATAATATGGATTTAAATAAAGCCATGATCATCGGTCGTCTGACTCGTGATCCAGAACTAAAGACTACTCCAAGTGGTGTAAGTGTTTGCCAAGTTGGACTCGCTACTAATTTCGTTTACACCAATCAACAAAGCGGTCAAAAAGTTGAACAAGTTGAGTATCACAATGTTGTACTCTGGAGAAAACTAGGAGAAATCGCTTCCCAGTATCTTAAAAAGGGACAACGGGTATACATTGAAGGTCGTCTACAAACCCGAAGCTGGGATGGCCAAGATGGTAAGAAAAACTACAGAACTGAAATAGTTGCAGATAATATGATCATGTTAGATGGCGGACGTGGCGACATGGCTCCTATGGGCTCTGCCCCATCTTCTCAATCCAGTACTACTAGCCAACCTTTTGTTGAAGAAGAACTACCAACTATTCAACAAGACAGAGGCGAAGATATCAATGTCGATGATATTCCATTTTAATTCTTTCTAATATATAACTATGCCAAGAGAAAATAATAACAATAACCGCAGAGACAACAATGCTCCAGTGGTTAAAAAAGTCTGCTATTTTTGTGCAAACAAAATAAGCACAGTAGATTATAAAGATACGCAAACCTTGCGTCGATTTATGTCCCCACACGCTAAAATCCTTTCTCGTACTCGAACAGGATCTTGCCCAAAGCACCAACGCTTAATTACTACTGCACTTAAGCGCGCTCGCCACATGGCTCTTTTGCCTTTTGTGGCTGCTTAGTATTCTAAAAAACTAAACTAACAACAAGACCTTATGGATTTAAATGACGTAAAATTAGGCGCCATCGTACTGATGAATGGTGAACCATTTCAAGTAATCTGGTCTAACCGCATGCGCACTGCGCAAAGAAAACCTGTAATGCAAGCAAAACTTCGCAACGTAATTACTGGTAAAGTTCTTGAGTACAGCTTTAAATTTGGTGAAAAAGTAGAGGCGGCCGATGTCACCCGAGAGAACGCCAACTTCTTATACGCGGATGAAAGTGGTACTCACTTCATGAATAATGAAACTTTTGAAACCATAGATTTTGACAAAGAAATCACTGCGGAGCAAGAACCATTTCTAATCGAAGGGACCAAAGTTATGATCCTAAGATTTAATGGAAAACCTGTGTCAATTGAATTACCAATTAAAGTTGATCTTAAAGTAGTTGAATCACCTCCTAGTATCACTGGTAACAGCGGTGGTAACGTTACCAAGCCTGTTAAAGTTGAAACTGGCCTAATGGTTCAAGCACCAATGTTTATCAAAGAAGGTGAAATCATCAGAATTGATACTCGCGATGGTAGCTATGTTGAACGAGTAAATAGCTAAAAATAAAAAGCTCTGGGTTATTCCAGAGTTTTTTGATATTGGGATTGAGTACCAGTGTGATAGAAAACCACCAGACTCAGTGAAAGTGCATTAAAAAATCCTTGTAAAACTAGGCTTGTTAGCATGCTAAAATAGTTCGAGGCAAATAAAGTTACAAGACCAAAGCCAATGCAACCCATCCAAAATATTGAATGCAACATAAACCTAGTATCCTTCACCCCTGTAAGCGAATTCAATTTTTCGCAAGCCAAGCAAGTAAACACAAATCCGATGGCAACAGAAAGGACAATCATCCCAGGGTCCGTAGTAGTACGTATTAAGAGAACACATAACGCCACGACTGTGGAAAATGCCCAAATTTTACCGAGTATGCCCAGATTACGCGAAAGATATTCTCTCCTCATTATTGGTTCCTCCTAGAACAAGTATGTTAGCAAACTATTTTTGTTTGTTCAAGTACTCACTTACCGATAAAGCTGCCTGCGCTCCTTCACCGGCTGCAATGATAATTTGCTCACTCCCAAGGTCGTTTATATCCCCAGCTGCAAAAAGTCCGTCTACACTTGTTTGCAGATTTTTGCCAACTTTAATTTCATGGTGCTGATTTCTATCAACAAGTGAATCGAACCCCGATGCTGGCTCATAACCTATTTCTATAAATACACCATCCACATTTATTTCTTGTTCATCTTGGGCATACGGCTGATAACGTAGCTTCTCCACAGATTTGTTGCCGACAATTTCTACTGCCTTTGAGTTATTCAAAATTTTAACGTTGGTCAAGCTCAAAACTTTTTGTTTTAAAATTTCATCACCAGCCAAGCTATGATTAATATTAACCAAAGTAATTTGGCTTGCCAGCTTTGATAAAGCAACAACAGCATCCATCGCGGAATTCCCACCACCAACCACAGCTACTTTTTTACCTTTATACAGAGGAGCGTCACAAGTAGCACATGTGGAAACCCCATGGCCGTAAAATTCCTTCTCCCCTACGATTCCCAAATGCCTAGGAACTTTCCCCGCGGCAATGATAACTGTCTTTGAATAATATTCTCCACCCTGACTATCCTGAATAGTAAAACTAGTAATATTTTTTTCAACATTAACCACCTCGACACCGATCTTAACTTCTAAATCTTCTTTCAAAGTATTTAAGTGGTCTTGAAACTTAGCGGTTAAATCTGCGCCACTAATCATAGAAAATCCCGTATAGTTTTCTACATCACTACTCCACACCATTTGGCCCCCTGCTTCTTTAGCTAGCACAAGAGTTTTTAATTTTTTACGAGCTGTATAAATCGCTGCAGTCATCCCTGCAGGTCCAGCTCCAATGATAATGCAATCGTACATACTTCATTTTACCATGATATAATTAAATAAATCCTAACTTTTATGAAAAAACAATCAATCTTACTGGGATGGTTAACCTCGACAGCTTTAATTGGCATTGTGATACTTGGAACTGCAATTTTTGAGCATCAACTTGGCCAGCAAGCTACTAAGACTGCTTTAGAATTACAAATTCCGCATATCAAACAACAAAGTCCTTCTCTGGATACTGCCAAACTAGTGAGTCGCGAAATAATGTCGCAAATCTTTGATGTCCCAATCCCGTCAACTGGAATAGTTGCTGGTGCAACCACCGAATCACAGTTAAACCAAGAAGAAATTGCAGATATTAGCACTCCTGCTGTTATAAGAATCTTTAACAGAGTATCTGGGACTGTAAGTTTTCCAGAGTTTACAGTAGATTTACTGAATTTCAACTTAGTACCAACTACTACAACTTATTCTCAAAAACTGGACTCGCTTGTAACCGGCACAGGTTTTTTTGTTGATAGTAAAGGTCATATAGTAACCAATTCACATGTAATAGACAAAGGGGTTATTTTAGAGGAATTCACACAAAAGGCCTTGATATACTACGGAGAAGCAATCAGAGATCAAATTTTAAATCTAAATCCAGATGAACTCACAGCTCTCGAACAAAAAATCACAACCACCTATGGAGATGACCCGATGCAAGCTGCAGATAAATTTGCCTATGATGTCTTGGAGGCAGTATATAAATACATCACTGAACGAGCAAAAATTGACGCCGAGCAAACTATCACAGTGTTAGACCCTTCTGGTATTGGTAAAAAAATTAAAACCGAAGAAGATCTTAAAAAGCTTGCAGGTGAGGGATTTCCCGCCAGAATTGTAGACTGGCGCCCAGATTATGCTAAGAGTCATAAAGACGTTGCCCTAATTAAAATCCAAAAAGAAACCACACCGTTCTTAAATCTAAACCCTAACGCCAACCCAAGTACAGGTCAGCAAATCTTTGTAATTGGCTTTCCTGCCAACGCCGAAGTCAATCTTTCGGATCTTTTTAGCAGGACTATGACACAAGGAAGTATAAACTCCTTAAAGGATTTAGACGAAACACAGATCTATCAAACAGATGCAAAAATCTCACCAGGATCTAGTGGAAGCCCAATGTTGAATGAAAAAGGTGAAGTGATTGGTATTATCTCTTTTCTAAATAATGGTGCAGTTGGAGATAATTTTGGATACGCGGTCCCAATCGAACACGCCTTGACTTTAATGAATGACAATGGAGTAAATCCAACAACTAATCCGTACTTAAGTAGTTTCATTTTAGGTCTCCAGTTATCAGAAAACAAGCTATGTCGAAAAGCAAACGAACAGTTTGCCTTAAGTAAAACTAGCTCAGAAAGTTTAAGCAATCCCGGTCTACAAAAATATATAGATAGATGTAACGAGTTAATTTCTGCTGGTAGCTCTAAGGATGGGAAACTCTATCAAGCCACTGAATTCGTTAAAAACATCCCAATTTACGCTTGGGCTGGTGGATTAGTTTTTGTTATAATCACTGTAGGAGTTATATTTTTTCTTAGAAAAACCAGAAAAATTGAGCCAATTCAGACGACTCAAGCAACTGCCGTATAGAATATTGTAAGGAGGTGTTTATGTTAATCGCGAGAAGCACTAATTATGTAAGTTTAAGTGACATCCCAAATGTAATCAGGCAAAATCATGACGCACTCAAGATAGGATTTACTGATACGAATAGGGTAAAGCATGCGAGCTATCGTTCGGAAAATTGTCTATTTTGGTTCCAGCCAATGAAAGATGGCCATACAAAAATCATTCTCATCCATGCTGGTCACCGCATGGAATACCACTCTTGGCTAAACAGCCCGTACCTCATAAGAGAAAATAGTTTATCGTTCTGGGACATAGACCCAGATGAGCGCAACCGTTTAGCAAGATTCATTTCGGAAATTAGTGAACTTATATACGCCAAAGCCAGTCAATGTTGACTGGCTTTTTATCTTTACATCTTTTCCAGAATTCTTTGAGCAGCTATTATATATGCTGCTGTTCTCATTGAGCATTGGTATTTATTTTGAGCCTCCCTTACTGCATTGAACGCAGACACTATATGCTCATCAAGTTTTTTTAACACCTCATCTTTGTTCCACTTCTCATTATGCATGTTCTGATACCACTCAAAATAACTTACGCAAACTCCTCCACTATTTGCCAAGATATCTGGCACGACCACAACACCATTCTTTTCAAAAATTTCGTCTGCTTCTGGTGTAGTTGGCCCATTAGCCATTTCTAAAATAAATTTAGCTTTAATTTTTTCAGCATTATCTGCAGTTAAAACATTTTCTAATGCTGCAGGCACTAATACATCTACATCTAACTCCAGCAGTTCTTCATTTGTAATCTCTTTGGCACCCGCTAATCCTTTCAAGGATTTAGTTTCTTTCTTGTGCTGTTCGGCTGCAGAAATATCTATACCGGCTTCGTTATAAACTCCGCCTTTACTATCCGATAAAGCCACAACTTTAAAGCCATGCTCTTTTGCATACTCTGCTAAATACGTTGCAACATTACCAAATCCTTGGATAGCAATCGTCTTTTTTTCTGCTGCTGGACTCGTGACCAAACCAGCGCTAAGAGCTTCGCGAAGTACATAGCCACCACCAAAACCTGTAGCCTCTGTACGACCTTCACTACCACCATCCTCCACGGATTTACCCGTAATCACACCAGGCGCCGAGTTACCAGTTAAATTTTCATACTCGTTCCTCATCCAACCCATAATCACCCCATTTGTATTAACATCTGGAGCAGGAACGTCCACCAAGGGCCCAAAATTACGCCACATTTGTCTCATATAACCCCTAGAGAGCCTCTCGAGCTCACCAGTCGACAATCCCTTAGGATCCACTATAATTCCGCCTTTACCGCCACCAAAAGGCACATCTATTACCGCGTTCTTAAAAGTCATCCAGAAACTCAAAGCGCGAACTTCGTCTAAGTTAACATCTTGGTGATATCGAATTCCGCCTTTATAAGGACCACGAGAGTCGTTATGCTGCGATCGAAAACCTGTATAAATCTTCTGAGACCCATCGTCCATTTTTACAGGTATAGAAACCTCGATATAACGATCTGGGTTCATTAACCTCTGAATTTTATCTGAATCCAGACTGGCTGCATCGGCAGCAGCTTGAAGTTGTTTTTTTGCACTTTCAAATGGATTATTCATATTATTCTAAACTTAATTCAGTTAAATATTTTTCCGCATCAAGCGCCGCCTTACAGCCTTCCCCTGCAGAAGATATAGCTTGACGATACCGATGGTCGTGAACATCGCCTGCTACAAACACTCCTTCAATATTAGTTTGGGTAAATTCTTTTTGAGCGATATAGCCTTTTTCATCCAGTTCTACTCCTGCATCCGCAAAAATTTTCACAGCTGGACTGTGTCCAATGGCTACAAAATACCCCTGCGCGGGAATCTCTCGCTCTTCTCCGGTTTTGTTATCTTTAATTTTAATGCCAGAGAAAGAATCCTCTCCTAAAATATCCAAGATAGTTACATCGGTTATAAATTTGATTTTTGGATTGTCCTGAGCGCGCTTTAACATAATTTTCGAAGCTCTAAATTCATCTCGCCTGTGAACAATAGTAACACTTTTCCCAAACTTTGTTAGAAACAAAGCTTCTTCCATAGCGCTATCACCACCACCTATTACAACGATATCTAAATTCTTAAAGAAGAATCCATCACAAGTCGCACAAGCAGTCACTCCTCTACCACGAAGACGAGTTTCATTTTCTAAGCCTAGCCATTTAACTTCTGCGCCAGTAGCAATAATCACACTCTGTGCGTGGTACTCATTATTATCAGTCTTTACCTTATATGGCTTAGATGAAAAGTCTACACTAGATACATTTTCTTGAACTATTTTGGCACCAAAACGCGTGGCTTGTTCGGTCATTTTCTGCATTAACTCTGGCCCTTGAATTCCTTCAGGAAATCCAGGAAAATTTTCTACGTCTGTGGTAATAGTTAACTGACCTCCGGGTTGGAGACCAGCAATTACTAACGGTGCAAGCTCTGCCCTGCCTGCATAAATGGCAGCGGTAAGGCCTGATGGACCAGACCCAATAATGATTGTTTTATATACTTCGTTCATATTATTTCTTACTGTAAATTTTTACTAATTCCTGAACTGCTGCTTTACGCTTTGCTGCACTTTTATGGTTCACAGCATCCAAAGCACACTCACCCAAATAGCCCTCCAAGATAAGATTATTCACTTTCCGTAAGGCTTCGATAACAGCATGGTTCTGGTTAATAATATCCATGCAATAATTATCCTTTGCCACCATGTCTGCTACAGCACCAAGGTGACCTTGGGCAGTTTTAATTCTTTTGATTATTTGCTTTTGTTGTTCTGTCATATTATTTATCATTACCCCCCCATGGGGGGTTACATTTAGAATAGCACAACAAACTCCCCTGTCAAGAAAAAACCACTCTTCTTGAGTGGTTAAATCTGAACAAAGTAATTTTAAAAATCTAGCACTCCAGCTAGTCTGGTAGTCAGCACTTGGGTTTGTTCTAGGAGCTTGTCATAAGTATTAGCTAAGACAGCAGTTGCAGGGTTGTAGCCCCAAGAGGTTAAGACGGACATGGATGGAATACCAACTAAGGCTTGGGAGGCAATAATTTGAAGAGTGCCTTCGTTGTTAATAAGGGTGCCAATATGATGAGCCTGCTGGGCGGTGGAAATATTAGGTGCTGATTCCATGAAGGAGACATCACCGTACTGAGTATTTAGGAAGGAGAACCCTAAGGATGTAAATACAGTAGCAGAGGTAAAGCCAGCTTTTTTACCATCGGTAATGAGATAGCAGGTGCCTCTGTCTTCTCCCCTGTCAGAACAAGTAATAGAGCCGTCACGAGGAGGAATGAATGAGCCTACGGGGATGGCTAAGTCCCCTTTCAAAGCTTTGACTGTGGTAGCAAAAGAGTTAAAACCATAACTTAAGAACGCACCAGCAGAAGTGTATGGTCTACGCTTGCCATCAGCTGTAAGTGTGTAAATTGTTCCATCATCGGTAACAATGTTTGTGCCTACTGGGTGTTTGGTTTGTGAGCCAGAAGAACCACCAGATGCGCTTGCAGTACCCATAAGACCAAACAAAGAGAAACTGGTGGTAGAACAGGTTACAGTGTTAGCGCTGGTGTTAACAGTACATGGAGCGAGAGAAGTCCAATTACCTCCAGTGTAATGGTAAATAACTAAATTAGATTCATTTAGACCAGCGACATCGGCGTCTTCATACTCAATCACAACAGTAATCGGACTATTAAAAGATGAAATTGCACTGCCAACATCTTCATAAGCTCTTAACTCATAAGTATGATCACCTACTAAAGAAAATCCGGAAGGTAACCCTACGGCATCAACCGCGCTGTCAGAGTCAATTTTCATAACTTGAAAACTTGCGTCTACCCCGGCAGCTCCTGCTGGAACACCCAAACGAACACCTGGGGTACCAGAGGCACCTACACTCATACCTGTAGAATCATCCACAAAAAACGAACCAGATTCTAAAACTTCTGACGTACAACCATCAGTCTGGAATTGTCCATTAGAACCCGTGGCTAAATTGCTATTCGCATCGGTGGACTTTACCCGATAATTATAGATTGCACATGGTGATAATGATGAAATTGTAACTGAATGGTTCAAGACCCTAGGAGAAGTATCAGATTCGACAGTAGAATTTCCATAGGATGAACTAATTCCATAGTCTACCAAGCTAGAAGCCAATTCATCAGTCGTCCAAGAGATCGTGGCTTGAGTATTATTTGGATTAACAGAAACAGTAACTGATGAAATTGTTGGAGCCGAACCGTCAGTAGTGGTTGCATTCACAGTTGTATAGTTACCACCGCCATTTGAGTTAACAGCTTTTACCCTAAAGTTATATGCTGTGTCACCGCTTAGTCCAGTTACTGTAGCAGATGTGGAAGTAGAAGTTCCATCGTTAAATGTGGACCACGTTGAAGCGGCATTAGTTTTATATTGGATAACATAATCAGTAATTGCCGAGCCACCATTTGCTACTGGAGCTGTCCATGAAAGCGCCACAGAAGAACTACTAGGAGTCGCAGATAAACTTGTAGGTAAACCTGGGTAATTTAACCCCAATACATTTTTGGTTACAGTGACCATGCTTGAGGTAACTGTCTTAAGTCCAGCATAACTCCAGTGATTAGCATCACGCAACGCTGCACCAGTTGAATCTATGGCATAAACATTTGCTTCTGAAGCAGCTAGTTCGCTAATCGCTGTGTTATAGCTTGAATAACCCATAGACTGGAACCCAGTCATGATAATAATTGCCCCGGTAAATCAGCTTTTATTCTATCCATCCACTCTGCCATATTGGTTTTCCAAGTATTTACATTATTACCAGCAATGGCATCATTGATACCAAGACTCAAGAATACAACCCACTTGCGATCTGCAGGAAGTTGAGTTTTTGCCGCAGCGGTTCTTTGTAAAAACTTGGTCCAATATGTTTGACCGACCCCCCACTGAGTCACTTGCGATCCGCCATGCCCAGTCTTTGTTAAATAAACTTGAGCATTATCTGGAAACGCATTAGCTTCAGTAGAGTTAGCCAATTGTAGTTCAAAACCATGGCAACAATCGTAATAACCTTCAAGTCCAGCATGATCCCTCAAGTTATTTGTTCCAATATCAAGATTTTCAAACAAGAATTGCCCGGAAGTTAAATTCATAATTTGAACAGCCGAGCGAGCCGCCAACTCCCCAGCTGTAGCGTCACTATTTAAACCAATACCTCCGGAGTTACTTTCTCCAGTAATAACAAAACTAAGAGTTGTAATAGCATCTGGTGTAGCAGAAACTGTACTAGATACAGTACCAGGATTGCCATCATTAGAGCCCTTTACTCTAAAATCATAAGCCGCGGCATTGGTTAACCCAGTTACAATAGCTTTAAGACTGGTAGAAGTTCCATCATTAAAAGTTGTCCAGGTGGTTGGCTCTGAAGAAAGTTTATACTCAACTATATAGTCAGTTGGAGTACCACCAGAACTTGGGGCGTCCCAGCCTAATAAAACTTGTTGATTAAATCCTGTCGCAACAAGCCCTGTCACCTGACCTGGTGCAGCAGGCAATGCAGGAGTTACCGAATTCGAAGCACTAGAAGCCACTGAGTCACCCTGTGAGTTAGTAGCTTTTACTGTAAATGTGTAAGCAACATCATTAGTTAACCCTGTTACCGTAATTGGTGAAGATGAGCCGGTGGCAGTAATATTCCCTGGGGAAGATGTAACGGTATAACTGGTAATGGCACTCCCACCATTAAAATTAGGAGGAGTAAAAGTTACTGTCGCAGCAGCATTGCCTGCGGTTGCAGTACCAATGGTTGGTGCATCTGGTACAGTATCGACTGGGGCCAATCCATAGACCACAACGTCATCAAAGGTAGAAGCAGCCGCAGAATTTTCTAAAAATACTGGTTTATTATTTACTACCACAGATGTGTTATGGGTACACATCAATACATTATCTTTATATACCTCAAAACCACCAGAAATAACTTTCATCTTATATGTCGCAGCCCCTGCTGCGGAAGTTCCACAACTTGTTGAAGTATAGGAAGCATCCTCCCAAGACAACGCAAGAATGTTAGTATTTGGACCAGTTAAATACAATAAATATGCTTTCTTTCCTGAAGACCCAAAATCATAATCCCCATAACCAATCAGCGGTGCGCTAACTGCCGTTATGCTTGCAGAAATTTCTAATGAAGTTGCATCAAATACATCCTGAGAAATTAAGGCATTTTGACCCCACGAACCTGAATAACTATCTGCAATTGTCAAACTGCCATTCTGCTGAATCTTTCCGGTTGCCCCTCCGCTACCCGTTGGGTCATACTCATACCACTTATCGGTATTAATAGTAGTGCCGGTAAAACTATCTGTAAGTTGGTTTGCCAAAGTGCTCGGAGTTACAGCATTTGACGCCGAAGAAGCGCTAGAGGTCCCTGCGGAATTAGTAGCGGTAACAGTAAAAGTATACTCAACTCCATTAGATAACCCAGTTACAGTAAGTGGGGATGAAGCTCCAGAGGAAGTGAAACCGCCTGGAGACGAAGTTGCCGTATAGCTAGTAATCGATGCGCCACCATTATCTACGGGGGCAGTAAATGTAATTGTCGCTTGAGTATTTCCACCTTCGGCTGTTACACTAGTTGGCGGATCTGGAGCGATTGGTGGTCCTGGTGTTTTAGTGGCCGTGCCACTTGCAGTACTTGTACCGATCGCATTAACGGCCTTAACCCTAAAATCATAGCTTAGCCCATTAGTTAAACCTGTAACTGTGGTCGAGGTCGATGTAG
Organism: uncultured Candidatus Saccharibacteria bacterium; assembly: GCA_964536745.1. Lineage (GTDB taxonomy): Bacteria > Patescibacteriota > Doudnabacteria > UBA920 > UBA920 > UBA920. The sequence continues at coordinate 6,590 of CAZHYL010000003.1, read as the reverse complement.
AGGTACCATCGTTAAATGTGGACCATGTCGTTGGCTCGGAAGATAGCTTGTATTCAATTACGTAATCTGTGATAGAAGAACCCCCATTATCTGCAGGAGCTGTCCAACTTAAACCAACTTGGGTACTTCCACGGGTTGCACCTAGCGCTGTGGGAGCATCTGGTGCTGTGGGACCAGAAACAGCAATTCCCCATTTCGTAGACAAATAATTTTCTAATATATTTCTTTGATCAGTTGTTATAGTAGAACTATATGCAATAACTTCCGCAATATCTCCATTCCAGTAGCGACCTCCGCCATTAATCATACCGATAGAAGAAGTGGTATTAGTCATGCTGGAAGCTAACTCAAAAACTCCAATCCAGTATTCATTTAATGGTGAGAAATCATGCCCACCCGAACCCGCAATAGAAGTTCCGTTTCGATAAGCACTGGTGAAACTACTAGTAGCAGTCCCCAACTTTGTAGTTGCATCGATACCATTTAATATATGTCCGTTACTCGGAGAAGTTCCGGTAAAATCACCTATCAATCCAGGATAATTACTGAATGCAGCAGAAGTGCTCTTTTTAGCCACTACAATTACTGTGCGATATGTGACCGAGCTATTAATGTTTAAGTAGTCATCTGTGCCATCGAAACGGATAACCGAGCGACCATTCAATGCTCCCGACACCAAAGTAGGTCTAACTGTTGTAGTTGCTGTGCCATGCTTCCCGTTGCCACTTTTATCATTTACCTGATCAATGCTAGTAGATGTCAAGCTCATGTTTGCCGAATCGTCTCCATCTAACCACAGTACTAGATTTGGTATGCTAGGAGGTATTGCTTCATCGGGGGTCACAGAATTAGAAGCTCCCGAAGCGGAAGATGTACCAATAGCGTTAGTCGCAGTAACAGTAAATGTATAGGCTACCCCATTAGTTAAGCCAGATACAGTAATCGGAGAAGATGACCCAGTTCCAGTGAATCCTCCTGGTGATGATGTAACAGTATAACCAGTGATTGCACTGCCACCATTTGAATTAGGTGTAAAAGATACGGAAGCAGAACCATCTCCAGCTATAGCGGTTCCAATGGTAGGTGCAGCTGGAGCTGTTGGAGCACTTGGTGTAGCACTTGCCGTACCACTTGCTACGCTCGTACCTATCGCATTCACTGCGCTGACTCTAAAATCATAACCACTACCATTACTCAAGCTCGTAACAGTTGCCGAGGTAGATGTAGAGGTGCCATCAGAAAATGTAGACCATGTCGTTGGTTCGGAAGTGAGTTTATACTCAACAATATAATCTGTGATTGCCGAGCCACCATTACTCGCTGGAGCAGACCAAGTTAAACCAACCTGAGTATCTCCCGCGGTTGCGCTCAAACTGGTAGGAGCACCTGGTTCTGTAGCTGCACCATTACCAGTCACTAAAACATCATCAAATATACTTGCAGTGCCAGATGATTGTAAAAATACAGTTTCATTATCAATCGAAGTGCCGGACGTACTCTGAGTACATTGCAACACATCATTTTTATAAACTTCAAAACTACTTGCAAGGAGTTTCATTTTATATGTCGCACCATCTGTGAAAGTCCCACAAGAAAAATTACTACCAACAAGTGATCCATTATTCCAGACTAAGGTATATATAGTAGTGCTTACCATATCCAGAATATAGGCCTTTGTGCCGGCGGTTTGGAAGTTGGGATCACCATAGCCTAATAACTGGTCAGAATTATTGGTCATAACAGCAGAAATCTCTAAGGTATCAGAGTCAAAGACGTCTGCAGAAACCAAGCTATTGGTACCCCAGGTCGCAGCCACATAGCTATTGGCAATACTCATGGTGCCATTTTGTGTAATATTACCAGTTGTGCCGCCAGACCCAGCCGTATCTGTTTCCGTCCATTTCAAAGTATCTATAGTTGTGCCAGTGAAATCATCCGAGAGTAAAGTTGCAGCATCTACCTTCAAATAACCAAGTAATACGAAAACCAACACCAACAATAGTGGTGCTATAAACAACTTATTTCTGAATAAACTTAATATCTGCAAATTTGTATTTTTATTTCTAAACTAGTATAAATTATAGATTAATTATAGCATAAATAAGCCAACTAATCAAGTTATTTTATCCCCTCCTCCGATAATTCACCAAGAATTTGTTTAACACCATTTATCCAGTTTGGACTACCTGGCTGAACATACAATCCCATGAATTTTTCTATTGGCAAACCCTTATATCGCTTCTCCAAAAGTTCATCAAAGTCTCTTACCCAATCTGCATGCGAATCGTACTTCCTTAAATTCGGTGGATAGCCACCTATCCCACTACAATTATTGTAGTAGCACTTCTTACCCATCGAACTCTCCACAAAAGAAATCGCAATCATCAAATTCATATTATTTGAATCCAGGAATGCTTCTATAGTTTTATCGTCTTTAGCAAATGGAGATTTCCACTTTTCAAAATAAGCTCTTAACTGATTTTTTTGTTGCTCTCTAATTATTTCTTCGGAAGTAGGCTGATGACGATTCGCTTCAATTAGTTGAGGAAGCATGTCGGCGACAATTTTTAACTCCGACTGATCAAACCCCAAAGGTTTTATCCAAGGCTCGGAGGTCGACGCTGAAAGCACCTCCCCACTTTGAGTGCTTAAGATATCTGCTTGTGATAACTTAGAACTCCAAGAAACATACGAGCCGAAAACGAGTCCGCCGATAATTGCTATAAGAGTAAGCAGGTGAGGTAATCTAAAAAAACTTCCCTTAGCAAAGCTTTGAGGCTTAGCCTGATTGATGTAATGAATACTAACCTTAGGCCCTAGATGAAATGTATTATTTTTGTTTCGAACTTTAACTTTCATTACATTAAACCTAACAAATCCTGAGAGTATACGCAACAATACTTGCCAAAAACACCGATTAATGGTATTATTCGATAGTTATTTGTACAAACGAGGCGCTATCGTCTAATGGTTAGGACAAGCGGTTTTCATCCGCTAAATCGGGGTTCAATTCCCCGTAGCGCTACCAACAAAAATGCATCAGCTTGTCTGGTGCTTTTTTGTTGGTACTGATATAGAGGAATTGAACGGAGTTCAATTCTGCCCTACTTCGAATTCACGAAGTGAATTCACTAGTGGTATGCCGAAGCTTTCGCTTCGGCCAAGTAGCGCTACCAAAGTAATTTAGGAATTGTTGAAATTATTATTATTTCATGATACAATTTTTAGGCCTTGGATATTGCTGAGAGCGAAGCGGCAGGTCTCATATTTAAAAATAGTGAGCGCTTCAATCAATGAATCAATATCAATTATAACCGGCTTGTTCGGTCTTTTTTTATACCTAAAAGACCGGTACAGAAACTTTATAATTAAAGAAGAAACATATGCAATGTCCCAACGACCAAGCAACTCTTTTGATGACCGAACGACAAGGCATCGAAATCGATTATTGCCCTACTTGCCGCGGAGTATGGCTAGATAAAGGTGAATTAGATAAATTAATTAGTAATAGCGAAAGTGCCTCTGCAGCCCCTGCTGCCGCTCCAGCTTTCCAATCTCCTCCGCCGCAACATCACCAACAACCGCGCTACTCAAAAGAACCACATCGGTACAACGACGACCATGGTAACTATAAAAAGAAGCATAAAAAAGAGTCGTTCTTAGGAGAGATCTTCGACTTCTAAAAGTTTGATTGCTCTATAATAAAGAACACCTCCGAAGAGGTGTTTTTTATTTGATGAACCCACCGGATTCATACCCAGGCAAACTGGCTGGGATAATGTTTGTAACTTTGTATCCCAGAGCAATCAATCGTTCGACTGTCTTAAATAACAATTTCTGGCCATTCGAAATAATATAATATTTATTCTGATCTAGGACTAAAGTACCGTCACGGAATTTCACTACAGGTCCCTCAGGTAATGCTAGGTCTGCTTTATTAGCCTTCACTACCCTACTCAAACTGAAACCGTATGTATTAAATACTGCCATGCTTTCAAAGCCAGTTTTTTGTCCATTACGAATCCACCAAATTGTTTGACCGTCTATTACAAGCGAGCCATCTGGATGAGGTTTTGTAGAATCAGAAATTGGTGTACCAGTAGGATAATCTGACAAGTTTATTTTTGGAAGATTGTCAAAGCTATAGCCCAAAGCTTTAAATACTCTGCTAGATGTAAATCCTCGTTTGGTATTGTAAGAACCTATCATATACACCGTTCTTCCGTCTGCTGCATCTATCACCAAAGTCCCTTCCATTGCTTTACTAATACTCCCTACTGCCAAAGCTTTATCTGCATTCGAAGCGGGTACGGCTTGATCAAAAGTATAACCGTGTGATTTATATTCCTCAGGGTCTCTAAACCCAATTCTTTGGCCATTTTGAATTAAGTAGAAAGTACCTCCATCTTGAATTAGCGTTCCATCTACGTGAGCTTTGCTAGAAGTAGCGCCGCCGCCTCCGCCGCCTCCGCCGCCTCCGCCACCACTAGATGGAGCTTCAGCTGTTGCAGTGAAAGTTTGAGATGACTGGGACGACTCAGAACCATATTGAACATCTAAGTGGAACCAATAGTTGCCTGGTGTTACAACTGTAGAATTTAACGAAGTATCGAAGTTCTCCAAAGGTTGAATTAACTTTGCAGCACTAGCACTAAACACATCATCACCGCCTCCACACAAATTTAACTGAGAATCTGTCACACACCAAGTATACTGATACTCATATTCATTATCACCTTCATTTGTAATACGAACGTCGGTAGCAATACTGGTTACTGTCAAATCGCTAAAACCCTGAATTATTACCTGAGCAGGAGGCCCTGGTGTTGCACTCACTTGAGCAGAAGCCGATCCCTGACCAACAATATTTTTTGCATAAACCCTAAAGTCATAAGAATTATCATTAGACAACCCTGTAACAGTTGCTGCTGTTAATGTATTCACGCCATCAGAAAATACGGACCATGTACCACCGGTAGTTAATTGGTACTCTATTACATAATCTGTAATCGCCGAACCACCATTACTTACAGGAGCAGACCATGATAAATCTACACTACTATCACCAATCACAGCTGCAAGGTTTATTGGTACACCAGGAACACTTGCTGGAGTAAGTGAACCACTTGTACCAGAAGCCGTACCTGTTCCGACTGCATTAGTAGCAGTCACCGTGAAGGTATATGTGACGCCGTTAGTTAAGCCTGTCACTGTTGCAGAAGTCCCTGCCACTGTTGCAGAATGACCACCAATGTTAGAAGTTACTGTATAGCTAGTGATAGCCGAACCACCATTAAATGCTGGTGCAGACCAAGTCAAACTAACTTGAGTATCACCTATCGACCCAGCTAAGTTTGTTGGAGCATCTGGCACTGTGGCAGGTGTTACAGAGTTAGAAGCACTAGACGCAGCTCCGGTACCTACAGAGTTTGTCGCGGTTACTGTGAATGTATAAGCAACGCCATTTGTTAAACCAGTGATAGTGATTGGGGATGCACCGCCAGTAGCAGTTTGGCCGCCACTTGAGGTAACTGTGTAAGAAGTGATTGTAGCGCCGCCATTAGAAACTGGTGGAGTAAATGTTACTGTCGCTTCCCCGTTACCTGCCACCGCTGTTACAGAAGTTGGCGCTCCCGGCACTGTTGCAGGAACAACAGAGTTACTTGTTCCAGAAGATGGCCCAGTACCATAAGAATTGGTTGCTGTTACAGTGAAAGTATAAGTTGTTCCATTTGATAATCCTGTTACGATGATCGGAGAAGAGCCCCCTGTTGCGGTATGACCACCAACATTAGAAGTTACGGTATAAGAAGTGATTGCAGAGCCACCGTCAGAAACTGGAGGCGTAAATGACACAGTCGCCTGACCATTTCCAGCCACAGCAGTTACAGAAGTTGGAGCTCCTGGTGCACCAGATGGTACAACAGAATTACTGGTAGAAGAGGAAACGCTAGTACCAACACTATTAGTTGCGGTAACTGTGAATGTATATGTAGTACCATTGCTCAAACCAGTTACAGTAATTGGAGAGCTGCCGCCAGTAGCGGTATGACCTCCAACGTTAGAAGTTACAGTGTAAGAAGTGATTGCAGAGCCACCGTTTGAACTTGGTGCGGAAAAACTGATTGTCGCTTCACCATTACCACCAACCGCTGTTACAGAGGTTGGAGCTCCTGGCACTGTCGCTGGAGTAACAGAATTAGATGCTGATGAAGCAGACCCCGTACCAACACTATTTGTTGCAGTGACTGTAAATGTATAAGCGACTCCATTTGTTAAACCAGTAACTGTGATTGGAGATGAACCACCTGTGGCGGTAAACCCACCGATATTAGAAGTTACTGTGTAAGAAGTGATTGTTGCACCACCATTGGATACTGGTGGAGTAAACGTAATTGTTGCTTCACCATTACCACTTACTGCAGTTACAGAGGTTGGTGCTCCTGGCAATGTTGCAGGGGTAACAGAGTTTGTTGTCGCCGACGCCGAACTGGTGCCATAGGAATTTGTCGCAGTCACTGTAAAGGTATAAGTGACACCATTAGTTAAACCGGTGACAGTGATTGGCGAAGCACCGCCAGTTGCAGTAT
>CAZHYL010000002.1:133211-137464 GCA_964536745.1 uncultured Candidatus Saccharibacteria bacterium | reverse complement strand
TGGCGGACTGAACGGGACTCGAACCCGCGACCTTCCGCGTGACAGGCGGACGCTCTAACCAACTGAGCTACCAGTCCATGTTGTATTTATCTTGCTAACCACTCGAGATGAACTCGAGTTAGGATTGGAGTAATTGACGAAGATACTGTCTATATCTTCTTGCCGCTAGGCGGCTGGCCAACTGAGCTACCAGTCCATGTTGTATTTATCTTGCAAACCGGTTGGTACCGGCGGTTGGAATTGAACCAACGACCTAAGGCTTATGAGTCCTTCGCTCTAACCAACTGAGCTACGCCGGCATAGATACCTTTGGTTGCGGGGGTGGGATTCGAACCCACAACCTCAAGGTTATGAGCCTTGCGAGCTGCCATTGCTCTACCCCGCGTCGTTAAATCTAAATAGATACTTGAAGATTATACCACTATTAGAGAAATTTTACAAGCCTATTTTACTTGTTTTACACAAATCATAAACCGCCCATCAGGGGCGGTTTATGTAAGAATCGCGAACCGATTAACGGCGGCGCTTCTTAGCAGCTTTTCTCTTTGCTGGGCGCTTTGCAGCTTTCTTAGCTGTACGGCGCTTTGCAGTTTTCTTAGCTGCCTTGCGAGCAGTCTTCTTTGCTGCTTTTCTCTTTTTTGCTGCCATGGGTGGCTAGTCTCCCTGAAGCCTGTCCACACAGACTGGCTTCTTAATTTTCTACTACTTAAAGCAAGGCTTTAAGGTTAGTAGTTATAAAAATGTTACTCGTTTCTGTTTTACTGTTTATTTTTTCGTTTCTATTTCGTACAGATCTTAACTGCATTAATTATAAGCAATAATTATTTTATTTGCAAGTAGTTATGCAAATTTTTTTCTATATCTTGTCTAGAACTTTTTGATTTTATTTTTTTAAACTCAGAATAAATTTTGTTTGTAGTTAATTTAGAAAGAAGATTAAGATTTTCTTTTATGGCTTGTTCTGTTTTTTTCTCAAAAGTAAAATGTAGTTGATTCTTAAATCGGTAAGCTCTAATGATTCTTAGTGGGTCTTCTTGTATGCGGTCACCAGGTTTGCCGATGAATCTAATGAGTTTTTTCGAGAGATCTAAGAATCCGGAAGTGTAATCATAAATAGTTAATGATTTACCCTGAAAATAAAGGGCATTTATGGTAAAATCTCTTCTTTTAGAGTCCATATTTGGTGTTTTTACAAACGAAATTTTAGGATAACGGCTGTTATCATACAAATCATTTCTAAAGGTTGTGATCTCTATCCTATGTTTTCCGATTATTATAGATATAACCCCAAACCTTTTTGCTTCAAGGTCTAGTTTAAAATTTTGACTCTTAAGAGTATTGATAATTTCATCTGGTTTAGCTGAGGTTGCGATATCAATGTCAGAAATTTTTTTAGATAAAAGTAAGTCTCTTACCATGCCACCAACAAAAAAAGTCTTTGGAAAGTTTTCCACAACTGCATCATAGGCATTTTTTGCGTTCTGTTCATAAAAGTTTTCTGGGACAAAGAAGTTTTTTGTTACTTTTTTTGTTTTCATAAAATAAAAACTTCGGCTTTTGCCAAAGTTTAAATCAGTTACTGCTCTAAAACTCCTTCACTGGTAACTCTTGTACGACGATGAGAATGTTTACGTGCAATTCTTATGCGGCTCAAATTTTTTCTAAGCGCTAAAGAGGCCATTACATACTCCTCGTTTGCAATGTGTTCGCTCTGAAGGATCTTCTCGGCTTCCTTCTTGGCTTCCTCTGCTCTTGCAATATCGATTTCAAAAAAGTGTTCAGCGCTGTCTGCTAAAATAATGATTTCCCCACTACTACGAATTTCAATAAACCCACCAGCAACGTGGATAAAGTGTTCTTCGTCTTTGTTTCGAGCAATTAATTCCCCAGTCTCGAGTGTGGCCACCAAGGCAGCGTGCCCAGGCAGAATTGTGATTTGTCCGTCGGTTGTAGGACAGGTTAAACTGGCCACTTCTTCTTCAAGAACTGTTCTTTCTGGGGTTATTAATTTTATATGTAGCTTACCCATTGATTTGGTCTATGGTTCCTTTCATATAAAAAGCTTGTTCTGGAACTGAATCGTGTTGACCGTCAAGAATCTGCTTGAATCCTTTTACGGTTTCTGCGATTGATACATATTGTCCTGGTGATCCAGTGAATACCTCCGCCACAAAGAATGGCTGAGAGAGGAATCTTTGAATCTTTCTGGCACGGGCAACAACTAATTTATCTTCCTCTGGTAGTTCTTCCATACCTAAGATTGCGATAATGTCTTGTAAGTCTCTGTATCTTTGCAAGGTTGCTTGCACTCCTCGAGCAACTTCATAATGTTCTTGCCCAACAATATTTGGATCTAGAATGGTAGAGGTTGAATCCAACGGATCTACAGCAGGATAAATACCAAGATCAGAAATAGCGCGAGATAGTACCACTGTGGAGTCTAGGTGAGCAAAGGTTGTTGCTGGAGCTGGGTCTGTTAAGTCGTCTGCCGGAACGTAAACAGCTTGTACAGATGTAATTGAACCTTCTTTTGTGGAAGTGATTCGCTCCTGTAGCTCACCCATTTCAGTGGCTAGTGTAGGCTGATACCCTACCGCAGATGGGATACGTCCAAGAAGGGCTGATACTTCACTACCTGCCTGTGTAAAACGGAAAATATTATCAATGAAGAATAAGATATCTGCTTTATTCTTATCACGGAAATATTCAGCCATGGATAACCCAGAAAGGGCTACGCGGGCTCTGGCACCAGGTGGTTCATTCATTTGCCCGAAGACCATAGACATTTTATCGATAACTCCTGATTCTTTCATTTCATGATACAAATCGTTTCCTTCGCGAGTACGTTCACCTACACCTGCGAACACAGAAAGTCCGCCATGTTCCTTTGCGATGTTATTAATAAGCTCTTGAATTAAAACGGTCTTACCTACTCCAGCACCACCAAACAAACCTACTTTCCCACCTTTAAGAATTGGACAAATTAAATCGATAACTTTAATTCCGGTTTCTAGGATCTCATTTCTGGTAGATTGTTCTGTTAGGGCAGGAGACTTTCTATGAATTTCGTATTCTGCTTCAGCAGCAGGAGCTTCTTTTCCATCTATTGGACTGCCTAAAACATTGAACATACGTCCTAAGGTTGCATTTCCAACAGGTACAGAAATACCTTTACCGGTATCTATAACTTCCATTCCACGCTTCAGTCCATCCGTTGCCGACATAGACACTGTTCTTACGGTATTCCCTGGAAGTTGCTGCTGGACTTCAAGAGTGATTCTTTGGCCGTCTAATAAGACTTCCAAACCATTAAAAATATTTGGGACTTGTTCTGCAAAGCGGACGTCCACAACCGGACCAATTACTTGACTGATAGTTCCCGTATTTGATTGTGTAGTAGTTTTTTTCATAAATTTATTCTAATGCTATTCTTCCTGCGGTAATTTCAGAAAGTTCTGTGGTTATTTTGCTTTGTCGTAATTGGTTAAAGGTTAATGTTAGGTCGTCGATTAAGTCGCCTGCAGCTTCTGTGGCGTTTTTCATCATTATCATACGAGCCGAATGTTCCGATGCGTCACTTTCTAATATCGCCTGATAGACTTGAGATTCTAGGATTCTTGGAAGTAAGTGATCTAAAACATCTTTAGGACTAGGTTCGAATATTACTTTACTTCCGATGGTTAAGGTTTGGTATTCCGACTTCGGAACCACCGGCAAGAGCTGTTTGGCTTTAGGCTCCTGCGACAACATCGAAACGAAATGATTGTAAACAATGTAAACTTTTTTATATTCTTTTGAATTGTAAATGTCCGTGATCATTCTTACTATTGGGTAGACTTCTTTCGCTGGTATGGTTGTGTCGTGTTTTGGAAAATCTGCAATAATTGTTTTATTCATTCTGCTCGCAGACTCTCTGCCCTTCCGGCCTATCACAATTAACTCTGATATTAATTCGGGTTCTTCGTTTTGCAGATTTAACAATTTTTTAACTAAGTTAGAATTGAATCCACCGACTAATCCTCTGTTTGTTGTTACCAGAATTATTCCGACTTTCTTCGCATGAGGGTGGCTTTGAAGTAATGGATGGTTTCTTGCGGATCTTCTAACGTTATTTATTAACTCCCAAGCTAAATGCGCATAAGTTCTGCTCGCCATAGCGACTTGCTGGCTCTTCCTCATTTTGGCACTACTAACCATCTGCATCGCGCGGGTAATCTTTCGCGTGCTTTTGATTGATTTTATTCGTCTGGTTA
>CAZHYL010000002.1:53650-133111 GCA_964536745.1 uncultured Candidatus Saccharibacteria bacterium | reverse complement strand
ATTATTGTATTTGGACTGTATTGTTTGATTGTTACAATCGGTTTGCTCTACGGTATTTACACTGGCGTCGTATTGAACAATCGGTACTCTTGGTCGGTGATTGCACTGTTTGTCTTCGGTGGAGCGGGTATTGTCTTCACTGAATGGCACTCAATGTTGCTACGTCGTCGGCTTGGGCGGGTATCTAGTGATGAGTAGGCTTAAGGGAACTTCGGTTCCCTTTTTTATATGGAATATTATCTTCGAACGATTCCGCAGACCATAAACCTTAATAATCTCATTCCATTCTGCGAATACGAGTACATTTTAGAACGATTCCGCCTCTCACCTAATGTATGGAATATTATCTTCGAACGATTCCGCAGATCCACGAAGTCTGAGTTTATGGATCGAGGACAAGTGAGAAGATAATATTCCATACTAACCTACTTCCATCCTTGCTTGAATTGTTCGAGCGAGGTTTTTAATTTACCTTCAATCTCTTCCGTTAATTCTTTTTGTTCGGCTATTGCTTCTAAGACTTCTTTTCCAGTAGTTTCCATAAATTCATAAAGTTCTTTTTCAAACTTCCCAACTTGTTCTATTTCTACATCATCCATGTATCCGTTATTAACTGCATAAAGCGAGACAACTTGCTTCTCCATCGGCACCGGTGAATATTGAGGCTGCTTTAGTAGTTCTGTTAATCTGCGACCTAGTTCTAATTGTTGTCTTGTGGCCTCGTCTAAATCTGAACCGAATTGAGCGAACGCTTCTAATTCACGGAATTGAGCAAGCGCAAGTTTCAATTTACCAGCAACTTTTTTTATAGCTTTGGTTTGAGCACTACTCCCCACACGTGATACTGATGTACCAACGTTAACAGCTGGACGGACACCTTTATAGAATAAATCGCCTTCAAGGAAAATTTGTCCATCAGTGATGGAAATCACGTTGGTAGGAATGTAGGCGCTAATATCTCCCGCTTGAGTTTCAATAATTGGTAAAGCGGTTATAGATCCCCCACCATGATCCTTGTTTAATTTTGCAGCGCGTTCTAATAAACGAGAGTGCAAGTAGAATACATCTCCTGGATAAGCTTCACGGCCCGGTGGACGACGGAGTAACAAAGAAATTTCTCGGTAAGCTACAGCTTGCTTTGATAGATCATCAAATACAATCAAAACATCTTTACCTTGGTCCATGAAGTACTCAGCCATGGCACAACCACTGTAAGGAGCAATGTATGATAATGCCGCTGCTTCAGATGCTCCCGCAGATACAATGATTGTGTAGTCCATTGCTCCACGCTCTTCTAATTCCGCAACGATTTTTGCAATTTTGCTTTCCTTTTGGCCCACAGCAACATAAACACAGATCATATTCTGACCTTTTTGATTTAAAATCGTATCGATTGCTACCGCAGTTTTTCCTGTCTGACGATCACCGATAATTAATTCGCGTTGACCACGACCGATAGGAATCAGCGCATCAATTGCCTTAATTCCTGTCTGTACAGGTTGGTGTACAGATTGACGAGTGATAACACCTGGAGCAAGTTTTTCTACAGGGAAAAAGGCAGATTCTTTAATCTCGCCCTTGCCATCTTTTGGTTCGCCTAGGGCTCCGACTACTCGCCCAATTAAATTTTCGCCAACAGGAACGGATAAAATTTTCCCAGTTGCTTTTACAGTGTCACCTTGCTTAATATGTTCGAATGCTCCAAGAATAATTGCCCCGACACTCCTCTCTTCAAGATTAAGCGCAACTCCAAAAGTATTATTGCCAAAGTCGAGCATTTCCATAGCAGCAACTTCAGACAAACCATTAATCTTTGCGATACCATCCCCTACTTCTGTCACAATTCCTACATGACTAATCTCGGCTTTTGGATCAAAGCCACTAATTTGGTCTTTAAGTTTTTGAATTATTATATTACTGTTCATAGATTTTCCTTTAAATTAGCTTCCATGGAATTGAGTTGGGTTTTTAAACTTGCGTCAATTAGTGTATCATCTACTTTTATAATTACCCCTCCGATAATTGAGTCATCTGTTGTCTTGGTAATTTTCGCTTTATCTTTTGCGTACTGGTTGAGTTCTTTGAGCAGTGTAGGGCTGGGACTTGCTCCAGAAGCTGTAGTGATTTCTATGTTGCTCGTGTTTGCTTCTAGAATAAGAAGTTTTTCGTATTCGTTTACAATCTTTTCGTACGCTGCTAAATCGCCATTAGAATTTAGAATTGCAATGAAATTATTAATAATTTTATCGTGTTCCTTGGGACTACTTTGTTCAATTACTTCATGCAAGCTTTCAGCATATTGTTTGGCGGTGAATTTCATATTATTCTTCCCTATCTTTTAATGCCGCATTAATAAGCTTTTGGTCTGATTTAGTATCTAATTTGGAACGAAGTAACTTTTCAGTAGCAATTACAACCAGTTCTGCGAGTTGTTGCTTTGCTTCTGAAACTGCCAATTCTTGCTCTTTGGCAAGTTGAACTTTTGTTCTATCAATGATTCCCTGTTGTTCTTGTTTGGTCTGTTCTAAAATTTGATCTTTTGTACGAACAGCAGTAGTTTTGGCTTCGTTAATAATACTAGTGGCTTCAGTTCTTGCTTTACTCATCTCTGCTGATTTCCACTCTTCAAAAAGAATTTTTTCATTTTCGATCTTATTTGCAGTCAGTAAGGAATCTTCAATTTTTTTGGTACGAGCTTCCATTCCAGAAGTTACAGGTTTCCAGACCCATTTCCATAGTACAAATAACACAATTGCGAAGTTAATCAGTTGAGCAAGGAATAGTTTCCAATTCAAGCCAAAGAGTCCAACAACTCCTGTGTCTTCAGAGTGCTCTGGTGTGGTGGCATTTGCAGACTCTACAGAATCGGTTTGATGCATTTCAGCGGTAGTAGTTTCTGTTGGGCTGGCAGTTGTAGCTGCATTAACAATAGTAAAATTGAAAAGTACAAAGCTACCAAAGAATACCGAGATAAAAATGATTCGTGAGATTTTTTTCATAATGAATAGTGTTTAAATCCCAGCCTTTATGAGTATAAAGGCTGAATCTAAAAGCTATAAGATAAAGGTGATAACCAATGCGTAAATAGCAATCGCTTCCGCGAAAGCCATTCCAAGTAGCATCGGTACGAATAATTTATCAACACTTTCTGGGTTTCGCCCAATGGCTTCCATGGCTTTAGCACCGATTCGGCCAATGCCAAGTGCTGGGCCAATACCACCTACTGCAATTGCAATTGCCTTTGCAAATAGTTCTGCGACTTCTGGAGTCATAATAGTCCTTCTGATTAAATTTCGACTGGGAAATATTTAAAGTCGTTTAATCAAATTAATTACTTTAGATGTAAACAACATCTTTACGAGGGCGGTTATACCGCACCCGTAAACATGCGACTTACATAGTTGGCGTTGGCTCTAAATCTTCAGGATGACTATCATGGTGGCTGGCAACTTCTGTAGTAGCCACGGTTAGATACACTAAGGTTAACATACTAAAGACAGTAGCTTGAACCACACCGACAATAATTTCTAGCGTAATAAAAGGCAGCGGTAAGATGAAAGGCAAAATACCAGCAAGAACGGTTAAGAGTACTTCGCCAGCAAAAACATTTCCAAATAACCTCAATGACAACGAAAGCAGTTTTGCAACTTCAGAGATGATTTCTAAGAATCCAACAAAGAATTCAATAACTGCAGTTAAAATATTCATGGGGTTTAAGGATTTAACTGCGTACCAAAGATCTGCGACTTTAACAAACTTATTGAAGTATTTGAAAGCTCCAATAACAGCAATACCTAAAACATGAGAGGTAATAACTGCTACTAAGGACATAGCAAGTGTTAGATTAAGGTCAGTGGTTGCTGGTCTGAAGATTGGAATAAGCTCTACATGTCCTTCGTGTAGCAGGTATCTTCCGATACTACCGATACCAGGAAGCAGTCCAATCCAATTTGATACTAAAATGAAAAAGAACAAAGTACCTACCAATGGAAGAAACTGAATGGTTTTTTTGCGATCTCTGGTGACAGAGTCAAAATATCCATAAAGTGTTTCAAGGATTGATTCAAAAAAGTTTAAGATTCCCCTTGGAGCCGAGGACTTACTATTTTTTATAGTAAGGCTTATTACAAAAGCAAAAGCAACAAAACCAAGCATGGTTAAGGTTGAATTGATAATTGTATTTGTAACAGCAAAATTATTGATATGGAAAATCGGTTCGGCTGCCAGTGGAGGTAAGGCTATCATGGTTTTATTTTGTAAACTCGTCGTATAGTTTCATTATTTTACGGTATAACCAAATGGTGCTAAATATGAGGGCTGCAAGCAATGAGGCCATGAAGAAGATTTTATTATCATATTTATTTTCAAGCCACTTCCCTACGTAACTAAAGGCAATTAGAGGTAATACAATAATAAAACCAAACTCCATCGCAATAACGAGGGTTTTTTGCCAAGTAATCGTTTTCTGCTCGTTATTGTTAGTCATTTGGATCTATCTACCCTTAAAAAGTATCAAAAAAATGCCATTTTGGCAAGAGTTTTTAGGTTTGGAGCCGACTATCGGGTTTGAACCGATGACCTGCGGTTTACGATACCGCTGCTCTACCAACTGAGCTAAGTCGGCGGGTCTAGAATGCTACTGGAGCAGAATACGGGAATCGAACCCGCGTCTCAACCTTGGGAAGGTCGCATACTACCATTGTACTAATTCTGCTTACTAAGGCATTTTAACAAAAACCCTGTTTGAATTACAGGGTTATTGTAGGAATTTTATTGTAGAGATAGCCTGCGACTCGCTTTCTAGCCATTTTCCGAAGTCTCCAGGCTTAATAAAGATTTGCTGTAAATTATAACTTTTATTCTCTTCTGATTCCGGTGACTCTTCTACCGCATTAAGTTGAACAATGTGTAGCCCATATCTACTGATGACTAATTTTCTCTGATTAATGGAAAGCTCTTTAACCGCTTCTCTAAACTCTGGTAATAGACTCTGATATGGTACAAAACCACCATCACCTGCAAAATCTTTACTACCATAGTCTTGGGTGTATTTTTTAGCTACCTCTTCAAAATTTTCACCATTTTCCAATTTTGCTAGAACTTCACGAGCTAGAATGAAGCTTTCCTGATTGAGTCTTTCCTGACCATTGAACCATAAATTTAGTTTGTCTTGGATAAGTTTCTGTTTAAGGACTTCTTCTTTGAATGATCCAATAGACAAATGGTATTGGTCCTTAAGTTTGGATTCTAGGTCTTCCTCTGACTTAAGTCCACTTTGACTTAGAAATGCTTGATAGCTATCTTCTATTTCTTGATTAGTAACTGACACATGATTTTGCTTGGCAAGAACTTCAATTTTTTTCAAATTGATAAGTTGATTCAATAAATCCTGTTCTAGACTTGTTGTTGGTAACTTTTCTCGATTGTAAATTAATGAAGCAACAGTGAGTCTGGAAAAGAAGTCATTGCTATAAATCATTTCTGTACCAACTTTCGCAAGTGGCAATGGTAAGGTCTTAAATACAGTTCTCTTAGCGTTAGTCGTTTCTCCTGTATATAGCCAAAAGCTTGCTCCAGCCACGATTAAAAGAATAACTCCAAGGGTTATGAAGATCCACTTCTTGTTTTTCTTTGTTACGGCTTCAGTTTTTTCTTTGTTTGCCATAGCGATTAGTTAACGAATATATAATTCCACCAGTTCACTAAGTTTGATTTGGTTTGATGACTTTCTATACTAGTGTTGGTTTGTTGTCCCTCACCGGGTAAATTTACAACGATTTCACCTTCTTTTTTGAGGTTTAATTGCATTCGAGCAAGCTTTTCTTGATATTCAGGACTGGAAAGAAAGCTTATTGAGTTTTTTAGTTCATTGTTCGCTTCATTTAACCTGTGTTCTTCTTGTTTCAAGGCATCTATCTCATTATCAATTGTTCTTCTTGCTGTCCATTGTTTATATTCTAAACCAGCAGTCACCAAAAAAGCAATTAATGCGACTACAATAAATAATTTTGATTTGAATATTGCAGGAAGTTTCAAATTAATGTCTGTTAGTTTTTTCAGAATTGTGATGTAGGCTATCTCGTGAGTATTTTGGTAAATCTTGTGGTTCTAGGCTTATGTTTTTAGGGTTATTTCGTTTGTGTAGATCCCAAAGGTAATCCTTAATTTCTGCAGGGTTTGGAACGTGCTTCAAGATTACTGGCTCAACGACTCCAACAACTTGCACTTCAACATCGCCAAAGACAAATAGTGCAGAAAGAACTCCTGTGGTTCTAAAGCTGACATTTAATATTCTTTCCAGCGGGGTTTCAATTACTGCATGTTTCAGTAGTCCTTGATGGTCAAAAATAATTAGCCTCTGATTAGTTAAAACGTACGAATTTCGATACCAGATCATCGCATCTCTTAAGAACCAGCCAATACCGATTACTGCTACTATAAGGATGATCGAACCAAATTGACTAAGTAGTTCATAACGCCATAAGAAATATAATGGTAGGAATACTGCGAGCAGAACTACTATCAGAGGTTCAAACAAAAATAGCATACTTTCTCGGTAAGTATTTTTATGGTGCTCTCCTTCTAATAGTCTGAATCTATGCATAAGAGAATAAGAAAATACTGCTAATCATTGAAACAATAATTAGAACAGAGATAACGATCATGATAGTTTGTAGTGCTTTTCTGTTTCTCATGTTAAGGTGTTTATTTTTTGAGTACTGCTAAGAATGCTTCTTGGGGAATATCAACTTTACCAACTTTCTTCATTCGTTTTTTACCTCTCTTTTGTTTCTGGAGGAGTTTCATTTTTCTAGTTACGTCCCCACCGTACAGATATCCCGTAACATCTTTTCTTAAAGCAGAGATTGTTTCTCTGGCGATAACTTTACTGCCGATGGCTGCTTGAATAGCGATTTCAAACTGCTGTCTTGGAATTAAATCTTTTAGCTTGGCAACTAGTGAACGGCCTTCGCTCTCTGCTGTGCTACGATGGGCAATGGCAGATAACGCTTCGATCGGTTCTCCTGCAACTAAGATATCTAACTTCACCAAATTACTAGGTCTCATTTCAATTACATCGTAATTTAATGAAGCATATCCACTAGAAACACTCTTAAGTTTATCATAAAAGTCGGTAATAATGGTCGCTAGTGGCATTTCGAACTGCATTTCAACTCTTTCTGGTCCAAGGTAATCCATTCCCACACTAAGACCTCTGCGCTGTGTGACAATCTCCATAATCGGTCCAATATAATTAGCTGGAGTCAGAATAGCTACTTTAGCCCACGGCTCTCTAACTTCAACAATACTTGAAGGGTCTGGGAACCCAGCAGGATTGTAGATAGTTATTGTTTCACCACCAGTTTTTACGATTTCATAAACTACACTTGGTGCAGTAAGAACTAAATCCAAGTCATACTCACGAGTCAGTCGTTCTTGAACGATGTCCATATGGAGCAAACCTAAAAAGCCGGTACGGAAACCGAATCCAATACTTGGAATATTTTCTGGTTCAAATGAAAGTGCTGCGTCGTTCAGTTTTAATTTTTCGATAGCGTCTCTTAGGAGTGGATAATCGTCTCCAGAAACAGGAAAAATACTCGCATACACCATTGGCTTAACTTGTTTGTATCCTGGGAGTGGTTCTTTGGATGGTGAAGATATTAAGGTGATAGTATCACCAACACTTGCTTTACTGACTTCGCGAAGACCTGTAACAATATAACCAACACTTCCTGTCGGAATGATATCGGTTTTAGTCATCTGTGGTTTGAACACGCCTACTTCGAGGCTTTCAGCCTCACTTTTACTTCCCATCATGATGATTTTTTGTCTAGGCTTTAGTTCCCCACTCACAACTCTAATGTAAGTAACTACTCCTCTGTGAGCGTCGTAGCTAGAGTCGAAAATTAATGCTTGAAGCGGTTGGTCGGTATGTTTCGCTGGGGCAGGTACTTTTTCGACAATAGTCTGTAAAATCTTATCAACTCCTTCACCGGTTTTACCGGAAGCGTAAAGAAAATCTTCGTCATTAAAACCAAAAACTGCTTTCATTTCTGCAGCAACTTTCTCTCTGTCACTATTTGGTAAATCAATCTTGTTAATTACTGGAATTAGTACAAGGTTATGTTGTAGTGCTAAATGGGCGTTAGCTAAGGTCTGTGCTTCAATTCCTTGAGTACTGTCCACTACTAAAATAGCGCCTTCACAGGCGGCTAAACTTCTGGAGACCTCATAACTAAAATCTACGTGTCCTGGTGTATCTATCAGGTTTAGAGTGTAACTTTGATTTTGATACTCATAGCTCATTTGAACGGGTTGAAGTTTGATAGTAATTCCCCGTTCTCTTTCCAGATCCATTTGATCTAAAAGTTGAGCTTTCATTTCTCTAGTAGAAACAGTCTTTGTTTCTTCTAATAGTCTGTCGGCAAGGGTCGATTTACCGTGATCAATATGAGCGATAATGCAGAAGTTACGGATTGACTCTGTGTTTAAGTCTTTAGACATGGGCTAATCTTATCAAATCGCGACCATTCCTTCAATAGTTTAAACACCAGAAACATTGAAAAAACTGGCTATTTTCCCTAAGCTAGATTTAATTTTCACTGCATCTGGGACATTAAGCTGGGCTGTAATTCCGAGATATAATGCAGCGGACAACAGACATGTGGTAGCACTTTGAGTAAAGATACCAATGACGGTATGAGTATCCAAGAATAGAGCCATGATGTTTAATATAAGATAAGCAGCTATTGCTGTAGCTAGGCTTGCAACTAGAATTTTTGCGGTGTTGGATGCAATATAGTAATCACTTTCTCTTACAATATTATTTCTTGTTTCATCGTCTTTCAAATCTCTGTGCAAGTAAACTATCAGAAGTGTCATTTGTAAAAATGATGCGATGACAAAACCAGCCGTGACTCCAATAATTCCTAAGCCTGGCGCTAACAGATAAGATAAAATTCCGTTCAGTGCGATACAACCTAACCCGATAATTACTGGCAGTTTTGTATTCTCTCTTGCGTAAAAAGCTCTCGATAACAACGGAACTAAACTTTGAGCGATAAGGCCAAGACTTAATACCCCAAGTGCATCAAAAGTAGTTATGGTGCAGGTCCAATCACACTTCCCATATCCAATTAAGAGTCTAACTATATGAGCTCTTAAAAGTAATAACAATACACTAAATGGAAGAATTAGATACAGGATTCTTACAAAGGCACTGTTAAATGAATTAACAAAAGCCGTAAATTGTTTTTTTGCATATTGTTCTGAAAGCACAGGAAAGATGGCTAGCGAAGTTGATAGAGCGAATACGCCCAAAGGCACTGTTTGAATATTTGATGCGAAACTAAACGCCGCGATTGTCCCTGCTGCTAAGCTAGAACCAATCACAGAAACAATAATCAAGTTTACGTACGCAATATCGAGACCAAGGATTCTTGGAATTAACAATGCAATAACTTGCTTAACTCCCTTATCTTTAAAATTTAATATTGGTTTCCATCTCCAACCGGAAGAGATAAGCTGAGGGACCTGTATTAAAGCGTGTAAGATTGCACCAAGGATTACGCCAAAGGCCAAACCTTTAAGCCCCCAAATAGGAAGAAAGAATAGAATCCCAATTACAATCCCTGCGTTGTAGAGTAGCGGCGCTGTGTTAACCCATAGGAATTTTTTCAAGCTAAGTAGTGTACTCGAGAACACACTCGAAATAGTGAAGATAATCGGGGACAATAAAAGTATCCTCGTCAATTTTACTGTTTCAATCAGGTCCGCATCAGAGAATCCAGGTGCAACTAATTTCATCAAAGGACTTGCAAATGCAAATGCAATCAGGGAGACTAATCCCATTCCAGCAAGCGCAACATTTAGTACATTGTTTGTTAATCGCCAAGCTTCAGATTTATTCTTTATGAAATATTTTGTGAAGACAGGAATAAAGGCGGCACTTAAGGTTCCTAAGATTAAAAAGTTATAGATTAAATCTGGAATTCTAAAAGCAGTAAAATAAATGTCAGTCGATCTACTCACTCCTAATTCACTAGCAAGGAGAAGATCTCTTAGAAAACCTGTGATTCTAGAAAACAAAGTAAGCACTGCGATAATTAATGTAGCAGTGCCAAGGTGAAAAGTCTGTTCTAATTTACTTAGGTACTTATATAATTTAGTCATAGGCTATTGTTTGGAATCCAGTACCATTCCAATAAAGTTATCAGTAATTAATTTCCCTGACCATGTTAAGCTGTTTTGGGTACTATTTTTTGTCAGATTTTCTTTATTTTGGAAGTTATCCCAGATGATTGAGCGGTTCGGGAAATAGATCTTTTGTGTGATTTCAAATGGTAAAACTCCGCTTTGTTTCTGCCATAAAAGACTATATCTATCCTTATCCTTAACTTTAAACGGTAACTGGTATGTAATAGTAACGGTTTGCTCTGAGCCCCCGTCGACATTTACCCAGCCCGCATAAAAATCTTTACCAGACTCTTGCCCCTCCCAAACTTGATATTGATCTGAAAATTTTAATGAATTATTCCAAGTAGCGATTAAGTCATCTGTTAAGTAGGTGCTTCTATCATCGAGTTTAGGTAATTCAAATGAGTAAAAATTAGATGTCGAAATTAGCCTACTACCATTTGGTACGAGAATACGTAGTAGCGACCGATTTCCCAATCCTGCTTGGTTTGGTAAGGGATTTTTTACCTTGTAAGTTAGTTCATTTATAATTGACCCGTCCTCTGCGATAGAAGTGTTAAGTTGGGCTGATCTTATTAGACTGCGATCAGTTTTGGTCCCACTTAAATTACTAAAGCTCATTTCTAAGTAGTCTCGTGAAGTTTCGTTAATGGAGCCACCCCAGTTAAAAGCTAAAATCTTAGATTGTAATTCTGGGTCCCTAGAGTAAAGCTGGATATTCTTGCTAGCTAAATTTTCTAAGAATAAATTCAGGACAGAGAGACTGTCATTTTTTGTTACTTCACCAACTCTTTGCATTAAGGCAGGATATAAATCCGCGAGCATTTGTTTAGGTTGATTAAGTTCTTTGCTATATTCTACAGAAGTCGTAGTTTGGATCTGTTCTATAAAGTTTTCTTTACTTATAGTAACGTTGTAATTTGGCAAAACAATTGGACCAGTTAATTCGAGTAATTGGATGAATAAGTCTGGTGTAAAGGCAATAATTAAATCTGGAGTTTCTCCTCCTGATCTTTCATAATTGTAATTTATTAGTGAAGCAGAATCTGGAAAATGGGCAAGCCAGTTACTATCCCTTAAAAACAATCTGTTGTTTACAGTTTGCATTGGAATTGGCGGTGTGTACCAGTTTACAATTTGACCATCAAAATCGTAAACGCTCCGTATATCTAATGACGTGATTTTGCCTTCTTTTAATTTACCCTGCCCCACTGTTCCAATAAAACCACCTGTTGGGCGTAGTTCGTTGTTGTTTTGCATCACAATCAAAAATGTCTGATCTTTAATCAGTAATTCATAAAATAAGTCGGTGGCTTTGCTTAAAGTTTCAGTCAGTTTACTGAAATCAGCTACTAAACTTTTACTAGCTTCTAGTGGAAGTTGATATTCTGCTGGCAACAAGGAGGTGTCTAGTGGTGCCATTAGCTCGTTAGCTTTGCTTAAATTCTGAGAGATTTTTTTTGAGTTACTATTCAGATTCTCCAATGTTTCTTTAATATTCTGCCCATCCGTATGAGTGATGCCATCCGGAGAAAATTTAATCTTAGTTAGATTATTTAGAATTTCTGAACCAAGAGCACCGCTCTCCGTAAGGAGCTTCGCCGACTCTAATATATTTTCTGTGTTGTATTTATCGGGAGATAACTTAACGATAGATTCTAATAAAATACTAGATTTATCTAGCTCAACTTGAGCTGTCTCTAGCTTTTGTAAGGCAAGAGTAAAGTTGTCTTGAGCCAAAGAAAAATTTTCTTCTGTAATAGCGTGCTTAGCTTGTTCCGCATCAAGTAGTGCATCTGTACTGATTCCTAATACCCTGCCGCCGAGTCTTTGTCCTTCTGAAGCTGTTTTGGCAAGCAGTATTGGTGCACTCGCAATTGTTACTAAGAGCACGAACGGTACAGCTTTTGAAAAGTTGATTGTGAAGCTTTGCTTTTTAAATAATGAAGTTGATTCTTTTGCGAATAGTATCGGAAGCTTTGGGATAGTTATTAAAGCTAACCCGACTGCGTAAAAGAAGTTCATTATGAGGTTGATAATCTTAAACCAAGCAAACTTCAAAAAACCTAAAAAGCCATGCTTAGATTTCATGGTAACTTCTTCAGAAATATTATGATGAAGTATTACTTTGAGTTTGGTTTTCATTTGCTTTAAACTGCTCTGTTCTGTTTTGAAATATTAAGTAATATACCGACTGCGCTCAGCGAAACTATCATGGCAGTGCTTCCATAGCTAAAAAATGGCAAAGGGATCCCTGTTAAAGGGATGAGACCGATTATTGCCCCTACATTAATAATAACATTAACTCCGATTAGAGAGGTAAGACCGAATGCCAGCATTTTACCGAACTGGTCTGTAGTATTTAAGCTGATTTTAATACCTCTAAATACTAAATACGCAAACAATAGCAAAATTAGCACAACACGAATAAAACCTAGCTCTTCCGCCATAACAGCGAAGATTGAGTCATTGATGGCTTCAGGGAGGTAAAAATGTTTTTGTCTGGATAGTCCATAGCCATACCCTAGTAAACCACCGGTACCAACTGCAATTAGGGCTTGGTTAATTTGGTAGCTGATTCCGAGTGGGTCACCACTTGGATTAAGAAAA
This sequence comes from uncultured Candidatus Saccharibacteria bacterium, assembly GCA_964536745.1. Taxonomy (GTDB): domain Bacteria; phylum Patescibacteriota; class Doudnabacteria; order UBA920; family UBA920; genus UBA920. The sequence continues at coordinate 120,301 of CAZHYL010000002.1, read as the reverse complement.
GCCGTAATTCTCTGAAGTCGGTAGGGTTCGATTATGGCAAAACCTACGACAGCAGTAACTCCACCGGCAAATAGGTAGAAAAGATATTTTAGCCTCGTCCCTCCGGCATAAATCATCAATCCTACGATTCCCAATAATGAAATCGTTGATCCCAAATCTGGTTGCCAAATAATAAGAAATGACATTAAGCCAACAATCGCAACTGGTGGAAAAATTGATTTCCAAAAATCGTGACCCATTCCTCGGCCTGGCTGGCTATACCAAGCAGAGATATACAGTATCATTGCCAATTTTGCTAATTCTGATGGCTGAAACAAAAGTGGACCGATTACTAACCATCTAGTTGCGCCGTTTGCTGTAAGTCCGAGCCCAGGGACTTTTACTAAAATTAGTAGCAATAGAGCGACAACAACAAAAATCCCTGCTGGCTTTTTGAAGCGATGATAATCGAATTTACTAAATATATACATTAGTATTAGACCAACCAATACTCCCCTAGTTAGTTGTCTTATAATGAAATAACTCGTGCTGCCAAAATTTTGTTCAGCTTCAGTTGTTGAAGCAGACCAAAGCACGCTTAAACCAATCAACAACAGAATTATTGTGATAACAAGTAGTGGTTTATCAAATGTAGTTTTTGTATTTTTCATCTAACTAACTAGCTCAATAAATTGTTCTCCGCGATCAGCATAACTTTTAAACATGTCGAATGAAGTTGCCGCAGGGCTTAGTAGTACTACATCACCAGACATTCCGATAGATTTGGCTTTATCTACTGCTTCTGCAAAATTTGTATAAGGACCATGAAGCTGTCCTTGATAATTAGATTTGCCAATTAAACTGTATAACTCATCCCCTGTTTCTCCGATTGTGATTACTGCCTTTAGATTTTCTTTCGATTCAATAAATTTTACTAGCTCGGTATAGTCAAGATTTTTGGAAGCACCACCAAGTAACAGGATAATGGGTTCTGTAAAAGAGTTTAGGGCAGCCATAGTTGCTTCAGGGATAGTAGAAATTGAATCGTTGTAGAAGGTGACCCCATCTTTGTTTGCTACGAGCTGTAATCTATGTTTAAGACCTTTAAAATTATCTACACAACTTTGAATAGTCTCTAGATCTACACCCAAGATAGTTGCAGCTAAAGATGCTGCTGCGATATTCTCAAGATTATGTTTACCACGTAAATTTCGCCTTGTTGTATCAATTGTGATTTCCGTATCTTTATAACCCTTTATCATAATTGAGGATTCCTGTATTATTGCTCCTTTATTAATTTCTGATTTAGACGATACCATCCATTTTTGCCCAGACCCAAGCTCTCCTATTTGTCTGCTTGGCTCATAATCTGAATTAAAAATCTGGATATCGTTTTCTTTCTGATAAGCACTTATTGCGGATTTGGCAGCGTGGTATTCGGTTAAATCTGAGTGGTAGTCTAAATGGTCTTCTGTAACCATTAGGGTTATGCCAAGATAGGGACTTTTTTTTAAGTCTTGTAGTTGAAAACTTGAAAGCTCATATACGACCAAATCATTTTTGGTGAGATCTTCTATGAAGTCAAATGGTTGATCTTTTCCAATGTTTCCAGTTAAATAAGGTTTGAAAGTATCTTTAGTTTCAGAATATTTTTCTAAGATTGAAAAAAGCAGCGAACAAGTGGTTCCCTTACCTTTAGTTCCGGTAACCCCAATTATCCTTGCAGGGCAGTTATTAAAAAACCAAATCGTTTGACTGGTTATAATCACGCCCTTCTCCGAAATCAAATCATTAAATTCTGACGGGATCTTCACACCTGGGCTCCTAAAAATAATTTCAGATTCTTCTATTGCTTTTCGCAAGTATTGATCTCCGCTGACTATCTTCACATTTATATCCTGTGGTCGCACATCTTTTTTATCGTAAACTACGGGATCTATATTATGTTTTTGCAAATATCGAACAACTGCTAGCCCTTCTTGGCCTAGCCCTAAGATTCCTATTTTCTTGTTTAACAAATCATCTAAACTCATATCTAGTACAAAAACTTTCCTGATAATTGCCCTGTCGGGATATTTTTAAGAGTTGCGAGATTGCCATTTACCCATACAGCTTCTATTCCATTAGGATATTGATAAGGGTTGCTAATATTAGCCTTTGAGTTAATAGTCTTTGGATTAAACAGAACTAAATCCGCATAGTAATCTACTGCAATCTTACCGCGCTTGTTCAGACCAACTAAATCTGCTGGTCTAGAAGTTAGTTTGGCAATGGCTTCTTCTAATGAAATCAGTTTCCTTGAAATAACATTTTTTATAAATAGCGGTGCGGTTCCAAAGCTCCTTGGGTGGATTAGTTTGTCGGTATGTTCTAGGCTAAAACCACCACCATTGGTAGCAATAAATGCAAGAGAGTGATTGATGAGTGCGTCCATATTCTCTGGGTCAAGACACTCATCAAATACTAAAGTAGTTGCTCCACCAGACCTAACTAAGTTTATTAGGGCTTGTTCACTCGTACAGTTCATATCTTTCCCAATTTCGGAAAGCTTCCTACCATTTACTTTTAGTCCAGTAGCAGTCGACGCAATAATGAGCTCACTTATTTTAGCTGGCGAATTTTTGAGTTCGGTTAAGATTTTTTGAGATTGATCTGGATCATTTAACCTGGTCAATAAATGACTTCGCCCTCCTTCTAAACTCCACTGAGGTAAATAGGTGTATAGTGGTTGCCATGTAAAGGTATAAGGATAGCAATCAAAATAAATTTTCGCACCTCTATGCCAGCTTGTTTCAATTGTGTCGAGCAAGTCTTTCAAAAGTGGCCAGTATTGCTTGTATCTGATCTTAAGATGACTGATTTTTAGTTTGACTTTAGTGTGTTCAGCAATGCTGGCTAACTCTCTAACGCTATCTACAACTTCATCAGTCTCATTGCGGAGGCTCACAGCCAAAATTCGATCATACTTAGCACAAAGTTCAGCTAAACCAATTAGCTCTACTTCGGAAACATTTAATTCATGAGAATATTGTAAACCCACCGAAACACCACTTGCCCCGTTTTTTAATCCGCTTTCTACAAGTCTTAGTAATGATTCGAATTCACCAGGAGTCGGGGCTTCTAAAGAATCACCTAATAAACCTCTTCGGATTGTAGAGTAGCCAATTAGTGATGAAACATTGCAGCCAAATTGCAGCTTGTTTAGCTGATCTTTATATTCCTCAAAACTTCTCCAGTTTACATTTAAACCAGAGATCGATTGCCATTTTTGTACCGATAATAGACTGTGTTCTGAGATAATTGGGGCTAAGCTTGTTCCAGAATTTCCAACGAGGACTGTTGTGTATCCTTGGCTAATTAAGCTGTGTAAATTAGGATTATCGAATAATTGCCAGTAACTATCACTATGGTTTTGAACATCGATAAACCCAGGTGCCAAAACTAAACCCGTGCCGTCCCAGACAGTTTTAGCTCCTTTGGTAATATTGTTGTTAATTGCAACAATCTTATCATCTTCCACAGCTACATCAGCGATAATAGATTTTGTCCCAGTTCCGTCGATGACAGTGGCATTTTTAATCAAAAGTGAAAACATTTATTTATTTATGAAGAAAATAATTATTGAAGTTATTCCTGCTACTGCAGACAGAATCCAAAATCGCATTGTAATTTTTGCTTCAGGCCAACCAATCGCTTCAAGGTGGTGATGTATTGGTGCAGATAGAAAAAACTTTTTATGAAAGACATTTCTCCAAAATATTTGAATAAAGTAACTTAAAGCTTCTAACACAAAAATAAATCCAATCAAAGGTAATAAATAGACGCTGTTAGTTAGGAACGCGACTATTGCAAGTAGCACACCTAAACCCATTGAGCCTGTATCACCCATAAAGAATCTTGCCGGATGTACATTGAACCAAAGAAATGCAAGTAAGCTTCCAGAAACAACACCAAGCATAGCTGCTAGGTTTTCTTTACCAAGCATGAAAGAAATTACTGTGTAACATAAAAATGCAACTAGCAGAACACCGCCCGCTAATCCGTCTAGTCCATCTGTTTGATTTACGGCAAAACTGGTACCAACAACGACCAAAAGAAAGAATGGGATAAATAACCAGCCAAGAGTAATATCACCGTAAAATGGGATTTGAACAAAATCAAAACCTAACTTGTAGTAAAACCACCAGGCTCCAATTAAAGCTACGAGGGTATACAGAATAACTTTAAATCTAAATCTAAATCCCCTGCCTTCATGTCCAAGTTTTTTAATATCAAGATAGTCATCCATTAAACCTACAACAGCAGCTCCAAGCATGGCTCCGAGCGGTAGTAGGGTTTCTTTACGGGTTAGAAAGTTTAGTATGTGGAACTGTGCCAAATCCATTGTTCGATCTAGAAACCAAAAAACTACCGCAAGTAGTACTGTTGTACCCCAAACTAGCACACCACCCATGGTTGGTGTACCAGCTTTGCTCATATGCATCTTTGTAAACAAAGGAGTTGAACCGTTATTTCTGATTTGCTTACCAAGTTTGTATCGATACAGTATCTTGGTTAAAAAAGGTGTAAGTAGTATCGATACTAAAAAAGCAATGGTCGTTAAACCGAAAATTTTAATTAAAATATCTGTTATCATCGATATTAATTATACCACATTTGAGGGTCAAACTCCTAAAAGTTTGCTACTTTTCCAAAATTAGTTTTCTGAAAAGTAATGTATCCCCTTCTCTGTCTGAGCTCCCTATTACTACTATCAAATATTCTTCGTCATTTAGCGTTAAAGTAGTAACCATACTTCCTAGGGCTAGGTTTGTGAACCCAGTTTTTACCGCATTTAGGTCGTTATACTTTGCGATTAGTTTATTCGTAGCACTAATTTCGTATGGTTTTCCTTCAGCGCTCTTAAAACTATACGAATTTGCTCTCTGTGTAGTAACAAAAATTCCAGTTTCTTTGAGCTTTTTAACAAGCAAAGCAACATCCTCTGCTGAGGAGTAGTTATTATCACTATCGAACCCAATCGGATTTTGGTATCTAGAATCACTAAGCCCAAGATTTTTTGCTTCAGCATTCATTAGGGTTGAGATATCTTTTCCCGTCTTTGATTTAATGTATCCTCCCAATGCCATAGCAGAATCATTTGCAGATCCTATAAGTAAAGCGTGGACAAGATCATTAACTTTTATAGTGTCACCAATTCGTAAACCTAAAACCGGACTAATATTTTCTGTATCAGAATTGGTAATCGTATAGGTGTCATCGAGGGATCCGTGTTTTAATACCACCCAAGCTGTCATTAATTTTGTTAGACTGGCGATTGGTAATGGGTTATGGCTATATTTTTTGTACAAGATTTGATCTGTAGTTAGATTCTTAACTAAGTAGCTGGTGCTTTTGATGTCGGGCGGGTTGATTTGGTCATCTAAAGTATAACTTTGCATTTCCTGAATCTGACTATTTTCCCAGGAGTTTGCACCTAAAATTTTCACCGATTTCACAGGAGCAAAGACAGGATTAGCGAAACCCGCAATATACACAACTATTGTTATAAAACTAACGACAAATGGCCCAAGTATTCTTACAAAAATAATCATATGATAACTATAATTTTAACTGGGAGTAATTGCAAATCGGTTGACCCAAAGGCAGTGACTCTGGTAAAATATTGAGACGAATCAATTAATTTATTTAATATTTATGAGCGAAGTAAAAGTAACTAAGGATAATTTTGAGTCTGAAGTAATCAATTCAAATGTACCAGTATTAGTAGATTTTTGGGCTGAATGGTGTGGCCCATGCAAGGTTCTTGGTCCAATTGTTAGCGAATTAGCAGTTGAGTATGAGGGAAAATTAAAAGTTGCAAAAGTCGATGTTGACGCAGAACCAGAGTTAACTCAAAAGTTTAACATTATGAGTATTCCAACAATGAAGTTTTTTAAAGCAGGTGAAGCAGTCGGAGAGATTATTGGTGCGGCACCTAAAACAACAATTGTTGCTGAACTCCAAAAGCACATATAAATAAAAAACCCGAAACTAATCTTCGGGTTTTTTATTTTAGAGTTGATAAGTTTGACCAGGCTCTATTGAACTAGAATCATTAGGCTTGGCCGACTGTGGCTCTGCCTGTTTAGTGAAGGCGGACTCAATTGCCGAAGAAATATCCTCTGCGACCTTCTTTTGATTATCTTGTTGTAAATTCTGAGCAGTTTTCCAAACATCTGGCTTATTATTTTTTGAAGCAGGCTTTTGGTTCTTATTTTTAGAGAATGATTTTTGGTTCGGCTTCGTAAACTTTTGCGCGTTCTGTTTCGGTGTTTTTACCCTTTCTAAGTAATCAGAAGAAATCTGAATACTAGGCTTAGGCATAGGGCTGTCATTTTGTTCAACTGGTATTTTTACTTCATTCTCTTCGGACTGTTCTGGCTTGGTAGATTCTACTTTAGGAGATTTTACTCTTGCTAAAGATTGTTCTCCCTGTTCACTACTATGAGATTCCGCAGAAGCTTCATGGAATTCCGTTCCCATCCAACGTTGAATCTTCTCTTCAACTTGTTCTCTTGGGTTTGCATATCGTTCCCTTGAAACCTTTATTACCTTTTCACCATTACCAACTATCCAGTTTTCATCAACTGGGATTGTGACAGCTGTAAAAGGGTCGCTAGTCATTCCATTAATCATGAGTTTCAGAATGATGTGGAATTTAGGAAGATTCACGATATCAGTTGGGGTGAAAGAAGGCTCAAATTCAGTTTCCAAGTACTCTGCATCTGCTGCACCTACTCTAAACACTACCATTGAGCCAACGTTTCCAAACACAGCATCCCTTACTTTTGTATTGTTGTCTGGGGTTAATTGTCCAATGTACTGATGTCCGATAGTTAAATTTAAACGGTACTTTCTAGCTTCGGATAGAATTGTTGCAAAACTATCTGTGACGAAGTTTTGAAATTCGTCCACGTAAAGATAAAAGTCTTGTCTTTCTGATTCAGGAATATCGACACGTGAGAGTGCTGCTAACTGAAGTTTGGTGATGATCATTGCACCAAGCAAAGCTGAATTATCCTCACCTACTTTTCCTTTAGAAAGGTCTAGTAGTAAGATTTTGCGGTTATCCATGATCTCCCGCAGGTCAATCGTGGATTTTGGCTGACCAACGATATTTCTGATTACTGCGGAAGATAAGAACTGCCCAACTTTATTTTGAATTGGTGCCACAGCTTCTGTTCGATATTTTTCTGCGTAGTTTGCGAATTCTTCTACCCAAAAAGCTTTTACCATAGGATCTTTGATGTTGTCGACAATTTTCTTACGGTACTTTTTATCTACATACATACGGACTATACCAAGCATTGTGTTTCCTGGGCTATCTAGTAAAGCAAGAATGGTGTTATTTAAGATGTATTCCATACGACTAGACCACATGCTGGCCCAGATTTTTGTGAACACACCCATTAAGCCTGAAGCTACCAAATGTTTATATCTACTTTCAACTGACTCTAAAATGTTAAATGCAATTGGGTGATCTAAATCGGATGGATCAAAATATACCACGTCATTAATTCTGTTTGGTGGTACGAAATCTAGGATTTTTCGGATGGAATCACCATGCGGGTCGATAAAGCAAACTCCATTGCCATTTCGGATATCTTGAATAACCATGTTCTCCATCATGGTTGTCTTTCCCATCCCTGTCTTTCCGATTACATACATGTGCCTGCGCCTATCATCGGTTTTTATACCAAAAGGCACTTGCTTGTTACGAAAGTTAGTTTTAGCGAAAAAATTTATTTGATCTGGTTGTGAACTCATATTGGTAAATTAGCTGGTGGTTGAATCTTCTTGGTATCTAGGCTTTCTACAGGTTGTGTAACTGCGGTCTTTGTAATTGGGAAATGGAACAAGGTTGCGAGCTCTTCTGTATTTAGAATGTAAGTACTTTCACCTATGTACTGTGTTCTGGCTTTATAACCCTCAAATAATTGCTGTTTACGTCTTTTTACCCACCAATCTAGGTAGGGAGCTTCTAGTGATGGTGAGATCTTATAATCTTTCTTAGGGCCAAATGCAGGCTTGAAACCATTATAATTAGCAGAACTGAAAATGCGAAACGGACTTAAGACCAATTTCTTTGCATTCTTATTAAAATGTTCCTTAACTCCCAAATGTAAGAGCCTAATCTTGGTTTTATATCCTGGACGACCAAGTTTATTTTTAATAGAGGTAATTTGCTGTTTAGTTATATCATCTAAAGCGATTAACTCCTTTTCACCTTTTAATTTTTCGACAATTTCTTCTGCTTCGTCGTGCCAAGAATCATCCATAACAGGTTGCAAAATGAATTGTACGCCATAAAACTCCTGATCACTAATCTTGGTGAATGTTTCAAATAATGGTGTTAATGGATCTACAACAATTTCACTGGTTTCTGGACCATGTAAACTTTCAAATTCGCGCCATGTTCTAATTGGGTAACTTTGAGGTTTTACCAGTACAAACTCTGCTCCAAACAAATCATAAGTTTTGTTTTCTGGGTCATATTTAAAATTATCTAAGTAATCTTTTACTTCTGTGAGTTCTATACTTGGGTAGTTTGCATAGAGCGCTGCTTCTAGTAAATCTCTCTGCTTTGTTGGAACCCGTACAAGATAAGATATCTTTCCACCAAGGCTGATTATTTCGAAGGAAATAGTAAATACTAACTTCCCTTCTAAGTATTTTTCCTGAAAATTAAAATTATCAAATAATTGGTGTAACTGAATAAACACTTGCTCGGCATTGTAAAAACTAGTGGCATTCTCTTTAGGTGGTTTTATTTCCAATAAGGTCCATTCAATTGTGCTTAGATACTGACTTTGGATTTCATTAAGGTACAATTGATACAAAATATAGATTACAAGTAAAACAAAAACGACCCATCCACCATGACTGAATAGGAACCAAATAATATTGAGTACGCTTGTTATGTCTGGGAGTAGGCCGTTGTTCATATTTAACTGGTTTTGGTTTTAAAACTAATCTTAATTTAGGCGGTTGTTAAATCGTAAAGATTTTTTCCAACTTTCTTAAACAATTTTTTATTAGACAATCCCACAAGTACAGTATTTTTCTTTACTAATCGTCTCTTCAAGACTTCTTCAACAATTTCGTCGCGAGTCATAGGCTCGGCTTTTTCTTTCAAAATTTCAACAATGATATCTGAAACAACGCCGGGTTGGTATCCCCATTCTGTAAGGGCGTAAATACCTCTTCCAACCAAGACAAATCTTTTATCTTTAATTAGTTTATTGTGTACAGTTTCTTTAAAAGCCTTTCGCTTATCTATTCCGTGCTCGTTAATCATATCAGTGATTACAGAATAGTGCTCTGGTTTTCCGTGGTGCTTCATTACTAAGTAAGCTTTGTCACCTACATCTTTTGGTTTAATTTCATTCCAGTGTCCTAAACCAAACTCACCAAATGGATTTTTCTTAACATTATTTGCGGTGTGCAAGTAGTTAAGCATAACCTTAGGAGTTAGCTTAGCTTGATTTTCGGAATAAAAATCGGTCTTTTCAATCTTTGACAATAATTCTTCTGGTTGAACAGGCTTTCCATGATTGTTTAGTAAATCTTTAGTGACAACTACGAACTGATGTAAGAAATCTTTATCAAAACCAATCTTAGTCCAAGATTGTCTAATGTGTTCATCTGCTGAATGTTCTTCTAGTTCAGCGATAAGCTTTAATAAAAATTTAAGAGCTTGAACGTCTGTTGGTTCGGTATAACCCAAATAATTAGTTAGAGCCTCTTCTGACATAATTCCACCATGTTCAGCGATAGTGTTAATCAAAAGATCTTTCGCGGCAATAAAATCTTCTAGTTCATTTACCCCACGCTTAAGGTTTTTCAATAATTCTTTTTCAATTTGTCTAACACGTTCTCTTGTAAGCCCCTGTTCCTCACCTACTACTTTAAGAGTTTGAATTTGCTCATCATTAAGACCATAACGCTTAGACAAAATAGTCTTCTCGCGTTCTTTTAATGGTTCAAGAATCTTTGTAATGATTTGGTTTAGTTCAAATTCCTGCAATGATTCTTTTTGATGTGAGTCAATGATTGTATCGAGTATTCCCATACACGTGTTTTAATATTCACAATTATAACATATATATTGTAACGGGTCAAATAATCCATATAGTAAAATAAAATAAAACCCCTTATAATTAAGGGGTTTTTTCTATGATCTAGATTTTTTTAGACGATTCTGCCATATCGATAAGATTGGACTGGCTACAAATATAGATGAATAAGTTCCGAAAATTATACCGACAAACAGAGTTAAGACGAAGTACCTGATTGTTTCTCCACCAAAAAGTAGTAAAGATAGTAATACTAAGAGTACAGTAAGACTAGTATTTAATGATCTAACTAAAGTTTGAGAGATACTGTGATTAACAACGAATTCCATACTCTGACCAGCATAGACACGAAGGTTTTCTCTGATTCTATCAAACACAATGATGGTGTCGTGAACAGAAAACCCAAGCACAGTAAGCATTGCGGTAACAAACATGCTATCCACTTCTACATCAAAATAATGCCCGAGAATCGCAAAGATACCAAGAACGATAACTAAGTCATGAAGTAGTGCTATTACAGCGGCAATACCGAATTGCCAGCTACTGACCGGTCTAGAAACTTTTCTAAAAGCGTAAGCGATGTAAAGCACAATACCAAGTGAGACTAAGGCTAATTGGTAAATCGCTTGTCTGGTGAGCTGCTCCCCTATTACAGGACCAATAGATTCAAAACGCTTTTCTTGAAATTCTCCAACATCCGATTTAATCTGTTGCATTAGCTTGTCGTGAGCGGATTTGTCTTGAACCGGAGTCTTTATAATAACTCCATTGTCGCTAGTTGGCTGAACTAAACCATTTGTGATGGTTTGTTGCTCTAAAATTGATCTAATTTTTGAAACATCTGGACTTTGGCTAAATTGAATTTCAGTAACTGTTCCACCTTTAAAATCGATACCAAGGTTCAGTCCAAAAATTCCAAGTGCTAAACCGCCGATTACAAAGAATGCAATTGAAAGGCCTAAAAAGAAGCGTGAGTAATTGAGTAATTTCATCTTTACAATTCTTAATTATTTTCTGTCTGAGTCTTTTTGAACTTAACTCCGAATAACCAAGGAATGTTGGATATCCTCTTGGTGGTGAGAAGTGTTAAAAATGTCTTAGTCGCAGTAATTGCACTAAACATTGAAATTAGAATACCGATAGACAGAGTGATAGCGAATCCCTTAATCGCTGGGGTTCCGAAAGTATATAGAATGCTGGTAGTAATCAAGCTGGAAACGTTTGAGTCACGGATAGATAACCAGGCTCTTGCGAATCCATCTGTAACTGCCTTCGAGATGTCCTTACCACTGTGCAATTCTTCTTTCATTCTCTCGAAAATAAGAATGTTAGCATCAACCGCCATACCAATCGAAAGAATAAATCCTGCGATACCAGCTAGAGTTAATGTAACTGGTTGTACTCCATTCAAGAATATAAGGGCTATATAGCTAATTAATGCCAGTACCCCAAACCAACCACTCACAACAATCCCAAGAATAAAGAACAGCCCAACAAGTACCAGAGCAACAGCAGAAATACCGACTTTAAAGATCGTGATAGATACTAGGACATAAATAATAAGTGCGAGTACTGCAAGCAGTCCTGGGTATCTGTAAAAACTAATCATAAACAGTGCTACCAGTAAAAGACCAATTAGTCCCGCAATTAGAGATTTTTGGATTGACTCTTGTCCTAGACTGGCACCAACATTTTGTTGCGAGACTAGATTGATCGGAACTGGTAAAGCACCTGAATTTAATCTGGTTGCCAAGAGTTTTGCTTCGTCTGCGGTAAAGTTACCAGTTATATAAGCTTCCCCATTGGTAATTTCACTTTGAACAGTTGGAGCACTAATGATTTGTCCATCTAGTACAATAGCGATTGGTCTATTGATATTAGCCTTGGTTAAGTCTGCGAATAATTTGGTTCCTTCGTCATCGAATTTAAGGACTACAGCTAATTGAGAAGATAGACCAGATGTTCCTTGAACGTCTGCGGTCGCCTTTTTAAGTTGTTTACCAGAAAGACCAGTAGGGTCCCAGCCTGACAGTGGATCTAAGGTAATCTTGCCATCAGGTCCAATAACTGGTTGTGGTTTAGCATTTGGATCTCCTTGTGTTCTAAATTCTAGTAAAGGAGTTTGTCCAATTTGTTTGATAGCGTCGTCGATATTCGTAATACCAGGAAGTTCAACAACAACTTGATCCTTTCCTTGGACCTGAACAACTGGTTCAGATACCCCAAAGCTATTTACACGGCGCTCTATAGTGTCTCTGACACTAGTTAAAGCATCTTTCCTATCGCCTTCAGAAATATCCTTGAAGTCTGCCTGGTAAATTAAGTGGGCACCACCTTGCAAATCCAACCCCAGCTGAATTGGGTAAGATTTATTGAAATTTAAACCAGTTTTGGTGAGGTTTATTCGGCTTCCTTGAGGTAAAGCCATCCAGGCTGCGGCTAGCCCGATCAGAATTACGAATAAAAAAACAGCAAAACGTCTGATAAATGATTTCATAAAGTTACTTTAATTTCTTTAAAAATTATATAGAAAAGCCAGGAATATTGCAAAGTTAAGGTAGGTATTTTAAAATCCGCTTTTCATCCCTTTTTCTCCATTGGATATTCACTAGGATCCTCTCCCTAACCTGTTTCAGAGTTAATTTTACCCCTTTTGGTTTGTTAATCTTAATGAATCTGTCAAAAGACTTCAACTCGTCATTTGAATTAAAGTTTTTCGCTCCTTTAAGAATTGTTCCAAGGAGTTTACTACCTGAAAATTGAACCGTTAGCTCATTCCAATTCTTTTGAATTGCTTCCCATGCAATTTTTTTGTACTTAGGATTTGCTAATGCTTGTGCAAGCACGAACGGCTTATCTTGATTTCTGACCTCGTCGCTCAAAAAGAATCTCATCGCAACTTTTTGCAAAGTAGTATGTTTAAGATGTGTTAAAGCATAGAGAAGCTGTTGCTTTTCATGAACATCAGAAATTTTGGAATGCAATGTAATTAGTCTATTTAAATCTTGTTGCCTTGCATTAGCCGATACAATTGAATAAACAGCTGTTCTTAAGTCCGCAGGGATAGATCCACCCTTCAGCCTCCTATTAAACAATTCCTTTGCCTTTTTTATGCTAAGTCTCTGGCCAGATAAACCAGCTTCTAAGAAGGCTAATCCTCTAAGGACGGAATCATTTTCTGGTTCATTTGTTTTTGGAGAAAAGCCAAGTCGTTTCAAGATGTTACCAAAGAGAGAGACTTTCAATTTCGTAATTTTGTTTACAACCTTATCATCAGATAGAGCGATTGCCAGTTGATGAAGTCCATCGTCTGCTTCTGACCAGACTATGTAGCTATTATCGTTTTTAACATATTTCAGAAGTTCAATATAAATTTCACTTCCTAATCTACCAGACTTAACCAGCATCAAACAGTTTCGAATTATTGCCAACCTATCGGCACTGCTCAGTGTTTTGTCTTCTAATAAAGGCAATAATCTGGCAAGCATAGAAATACTGTAGTTAACTATATAGAAGCCTTTTTCACCTAGATTAAGCTTGGTAAAGTCTTCATGGTTAGATATTTTATGATGTTTGGATTTTGAAGTTAATGTAATACTTGAACTAATTTCTTTTTCGAACAAAGGAATATGCCAAAGGTATTTCTGGTTGTTCTTTAAGAATGAAAATTTTTCTTGGGTTAATTTTAAGGTTCCTTCCTGTATTGTTGCAGATAAAACTGGGAAACCGCGGTTAGTGGTCCACTCTTTCATAAACTTCTTCACAGGCATTTTTGAAACTTGTTCAAATGCATCCCAAAGATGGATGGATGATGTATTTTTGTAACTGTGTTTGCGTAGGTATAAAGCTAATCCCTTTCTAAAATTATCTTCACCGATATAGTTTGCCAGCATTCTTAAAACGCTCGCCCCTTTGGCATAGACTATCGCAGGATTAAATTGTTCGTTGATTTCATCAGGATGTTTTACTTCCACCTCTACAGGTTGAGTAGAAAGCAAACTATCTGCTTGTAAAGCGTAAGATTGCTCATTCAATATAAATTTTGTCCAAAAATTCCATTCTGGGAACAAGTGATCCACGGTCTGATAAGCCATATAAGTGGCAAAGCTTTCATTTAGCCAGAGATGAGTCCACCACTCCATGGTTACGAGGTTCCCAAACCATTGGTGTACTAATTCGTGAGCCACAACCTCGGCAACTCTCTGTTTTGATAGAAAAGAGCTGTTCTGGTCATCTATAAGCAAGGCCGTTTCTTTAAAGGTTATAGCACCCCAGTTTTCCATAGCGCCAGCAGAAAAATCTGGAATCGCAATCAGGTCTAAGACAGGTAGCGGATATTTTATGCCAAAATAGTTTTCTAGATAATCTAAAGCTTTTTTTGTGACATCTAAAGCAAATTTTGCCTGAGTTTTTTTACCTCTTGGAGTATGAACGCGAATTTTAACACCATTTTTACTCTTTCCTGCTAGATGCTCGAACTCACCGATAATCAAAGCTAGTAAGTAAGTCGACATTTTTGGGGATGGTTCAAATCTAACAATTTTTATCCCCTGCTCATGAGAACTAATAGATGCTTCTGTTGTATTAGAAATAACTTGAACGTGTTTAGGCACTACAACACTTAATTTAAAGATCGCTTTGTGAGAAGGTTCATCGAAACATGGAAACATTCGCCTCGCGTCTGTGGCTTCGAATTGAGTTGTAGCAATATGTTTCTCTTTCCCGTTATGGTGATATTTACTGCGGTAAAACCCTCTGAGTTGATCATTAATACTTCCGGTAAACTTAAGCTTGAATTTTACTGTTCCACTGATTTGCTTGGAGAAGTGAAAACTGATTGTTTCGGCTTTTGAATTTGTACTTATGCGTAGAGGTTTATGGGAACTTTTTTTATCAATTAGCTCGGCAGAATCTATCTGTAGATCAGCTGAGTGAAGAGTAATAGATTTAGTAGATCTTTGTAATAAAATCTGAATTACTTCTTCACCCACAAAACTAAAATCACCTAGGTTAGGTGTAATAGTGATGTCGTATTTAATTGGTTTTACATTTGAATCTAGTCTGTGTTTATTTTGAGGCATTGTTATTTAAGAGAAATAATCTTTAGGCCTTTCTGTAGTATTTCCTCTACAGGCCAGTGTGAGTTGTTTAAATCAACATTTCCAACATAAGTAACTATCTTCTCAAGTTGTCTACCCGTTAGTGTACCAGTTTCATCTTGCTCCAATAGCACAAGTGTATCACCCTCGTTTATTTCAAAGTTATTTAATCTAAGTTCGTAAGATTTTTTACCTGACAGTAAGGCTTCAAAGAATGGCCGCAGAACTTTCTTTGTGTGCGTTGTCATAAACTTTTAGAGTTTAGCTACTAACTGTTGATGCTCTGCAGTATTTAAGAGTCCGCATTTTTTATATTTCTTACCACTACCGCAATAGCAAGCGTCGTTTCGACCAATTCCAGCTGCTCTTGGGTCCGCCTCGGAGACTACTGCTTGCTGGGTTTGGTTTGCTGTTTGATTTCCACTAGAGAGAGTGACATGTTGATGTTGTTCTCCATTCTCTGTGTGGGTTTCTACACCAATTCTAAGTGCTGCATAAATGACCTGTTTGTCTATATCTGCTAATAAACTTTGGTAAAGTGAATGGCCCTCTTTTTTATATTCAATCAAAGGGTCTCTCTGACCATAACCACGAAGCCTAACCGAATCTCTTAAATGATCCATAGTATCCAGATGCTGCAT
Organism: uncultured Candidatus Saccharibacteria bacterium; assembly: GCA_964536745.1. GTDB lineage: Bacteria > Patescibacteriota > Doudnabacteria > UBA920 > UBA920 > UBA920. The sequence continues at coordinate 104,464 of CAZHYL010000002.1, read as the reverse complement.
CCATAAACGGTCTATAGAAGATAAGAGTAAAGATTTGAGCACTGACTCATATAATTCTTCTCCCAATTGTTCTGTTTTAGCATCCATTTGCTGGGAAGCTAGCTTATTAAGTTCGTCGATAAGCACGAATTCCCTATCAGCAACATTTTCTAAAGTCTGATCTAAAATTGATTTGTAGTTTGGTTCGATGAACATAAACCCGCTACAAGTTTCTAAGATCTTATCAACTGCTTCTGTAAAGTCAAAGCTACTAATATGGTAAGAGACAATTTCTGCGACTTCTTTTTTAATTAATTCTAAGATTTCTGCACGGATTTGATTACCATCTTCATCCGCCGCACCAACTAAGTATTGTTTTCTACGACGGTAAATATTTTTACGTTGGTGGTTTAAGACATCATCAAACTCCAATACATTCTTTCTAGTATCAAAGTTAATTCCCTCAATTTTCTTTTGAGCTGATTCTATAGAGCGAGAAACTAATTTTGCCTCAACTGGTTGATCGTCTGGAATTTTTAGAGTTTCCATTAAACTTTGCATTCTACCACCACCAAAAAGGCGCATTAAGTCATCTTCCATCGAAACATAGAATTGACTTATTCCAGGATCTCCCTGACGACCACTACGTCCACGAAGCTGGTTATCAATACGTCTAGATTCGTGACGTTCAGTACCAATAACTGCTAATCCACCAGCTTCTCGTACTTTTTGTGCTTCTTCTTTATCCACGGGATTACCACCTAAAAGAATGTCTACACCACGACCAGCGATATTTGTAGCTAAGGTAACAGCTCCAAATCTACCTGCTTGTGCGATAATCTGTGCTTCTCTTTCGTGATTCTTAGCGTTTAAAACTTCAAAAGGAATTCCAGACTTCTTTAACTGTTCTGCTAGCAGTTCATTCTTGGCAATGCTAACAGTACCAATCAGAACTGGTTGGCCCTTTTTATGCATTTCCTTTACGTCGCGAGCTATTGCTTCAAACTTCCCTTTTTCATTTTTATAGACAAGATCTTGTTTGTCGATTCTGACCATATCTCGGTTAGTCGGGATTTGTAGTACTTCTAGTTGATATATTTTGAAAAATTCTTCCTCTTCAGTTTTTGCGGTACCAGTCATTCCAGAAAGTTTATCATAAAGACGGAACAGGTTTTGGAAAGTGATAGTAGCTAAGGTCTTGCTTTCTTGCTGTATTTTTACATTCTCTTTAGCTTCAATAGCCTGATGGAGGCCCTGGCTGTATCTACGTCCAAACATTAGACGACCAGTGAATTCGTCTACAATGATAATTTCTCCATCACGGACAACATAATCACGATCCTTTTTATACAAAGTCTTAGCACGTAACGCCTGTTCGATGTGATGAATTGTAGTAACTCCTGAAGAAGTATCGTAGATGTTACCAACTTTTAGGATATCTTCAATTTTATTAATTCCTTCATCGGTTAGACCAGCGGATTTGTGTTTCTCATCTACAATATAGTCTTCATCGTCTTGAAGCCGTTCGACTAACTTAGCAAACTGATAATACTTGTCTGTAGGTTCAGTATCTGGTTGAGAGATAATTAAGGGAGTTCTGGCTTCATCAATTAAAATACTGTCGACTTCATCGACAATTGCATAGAATAAGTCTCGCTGGCGCAGCTGGCCAACATTTTGCACCATGTTATCACGCAAGTAATCAAAACCAAACTCATTATTAGTTCCGTAAGTAATGTCTGCTGCATAAGCTTCTTTTCGTGAGACAGGTCTCATATGTTTAACATCTAAAACAAGTCCTTGAGTTTCACTTTCTAGCTTATCAAGTTCTTCTTGTTCTGGTTGATAACTCTCATCGTACAAAAATGATGCTTCGTGCTGGATGCTTGCTGTTGATAAACCCAATTGATGAAAAACTTTACCCATTAGACTTGCTTGCCATCTTGCCAAGTAATCATTAACTGTGACTAAATGAGCACCTTTTCCGGCAAGAGCAAATAATGCTAATGGTAAAGTTGCGGTTAAGGTCTTACCTTCACCGGTCTTCATTTCTGAAATCTTCCCTTGTGATAGTGCTAGACCACCAATAACTTGAACGTCATAGTGGAACTGTCCGATAGCTCTTTTTGCCGCTTCTCTGGTTAAAGCAAAAACACGAGGTCTAATCTCGTATAATTTTTTGAAGATCTGTTCACTTTCTGTGAATTTAGATAAATCATCCTTAAAACCCTGAATTTCCGCTTTTATCTGTTCATCAGAGAGACCTGCAATCTCGTCCTTTAAATTGTTAATTTTGTCTAAATCTGCCCCAAATATCGTAGTTGGATCATTGGAAGCAAACTTAAAAACCCTTGAAAATATTGACATAATTTATAAATAATACCTGATTAGTATAGCTAAAATACGGATTTTCCACAATTGAGGGCGCTTTTAGATACATATACTGATTTACTCAAAGTTTGCGTAGTAATTTAAGAATAAACAGCTGTTTCCAGCTGTTTATATTTATTCACCTTTGCCGAACCATTTACCTAAGCGTTTCCTTAGACTTAGACCTTTCTCTTTTTCCTTTGAAAACTGATTTTTAATCTTCGGAATTACTAGATCTAGGGCTTCGTAAAAATCATTCCCTCTTGCTTCTGCGTAAAAACCTCTTGGGCTAATTTGAATATCTACTCGGAAGAACTCGCCACTCTGATGCTTCCTGTCCTCTGCAATTTCTATATGGACCATATCTTCTGGCCTCATAAACTTTTCCAATACGGATAACTTATCGTTTATATTTGCCTTTATACTATCTGTTAATGTAGTGTTTGTTGCCTTTATATTGATATTCATAGAGTTTCCTTTCTGTACTTATTATATCATTTTTTAACCGAAAAATAGGTCAGTTCTTCATCAGAAAAACCAAGTAATTCTGGCTCTATCCCCAGCCTAACCGAAGTCTTTTCTAAAACTGCCAAACTCACAGTTTTATATAGTTCTAAGACATCTGTACTGGTAGCTCGTCCTGTAAAATTTAAGATAATTGCAGGTTGACTTGGATTGATTTTGGCACCACCGACAGAAAAATCTTTAAGTCCACATAACTCAATCAGGAACGCTGCAGGAGTCTTATAACCTTGTGGTACTTGAAGGCGATCTTTCATTTGCAAGAGTCGTGAAAAACAATCTGCAGAAAAGTTTTGCTTTAAATTTCCAGCCAAACTTTCTAATTCTGATTCGGAAAGAATCGGGCCACGAAAAAACGAACCACTATTACCTTGAGTTGGAGTATCAGGATACGGAAACTTAGTATTGCGTATTTTAACTATTGCCGAACGAATAGCACTAATAGTGGGAGGATTTCCAGCTTTCTCTGTTTCTGCAAATTCTGTCTTTAAGTCACCATAGTCTAATTTTGGTTCAGGATTTTTAGATAATCTAATCGTGGTCGTAAGAATTATATATTTATTTTTTTGTGTGGTGTTAAAAATACTTTTTCTGTAAGAAAAATTTAATTCGGCTGCTGTAAGAACTTTAATCGTATTTGTATTAATTTCAAGCACCTCGACTTCAGAAACAACCTGACTTGCCTCTTGGCCATACGCTCCAACATTTTGGACACTAAACGCACCCATTGTGCCAGGGATATGAGAAAGGTTTTCTATTCCCCACCAGTTTTCTTCGACCGCAAACCTAACTACATCATCCCAATTTTCACCGCTGGCAATCTTCAACATGACGGAATCCTCATCTTCAGAAATCAAATCAATACCGAGCAGTTCCATTTTAATTACCACGCCTTTATAACCTTTATCACTAATCAATAAATTACTACCTTCTCCTAAGATGAAAAAGGGTAGTTCTTTTGATTTTGCAAACGCTACTGCTTCTTGTAGTTCTGTTAGGTCTGTGACGTAAATCAAATATCGGCTAGGCCCGCCGATATAAAAAGTCGAATACTTCGCTAAAGGAAAATTTTCGATTAACTGCATAGTTCTTTCGCTAAAGTATTAAAATTTCCAACAGCCATAATAACCACAACATCTCCTGGTTTTCCTTCTGTTTGAATAATCGATTTTGCTTCAGATTTATCTGCCACTAATCTAACATTATTATGATGCTTAGCTATTTCGGAAACAACTTGCTGACCAGTAATAGTTCCAGCACTAGCTTTCTCTCGCGCAGGGTAAATTTCTGCAAGTAAAACCTCATCTGCAGCTTCAAAGCACTTAGCAAGTTCATCTAAAACAGCTTGGGTGCGACTAAATGTATGAGGTTCGAAAACTGCCCAAATCTTTTTATCTGGGAATCTTAGTTTTGCTAAATTTAAGGTTTCACTTATAGCAGTTGGATGGTGGGCGTAATCATCAAACACAGAAATTCCATTTTTCTCTCCAATGTATTCAAAACGACGCTTGAGTCCTTTGAACTCTAACAAGCCTTCAGCTACCTGTTCCGCAGAGAATCCTAAAGTTCGCAGTGTCGCAATAGTTGCTAGGGCGTTGTAAACGTTGATTCTACCGAAAGCATTGATAGTGTAGTGCTCGGTACTCTCTTCTTTTGTTGTAAGATCAGTTTTCAGAACGTCGAAAGTTGTCCCGTCAATATTGGTTACTATATTAGTCGCTACGAAGTCTGCTTTGTTATCTAACGCGTAACTAACTTGGCCCAGGTTGCTTTCATGGGCCAGCCTAACAAGCTCAACCGAATCAGCGTTGTAAACTATAACACCATCGCTAGGCATTAAATCTAGCATTTCTCTAAACTCATCCTTAACTTCATCAATGGAGGAAAATACATCAGGATGATCGAACTCCAGATTGGTTAAAATTGCAATATCTGCTTTATACTGTTGAAATTTTGGAGTAGGGTCATCGAATAACGCTTTGTATTCATCTCCTTCAAAGGTGAAATAGTGACCATCGCCTAAATGAAAATTTTGATTCTCTTCTAGCAACACTGCTCCAGTCATAAATGAACTGTTGTCTATTTCTTGCAGGGTCTTTCCTAAAATAGCAGTAGTTGTGGATTTACCATGAGTACCGGCTACTACAATTCGAATTTTATCTTTCGAAAGTTCATATAATAGCTCGCTTAAAGAATGAATCGGGATTTGATTGTCGTGAAGATATTTAATTTCTGGGTTGGATAAATCTTCTCCAGCTGATGCAATAAAAATGCAGTCACCTAAATCTGTGACGTGTTTAGCATCGTAACCAACAGAATAATTTATCCCTAACGAAGTAAGGACTGATTTCGCGGGATCGTAAAGTTCTTTACTATCACTACCAATAATTTCGTAACCTAACTGTTTACTTATACCAGCAGTAGCAGACATAGCGATGCCGCCGATTCCAATGAAATAAATTTTAGGATTAGTTTCTAAATTTATCATATATTTTTTTCGAATAACTCTTTGACTATTTGGGCCTTGTCTTGCTTTTCTTTCTCTTTATCTTTTAGTAACTGCCACATTTTCGGTAAATTTTCTAAAGCTGAATCGCGCCCAGCTTGATAATAATCTTTCATATTATCAAAGTGAGTAAATCTTAAGAAAAGAGCTTTCCTCCAAAATGGCATTGTTAATTCGGGACTAATTAACAAATCACAATCAAAGTTTTTAGACTTGCTCTTTTGTTGAGCAGCGATTGCAATGTCTAGTGATCTATTAATAACAGTCATAATTTTAGGGTCTTTCATCTTATCATTTAAGTTACTCATCATTAAATGATTTTGCCAGAAATCCGAATCCTTAATTTTCTCTGTTAAGGTTTGCCAGAAAATACGTGCCTTCCTAGGCCAAAGAATAAATCTAATACTGTTAACCAGTTTGCGTAAGAAGATTTGCCAAGGGCTAAAGACGTGTCTTGTAGCGCGTAAATCTATTCCGATAACTAAATCTACATTCGCTTCTCTTGCAACGTTCCCTGGGACTACATTCACTACTCCGCCGTCTACTAAGATCTTATTACCCCAATGCATTGGTTCAAAGACAACAGGTAAGGTACATGAAGCACAAATTGCTTTAGCTAAGTCACCAACCTGTAGAACGACCTCTTCTCCAGCAACGATATCTGTTGCCACAAAAGCTAGTCTTGGTTTTACATCCTCAAAATTTTTATTCTTTGTGTAAAATCTGATTAATTCTTCGAATTGTCCTAATTGGTAAAGTCCTGCCTTCCCTTTACTGCGCTCTATTAGACTGAAAACTACTTCTTTGTTGATTTGCAGTGCTAAGTTCTTGAACTGTGGCATAGAGTTGCAAGCATAACTAGCTGCTACTATAGTTGCCCCAGACAAAGCAGCAATAAAATCAATCGGAAAGTCATTTTCTTTAAGCACTTCTAAAAAACCAATATAGAAAATTGATCTCGTAGATGCTCCACTAAAAGCGAACCCAACTTTTACATGACTATTTTTTTCGTCCACGGTGAGTGATTAACTTAATGATTAATTCCACAACTTTCTCTTTCGCATGTTTCGGAAAAATAACTCTTAGGTTATGCACTAATTGTTTTTCATAATTAGGGTCAAACAAAATCTTTCTAATTGCATTAATCAAGATTTTTGCATCCAAGTCTTCCTGATCTAGTACAAGAGCTGATTTCGTCCTGAAAAGTAGTTCTGCATTCATTTCTTGATGAGTCTGTGGCAATGGCACAATTATACTGGGTTTACCAAACTCTGCCAATTCTGTAAGGGTACCAATCCCTGCCCTAGCTATCACAATATCGGCTGCAGAATAAAAATCACCCATATTATCGGCAAATTCAAAGCTATGATAATTTTCGTGCACCACAGGCTTTTGCTTCCCTATCCCAGTGATATGTAAAATCTGAACAACTTTTGTAAGCTCTTTTAAATTCTCTGTAATAAGCTTATTTAGGCTTTGCGAGCCAGAACCACCACCAAAAATAAATAAAACAGGCAGTTGGTTATGCAAAGATAGCTTTGACTTAGCATCCTTCGAGGAAACTTTATCACTGATAATATCCGTTGGGTTTCCAGTCCAGTAAACTTTTGAACCGTTAATATATTTATTTCCCAAACCTGTCCCTTGAGGAAAGTCCCTTATCGAAAACTCAAAAGTTGTTGTAATTAGGTTTGCAAACGGTGCAGCTAGTTGATTCGATAGAGAAACTGTAACATCTTGTTGGTGAATCATTCTTGGAATTCTGCAAACCCAAGCCATTACAATCAACGGTAGTTGCACAAAACCTCCTGCTCCCATTACTAAAACCGGTTTATACCTTCTGATTAGAATGAAGGATTGTATCAAGCTAATTACAAATAGTATTGGTGTTAATAGATTATAGATGGACCAATAACGTCTTAACTTACCGGCAACTATTCTCTTGAATTCTATCCCTTCATTTTTAGCAATATTCAAACTAACAGACTTTTTTATGTCTACTATAACGGGAGTGATGTCGGGTTCTTCGGACCTCCATTTATTTACTACTGCAAGCAGTGGTTTTATAGGACCACCTGTTAGCCCACCCGCCAAAAGGACATATTTTTTTCTTTTTGATTTCATATTTATTCTTGTTCTGGATCGTAACTAACACTTTTTAGGTTTCGATAAAGTTCTAATGTCTGTTTTGCGGCCTTCTGCCAAGAGAAAATACTCGCACGTTCTACACTCTTTTTTTGCATAGATTCATAAAACGGTTGATCGCTTATTAACAGATGAATTTTTTCTGCGATATCTGCTGGGTCTGATCCATCAAAAAATATTGCTGCATTATCGTATACTTCATTAAAAACTTCAGTATTAGCTGCCAATACAGGAATTCCGTACTGCATAGCCTCAACGCCAGGCAACCCGAACCCTTCATGGAGAGACGCCGTCACGAAGGCAAAAGCATTTTTATATAAAGTTATCTGGTCACTATTAGTAACATAACCTGTGAAAACTAGGTTGTCATGATGCTTAATCGCCAGCGCTTGAGTACGAATTTCGGGGTAATGAGGGTCAACCTTACCAGCAATTACTAAATCAAGGTCGTATTTATACTTGTCCAATAATATATCGAAGCCTTGGCAAAGCTTAATTACATTCTTCTTTCTTTCTAAAGAACCCACAAATAATAAATATGGTTTGTTGAGTAAATATGCTTTCTTTAGCTCCGAAAAATCTGAAGCCTCTTCAATTTGTTCTGGTGGAGCTTCATAGATAACTTCAACCTTATCTGCTGGGACACTTAGAAATTCTATAATCTCCTTCTTTGCTGCTTCAGTGATTGTAATAATCTTTAGAGCTTTTTGAGCAGCTCTATTAATTATAAACTTATATGCTAAAAATTTATAATAACGACTTTTTTTATGTCCACTAATTTTATGGTGAACCATATCGTGGATTGTTACTACATAATCTCCTTTGTAAAAAATTGGTACATTAAAGTTGGGGAAATGCATTAAATCTAAACCATAACTATTAAGTAATTTTGGATATGCGAACTGTTCCGAGTATGAATAATGTCTAAAATTTGCTTTAACTAATTGGACTTTGAGCTTCTGTAAAACTTCTAGATCTCTTATGTTGACATTAAACTCATTATAAAAAACTACGAACTCATGCTGCTGGTTCTGTCTTAACAAGGCTTGGAGCAACTCAAAACTATACCGACCTATTCCGGCATTTATACTTCCACCCATTCTGAAATCAAAGCCAATTTTCATATTAATCCAATAATTCTTTTAACACGGATGCTGTATGGTCCCAAGTGAATTTTTTACTACGGATCAATCCAGCTTTAATATACCGCTCTCGCAAATTTGATTGTGTTGTAAGCATCTGAAGCCCTTTTCTAATATCATCGACGTTGTAAGGATTAACCATCAAAGCGCAATCCCCAGCTACTTCTGGAAGGGATGTTACATTTGAAGTTAGAACAGGGGTGCCAACTGCCATGGCTTCTAAAACAGGCAGTCCAAAACCTTCATACAAACTTGGCCAAGCAAACACCTTGGCTAATTTAATCAATGCTGGTTTATCTTCCTCTGGAACATATCCTAAGTAGTGAATAAAATTTCGTTTTTTTGTATTCCTCATTAAGTCCATTGCTTCTGAATATCGCCAGCCAAGTTTACCTGCAATTACTAAATGATGATCTGAATCTAAACTCTCAAACGCCTCAAGGAGCCTTGCTAAATTTTTTCTTGGTTCAAGTGTACCGACAAATAGTACAAATTTCCCCGGTAGACCATACACATTTCTAACAGACCTTAGTTTATTAATATCAATGTCGTTGTGGTACCGATTATGATCTACCCCTAATAGTCCAGTGTGAATTTTTTCCTCTTCAATACCTAGATCGTTTACTAAAGCCTGCTTGGTATACTCTGACACTGCTAAAATTTTATCCGCTCGCTGGCATAACTTCTTCACATTGATAAATTTATGCCAAACTTGGGCCTTAAATGAATACATTTCAGGCATCACCACTGGAGACAAGTCATGAATAACTAAAACTAGCTTAGTTAGGCTCCGTACTGCCACCATATTCGGATTCGGCATTAATAAAACTCTTGGTTCATCTGCCAAGCTTTCGATCTTTGGCCATTTTAAGAATCTAAACCCAAAATTTAATAACCGATTAGGAATTCTCGTTTGCTTGTATTTGACATTCAAAAAATGAAACTCATCAAAAGTCTTTGGTTTAGCCCCATTATAAAAAAGTAGATACTGGCGCTCTTTATCCAGCTCAATCAGCCTTTCAATAGCCTGAATTGTGAATAGCTCTACACCACTATAATTTTTAGCGTGTAAGCTACGTAGGTCAATTGCGACTTGCATGGTTGATAACTTCGTTTACGTAATTTCGAATATTTTCTTGGAATACATCTTTGCTAAAACTCATAGCATGTTGTTTCATACGTTCTGGATTGTATTTAGTCACATCCCAGTTGTGAATAAGGTTTTTAACTGTCTCTGAATCAAAGTTTTCTACTAATTCACCCGTGATACCAGGTAGTACAGTTTCTAGACTACCAGCTTTGGCCAAGGCAATAGTTGGGGTACCACAACTTGCCGCTTCAAGAGGCATAAGACCAAAATCTTCAACTTGAGGGTATATAAAAGCCTGAGCAGAACTGTATTGATCTCTTAATTCTTTATCACTAACGCGACCAAAAAAGATAATGTTTCTGTTAGCAATTGATTGCAAGTAACTTGAATATCTACCTTCACCAATGACATGCAGACGCAAACCTAATTCGTTAAATATTTCGATTACTTTTTCGTAACCCTTGTATGGAGTAAGCCTGCCGGCGACTAAATAATAATTTTGTTTTGATTTAGAGTTACGCCAAAAGTTTGTATCAATATAAGGATAAATTAATTTACTTTCGCGATTGTAATAACGTTTGATTCTATTCTGAACTTCTTTAGAGTTAGCTATGAAATAATCAACGTTACTTGCTGCTTTCAAGTCCCACTTGCGAAGCCATAATAAGTAAGCTCTCATGAGCGGACGTAAGATTTTTGGTACTTCACCTTCAGCATAGACAATATCACTCCAGAGAAACCGAGTTGGCGTATGACAATAATCTATATGAATACTACCCTCTGGCTTGCGGAGCCCTTTCATGTAAGCAGAGCTACTACTAATCACGACTTTTGCATTTCTAATTTTTAAAAATCTTAAAGCCGCAGGAGCGAATGGAAACCACCACTGCAGTTTAGGGATAATCTTATAAAACAAGTTTAAAAAACTGGTTTTAAAAACTTTACCAGCTAGATGCCTAAGAACCTTTGGGTCGGTCGCTAGAGTGTATATTTCGCTATTTGGGTATATTTCCGAGATCGCTTCTATTACCCTTTCCGCTCCACCATACTGGGTAAATGAATCATGCGCTAAAACTACATCAGATTTATCTATTTTCACAAAAATATAGTGTTAATTTAGTGAATTTAGCTTAATTATATCATCAAATTATGGATTCTCTGATTGACAAAAACACAAATCTGTGGCACTATTTAATAGCTTTAAGCAGGCCGCATGACTACTTCTTACTTTGTTTGAAGAGGAAAGTCCGGACACTCAAGTTGAAAGTATCATATGAGCTTTTAACAATAGTAGCGGGTAACGCCCGTCTGAGGTAACTCTAGAGATGCGAACAGTGACGCCTAAGCAGAGATGCAAAGGAATCCTTCGGGATTAACCTTATAGGAAACTATAAGGGTGAAACGGCAAAATTCTTACTTGAGTGCAATGCCAAATTTGGTGGGCAGCACGAGCAGCTTGGCAACAAGGTGCCTAGATAGATTGTCATGTAGACACAAAATCCGGCTTACGAACCTGCTTGAAGCAAAACAAAAACACACAACTTTTTTAGTTATGTGTTTTTGTTTGAAAATCACACTGCATTGGAGGATTATGAAAACTACATCACAAACTTTCAGCTTAAGATCTGAATCTAGCTCAAGTTTAGATAAAGTTGTGGAAGAATTCAAAGACTTTGTTTCGCAATTAGAAACAGTCAGGGCCGCTGGATATTTTCTAAACACAATTAGCTACAAAATCGATGTCACTGTAAGAAAGGATGAGAAGCAGGTCGAGCCGTATAGAGACCTGTCTGAGATAAAGGACTAAGAGTTCTATTATTCAACAGAAACGATAGGTACATAAGTCGGGAGGGCACACCAATGGATCAAAGTTCAGGAGTAATCACAATGTCGTCTGACTCACGAGAAGGACTAGACAAAAAAGTTAACGATTGGATTTGTAAAACTAATGAAAAGTTTAAACCTGAAAATCGTGGCTTAAGTATTGTATCTTACCATCCAACGGAACGACATATTCGTAAGTCTGTTTGTATGACTCCATACACGGTGTCAACATATACAGCTGTACTGGCCTACAATATTGTTCCGTTAGATGTATAAAGTTAGATGTTTTTGTTTTCAGTTTCAAGACAACGAAAAAGGGAGGACAAATTAATGGGTATATCAAGCGCTCTTAATGGATCTGAAGAGGCACCTCACAACCCAAATTTAATGCATTTAGTTAATTTGGCAAAAGGAGAAGGATCTCGAAGAGAGGAATTCCTGTTTAGACTTGCTGAGTTGGTCAATGACCCACACTTAATTATTAGAGCCCGACACTACAAACAGTTGAACGAGCTATGTGTATTTGTGAACAAAAACGGCTTCCAACTTGCCGATCTCTTCGCAGCAGCAGCTTGGCTGAATTCATGTGAACCTCAAGAAAGGATCGGTGGATATAGGGGTTTATAGGAGGGTAAGAAATGTTTAGAAATGTTGATGATGCGTTATTCATTGAGCGGAAAACACTTCTGGGTGTTAGATCAACAGCTCAAATAAGCAATCGGGCCAAAGAAATGGCTACACAGTATCTTGCCATCAGGGAAGCACTCAACGATGTAGAAATTCTAGTAAGTGCAAAGCAGTGGGAACAGATTAGATTTGCGGTCAGTGAATGTGTGACTAAAAATGACGGAAAGTCTAATAGTATGGACGCACTTCAAATTGCAACGTACATAAAAGTTTGCGGAAAAAAGCCGTAACAAATGGGAGGGATGGTCATGCAGGGTACTCAAATATTGGAATTCGGGTTTGATGTTATCTGTGGGCCGACTGGGCCTAACATCAGGGTTAATCAGTTGGCAAAGAAACTTAGGGAGATGGCAGATGGGATAGAATCTGCATCGGATAAAGAATTTATTCTTACCAGTATATCGCCCATCAGGATATCGATGGCAAAAAAGGTAAGCATAGAGCTTTCCAAAAGAGCACCAGCAAATACCGAATAGAACGGCTACCTACCTAGCCTGCGCTCACGGCGCTCGAAATCCTCGAGCGCTGTTTTTAATTGCGGAACTTTAAAGTCCGGCCATAATGCTTCAGTGAAATAAAACTGGCTATTAGCAGTTTGCCACATTAAAAATCCAGCAGACCAATGCGGTTCGCCGCCAGTGCGAATAACTAAATCGACGTCTGGCAGTACAGCTGTCCAAAGATGCTTGCGTAAGTTTTCTTTGGTTACTTCTTCACCACTCTTTTGTAGCTCATTTACGGCTGATAGCATTTCTCGCTGACCATCATATCCGAACAAGATAGTTAGGTTGTGTTTTGAATAACCTTCTGTTTTCTTTTCTAATTCTGAAATTGTATCTGGTAGACTGGTGCTCTTGTTAAAACTTGCCCACTCACCTATAAATCTAAATCTGGTCTCGGTTCTCTCTAAACTATCTATGACTTTTTTATCGGAAAGTTCTTGCTCCAAAATCTGGAATAAGAATTTAACTTCCTCTTCAGATCTATTAGATAGGTTGCTATATGAGCCAGCCCAGAAGGTCCCAAAAGAAACTGAAGTCGTTGCTAGATATTCCGATAATTCCCAAAAGCGTTTCGCTCCTTCTGCATGGCCTTGCCATGGTAATAAAAGACGAGCCTTTGCCCATCTTCGATTACCATCAGGAATGATTGCTAAATGGTTAGGTAACGGCATTATCCAGCAAACTCCTCGTCTGCGGATGGACCGTAAATACTAGGTACAGAACCGCCGGCTAAGCGAATGTAAACAGATAATTGGCCACGGTGATGGATGATATCCAGCATCATGTTAAAAATTGCATCGTCAATAGTAGTTTCGCGGTGAAAAAAGGTAACTTTATTTTTTAAATTTTCTTCTGAAACTTGAGATAACTCTGCTATAAATTTGGCGTTAGCCTCGGCTAAATCTTTTGCCGTTTCTTCCACAGATTGCGGGGATTTTGAAAAGAATGCCCCTGCGTTGTCTTGAGTAATAGACTCACCCTTTAAAAAAGCAGTGGTCATATAAACTTCTGCAATCAAGGAATTTGCTAACTCCTTAGCACTTTTGGATTTTTCGTGGGGTCTGTAATCGTAATTATCCGCTGGAATTGCCTTGATAACTCTTAATAGAGTATCTAATTCCCATTTGAAAGTCTCCATAAATTCTTGTTTTGTAAGCATAAATTTGTATTAATTTCTTGTAAATATTATCACGAGTTTGGTTTTATACCAACTATTGAGTTAGCTGATACACTTCGTTTGGGTCAATCTGACGAATTTGCTCTACCGAAACTCCACTGCTACTTAATATTACGTAAAAAAACAAAATTGATAACACGATTGAAAAGGTTGTTAAACCAACGCACCAATAAGCTGTAACTTTTGCATCAGTTTCTGATTTAAAATAAAAATATACCGCCAACAGAAATCCGACAGGTGGAAACAATAATGATACTAAATAAGCCCATCGTCTGTGTTTTGGATTTAGCCTATTTTGATCTTGCTGGGCAAGAGCATTCATCATGAGAGCCGAAACATCAATATTCTTATCTTTAGCTAAATCGGCATACTCTTTAACAATTTCTTCAACTTGTTTGTCGGACATATATTTAAATTTCTATTACTTGAAAATCTTTGGCTACCATTACATCTCCAGAATAACCAGAGGATTTACAGTCTGCCAGCATTGCATCGTCAGAATCTACTCCAAAGTAATGAGTGAGGGCCACTCGTTTTACTTCTGCTTCCATACTAATTTCACCAACTTGCTTGGGATTTAAGTGCCCATATCCCGTAGCATTATTAGCATCGCCGATTCTTGCAGATGTATCGCATAAAAATAAATCTGCATTCTTTGCAATCTGTCTGATTTCCGGACTATCCCCGCAGTCTCCAGAGTACACAACAGTCCCTTCCGGAGTCTCTAACTTATATGCAACTGCATCAACTTTCCCAAATCCGTGGTAAACACTTACAGCAGAAAGCTTTGCATTTCCAACAACAGCAGTTTCGTCCGGCATGTTATGGAATTTCAATGTAGGATAATCGAAAAATTCTTCACCTCGCTCTTGAGTGTATAAAGACCAAAGCAATGGAAAGTTTTTTACGATGTGTTTTGGGGCGTAGATATGAACTTCATTATTCTTATCTGGTCCAACCATACTTTTACAGAATACCGACTGAAGATAATGGACCAAAGCAAAATGATCTGGATGCGAATGAGTAATGGCAATATTATGAATTTGATTATAATCTATTCCCATCTTTTCTAACCTGAACCGGATACCTTCACTACAATCTAATAATATGGACCCACCATTCCACTCAACAAAAAACCCCGGTGGAAAGCGGTTTTCAATCCCTGGTAAATTTGAGGCGCATGTTCCTGAACCTAAAATCGTGACTTTCATAGTAAAATTATATCTTAATTATTTACGCTCTGCGACTGTTGTTTCAGCAAATTTATCTAGAATTTCCCAATGCCCACCGTTTTCGAGTTCGCTAAAGAATTGTTCGCTTGTTCTGCTTCCCAAGTGATTATTGCCTAACACTAGAATACCACCAGTTTTTAACAATCTTAAATAGTGTGGGAGAAATTCGTAATGGATTTGGAATCCGTCAAAGAAAATTAAATCAAATGTCTGATTAAGGGTAGGTAAATATTCCTCTGCGATCGCATGGACAAACTTTATATTCTTATACAGGTTATGAGATTTTACAGTCTCTTGAGCTACATTAAAATGCTCTAAATCTTTTTCGAGACTTAAAATAGAACTATCAGGATTAGCCAGAGACATAACCATCGCAGAAAATCCATTTCCTGATCCAATTTCCAGAATATTTTTTGGTTTATGTTCTTGAACTAGCTCAAACAGCCTTTGATAGCTCTCATAAGGATGCGCACTACAATTATGACTGGTTTGATGATTAACTGCGCTGTTGTATAGTTCTTCTAGATTCATATAGACCCCAAATTAAGGCAATAATAATTGATGCCACTCCCAGTCCCAAAATTGCCTTACCGATAAACTGTGTGTGACGTAACAGATTTAGTGTAAACAAGATTTGATTCCAATCATGACCGTCTTTATCGCCAGTTAATAATGGAAGTTGCATTTTTAAAGCATCGCTGGCATAGACGGATATGTTAAATAAATTTAAGGCCAACCAATAAACAAGTAAACTCGCTGAATAGTTTTCTTTGCGAAAAGCAAAATAGCAAATAAACACAACTGGGATAAGTAATTGTAATATTGTACCCCCGCTAACTGTAAGAAAATATCCGAAAGGTATGAATATAACATGTCCTGCTTCATGGATAGCTAAATTAACGTAATCAATAAAGTGCCACGAGTCTAAACTGCTAAGGTAGTATAGGCAATAAACAAATACAGAAACGGTAATGATATTTTTCCAAGTTAACATGAGTATATTATAACAAAACCCTCGCTTGGAGGGTTTACTTATTTTTCTTAGTGATGATAGGTTTGGTAGCCAACGAAATCCTAGGCACCTTTTGCTTGCGAAGAGGAAAATCCCCTACTGACGCAAGACTAAGAATTTTTCCCAGGTGTGAACACTTCTCTATAAAAATATCACTTACTGTTGTAAAATTCGGGTCTGCTAAACTTTGTTTTTTTACAATTTCCATTAATTGTTGGAGCTTTGGGTTATGGTCAACATACTCTGACTTCCCGTTTACTAATTGAAGAACCATATTTATAATTGTTTCCTCTGCTAAAAGAAACTGTTTGTAGACGTCAGAATAACTTTCCGAACTAGTGGTTTCTGGAAAGTTTTTTAGGTGATATTCCCTTAATTCAGTGAATATTGCTTCTTTTTCGTGTGCGCTCATACCCTTAGTATACCTACCTCTGGGTAATATAGATATAGCGGTAAAGGTTGTTACATTCTTAACTGTTATTCGTTAAAATAATTGTATGAGAATTGCGATTATAACCGGCGGAGTTTCTGGTGAGCGAGATGTCTCTATTAATTCTGCAAAAAATTTGCAAACAGTCCTGAACCTAGATGATTCTGTGGTTTTTGTATTTCCAGAGGATCAAGCTAGCTTTCAGGATAGAATAGCGGAATTTCACATTGCAATCCCAATAATTCATGGCGTTGGCGGCGAAGATGGAGCGATCCAAGAGTACTTAGAGAGCGTAAACTTACCGTACCTTTTCTCTAATCCTAGAACACATAAGTCTGCTCTAGACAAAAGATTTACGAAACAGGTCGCAAAAGACTTGGGAATAAACATCGCCACAGAAATTGCCGGACCATCGCCCACTTTCCCTCTTTTTGCAAAACCAAATTTTGGAGGGTCCTCAATTGCCTCTCAGCTATGTACCAGTACATTAGAACTTCAAAAATTAATGCAGAATAATCCCTCAGAAGATTTTTTACTAGAAGAGCCTGTTTTTGGGAGAGAGTTTACTGTGGGAGTAATACAGCATCATAGTGTTGCGCAATCACTTCCTGTAGTAGAAATTATTTCTCACAACGGTGTTTTTGACTACCAAAGTAAATATGATTCCGAGTATCTAGCAGAAGAAATTTGCCCAGCCAATATACATCCCGAATTAGAAAAAACACTCAAAGAATCAGCACTATTGATTCACAATTCTATTGGTGCCAAACATCTTACGCGGTCTGATTTTATGGTTTCAAAAAATGGAAAGGTGTATTTTTTAGAAATCAACACCATTCCAGGATTAACAAAAACCTCACTAATTCCAAAAATGCTCTTGGCGCAAGGCGTGGATATTCGCAGTCTATTTTTAGGCTGGTGCGACGAGACTCTGCGGAGGTTAGAAGCCCAATAAGCTACTTAGGGATCTGAACTTTACTAAACGACTCTTTAAATTTAAATAAATTTTCTTTTACCTTCTCTGGAAGATTCTGTCGCATTAGCACAACAAACTGCTGGGCAATAGATTTCATTAACTTCGCGTAGACAACTCTTTCTAAATCAGTTTTTTCATTTGGGTCGTCAGCCATTTCTTGAAGTAATTCATTCAATTCTTCCTTATTCAAACCCAAATAGAAAATGGGCAAATTTTCTTGTTTCCCTCTTTTTAAAACACCCTCCTCGGACACAACTCCGAAATTTATATCAGTACCACCTGCGAGAGCAATCTCTAAAACTTTTAATTGCTTCTTTTCTGCATTAGTGCGCTCTTCCTCGCGGTCATACACTTCATCGAAAGCGCAAATCGCAACCCCTGTTTCTTTATCTATCAGCACGTTGTCTGCACCATTTGTATAATCATCATATTCGTTCGTTCGTGCTACCAAGTATCTATCACCTAACATTTTATACAATAAGCAAGTTATAGCCAGCTCTGTTTGATTACCTTTACTTTTTGATTTATCCGCCTTCCATTGTTCTCTATCAGAAAAATGTCCAGAATTCTTTTCTGAAAATTTCTGTTCCATTTTATTTAAAGTAGCCAAAAACTCATTTAATTCCTGTTCAGTATAAACGGAACCGTAATCTGCACTGGATATTCTACCTTCTGAATCCAAAAGCTTACTTAAACCAAAGCGCTGTTCAAGCTCCAAATTTTGCTTTTCTGAAACCGAACTCATTAAACCAGTAAGCTTAGCTTCTGGGCTAACTTCACGGTTATTATCGATAAAGTTATGATGCGATATTTCTGGGTTGTATGTCATAAATCTAAATCCTGCTCACGCAAGCTTGTTTTATACACAGACTCCATCATATTATTCAAGATTGCGACCCTTTTTAAATTCTAGTCGTGGAGCGATTTCCTTGTGCCACTGGCTCTGATAAAAACCAGCGAGAATCTCTGATGATCGATTTACATTATCGACTATCTCTGGATCATTAGCATGCTCTGCATAATAGCTATAAATCGGCTGAGCTTCATCATATAAACCAGTATTCAGAATTTTCGCATCTTCTTTAACTTTTTCACGTCCAGTATTGTACCAATCAATAAAATCTAGAATCGCTTGATCAGGGTAGCCTTTTCTAACGCCGACCCCCATTTCTTGCTCATCACTATCTTCTCCAAATTTTTCGACGACGTCTTCGCGCCATTTATCAAATCCAGCAAAACCCTGTGATTTATCAAACTTGGGTAAATCACAAAGTTTTGTTTTTTGAATCCACTCCTCTAAAGTAGAAAGGTTCAGAACATTCACCATCATCGTCCTCACACCATCACTCGCTGCAGGGAAAGGTTCACGCTCCAACCTCATAATTATATTTGAATCAATTGATTGTAATTTTTGACTTAGCTCATTAATCCCTTGAATAATTCTTTCATCTTGAGATTCATCTGGGACATCTATAAAAAATTCAGTCTGACCTTTCATTCCTGCAAGCGTTAATACAACATTTGAATCAACCAAGTGCTGTGTAACTTCAAAGGGGAATTTATCAAACACTTCCTTTACCATGGAGGCGACTTGTTCGCCTTTCATTCTTTCTGGACTTAAATGTTGTTCCCTATGTTCATTCATATTTATAGGATAGCAAAAAACCGCCATCGCGGCGATTTTTGTGGCAGGGCGTGGTAGAGGATGTTAGAACTATTTTAACTATTACGTGCTATGAAGTTTAAATAGTTTTTCGTGTTTGGCTTAAACTGTTCAAAATACAAAATATCAAATCCGTTCTCTTTCAATAAAGTCTCAAGCTCATTTCTATTATAAAAGCTAAACCATCTAGGTTCTATTACTTTTGAGGTAACTCTATACTCTTCTGTATCCCCTTCAATCATTCCTAGTCCAAAAATACCATTTGGTTTCAATACCCTTTTGAGTTCAATGATGGACTGATTCATTTGTTTTTTCGGAACGTGTAACAAGGAAGTATATGCCCACACCCCATCAAAATGGTTATCTTCAAATGGTAACTCGGCAAAATCAGCAACGATTGATTTTAAGCCGCGCTTGGCAGACAACTCTACCATAGACTGAGAAGCATCTACGCAAATTACCTCGAGTCCATTACTTTGTAAGATCTTACCATCTATCCCCGGACCACTCCCGATGTCTAGAATCTTTCCTGAGCTAAGAGAAATAAACTTATCAAAAAATGTTCTTGGAAATCTTTCCCAAAAATCTATCGTCTCTTCATCATATTTTTCTGCGTAATTGTCGTAAGCTAAGATAGTTTTGTCATCCATAGGAATATTATACACCAGTTCGATTCTCGTTTGCCCTCAAACAAAAACACCCAGCAAATGCTGAGTATTTTTGTGGCAGGGGCTGTAGGAATCGAACCTACGCAAATGGTTTTGGAGACCATTGTACTACCATTATACGAAGCCCCCATATCTTCGCTTCATATTATACCAAACTCCCTCGCAGAGCGAGGGATGTCTTATTTGGTTTCTTTATGTGAGGTCTGCTTTCGACAGTGCTTACAATACTTATTTATTTCAAGTCGTGCTTGAGTGTTCTTTTTATTCTTGGATGTATTGTAGTTGATATTGCGGCACACTGTGCATTCCAACTGAATTCTGTGGTCTTGTGACATATTGTTTTCTTAATGGAGCCGGCTGTCGGATTCGGACCGACGACCTACGGTTTACAAAACCGTTGCTCTAACCAGCTGAGCTAAGCCGGCTTAAATGGCTTAAATAACTTTCAAAGTTTAACACAAACCCTTGACTTTGTCTAGTTTGCCTGCTAAAATAGCATTGCTTTTATAGCATTTCAATTTATATAGGGAGGAATTGTCCTCCGCGGGAATCCGTATTTTACCACCGTTTTCATAGGGTTAATCGGAGTTTCCGTTTGCATTTTTTTTAAGCGCGCACCTCCTCGCGCTTTTTCTTTTGCCTAAAATGTTTTCAATAGCATGTCCAACAAAAAACATGTTGTATTGACAAAAATGCAAACTAATGTTATAGTATACGCACTTTAAAACAATTAATTTGTGTTTCGCGAAGAAGGGAACGCGGAACAGAAAATTTGTTCTAGCACAAACCAAAAAGAGGAATACCATAGATGAAAAAAATCTTCGTGGCTTTGGCTTTGCTATACAGCTTCATGCTTATTACCGAAGTCAATGGTCAAACTCCTTCAAATCTCGTTAGGTGGAGTGATGGCGGTTACACGCAGGATCAAACCCTTTCGAACGGATGGATCTTTCGCACAGTGTTTACAAAAGAGATGACTGTCGAAGGCAGGCTCTACATGATGTCCAAAAAGCCTAACTCCTACGCGATTGATTTGGATACGGCCGGCAACGTAAAATCCGTGAGGATTAGCACTTCCAATAAACCGGGAGTGATCGATGGGATCTACGTCCTCATGGACGGAAAACCCCGAATCTTAGAAGCGGATGTCAGAAACGTCCCCCAGATTTATCTTTACGAGGAACTCCTACAAAACATTGAAGGTCTTCCTAAAGAGATCCAAAATGTTTTGACAATCAAATCGGCAGCTGTCAGAGAGGCAGCAAAAAAGCCTGTCACACTAACTCCGGTTAGTAACAGGTAAACCTTTCACAAAGAATGGTTGCACCGAGCCCAAAAGCTCGGTTTTTTATTTTATGTATATAAAACAAAACAACACTTCTTAAGTGTTGTTTTGTGGTGGGCAGGACAGGATTCGAACCTGTGAAGGCACAAGGCCGGCTGATTTACAGTCAGCTGCGTTTGACCGCTTCGCTACCTACCCTGGAGCCGTTGTGCGGGATTGAACCGCAGACCTTCTCCTTACCATGGAGATGCTCTACCAACTGAGCTACAACGGCCAGTGTGATGTTTCTCGGACACCCTTACGTCGATCGCCTGTGCTACGTTTCGCTTCGCGAAACTGGGCAACAGAGGATCTCCTTAAAGGGTATTCCTCGAAACAATTATAGATAAAGAGAAATGCTAATAGGTACTTAGATAGTTTACTCTGTTTTATGAATTTTTTCAATAGGGACCGCTGTTTTTGCTTTGCTCTCTAACTCGAAAGCCAAATCCGCATATTTACGGTTTCCTGGCTCTAATGCCAAAGCTTGATGCAATGCTTCTGCGCCTTCCTTATACTTTTTCTGACCTTGAAGAGCCAAGGCCAAATTATAAAACCTGCTAGGGTTGCTTGAGTCTAAATCGATTGCTTTTCTGTATGCTTCTTCAGCTTTTTTGTAATGATGTAAATGAAGCGCAGTTAAACCAAATCTAACCCAGTACAACGCATTGGTTGGAGCGTGATTAACTAAATAATCATAAACGTTAAGCGCATCGTTCAATTTCTTTTCTTCTAGATAAAATTGTCCTAGCATATCATAGTAAGAATTATCTCTAGGATTGCGTTTAATTAAATTTATATAGTACTTCTCGTTCTTCACTATCGGGGGCTGAACATCTGGACGAACAGTCTTAAGTACTTTCTGGAAATTATAATTAACCTTTGGGGCATGCTTCAAACCCTTAGCCTCAAGTAAAAACTGCCAAACTTTATGACCTGCAACCTGAGCAAAAGCTTTGGTCTTAGAGTAAGCCTTAGCAGGTAAACCTTTTTGTCCGAGAATTTCGTCCGCTGTTTGCTTAGCATCTTTTTGCTTCTTTTCTGTGTGAGCCTGCGAAGTTGCTTCAGGAAGTTTTTTTAGGACCATTAAAACCAACCCAAGAGCGGACAAAACAAAAAGAATGTTCAAAATGATGTTATAAGGCACGAAAATATAAATTACTTAAACCTAGTATACCATTAAATAAAAGACCTCGACAATAAATCGAGGTCTTTTATTATACAAATTCTAGTTACCTAGCATAAATCTTGCGAACCTTCGGATTTGGATGTTCTCACCCATTTTTCCAGTTGCTTCGCCAAGAAGTCCACCAATGGTTTTCTCGCCATCTCTTACGAATGGTTGCTCTAGAAGACAAACTTCTTCGTAGTATTTAGCAACTTTACCTTCAAGCATTTTCTCGATTACATCATCTGGCTTACCAGCAAATTGCTCTTTATAAATTTCCTTTTCCTTTTCAATAACTTCTGCAGGAACATCTTCTTTGGAAATATATAATGGATTGCTTGCAGCAATATGTAAGGCGATTTCTTTAACTAAGTTTTTGAAATCATCTGTTCTAGCTACGAAATCAGTTTCGCAGTTAACTTCTAACAAAACACCAATGCGGCCACCTGCGTGAATGTAACTTTCAACCAAACCTTCGTTAGCAGTACGATCTGCTTTTTTTGCTTGCTTGGCTAAGCCCTTTTTACGCAAAATTTCGATAGCTTTATCTTTATCGTTACCAGCTTCTTCAAGCGCTTCTTTTACATCCATAATACCTGCGCCAGTTTGCTCTCTTAAATCTTTGATTAAATTATTATCAGACATAGTATTTTATTTTAATTCTATTCTGCTGACACGCTTGGAGCAGTAACAGCAGATTTGTTCGCATTAATTGCTTCTGCAATAACTTGAGTAATCAAGCTGACCGCAGCAACAGCATCATCATTTGCTGGAATTGCGTAATCTACTAAACTTGGATCAGTGTTAGTATCTGTAATCGCAATTACCGGTACTTTCATTTTTCGTGCTTCTGTTAAAGCAATTTTATCGTGATGAATATCTGTAATGAAGACAGCTTGTGGAGTTTTCTTCATATCTTTAATTCCAGAGAATAATTTTGTTAACTTTTCAATTTCTCTTTCAATCAATAGACGTTCTTTCTTTGTGTACTTTTGTTCAAAGTCTGGTGAATCTTTACGACTTTGTAACTTTTCTAACTTACGGACAGTTTTTTGAATTGTTCGGAAGTTAGTGAAAGTACCACCAAGCCAACGTAGGTTTACATATGGCATACCACAACTCTCGGCTTGCTGTTTTACAACATCACGAGACTGGCGTTTAGTACCGATAAACAATACTACCCCACCACTTTTCGCTACTTCAGCTACAAAACTAACAGCTTTCTGCAAACTGTTTCTAGTTTTCTCGAGATCAATAATATGAATATTATTTCTGGTCGAGAAGATAAACGGCTTCATTTTTGGGTTCCAGCGAGAAGCTTTGTGACCAAAATGAGCTCCACTTTTGAGCAATTCTAAAAGACTAATATCTTTCATAATTGTTATCCTTTCTCACCTATCTCGGATATCTGCTTCCACCAGAATGGCTAGAAGGGACAGGACAACGCCGAGATATGTTTGTTAATTACCACGAAATTATAGCAGGTCTTGACGAAATGCGCAAGGATAGCTACAATTAGAAAAGTTTGCACTAAATAATTTCCAAATTTTTAACAATAAAATCATGAAAGCTGGAATTCATCCACAATATTATTCAGACGTAAAAGTCACTTGTTCTTGCGGAAATTCCTTTGTTACTGGCTCTACAATTGAAGCTATTAACACTGAAATTTGCAGTAATTGCCACCCATTTTACACCGGAAAACAGAAAATTCTTGACACTACAGGTAATGTAGACCGGTTCAAGAAGCGCCGTGAAGCTGGGGCTATGGCAGCAAGTAGCAAGAAAGAAAAGAAACCTCGTAAAACAAGAGGAGCTAAGACTGAATAAAAAAGACCACCTATTTAGGTGGTTTTTTGGTGTCTGGACCAATCAAAATCTTGAACAACACAAGTAAAGATCCGCTAGTACAAAGTACGATCAGTGAGTAACCTACCATTCTCTTTGCCAAAGAAATATCAACGATGACTGATAGGTATGAATACATTCCAATTAAAACGAAAGATACCAAGCAAACAAAAGGATGACTGTTAACAAAGTCCATCAATCGAATCATTTTACTATCCATTTTCCCTCCTTCAGACCAACACATATTCTATCGATTCTTATCAATGCTGTCAAAGGTGCTATCTTGCGGAAAAATCGCATAAAAAGTACAATTATATAGTTATGAATAAAGGATTTCAGAAAATTTTAGATGAATACCAACAACTCACAGAGCAAATGAGCTCTGGGGGTGATTTTGATTTAGCTAAAACCGGAAAAAGACAGGCCGAACTCTTACCTATTGTTGAAAAGATACAAACACTCTCTAAATGCGAAACTGAACTAAAAGATAATCAAGAACTCTTAGAAAACCAAGATGAAGAAATAAAAAATATGGCTCTGGAAGAGATCCATAATCTTGAGTCAAAAATCCTAGTTCTTACCGAAGAGATTGAAACTTTGCTTATTCCAAAAGATGAACGTGACGAAAATAATACCATTATCGAAATGCGTGCCGGAGCTGGTGGTGACGAAGCGTCGTTATTCGTAGCTGAAATGTTTAGAGCATATTCTAAATATGCTGAACAATTCAAGTGGCAAGTACATGTAGTATCGAATTCCAAAAGTGAAGTTGGCGGTTTCAAAGAAATTATTTTTGAAATCCAAGGTAGACCACAAAATGGGATAGGCCCTTACGGTATCTTTAAGTTTGAATCTGGAGTACATCGCGTCCAGCGCGTACCAGAAACAGAAAAGAGTGGCCGTGTTCATACTTCAACAATTACAGTTGCCGTGATGCCCGAGCTTGAAGAAAAAGATTACGCTATCGATCCAAAAGATTTAAAGATTGAAGCTACAACTTCTTCTGGTGCAGGCGGACAAAGTGTTAATACAACTTACAGCGCGATTCGGATAGTTCACATTCCTACAGGTATAGTTGCTACCTGCCAAGACGAACGTAGCCAAGCTCAAAATAAAGAAAAAGCTTTGGCAGTTATTCGCGCCCGTGTCTCTAGTTACTACCAAGAAATTGAAGAAAAGAAAATTACAGATAGCAGACGTAGTCAGATTGGTACAGGCGATCGCAGCGAAAAAATTCGAACTTACAATTTCCCTCAAGACCGTGTAACAGATCACCGTATAAACCAGAACTTCAACCAGATTAACTTAATAATGGAAGGTCAGTTTGAACCTATAATGAACAGTCTTAGAAAAGCTGAACTAGAACTCAAAAAAGCATCTATTAAGTCATGACAATCAAAGAGACTTTAGCAAAATATCGAAAGAGCATCCACCCAGATGAGACAGAACTACTTTTGTCTCATCTTTTAAGTATGACCAAGGAACAATTGTATATGAATTACACTCAAGCAGTTCCTGTAAATTTGTTGAAGAGGTTAGATGGTCTAATTAAAAAAAGAAAACTTGGCTGGCCAGTTGCATATCTTGTGGGATTTAAAAACTTTTACGGTCTAAAATTCCTAGTGAACCAAAACGTTTTGATTCCACGTCCTGAATCCGAATGGCTAGTGGAAAGAACCTTAGAGTTGGTGAAGCAAAAGGTAAAGAATAAAAAATCAATACATATCTTAGAGGTTGGTACTGGATCTGGCTGTATAGCTATAAGTATCGCAAAGACACTGAAAAGTAAAAATGTGTGGATTACTGCTACAGATATTTCCAGTAGAGCCCTAAAAGTTGCCAAAGAAAACGCAAAGATACAGAAAGTTAAAGTTTCATTTTCAAAGCATAATCTATTTAATGGCATCTCCAAAAAATACGATCTAATAATTGCCAATCTACCTTATGTACCGTTAAATGATTACAGGAAGTTGTACAAAAATTTAAAGTACGAACCCAAGCTGGCTTTAGTAGACAAAGCCAAAGATTTTGAACTCCTTGGCAAGTTCTTAGGGCAAGCTCAAACCTATATAAAACCTGGTGGAATCATTTTAATTGAATCCGATCCACTTTATTTTAAAACAAACCGAAATATCTTCTCTAAAATATACAAAGATATTCACCAATTAGACAGGTTCGGTGAAATTCATTACTAGTTGGCAACCACTGGCTTTATTGATACCATACAGAAACGCACAAATTTCGGGAGGTCTTTATGAAAAACTTGATATTGTACATCAGCTTACTTGTCTTACTATTAGGTATGTCCCTATGCGAGCTCGCATTCACCAACAACATTTACGCTCCGAGGATCTCGCCCTATTTAGCTGTATGGGTTCTGGCTCAAGGAATCTTTTTTTTAAGGCTAGGGATAAGAATGAGTGGCGAAGTAGCCGATTATAGAATTGCGGCAGTTGTCCTATTTCTATTTGGACAGATAATAATGTTTTGGTTTTGGGATCAACCCAACGACAAAGAAGGTGTTGGCTTCGCTTTGGGTATATTTACTTTAGCTACAGGGTTCTTCTGGGGATTATGTGATCACTACATCAAGCAAGATTTAATACAAGAAAAAAACCGCTCGGATTAACCAAGCGGCTTTTTATTTATTCAGATTTTTCTTTAGATTCTTCGGCAGGTTCTTCACTTTCTGCAGTAGGTTCTGGACCAACTGCTGCAGCAACAGCTGCGGCTTCATCAACTTGTTCGGCTTGCAATTCTGCTTCCATATCACGAGGTGGTTGTACTTTAGCAACTACTTCATCTGGTTCTGCTAAAATTTTAACTTTATCGGAAACTGGTATATCTTTAATTTCAATAACATCGTTGAAAGTAGCTAATTTAGAAATATCTACTTCGAAATGTTGAGGTAAATCGGTTGGTAAACATTCCACTTCAACTTCAGTCATTACCTTGACCAAAGTACCTGCCAAGACTCTTACAGCATCGGACTCACCGATAAATTCGATCTGAACACCAGCTGTAAGCTTTTCGGACATGTTTACAGCAAAGAAATCTACATGGATTGGTTTAGTAGTTAAATAATGATTCTGAACGTCTTGAATAAGAACATTATTGGTTTTGCCATCTGGCATAACCAATTCTATAATTGTGCTTTCACCAGCTTTGCGAAGAACTTTATCAAATTCAATCGCATCAACGGCTAAATGGGTGTTTTGAATATTGTGACCATAAAGCTCTGCAGGGATCATACCTGCTCTGTAAACTGGCTTAGCATCTCGAGAATTTAATTCTCTTGCAGCAACTTTTAACTGAATTTTTTCCATAAATATAAGTAATAAGTACCCAAACATTGTATAACAAATAAATATTTTTGGCAAGGTCTATAAGGTAAATAGTTAAAAATTTATTCGAGAAAAGGCCTTATTGACAAATATATGAAAATATGTTATAGTTTGATGGTTCTTTTTTAAGGGCTAGAAAACACAGAGGAGAGAAAAATGGCAAAGAATAACTTTCAGGTTTCAGGACAAGGAACAGTCCAGTTTCGCGAAGGCGAGAGAATCGTTATCCGCAACGGCAACGGCCATGCGGTTGAGAAGATCGAAGTCGGCGGTATAAACCATCTGGCAACGGCTCGGCTGCGCAAGCGCGGGATCGAGACCAACGGCGTACATTACGCCACGCGCATCAGAATTTAGCATCTGTAACCACTGAATAGTATAAAAGGCGACCCTAGCTTGGATCGCCTTTTTGTTTTTATCAATGAAATTTATTATCTCTTAATTGCTCGGATAAAGTCTCCATCAAAGTTTTGGATCGATTGATGAATCTTTATACAATCATCTACTGCTAGCGCAGGTAAATCACTAAACCTTGAACTATCTTTTTTCGTTAAATCGGTTTTAGCGATAACTGTGAATACATCCGTTCCGCTAATATCGATATTAAACATAACGGAGCTCTTGCACTTGTGGCAATCAGAATGGATAAGTAAGTGCGCATCTGGTAATTCTTCTTCTTGCTGACTGTCTAAAACTTTAATATTTGAAAATTGATACTTAGTACTACAGACTGGGCATTGCAACATAAATCCTAACCAACCCAGTACTTTTTTGATGTCATATTTACGCATAGTGTCCTTTCATTACTATTATATCAAACCAGAATATAAACTTAAAGAGTTAAAACCTTAGTACTTTTGACTGTTTTGCGATGTTCTGCACAACCCCTAAGGCAATCGCAGTAACTAGCATCGCACTACCCCCATAAGTAATTAATGGAAGTGGAATTCCAGTAACGGGCAGTAGCCCAATGTTCATACCGATATTAATAACTACCTGTGAGGCGAAAAAGAAAAATACCCCACCAGCTATGTACATACCCAAATCATCCCTTGCGAGTTTCATCACTGCCAAAGTCCGGTACATTAATATAAAGAACAAAATTAAAATTGAAACCGAGCCCACTAAGCCGACTTCTTCACTACTAGCTGCGAATACGAAATCAGTATGTTTTTCTGGTAAAAACTTTAAACCACTTTGAACCCCTTGCCCTAATCCCCTGCCAAACCATTGTCCACTACCAACTGCAATCATCGCTTGCCGGACATTATAGCCTTTACCTTGTGGATCCTTATCGGGATTTAAGAATACTTCAATTCTGTTAATCTGATAGTCTTGCAATAAAAATGCCCACGCAGTGCCAGCAAAAATCAAACCGGCCAAGATGAAAATGGCTATATAAGATTTTTTAATTGGGCTTAGAAGTATAATTCCAAACCAGATTGCTAAAATGATTATCGTTGAGCCCAAGTCTGGCTCTAGAGCAATTAACACCGCAGGTATACCAGCATATAAAAATGTGGTGATAATATTTTTCCACGAATTAATCTGCCCTCTATTTAAATAAAGCCAACGGGATAAACCCAAAGCGATGATAATTTTAGCTAGCTCGGCAGGCTGAAGTCTGAAAAACCCTAATTCTATCCACCTTGCACTTCCACGGATAGGGTCACCAAAGACAACTAAATAGAGCAAAGCAAAAACTAAAATTATATAAAAGATCCGATTGCGCTTAGCTAAAATTTGATAATTATAATTTGCTACCAATGCAAACACAACAATAGAACCTAAGGCAAAGATTGCCTGTCTATAGAAAAATTCTAAATTTCCTTCTCCTAAGGATATGGCGTACTGCACCGCTAATCCCACAACTAATAATAGACCGCTGACAACAAGCAGCGGTATATCAAAAAATTTAAGCTTGTTAAACACTGAACTCATCAATTACCTTTCTGTATCTACTGAGAGATTGGTTTCATCTAACAAATTTGTATATGCTTTTAAATCTACTTTTTTAACTGAAGCTCTGTTTATTCCCGGCCAAGAAAGTCGGTAAGCTCTTCGTTCGTAAGGTTTTAGAGTATACTCTTCTCTTTGAGAAACAGCCAAGATTTTATTGTTATCCCCGTATAAAACTATTACCAATGATGCTTGCTTCAATGCAAACTCACTATTATTAACAACTGATCCCTCAACGATTGTAGCTAAAGGGTTCACTTCTTCATAGACATAAGGCTCGGCCATTCGCAATTCAACTTCAGGAACAGTTAATCGTTTTTGCCATTGTGGTTCTTCTATTTCGATGGTTGCACTAGTTATGGATTGCGAGCTAACTACTCGTGGCGCAACGATTAATTTTTGCTGATCTGGTAATAAATAATTCTGACCGCCTTGAGTCGCAACCTGTTCTGCGTTACTAGTACTAAACTTAAAAGTGTACTTTAAATTTGGTAGAGCTAAATCTAAATTCGGATTCGTAACAGTAGCAAATGCTGAATACGTGTCATTAGCATTCTTGATAACTGTAACCTTCCCTACTTCTAAGGGTTCTGGAACAGAAAATGATGGCTGGGCAACTAATGAATCTCTGGCATTAAGTTTCGTTAAGACCAACTCTGTACCATAGCGAACAGCTGTATAACCAGGGACTAAGGAGACCAGAACGATTATTAAAAGTATTCTCTCCCAGAGTGGGAGATTGAAAAAGGTTTGTTTACTCTTATACAAACCCTCCTGTGCAGCTAGAACAGCCCCGCCAGTTTGTATTTCTATGTTTTCCTTAATAGATGCCATAAGCTAAATTCAGTATGTTATGATAATTTAAGTATAGCAAATTAAAGGCTAAACATGGAGCAATTCACCCATTTACATTGCCACTCCCATTTTTCCCTTTTGGATGGACTCTCAAAGATCTCATCGCTAGTTAAATCTGCCAAAGAAATGGGTATGTCTAGTCTGGCAATCACGGATCATGGCGTGATGTACGGTGCGATTGAATTCTACAACACCTGCATTGCAGAGGAGATTAAGCCAATTATTGGGATGGAAGCATATATTGCCCCGCGAGGTATGTTAGTAAAAGAGGGAAAAATTGATGCCGATTATCACCACCTTACCCTGCTTGCAAAAAACTACCAAGGTTATCTCAATTTAATAAAACTAACCACCCAAGCTCATCTCGAGGGTTATTACTACAAACCCAGAATAGATTTAGAGCTCCTTCGTAAGCACAGTGAAGGCCTAATTGCTTTGTCTGGTTGCCCTAGAGGTCAAATCCCGAGAGCCTTCAAGGTATCAGTTGAAGCGGCTGAAGAAGCACTCAAAAAACACTTGGAAATATTTGGCAAAGAAAATTTTTATTTAGAACTACAGCGAAATTCGCTAGACGGGCATGAACTGATGCCAAATGACCTTTTAGTTGAATTGGGTAAAAAGTTTGATATTGGAATCGTAGCAACCCAAGATTGCCACTATATTAATAAAGACGATGCCGAAGCGCAGGACGTTATGGTTTGTATTGGCACTGGGAAAAATGTTGATGACCCTAATCGACTAGATATGAGATCCCACGACCTTTCACTCTCTAGCCCAAGTGAAATGATAAAAAAGTTTTCAGATTTACCAGAGGCCATCGCAAACACTCAAAAAATCGCTTCCCAAATTGATATTGAAATTCCAATCAATCAGCGGTACTTTGCCAAAGTGGAATTACCAGAAGGTACTACTGCAGAGTCAGAACTGAAACGTATTGTGTACGAAAGAGCATATGAAGTCTACGAAACAAAAATATTATCGGATACTGTAGTTGAACGTATCGAATATGAGCTCGACATTATTTGTCAGATGGGCTTTGCAGTGTACTTTTTAATGGTGGCAGATATTGTCGCAGGTGCACATGGACTTGGTGCGTTAACTAATACAAGAGGTAGTGCTGCTGGAAGTATTGTTGGTTACCTGCTCAAAATTAGTGCGATTGACCCACTCGAATATCAACTTCCCTTCGAACGATTCTTAACCAAACATCGCCCCACACCTCCTGATATCGATTTAGACATTGCCGATGATAGACGCGATGAAGTTATTGCTTGGATTTCTGATAAATATGGACACGACAAAGTTGCACAGATCATTACCTTTGGAACCATGAAAGCTCGTGCAGTGGTAAGAGATGTAGGCAGAGCCTTAGCAGTCCCTTACGGAAAGTGTGATCGTATCGCCAAAATGATTCCTCTTGGGAAACAAGGCTTTTTGATGACTTTAGATAAAGCAATGGATCAGAACCCAGAGCTCAAAGCCATTTACGAAACCGACGAAGAAACAAAAAAAATTATCGATATCGCTCATAAATTGGAAGGGTGTGTTAGACATGCCTCGATTCATGCAGCAGCTCTAGCAATCACCCCTACACCACTCACAGACTATACCCCACTTCAGACTGAACCAGATGGTAATCGCTTAATCACACAATATGATATGTATGCGCTAGACGTTGGCGCAGACAGTCATGCGATTGGTGTAATTAAAATGGATTTGTTAGGGATTAGAAACCTATCAATTTTAGAGCAAGCAATTAGACTTGTAAAAATTAGACACGGAATCGTGATTGATCCAAACCAAATTCCTTTGAATGATACAAAGACCTTTGAATTACTTTCGAACGGATTTACCTTTGGTGTATTTCAACTAGGATCATCTGGAATGACCCGTTATCTAAAAGAACTTCAACCAAACACAATTTTTGATATTTCAGCAATGATAGCGTTATATCGACCGGGCCCTATGGGTATTATCCCCGAATACATTGCGCGCAAAAAAAATCCTAGCTTAGTTAAATTCTTTGTACCTGAAATGGAAGATTACTTAGCGCGTTCTTTAGGATTATTGGTTTACCAAGATGATGTTTTGCTAACAGCGATTAGAATTGCTGGTTATACATGGGAAGAAGCCGACAAGTTAAGAAAAGCTATGGGTAAAAAAATTCCAGCAGAAATGGCCAAGCAAAAGGAAAAGTTTACTTCAGGTTGTATCGCCGGTGGGATGCCTGCCGTTCAAGCAGAAGAATTATTCAAACTTATCGAACCTTTCGCAGCTTATGGGTTTAACAAAGCTCACGCTGCATCATACAGCCAAGTTTCTTACCAAACTGCTTACATGAAAGCTAACTACACTGTAGAGTTTATGGCTTCGTTAATGACAGCAGAGAGTGGTGATGAAGATAAAATTTACGCTGCAGTAGAAGAGTGTAAAGCTTTAGGCATTTCTGTTTTACCTCCAGCAGTAACTGAAAGCTATGGCGACTTTACTGTTATTAATGAAAAAACAATTCGCTTTGGACTTAGGGCAATAAAAAATCTTGGGTCAGATGTGGTAAGAAAAATAATTGATTGCCACAAAGCTGGTATAAAATTCGACAATCTCGAAGACTTTTTACTAAAGTGTTATACAAAGAATTTAAATAAAAAATCTTGGGAAGCTTTGGTCAAAGCAGGTGCTTTAGATATGTTTGGTGAACGAGCAGAATTATTAGCCAGCACTGAACACGTCTTAGATTTCCTACGTGAACATACGAAAAATAACAATTCTGGTCAAAGTTCTCTGTTCGGGAAATCCATGCAAATTGGAAAGCTAAAACTACAACCCGCAAAACCAATGAGCGAAACAGACAGACTAAGATACGAAAAAGAACATTTGGGGCTTTTTGTAACTGGTCATCCGCTAGATCAATTTACTGAAGTCGCAAAGGAGTATTTAAAAATAAAAGATATAAATGAAAATATGGATAACCATGCTGTTCAAGTGGCAGGCATTATCACTAAATCCAAAAGAACAATCACAAAGAAAAATGACCCGATGGCATTCTTCACTCTAGAAGATAAAACGGGTGGAGTGGAAGTCTTAGTCTTCCCGACAGTTATGCCAGCAGCTGTTCCCTATCTAGACTCCGATTCTGTGATAAGAGTTAGTGGAAAAATTTCTTACAAAGACGGCGAGCCAAAACTAATCGCAAATGAGATCAAAGATTTACCTAACGATGAATTGTATTTTATGGCAATTGCAGAACTTGAAAAGCAAAAACAACTCACCATTCACCTTCCCGATATTAAGAATCAGGCAACTCTTCACAAAATAAAGCAGCTCCTAGAAGCAAATCCAGGACAAGCACAAGTATATTTAAATGTAGGAAGCGGTGGTGAGGCTAATACTATAAAAACTAAGAGCAGTGTTCGTATCACCAGCTCACTTATACAACAACTTCGCAATATCCCTGAGGTCACAATGATTTATGACCGGATGGATTTTTAGCTTGACAAACAGCCCTCAAAGAGTATACTAAAAGTGAGATAAAGATTGCTTGCAGTCTAAATCTCTAAGCTTGCTTATGCAAGTGATACTATGGGGGCTTTAAGTTTCTTAATCCCCATCAATTTTCTCTCCAGCTCTCTATTCTGAGAGCTCCGATGGCTGATGTATAATTCATTTCTCTTCAGCCACCACCCTTTTGTCCAAGGAGGACATTTCCTATAGTCGCATTTTTTCTTATTTTTCCGTTATTCTTTTCTTTCTCTGCTATTCTCTTTCATTTTTCCTGTCAGCGACTATCTTCTCCTCGTGCCCCGAATCATTTAGATTCGGGGTTTCTTTTTCTGCAAAAATAGTATATAATTGGATTGTATTTTTTGAGTGCTTAAAACGGCTACCAACCGAATAGCTCAAACAAATTAAATACTAAAAGTCCCGTGTATAACTCGGGAGAACTGGGACGGAATCGTCTATTATTATAAATAAAAGACCCCAGAGCCTTGAACGAGAAAATTGTTTAAAGTTCTGGGGTTTTGTTTATTAACACTATAACCATGCCAAATCAAGAACAACTCAACAATAAGCGTCATTCGCTAGCACATCTTTTAGCAAGCGCTGTACTGGAACAATATCCAGATGCAAAACTAGGTATTGGTCCGGTAATCGATAATGGTTTTTACTATGATTTTATATTTTCGAGTCCGCTCTCTACCGATGATTTACCAAAACTCGAAAAAAGAATGAAAGAGTTAGCTAAATCTAATTTAGATTTTGAGAGACAGGAAAAAAGCTATGCTGAAGCAAAAGACTTCTTCAAAGACAAAAACCAAGATTTTAAATTAGATTTGATTTCCGAGTTGGAAAAATCTGGCGAACAGATTTCGTTATACCAGACCGGGGAATTTATAGATCTTTGTAGGGGCGGTCACGTGGTAAACACTTCAGAAATCGATACCGACTCTTTTAAGCTCGACAAACTAGCTGGCGCATACTGGCGAGGTGATGAAAAAAATCCAATGATGACTCGCATCTATGGTTTGGCATTCGATACTAAAGCCGAACTTGATGAGTACTTAAATATGCGCGAAGAAGCCCTAAAGCGTGATCATAAGAAACTTGGTCCAGAATTGGATTTATTTGTTTTCTCTGACCTTGTCGGCGCAGGACTACCGTTGTGGACACCAAAAGGAACAATGGTAAGACATCTGTTAGATGACTTTGTCTGGCAACTTCGCAAACCAAAAGGTTATCAGAAAGTTGAAATTCCTCACATCACCAAAAAAGATTTATACGAAACTAGCGGACATTGGGATAAATTTAAAGATGAATTGTTTAGAATCACTACTCGTGAAGGACATGAATTCGCAATGAAACCCATGAATTGTCCTCATCATACTCAAATCTATAACAGAAAGCGCTGGAGCTACCGTGAACTTCCACAAAGATACGCCAATACAACTGCTTGCTACCGAGACGAACAATCTGGGGAACTTTCCGGATTATCTCGAGTAAGAGCGTTTGCTCAAGATGATGCTCATGTGTTTTGTAGATTAGATCAGGCTAAAGACGAATTCCTGAATGTCTGGGACATTGTCGAAAACTTTTATAAAGCTTTTGATTTTAATCTAAAAGTTCGATTATCACTTCGTGACCCTAATGAACCAGATAAATATCTTGGTCAACCCGAACAATGGGAAAAAGCCGAAAACCTTCTGCGAGAAATTGCCAAAGAAAAAAATGCAGAAACTTACGAAGGAGTTGGTGAAGCAGCCTTTTATGGACCTAAGCTCGACTTCATGACCAATGACTCTATGGGAAGAGAGTGGCAAGTAGCAACAATCCAATTTGATTTCAACCAACCAGAACGATTCGATTTATTCTGTATTAATGAAAATGGTGAACAAGAAAGAATTGTAATGATTCACGCCGCGATTATGGGATCCTTGGAGCGATTCATGTCTGTACTAATCGAACACACTGGCGGGAACTTCCCTGTTTGGCTTTCACCAGTTCAAGCTGTGGTATTGCCAATCTCCGAAAAACAGACGGAATATGCTACAACCGTTATTTCCACACTAAAAGAATCTATTCCAGATCTGCGAATTGAATTAGATGATAGAAGTGAATCAATAGGAAAGCGGATTCGTGAACATGTAACTCAAAAGGTTCCTTATTTATTGATCGTTGGTGATAAAGAAATCGAGGCTAATGGTGTAGCTGTGCGCGCCAGAGGAGATGTAGACCTAGGCACAGTGGCCCTGTCGGAATTTGCCCAGACCTTAACCGAAAAGATAGAAAACAAGTCTCTGTAGAGACTTGTTTTTTGATATACTAGAAAAAA
This sequence comes from uncultured Candidatus Saccharibacteria bacterium, assembly GCA_964536745.1. Classification (GTDB taxonomy): domain Bacteria; phylum Patescibacteriota; class Doudnabacteria; order UBA920; family UBA920; genus UBA920. Next base: position 68,213 of record CAZHYL010000002.1, on the reverse strand, counting down.
GGAGGAACTTGTGAAAAACTACTTTACGAAGTCCGATTTAGAACACGGACAAATTATTGATTTCGATCTTTGGTCACATCACCAAATCAACCTTGTATCACTTCGCAAGAACCACGCAAAAAGTATTCTTAAGGGTAGCGGTTTGAACACAGATTTAATCGAAAAACTCAGGGTTGGACAAATGGTGGTGTTAAATCACCGCGAAGAAATTAACGCTATTGTAAAAGACAGCGAAAATAACTTTCGCTTTATAAAATAAGCTCACCGCGATCGATGAGCTTATTATTTTACATTGCTGGTGTATTTTGAGTCGGCATTGATGGAACCACTGGATCCTTAAATGCCATAAAATAAATGAGGATTAAGTTAATTGGTCCAATGAGCATTAAAATTCCCCACCAACCTGGTCGATGACAAGCTTCGGCAATTTTCCACCAAACATAAACAATTAACACTATATTTAGGAATGGTACGAATAAGCCGAGTATCCACCATAATGGCAATCTAACGATTTGAAACATTAACACTATGTTAGCGATTGGAATCCAAGCTAGCCAATCATTTGGTGTATTAGTCTTCTTTGCAATTTTTTGCAATGCGTACGCCATATAGACATAGATTGCAATAAACACGATAAACATAACCAAGAAAAACATTCCACCACCAGCACTGGACTGTGTGGTAGCCAGCGAATCGTATGTCGCTGGATCATAAGTTGTGTAATCCATTTATCTTTAATTAATTATTTAAATTATAACAAATTAAGTTAATATTCTCACACCTTTATCTGTGACTGCAATAGTATGTTCGAAATGAGCTGCTAAGGCACCATCAGAAGTCCGAATTGTCCAACCATCAGTGTCAAAGATTACATTATGCTTCTTTTGGCAAATCATTGGTTCTATTGCCAAAACCATATTTGGGACTAACTCTATTCCCTTTCCAGGTTTACCATAACAAGGAACTGCTGGGTCTTCGTGGACCGCATAACCAACCCCATGACCTACAAGATCTCTTACCACACTAAAACCTGCTTTCTCTGCGATGCTCTGCATAGCATAACCGATATCACCGATTTTATTTCCAGGCTTTACCTGATTAATAGCATCCTTTAAAGCATTCTTGGTTACTTCTATAATTTTAGATGCCTCACTGGAAACTTTACCAACAGGAACGGTAATAGCTGTATCAGTAAAGAACCCCTTGTACTCCATTCCAATATCCAACCCTACAATATCGCCTTCTTGTAAGATATCTTGTTTTGAAGGAATCCCGTGCACCACTGCATCATTTATTGAAGTACATAGTCCCGCAGGAAAAGGATTTTGCCTTGAACCATAGCCAACAAAGCTTGGCTTACCACCAACCTTTTTTATTTGGGCTTCGGCAAATTCATTAAGCTCATAAGTCGAGATTCCTGGTTTAACCATCTCTCCTGTTTTCCTAAGAATTTCTCCTAAGAGCTTACCACCTTCTGCAATCTTCTCGATTTCATCTGGAGTCTTTGTATATTTCATCATAATTCTTTAAATAAAAACTAATCGCCTTTTGAATTCTCTGCTTAACTTCTGCCCTCGTCCCCAAGCCACTGATTCTACCAAAGGTATAATGATTAGCAAAATACCGAATAACCTGCTTAATATTATGTTGATAATATTTGGCGCGGTTTCTTAAGCCTGCGACTGTGTCATCACTTCGCTTCTTCACTCTCGTACCTGCATAGCCGTGCCGTTTTTTCATGCGCTTCACAGTCTCGCTAACTGGAATAGTGAGGTACAGAACTAATGGCTTAGAGCGTTTGGTTTTATCTAGAAGTTGTTTTACTAATCTAGCCTCGCCAATCATTTTAGGATGACCATCGAATAAAATTCCTTTATTCTTTGGTAAACCTGTAATAGTTTTTTGGTTTATCTGTTTTACAATCTTTGTTGGGGTTAAAATACCCTTATCTGCGGTTCGTTTTTGAATAGATTCAAGTTTATGATCTTTTTGCCTCAACAAGGTAAGTTCTTTGCCCATGTCAAAATCGAACAAATTATACTTCTTCGCAAAATAAGCCGATTGAGTCGCCTTACCCGCAGCGACATCCCCTAGAATAATTAAATTTAACTGCAAAGGCTTTTGCTTTTTTGACTGAGGCTTTCTCATTAAATTAAAGATTTAATGCAGTGTTGATTCTTTCTGTAATCTCTTCGATAGTCCCAACGCCATCCACGGTATGAACATCTCCAATACCTTCCATGAATTTGATCACTGGTAAGGTTTGCTTTTCATACAAATCTAGTCGAAATTCTATTTTTTCTGGAGTATCATCGGTTCTAAATTCATGGTGAGCACGCTCGAGCAATCTTTTTACAGATTCCGCTTTCGGCACATCAATTACCACAGCACCGAATTTTGTAAAACCATTTTGCTGTAAATAATGAATTAAATGAACCCCTTGCGGAACAGTCCTTGGGACACCATCGAAAAGAATTCGCTTATGTTTAATTACTTCAGGAAGTTCTGTAGCCATAACTCGGTGTAACTCTTCATCATCTAATAAATGACCAGCATCGATTAGTTCTTTCACTTTTCTTCCAAATGGAGTATCTTTCTTGGCTTCTTCGCGTAAGATTGCACCCATCTCCCAATAAAAAAAGTTAATTTTTTTGGCTAAAATTTTTCCTTGAGTCCCTTTTCCACTACCTTGAGGACCAATCATAAAAATGGCGTCGTATGTCATATAATCCATACCTTTAGTGTACCGATATATTAAAAAACCAGCAAATATATGATATAATAAAACAAAATCACCTTCAGAAATAAAAAGAAATGAACAACCTGTTTACCGAATTAACTCTAGTTCTTGTTGGGGCTGGCTTAATTACCTACTTCATGAGGTTTTTAAAGCAACCTAGCATTGTTGCCTATATTTTAACTGGTTTAATTATTGGGCCGCTTGGCTTGCTCGAACTTCATCACACAGAGATTATGCGTGGGTTATCCGAAATTGGGATTACCTTGCTTTTGTTTATGGTTGGATTGGACTTAGACTTTTCTCAACTCAAAAGAATCGGTAAAGCAGCAATCATTTCAGGAATCGGACAAGTTATTTTTACTTCTCTATTAGGTTTCGTCCTAATTAAGCAACTACACTTCGACACCATTCCTGCTCTTTACATAGCTGTAGCATTAACCTTCTCGTCCACGATCATCGTCGTAAAATTACTCTCCGAGAAACGTGATCTACAAAGTTTATACGGAAAACTCGCGATTGGGATATTTCTAATTCAAGATGTACTGGCAATTTTCCTTCTAATCTTCTTATCAGCGATTAATGGGAATACTGATAGCCCATTTCACAATTTTAGTTTGAGCGGACAAATAATCCTTACTATTGCAAAAGCTTTTCTCGCGGGAATGGTGGTGGTTTGGTTAAGTAAATATGTTTTTCCAAAACTTATTCATTCTATCCAAAAATCTGATGAAATGATATTGTTGTTTGCTCTAATGTGGTCCTTGGGCTTGGCAGCAATTTTTAGCCTACCTGTGATTGGATTCAATGGAGCGATTGGTGGGTTTGTGGCAGGACTCGCGCTCGCAAATTCAGGAGTGCATCATCAGATGAGCGGAAGAATTAAACCAATCCGTGATTTTTTCATTATCATCTTCTTCATTGTCTTAGGTTCTGGGTTAGTCTTTACCAGTTTATCTTCTGCACTAGTCCCTTCAATAATCCTTAGTGTGTTCGTGCTTATCGGGAATCCATTAATTGTGATGATTATTCTTGGAGTTATGGGTTATAAGCCAAGGGTATCCTTTATGACTGGAGTTACTGTGGCCCAAATTTCTGAGTTCAGTCTAATCCTGATCGCTCTTGGATTCGCCTCAGGACATGTTTCTGAGAAAGATGTCACCGTTGTAACCTTAGTTGGAATCATCACAATTGCTCTTTCGTCTTACGGAATATTGTATGCAGAAAAATTATTTAAATTCCTTCATCCAATACTTAGAGTTTTTGATTTTCATAAGACAGCCAATGAGCAACTACTAGATAACAAACCACTGGTAAACCATGTTGTACTTATTGGCGCTAACAGACTTGGAAGTCATATTTTAGAATCTATAAAATCCAGAAAAAGTGAAACTTTAATTATCGATTTCAATCCAGATGTTACGAATCGTTACGAGAAAGAAGGATATCAAGCAATCTGCGGAGATGTTTCCGACCCTTACGTTCACGAAATTGCCAACCTTAACAAAGCAAAGTTAATAATTTCTACTGTTCCAGACTTTGATGACAACCTTGCATTGTTTGAGTTCATAAGAAGAAATAGAAAGAAGATTCAAATTATCTTAACAGCCGAAGATGAAGACGAAGCAAAGTTGCTGTATAAAGAAGGTGCGGACTACGTTCTACTTCCCCACTTCGTTGGGGGCTTGCATCTAGCAGACATTATCGAAGCTAATCATAGTCTAAGCAGTTTGGCTCGACTTCGAAAACGCCACCTAAAAACTCTGGATTCATCACTCCACTCCCATTAATAAACCTCTGGAAACAGAGGTTTTCTGTTTTTTTGAAGAGTTATGATAAAATCAATCTATGCTAAAGATTTTCGACACCCTTCAAAACTCTGAAACAAAAATCGATCTATACACCGATAAATCGATAAATTTTTACTCGTGTGGTCCGACAGTCTATAATTATGCCCACATTGGTAATCTCCGCACTTTTATTATGACGGATTTGCTCGTAAGAACTCTGAAGGCCAACGGTCACAAAGTAAACTGGGTGATGAATTTAACCGATATCGACGATAAGACCATCACTGGGGCAATTGCAGAATTTGGTTCTAATGCAAATATTCAAACCCTAAAGACCTACACCTCAAGATTTGCAGAAAAATTTATTTCGGATCTTCGAGAAGTTGGGATAGATACAGAACAAATTAATTTTATCAACGTAACCGATGTTATCCCTGATGTTCAAGAATTTGTTGTGTCTTTAATTGAAAAAGGATATGCCTACAAAGCAGATGATGGTAGCACTTATTTCAGCATAGAAAAATATCAAGCCGACTTTAAAGATTACGGCGCACTGGTTGGTGAAAAGTTTCTAGAAGGTAAGCAAGTTGGAGCTAGAATCAAAAACGATGAGTATGAAAAAGATAACTTGAGTGACTTTGCTCTTTGGAAAGCTTGGGATGAATCCGATGGTCAGATCTTTTGGGATCACCCGTCACTTGGCAAAGGCCGTCCGGGTTGGCACATTGAATGTTCAGCCATTAACCAAGTCGCTTTTGACGGCAAAACAACAGATATCCATACTGGCGGAGTCGATCTAATCTTCCCTCACCATACTAACGAAATTGCCCAAAGCCAGCCTATTGTTAATCCATTTGTTAAATACTGGGTACACTTCGAACACCTTTTGGTGGATGGTAAAAAAATGGCAAAGAGTTTGAAAAACGTCTACACAATAGAAGATCTAAAAGCAAAAGGATATTCTGGTTTAGACTTAAGATACCTTTTCCTGCAATCTGGTTTTAGACAACAAAGCAACTTTACATGGGAATCTTTGGAAGCTGCTAAAACTTCACGAAGTAAATTGAAAAGCGCCTACACAGAATCCGAGAATTATGATGATGCTGATTTCCTTGCAACAGTTAATGAAAACTTAAACACCTCTGCTGCATTAGCTTACGCCTGGAATCATAAAGATAACTTATCTTTCTTTGATACAGTATTTGGACTTAAGCTAAGCGAACAAGATCATTTTGATATCCCCGCGGAAGTACAAAACCTGCTAGATGAAAGACAAACAGCACGTGATAATAAAGACTTTGAAAATTCCGACAGACTTAGGAAAGAAATAGAAAATATGGGTTACGAAGTAAAAGACACTGCAAACGGACAACAAATTACTAAAAGGTAAATAAAAAAGGACTAACTAAATGTTAAGTCCTTTTGATTTTGCCAGATTCAAGGAACGTTGGAATATCTGATCTATTTGCTTACGAGCAGCTTCCAACTCCATCTCAAAACATTCCTTGGAAGCCAAGAAAAATTGACGGCGGATATACGGATCGGTAATTGGTTTATGCCAAGGGAAAGCGCCGATGTACTGTTTGATATCTTTTACTCTTTCTTCACGAATCTTATCTAACTTAGGCGGCAATACAACTTTCCCCCAAGCATGAAAAGATTCTAGAGCTTGAACCACGTAAGAATGCAGTCCATAATTATAATCGGCTTCTTTGCCAACATTATCACAAATTTGTATCCAATCCCTCAGTTTTTGCTTAAATTCCTGAACGATTTTATTAAGTTCTCGTTCAATTCCGTGGAGACTATAGTCCTGAACTGAATAATTTTTCGATTGAAAATCAGTCTTAAGCATCTTACTCATAGAACCTCCTTAAAATACCACTAATTAAATCATCTTATAGCGGATTTGTCAATAATAGAACCCTTAACTGCGAAACAAAAAAATTTCTGCTACGATGCTAAGACAGGCCACCAAAAACCCAGAACCTATAAAGAAACTAAGTGAAAAATAAAAGCAGTCTACGGACTGCTTTTTGCTTGAGATGAACCTTTGGCCATAACTGGTTCGTATCGGGTAGCTTCTTTATAGTTATAACAAATCAGACTCAAATACGGGTTCTCGTTGGTAGCCTCCTCGTACTTACAATTCTTTCCTGTGAACTCATCGTAAGTCATGCTTTGATCTTTACCAAGTACAACCACTGTTGATTTCCCCCAACCGATAGCAACTATTTCCATTCTGGGTCCGCCAGGTAAAGAAGTAAGAATTCGTGCAGAATTAATCTTTTCTTCAAATCGAAGTTTGTCGATTGAACCCATCACCTCATCTGATGCACGATTCAGATACAATGCATTAAGGTAAATGATTATTACACTAGCGATCACTATTACCGGGAATAACAATAATCCATCTGTAGAGTTATTAGTATGGCTAGGGTTGCTTTGCTGAGTCATAATTAACCTCCTTAGGGCTAAAATTTCTAGATTATGAGAGACATAATCAACAATAGACTATGCCATATCTTTCCATAACTGTCAATTCTTCCCTACTCAAAAATATTTGCTACAATGGAAAGACGAATACTTATGTCTCAAGATATCAACAGGCTCCCGCCACAAAATTTAGAAGCAGAAACAGCCCTTTTAGGGTGTTTAATGCTGGATAAAGATGCAATTATTAGGGTTGCTGATATCTTAATTAGCGACGACTTTTATGATCTCCGCCATCGTCTAATTTACGAAGCAATTCTGTCTCTTTTCGAGCGCAGTGTGTCTATCGATGTCCTCACAGTTGCCAATGCCCTAGAGGAAAGTAAAAATATGGATCGAGTTGGTGGCTCATCATACTTAGCCAGCTTGGTTAATTCTGTTCCCTCTGCAGCACACGCCGCATATTACGCCAACATCGTTCGTAAAAAAGGAACCCTAAGAAGGTTAATCAGCTCTGCTTCAGAAATTTCTAATATGGCATTTGCCGAAGAAGGTGAAATTGAAGACATCTTAGACAATGCTGAACAAAAACTTTTTGATGTATCCCAAAAACATTTGAAACAAAATTTCGTTTCGATTAGCAATGTCCTTCACGAAACTTTTGAACGTATCGATGAACTCCATCGCTCTAGTGGAAAACTTCGCGGTTTGCCTACTGGTTTTATTGAACTCGATAAAAAACTAAGTGGTTTACAAAAATCCGATCTTGTTATCCTTGCGGCGCGTCCTTCCATGGGAAAAACTTCTTTGGCTTTGGATATTATGCGATATGTGGCTGTTCACACTAAAACTCCTGTAGGAATCTTTTCTTTGGAAATGAGTAAGGACCAATTAGTAGATCGTTTACTTGCTGCAGAAAGTAATGTTGATTTCTGGAAAATCCGAACTGGTCAGCTAAACGAAGCAGATTTTGAAGCTTTGGGTGATGCGATGGGTTCGTTATCCGATGCTCCAATCTTTATTGATGATGCAGCTGGTGGAAACATCATGGAAATTCGAACTAAAGCTCGCAGACTTCAAACTGAACACAAACTTGGATTAATCGTTGTGGATTACTTGCAGTTAATGGCTGGCCGCAGTACCGAAAACCGTGTTCAAGAAGTTTCCGAAATTTCCAGATCTCTTAAAATTCTTGCGCGTGAATTAAACGTTCCTGTTCTTGCACTTTCGCAGTTATCTCGTGGATTAGAAAACCGTCCGGACAAAGTCCCTCAACTTGCCGACCTTCGTGAATCTGGATCTATCGAGCAAGATGCCGATGTGGTTATGTTTATCTACCGTGAAGATATGTATAAAGGTAAAGAATCTAGTAGACCAAACATTGCTGAGATTCACATTAAAAAGCATCGTAACGGACCAACCGGCCAAGTCGATCTGTTCTTCGATGCCGAACGAACCTCCTTCCGAAACCTTGATAAAAGTTTCGACACTAGCCCAGAAACAGTCATGCAAACACTAAGTGGTATAGACGAACCAATTGCTTAAAAATAAAAATGTTAAAACTACCAACTTCCCTGCAAAGGTTAATTAATGAATTTTCGAAATTGCCAGGCATTGGGCCAAAGAGTGCTCAGCGCCTAGCTTTTTATTTACTAAAAAAAGATAATGTTGAAATTCTAACCCTTTCAGAAAGTGTTAAAGAACTTCGCAATGATATTACTTTCTGTAGCGAGTGTCATAACATGGCCGAAACCGATCCCTGTAATGTCTGTGCAGACCATAATCGCAATAAACAAATCGTCTGTATTGTGGAAGAACCTCTAGATGCTTTAGCCATAGATAAAAGTGGCAGCTTCGCTGGTGTATTCCATGTACTTGGCGGTGTACTTAACCCAATCGAAGGAATTACTGCAGATCAATTAAATATTGGCACACTGGTTGCAAAAATCTCTAGAAATAATGTAAGTGAAATTATCATTGCCACTAACCCAACTCTTGAAGGTGAAACTACTGCAATGTATATCGCAAAACTCTTAAAAGACACAAATGTAAAAATTACAAGAATTGCTAGAGGCCTTCCTATGGGCGGAGATCTAGAATACGCCGACGAAGTTACGCTGTCTAGAGCCATGGAAGGACGTCGAGAAATTTAAAAAAACCTCTCTTGCGAGAGGTTTTATTTATTTTAGAGTTCCAACATTTAAGTTGTAATTCTGCACAGTGCCTTGTTTGTTTACAACGATATTCACTATGTCACCGGACTTAAATGTCCTAAATAAATTATCTAAATCGGTATCAGAACTAATCTTTTTGTTATCAATCTCGGTAATCACATCACCTGTCTTTAAACCAAGCGAAGCAGCAAGCTTTCCTGTCGCAATCCCCATAATTCTTGCTCCGCTTACAGTTTGCAAAGCCTTAGCTTCAGAAGTACTTAAAATTTGATACGAAAAGCCATAACTTGGTCTAGAAATAATTTTGTTATTGGTTAAGAAATTATTTACTAACAATCTGACGTCAGAAGTTTCAATTACCTTTGAGCCGTCCCAAATTCCTACTAAACGTCCAGATAAGTTTATAACCGCAGACCCGAGCGCAGGATTATCTATTTGCAAGTAAACACCACCGCTTACTAAGTCGGATTCATAAACTAACCCAGAGTGATCTGTTGCGGACTTAGAAACGTATCCTGTTTTGAAAGTAGTTTGCTCGTTACCTAAAGAGTTAAGTAAAGTCACGACTTGTTCACCTACTCGTAAATCTTTGCTATTTGCAGGATCTAAAACTGGTAAGTTCTGAGCAGATGTTTGCAGGATCACTAAGCTAGAGGCGGGGTCCGAATATGACTTTTCGATAGGATATAAATCTCCAGCGCTAGTCATTACTGCGTAAACCTTGTCTTTTAGACCCAAAGCCTGCTTAACAGAAACAAAATAGCCATCGCTGGTCCAGTTTACAGCCGCACCACTGCTTACCAACTGTCCATTTTCAAAATAAACAACGGTGGCAGTTTTAGATTTAGAATTTTCTGCTGTTTGAACTGGATCTTTATCGCTGTTTACCCGAACTGTATTTTCGTTTGTGACAACGATCGGAGCTTGCGGGTTAAACAAGTTAAATTTTCGCGCAAATTGTGAGGTAGCTAATTTAGCCGATAAATAGTTACCAGCTAACAAGTCTGCGACCCAAACGATTACTACTGCAAGTACTAGCAGAACAATAAATTGTTTTTTATTCATAAATTATTTTAAGATTGTCCAAGGAGAGGAAAATAGTATTAGGATACTTAAACTCAATGCTAACAAGATATTAAATTGGATTTGTTTGCTAGTAAGAGTCTGATATAGATAATGATAATATATTGCCCACAAAAGGTACAGTACATTGAAGTTTATAACAGCTAAAACAGAATAATGAAGTGGTAAAAATTGCAGGACCCAGAATAACTCCGCTGAAAATAAACCCAAGACTAAGCCAGCCAACCACTTCACATTCGTAGAGTGTGGCACCGACTCCACAGAGATTCTAACTAACGTAAGAACTCCAGCAAAGATTAACGCTAAGTATACTAATCCGTTGAGTGGGAAATAAAAATTAAAACCGTACAAAGCAATTAATAAACTTGCTAAAGATAATAGGAACAAATTCCAACCCAACTGCTGACCCTTGTTGGCAACTAAAGTTTCAAAGAAAAATATTATAGGAAGGCTCAAGATTAAGAATAAATATCTACCAAAACCAGTTGGAATAATAAACAACAAACCAAACCAAACTAATACAAACACTGGCACCCTAACTAACAACCACCAACTCAATTGGTTTTGTGATTTTAAATACTGCCAGTTGTAAACAGTAAGTGCGATTAAATAAACCAGTAAAGCTAATCCTAAGAATCGGAATATTGTTGTAGTATTACCAAAAACCTGAACAAAGCCCAAGAAAGCTATGGCAAATAGAGCGCTAATATATTTATGTCGTTTTGGGTTCATTGTTATGATGATAGATTAACAGCATTAAACTTAACACTGCTGCGATAATTGCTACGATCAAATTCTGCTTAAAGCCAAAGATATACGGGCTATCCAACCTCAAGGATTCTGTAAAAATCCGAACCAAACTATAAAGCCCTATCCAAACCCAGAATATTTGCCCTTCAAACCTTCGAATCTGGAAATGTTTAGCAATGTCTGGCCATTTTAGCAGAATAGCAACTATCAGTAAACAAGCTAAAGATTCATACAAAAATAGCGGATGAAAAAAATTGAAAGCTGTGTAATCGACCCTTCTGAACACTTCTGGTACATACATTGCCCAAGGCAAATTTGTTGGACTCCCATAGGCCTCATAATTCACTAAATTTCCAAACCTACCAATGGCTTGGCCCAAAACCACTGAAGGAGCTATCCAATCTAGCAGTTTTGCGAAGCTACCAAACCGATAATAACGATGGTAAATATACATAGACAAGATACCACCAAGTACCGCTCCAATAATACTTAATCCACCGTTCCAAACCATAATCACTTGAGACCAATCTTGCGAATAATACTCTAGTGAACTTAAAACGTGATACAACCTCGCTCCAATAAACCCGCCAATTAAAATAACGAGTGTGATATTCTCAACTTCAGTTTTTGAAATTTCGTATTGCCTTGCTCTTTTCTGCAACAAAAAATAACTAGACACAATCGCAATAGCTAAGATTAAACCATAATAATGAATTTCTAAACCAAAAAAGTGAAAACTTTGCGGAAGCAGCCAATCCCCACTAAAAATTTTTGATAAGACTAAAATACTAATCACTACAAACGCAAATACATAGATTAGTAAATTATTTCGCTTCATATTTTAGAATAAAACTTCTTGCCGTGTGACCCCAACTCGGCTCACTGGTTCTAAACAAGTAATAGGAATTTCTTTTATAGCAAAATAATCTCGGTATAATAATTTTTGATTCTTTAAAGCGTATTCATAAACTTGCTTAGTTACCTTTACATCATCTAAACAATACTTTTTTAGTAAATCCATTTTCCCATTTTTGTAATAAAGCAAAGCTTCTAAGCCATTTCCGGACTTTCCACTACCAATAGAACCTTGGGCCACAGATTCCAATTTAATTCGGTGACCAATAACTTTTTCGATTTCTAACAAGATATCGTAATAAGGGATATCAAAAATATTAAAATTTAAATAAGGTTGTAAAACTTCAAAATCAAATTGTTTAATATTAAAACCTATAATCTGATCTGCGGATTGCAAGATAGGAGCCAAACGTGGCAATTCTGACTCTTCAAAGATAGAGTATTCATCCTTTGAATAGTCATAGATTCCGCAAACTGAAATTTTTAGTAAATGATTCTTTCCTCTACCACCTACGTCATCGAAGGATTTTTGAGTTTCTAAATCTAGGACAATTTTCTTTAACATTTATTTTTATTTCAGTTTTAATTGATTTTGATTGTACTTTTATTATATCAGACATGAGAATCTAATCAGATTTTATGGCTTAAATAAGCTAAATTTATTCATATTCTAGCCATTAAGGTTGACAATATTAAAGTTATAAGGTATACTACTGACACGATTTCGTTACCGCTCGTGGGGATTTTAGCAGGGCTTATCATGGCTCGAATATAAAAAATCACCTACAACTAACTAAGTATAGCGGAGCGAGTCGTCGCCGAAAGCGGCCGCTTAAGGGAAATCCCTAAGGCGCACGCAAATTGGCGCATGACGAATGCCGGCGCGATGATCAATCGCCGCGCTGACTACCGGATCGGTCGACAAAAAACCCCAAAAGGGACGGAGAGCGACTGATACACACGGGACGGCGCAAACCGCCTTGCCCGTAAAAGTGCGGCACTTCGCCGGCAAATGTGAGGGGAGAACGCGAGGCACTACGTGCCGCTCCCCTCACCCATTTCACAAAATTCTAAGGAGAAAAACAAGTGCGTTTTACACCGATCTAGCTCCCACGGGAGCGAAAAATTGGAATAGTTAAGATCTTTCTAGGTCTAGCGCTCAATACGACGCGAGCCAGACCTACAACCCGTGAACAGCACACCGATCGCAAATCGCTGTTCTCGCCCAAAACAGGCAAATCGGAGGAAAACCGATGAAAGAATTACCAGACTATTAGGTGTTCTAACACCACCGCTTAAATTTTTCATCGGGCGGCCAGCTAACCCGCCCGATTCGCAATCATAACGCATTTATATTTATACCGCGACAAGCCAAAAGCAAGTCGCACTCCAGAGAAGGAGCCAGCAATCGTGCTGTGCTCCTTTTTACTTGCCCAAATACGTATTTATTGCTACTATTACCAAGCTAAGACGCTCTAACAAAGCCGAGCAACAATCCAATTAACCAAATATTTGGTTACTAAGGCTAAATTGGCAACAGTTTAGCGAAGTAAGGTGGCACAGCGCAATAAAGCGCCCTTACAAGTTACTTATTCTTAAGTAATTTGTAAGGGTTTTTTATTTAAGATTTCTCTTGCCCTCTCAAAATATAAGCTATAATTATATAAAGTAGCTCTAGAAAGAATTATTATGACTAATCGAACATTGGCTAGCGAAGCCGTAAACCATATTGATCAAACCGTTACTCTAAAAGGCTGGGTTAATAACAGCCGAGACCACGGTGGTTTAATTTTTATAGATTTACGAGACCACACCGGTCTTGTTCAATTAACCATTCACCCAGAGCAAGCCGAAGCTTTTAAGATTGCCTCCACTCTTCGCGACGAATTTGTAATTCAAGCCACTGGCCAAGTTGTAAAGCGCGCTCCAGAGTTAATCAATAAAAATATCCCTTCTGGTGAAGTAGAAGTCATTATTTCTGATTTGCTAATTCTAAATAAGTCTGAAGTACTTCCCTTTCCTGTTTCTCACGGTACCGAGGAAGTTAATGAAGAAATCCGTCTTAAATACCGTTTCTTAGATTTACGTCGTCCGAAAATGCAAGACAGACTCAAACGACGCGATCAATTTAATGTTAAGATTCGGGATTTCATGCACCAGTTAGACTTCACCGAAGTTACCACTCCAATTTTAACCTCTTCTAGCCCAGAAGGTGCTCGCGACTACCTTGTCCCTTCTAGATTACACCCTGGGCAATTCTACGCCCTACCGCAAGCTCCTCAGCAGTTTAAACAGCTCCTAATGGTTGGTGGCTTGCCTCGATATTTCCAAATCGCTCCTTGTTTTAGAGATGAAGATCCAAGAGCCGACAGACACCCTGGCGAGTTTTATCAATTGGACTTAGAAATGTCTTTCGTCGAAAACGGCGAAGAAGTTCGTTCAACTATTGAACCATTGATAAAATCTTTAGTAACAGATTTTGCTGGCAAGGAATTAATTAACCCAGAGATTCCTAGGCTTAGCTTTGCCGATGCTCTAGAAAAGTATGGTACCGATAAACCAGACCTACGCTATGGCATGGAGATGACAGACATCACCGCAGATTTAACCAACACAGAGTTTACAGTCTTTGCTAGCGCTATCAAGAATAATGGTGTTATTAAAGCATTAGTAGGAACTGGTGGAGCAAGTCTTAGCCGTAGCCAAATCGATGAACTTACCGAACAAGCCAAGCGTGACGG
>CAZHYL010000002.1:31031-53550 GCA_964536745.1 uncultured Candidatus Saccharibacteria bacterium | reverse complement strand
GACTTCCCTCTTTATGAATACGATGAAAAAGAAAAGAAAGTAGATTTTTCTCACAATCCATTTTCCATGCCAGTTGGTGGTCTTGTAGCCTTTGATAACACCGATCCGCTGGATATTAAAGCCGATCAATACGACATGGTCGCCAATGGCTATGAAATTTGCAGTGGCGCTATCCGTAACTTTAACCCAGAAGTAATGTATAAAGCATTTGGAATTGTTGGAATTTCTGAAGAAGAAGTAAACACAAAGTTCGGTGCCATGATTAATGCCTTCAAATTTGGTGCTCCTCCACACGGTGGCTGTGCTTTTGGTCTTGATCGCCTCTTTATGATGCTAGAAAATGAACCAAACATCCGCGAAGTTATGGCTTTCCCAAAGAACGGCTCTGCTATTGATTTACTAATGAACGCACCAAGTACAGTAGACGAAAAACAGCTCAAAGATTTGCATATTAAATTAGATTTGCCTAAGAAATAAAAACGATAGTCCACAGCGATTCTGATTACAGAAGACTATGACACAAATAAAAGTACAACAATTCGAAGGGCCACTAGATTTACTACTTAGCCTAATCGAAGAACAAAAATTAAATATCACCGAAATTGCACTCGCCGAAGTTACCGAGCAATTTTTAAATTATGTAAAACAACTAGAGCAAATAGAACCAACTAGCATAGCCGATTATCTAAACATCGCTGCTCGCCTTCTAGTTATTAAATCTAAGGCAATCCTGCCGAGCTTAGAAGTAGAACAAGACGAAGAAGAGCCAGAAGAAGATTTAACCGAAAAGCTACTGCTCTATAAAAAGTTCAAAGCTGTTGCTAAACATTTGCAAGAACTAGACCGAAGAAAGCAGCAAAGCTTTACTAGAAGCTTAGTATTCTCGGAACGTATCAATTTCTGGCCAGACCCAAATACCTCTCCAAGCACCCTGCACACAGCTATCCTAAACGTTGTTCAGCAGCTAAAAGAATTGGACAATCTACCAAAAGCCAAAGTTCGCGAAGCAATTTCTATTCAAGAAAAAATTGGCGAATTACAAAATAAATTAGCAGCGAACGCTGAAACTAAATTGAGTGAATTACTTAAAGACTCTAAAAATAAAAGCGAAGTTATAATTACGTTCCTAGCTTTATTAGAATTAATTAAGCAAAGAATTTTTTCTGTTTCCCAAGATAATTTGTTTACAGATGTTACAATTACTAAGTACAGTCCTAGTGAAATTATCATCGAAGAAACCACAACTATTGTAGAAAATAATGAATAACCTAACCTCACAAATCGAAAGCATATTGTTTGTTTCCAACAAACCTCTAAGCGCTAAGCAACTAGCCAAATTTACTGGTGCCTCTGAACAAGAAGTCTTAGAATCCCTCCAAGAATTAGCTCAAATAAGAGTAAATTCAGGAGTAGTTTTACTAGACACCGGAAGCGATTACCAACTAGCAACAGCCAGTGAAAACTCCGAGCTTGTACGGAATTTCCTAAACAACGACCTTAGGGAAGAATTAACCGATGCAACCACAGAAGTCCTCGCCATTATCGCCTATCGCCAACCGATTTCCAAAGCAGAGATAGAATCTATCCGTGGAGTTAATTCACAATACAGCCTAAGATCTTTACTAATGAGAGGGTTGATAGAAAAAATTCCTAACCCTAATGATGCCAGAGGTTCACTTTACCAGATTACTACCGAGTTCCTGCAACAACTTGGTATTACTTCCATCAACGATCTACCAGAATTTGAAAGCTTAGTTGCAAACATCAAGCTTCCAGATATTCCAGAAGCAATTCCAGTTAACACCGACGAGCCAATTGTAGAATAATAAAAAAAGCCGAAGATAAATCTTGGCTTTTTATATTTAGGAAAATTGAGTTCCACGATCTCCCGATCGACTCGAAGTTCATCGAGACCGAAGCCCACGCTAAACTGCAGCATGGCCCTGTAAAGGTGTGATATTCTGAGGCAAATTTTCCTAAATTCATTCAGTTGTCCTCTTTGTACCCAGAAAATATCACCAATTTTGCATTATGTCAAGAGCTATGCCTAGCGAGGCAATGGTTCGTAAGATTCTTTTGGAGAAGTTGGCGTCTCTCCGCGGATTTTTGTATTACTACAACCTGCTGAAAGTAAAAAAATTGCGCAGAGTGCTAATAAAAAATATTTCATTACTCTTATTATAGCACTCTTTTCAAAAGGGCTTTAAATTGCTAGAATATGAACTGTAAAAACTTACTTGGCGCTATCGTCTAACGGTTAGGACGCATGGTTCTCATCCATGTAATCGGGGTTCGATTCCCCGTAGCGCTACCATAACAAAGACCCGAACTTGTTTCGGGTTTTTGTTATGGCCTGCGTTCATAGTGGAATCGAAAACAGTGAGAAATATGCTGGGGGCATATTTCGAACGTCGGGGGTCGCCGCAGCGTTACTCGACGAAAGCTTTAGCTTGAGGAGGGTAGCGTGAGGTGACCGATTCCCAATAACTTCCTAAAACCCCTTATCCCAAATATTCTTTCTTCCAAAATGACCCCATTGGCTAAGCTGGGAGAATTGAGGTTGGTCAAGGTTGAGGAGTTGGCAGATGGTTTGTGGAGAAAAGTCGTATTGAGTAGAAATGTCATGTTCGACTCCGTCTATGTATGCAACGGCCATGACTGGTTCTGAGATACCGATGGCGTAGGCGATTTTGATTAGCACCTCGCGTGTGGGTTGGTTTCGCGACGACTGGGTGCGTGTGAGTTGAGTTTGCGCAGATTTAGTCAGCAAATCCACGGCGACCTTGCGGGCGTAATAGGCGCCGGAACGATCTACCTTTGTGGCGTCTTTTCCACTAAAGGAACCTCCTCCAATGGCCACAGAAGGCCCATAGGCATCTACCACGAGCTTACGGCCAGAAAGGCCAGAGTCGGCATCAAACCCGCCTTGTTGCCATTCTCCAGCAGGGTTAATTAAATACTTGTCTGCAGTAATAAGGCTGCGGACGAGAGCTTCGAGGTCGCTGGATTTTGAATTCTGAAAGCTGGCGACAACGCATTTAACTTGGGAAGTGCCGCCGCCGCCAACATCCACCGTCACCTGAACTTTACCATCGTAGGGATAGACTTTAAAAATCTGCTGGCATAAACTTCGTGCCAATTCATATTCAAGAGGAACAAAATTAGGAGTGCTACTGGATGCAAAGCCAACCATAATGCCTTGATCCCCTGCCCCGCCAACATCAACACCGCGAGCGATCTCTGGGCTTTGCTTGGCGATGTTGGTTATCACTTTATAATCTGGGCCGACAATGCTTTGCACTATTTGAGTGCAATCTATATTGGCAGAGCTGGTGACTTCGCCGTTAAGAGTAATGAGGCCGTGACCACCCATCACTTCTACAGCCACCCGAGAGTGAGGGTCTTGGGCAAGATAGTTATCGAGAATGCTGTCTGCGATATAGTCGCAGATTTTATCTGGATGCTTAGGAGAAACAAATTCGGCTGTGCGTAACTGGGTCATAAAAAATATCCTTTCTTGCCATAAGAGAAGGATATTTTAAATTGATATCTTTCCCTGATAGCAGGGCCAGACTTAGCACCTTACTCACTCTCTCCCCTCCTTTAAGGAGGCTCAATTTTTTCCCCTCCTTTCTAAGGAGGGGTTGGGGAGGTTACGCAGGTTGCTGGCGGATCGCAGGGCTGGTTCCCTAACCGCACTCTTGATATTGTTAGTTGTTGATGGGGGTATTATAGCAGATTAATAATCCCCGTCTATCTTTTTTCTATATTCAATAAATTTCCTAACTGGGTCTGAAACAGTTTTTTCATTGATGTTTCTATCTCTACAATACTGTGATATAAACCACTCACGCAATGGTTTATCTCTCCTGCTTGAATTACAACCTCTGCAACATAAGGCTATTCCTATCTCTGTTAGGCCACCAGGCATCCCAGGTTTACCAATCCAATAAAAAGGTTCTTTATAATATAAATGTTCTAAGCTTGATTGATCTTTATATTGTTTAGTTGTTGCTTTTATTTCAGCGTAAGTTTTCATTGACTTACGGCAATACACGCACCTGTCTCTTTTAATCTTCTCTAAAACATTAGGAGGAATTTGAAATTTATTAGACATATTATACTCATTCGATAAAAACTAAATAAAATATCTTGGGAATACTTCTTTAAACTTTTCTGCTTTTTCTTGAAACCATTCAAAATATTTTTCTCTTTCAACAACATTTTCATAATCACCATGAGTGGATAAAATAATCCTGCTAGCTTTTTTATTTGGTAATTCCTTCCAATCCAATTTTTCCGAAATAGCTGCTTCAATCAAATCTTTCTGATCAAATAGTTTATGAAATAAATCCTTATTATCATTGATATACAGCTCACAAGCTATAGATTTTTCTTTAGAGTTTAAAGTTAGAGATATATGACAATTGCTACTACCAACGCTTATATCTGTCCAATGTTGTGGGTAGCTTTTTTGAAATTTAAGTGAAGTATTATTTTGTTTAGCATAATTCTTAAATGAATCCCAGAATTCTAATTGCCCTAACTTTGTATCAGTAAGCTCAGCACTCTCTGCGGAGCTTTTAACAGCCTTAGCCCAATCATTAGGCTTGGATATAATTTCAAACTTTGGAGCAAAAGGAGATCCTTCAATTTGCCACAATTCTATCCTAATAAGATAAAAGCCAATTTCTTCAGTTGTATTTTCATTTAACCAATCAATAGCCCGTCTATGTTCTTCTCTTTCATCTTTGACTATCCAAATAATTGCTCTTGCATCGTAGCCAGAGGCGTAGGTAATAATCTTACCCAAATGATCATGGTTAGTAGTCTCAAGTTGATTTTCTATGATAATTTTATGCCCAGTATTTTCTTCTTGTGCAAGAATATCAACGTTAAAACTTCCAACGCTGGCTTCTGTTTGAATAAGCTTTATATCGAAACCTACTTCATCACTTAGAAGTGATAGATTTTCTTCTTGTGCAAGCCATTGAGTAAAATCCAAAGCTTCGTGCTTCCACCCCTCTCTTAATTCAACTTTTTTAAGTCTTCCTAGTTGGTTCATAATTATTACTTTAATTGTCTTACTACATACTCAAAAACTCGTTCCCCTACATATTTTTTCATTTCAGGGTTTTCATCAAGTTTTTTGTATAGATCAAAATGATTATTTAACATACCTATGAGTTCATCTTGAAACAGCTCGTCAAACTTAATTTTAGCAGAATCTTTGCTGTTATTTTTGATGGAACCTTCTAGGCCTTCATTCTCAACAAGTTTTCTGCTCAAAGTATTTAAAATGATTTTATCTTCATTTGAAAAATTTGTTCCAAATCTTTCGTTAATTTCAGCAATAATTCTAGAAAGTTGGTCACTTTCATCTCCTGGGAGATCATGAGTTCCCCCGCCTCCCATAGGTTCAATGATTCCTTCTTCGTCATCCAAAATCACAGAAGTTTCTAAAATCTTTTGAACTTTATAAGTATCCATATCAACAGCTTCTAGGACTTCGTACGGGAGTGGTTCGTTACGCTTCGGCAATTTCTTAATTAAGAACTTCAAGAAAATAAACAATTTTTCTAGTTGAGGGTCGTCGAAGGTAACAATCTGTGCTACAAAAGCGTATTTGCGTAAATAATCAGCAATTAGGGTTTTGAACTCTTCAATCTCTTCTTCGTTTTTTTCTTGGTTCGCTCGTTCAACCACAGCATCTATAATTGCATTTAGCTTGTCTGGGGTTGCTCCATGCATATATTCATCGACAAATCCGTTTACTTCAAAATCAGAGAATAATTTAAAGTTCAAAACATCTCTTTCTAAATCGTGAAGAATATTTGGGTCAGTTGCTTCTGACAAAATGGTAGTTGTGTAATACGGTTGGAATGATTCTTTTATTTGATCAATATCATTTACAAAATCTAAAACAAAAACTTCTTCTTTCCCGAAAGTCGTTCTATTTAGGCGTGATAGTGTCTGAACAGCATTAACACCACTCAACTTTTTATCAACATACATTGCGGAAAGCAAAGGTTGGTCAAAACCTGTTTGATATTTTTCTGCAACAATCAAAAACTTGAATTCATCTTTTTTATATTCTTCAGGTGTCTGTTTTTCAGGTATATGATTCATCCCAGCCTCCGTAAATTCTTTTCCGTCATCTTTCACAGTTCCAGAAAACGCAACCAAAGCTTTATGTCCATACCCTTTTGCGGCAAGATATTTATCAAAAGCCAATTTGTAACGTACTGCGTGTAGACGAGACTTGGTGACAACCATTGCCTTAGCTTTTCCATAAATTGTATTACGGATTTTTTCCTCAAAATGCTCAACCATAATCTGAATTTTCTTTTCGATGGCGTGTTCATGTTTTTCAACATAACCAATCAAAAGTCTTTGAGCCTTTTTCTTATCATATTCCGGGTCATCTTCTATTCGCTTTAACAAAGCGAAATATGTTTCGTAAGTTGTGTAATTTTTTAAAACATCAAGAATAAATCCTTCATCAATAGCTTGCTTCATGGAGTAAAGCGAAAATGGCACAAACTTCCCTGTCAAAGGATCTTCTGTTCCGAATAACTCTAATGTCTTTTGTTTTGGAGTTGCCGTAAATGCCAAAAAGCTAATGTTTGGAGTTTTTACTTTACGAGCCTTCATTCGCTCGACAATTAAATCCTCAGTCGTTTTAAAGGCTTTTTCTTCCCGCAAAGCTTGATCCGCAGCATCATCTAAAGTTAAAACTTGACGCAAGTCGGCAGCAGATTCACCAGATTGTGAAGAATGGGCTTCGTCAATAATAACAGCAAACTTTTTTCCAAAAGTTTTTTCAACGGCATCCACAATCACAGGGAATTTCTGTAGTGTACTAGAAATTATTCTAGTTCCCTTCTCCAAAGCTTCCAATAGATCTTTGGACGACTCAACATGTTTAACGACACCAGAAACCTGAGAAAAGCTATCTACGGTTTCAGAAAGTTGCCTGTCTAAAATACGACGGTCAGTAATAACAATCACTGAATCAAAAATACTTTCATTATTTTCATTATGTAGCTCTGCGAGTCTATGCGCGGTCCATGCAATCGTATTACTTTTACCAGAACCGGCACTGTGTTGAATTAAATAAGTTTTCCCAGATCCTGAAGTTTTTGCATCGCCAACAATTCTTCGTACGGTATCCATCTGATGATATCTTGGGAAAATTAACTTTTTTTCTTTAACTTTCTTTCCTTTGCTATCCTCAATTTCTTCTTCTTGATCTTGAACAAAATTAGCCAGTAAATCCATTAAGCTGTCTTTAGCCAAAACATCTTCCCAAAAGTAACTGGTCTTATATTTCCCATCCACTACAGGATTCCCTGCTGAACCGTTATTACCTTTATTAAAAGGTAGAAAACGAGTTTTTAACCCAGCAAGCTTGGTTGTCATATGGACTTCTTGGTCACCAACCGCAAAATGCGTTAAGCAACGATTAAAAGACAATAGCTTCTCTTTTGGATCTCTATCTGTGCGATATTGTTGAATTGCATTAGATACACCCTGCCCAGTAAACAAATTCTTTAACTCAATAGTAAAAATTGGGAGGCCATTTAGAAAAATAACGATATCAATACAGTTTTCATTCTTGTTACTGTATTTTACTTGTCGAGTGATGCTCAGAATATTTGTACTATATTCTCCTACAGTTTGTGGATTGAGATTATTTTGAGGTTGCCAGAATGCAAGCCTATAACGGATACCTCGGTCGCTAACACCACTTCGGAGTACATCTAAAAGACCACGTTCTGTGATTTCTCTATCAATACGTTCTACGGTGTTAGCTAGTGCATCTTCCCCGAACTGAGCCTCTAGTTGTTCCCAAACTTTGGGCTGGCTTTTTTGAATAAACTCAGCAACTAAATCTACATCCATGGCAACGTTTTTATCGTAATCACTCGCTGTGCGAATACGATAGTTATGTAGTTGATTTAACTTTGCTTCAATAAATTCTTCAAAGCCTGATTCTCGTGTGTTAGTTTTCATAGCTATTTTTTTTAGACTTCTTAACCAATAATTTCTTCATACTATCTGTGAAGCTTTGTGCGCTTGATCTTGTTCTGATTATTTGATTAATCAGAAATACCAAGCTGTTCCGAATTAATTCTGCTTGTTCCAGGCATTCCTCATCCGACAAATCATGTAACCCCTCACTCAATGCAGAGTGAATCACTGTTAAAGGATTAATATTATCTGGTTTTAAACTAGGTGGTAATAAATCCTTTACTAAATCAATTTTTTCTTGCGTGACTCTAGTCTTTTTAGTTTTATCTAAAGCCTCCTGATATTCTTCCTTTTCACTAGGTTCTACTAAATTATAAATTGAATTTAGCAATTCATCTATGACTTCTTCAACAATCCTTCTAAAATATGAGTGCGCGCCAATTCCATACCCCTGCGACTCATTGATCAAACCTCTTTTATAAAGTATTGAGTGGTCGCCGAGAATATTTTCCAACCCTGAATCCATTTTAATCGTCCAAGGAGGGATCTGACCAACTTTTTCTAGAACAATTATTGAATTACCATCTTCATCAGGAACACTAAATACAAAATTAATTAGAAAAACTCTTAGTCCACGATTACACCCAGAACATATATACCTCAGCTCTTTGATTTGATCATGGACGGGTTGATTTTGTTCAAATTTAGAATCATAATACTGACCATCCATATTAAATGTCTGTTCAGAATCACAAAACGAACAAACCATGTGTATAGATGGCTTTGGTAATTGACCAAGCCCTATGAAAGTGTGTGGATAATTATGATTAAAAGTCCAGTCAGTATTGTATTTTTTATATAAAGGATATTCTTCCAAGAATTGCTTGTTTGGCATATTAGATTTTTACCTTTCCTGTCACTACATTAGAAATTAAAGATGATTTAAATTCTTGCAAGTATTTAATAGAATCTAAAACTTTATTAATAGCTAAATCGTAAACCATTACTTTATCTTCAAGGAATTTTGCAATTTGTAATTGATCCGGAATCAATGGCAAGTAAACACTAAATTCCTTGAGAAATGACATGTTTAATGAAGGTACAGAAGAAATGTTTTGAAAATCAGACATGTTAATAATTAGAGACAGCCAATAAGCATAGCCTGGTGACAACATACTTTTAGGGGACATTGCCATCATATTATTGTCGATGCAAACAGGAACAATATTAATTTTTCGGTGATTCTTACTCAATGCCGCACCAATTTTAGCAGTGAGAATAGAATTCGGCTGAATTAAATGCCAAGATTTTAGCTTGATAGTTTTATAATCAACATAATTATTCGAGGAGTCAATCTGAACAATCTCACCATTGATATCACTGACCTTTAAAAAAGGAACTTCGCCCTCAATATTACCTTGCAAGTCATCTGGAAACCCGTCCCCTGATTGGAAATTAAATATATGTTTAAGTTTATATAAGTTCCAATTATACGGCATAGATTCTTGTAGATTTATATTTACATCCTTTCTCTCTGTATGATTATTTAAACCTTTTGTAACGGCTTTATTGATAACTGCTGTGCGTTTTTCCTTCAACAGCTCGATTTGTTTCTTCTTTTTCTCAATGATTTTATCAATCAAACCGGTTTTTTGATCAAGATAATCCGCAATTTTTTCTTGTTCAACTAAACTCGGTAAAGAACTTTTCATTGACCAAAAGACTGGTTTTGAAAGACTACTTCTTAACCCTGTACACAGATGAAGTAACTCCTTATTTAGATCAAGGGCAAAGAAGTAGTAATAAAAGTACTTTGAATACACTGATCCTTTGGGGATCAGTCTAGTATAGGCACCAGTCATCATCCCATTTTCTTCCACATATCCGATGGTTCTTGGTGTTACATCGTAGTCAAAAAGACAAAACACTAGGTCATCTTTTTGAAATGTTTGATAGGTGTCGTATTCTGCTGGATTTTTTCCAGAGCCATCCAGTACTTTTGGCACAACTCCTTGTAGTGTTAGACTTAGAATCTTATAATCAGAAGAGTCTGAGCCAACTCTCTCTTTCTTAGTCACAAATAATTGACGAGAGCTTACAATATTCCAGCTTTTTGGAATCATACCTAACCACTCAACGCCTGAATCTTTACATTCAGGGTAAACATCGTATTTCTTTGTTAATTTTAATTTCTGCATATTATAGTTGCTTTAACAAATCTAATAATTCATTTTCTACTGTTTCAATGTCAGCTTCTATTTCTTCTAAACTACGAGATGGAACATACTTATAGAAAAATCTTGTGAACGGAATTTCATATCCAACTTTACCAAGCTCATTATCTTTATGATCTCGGACAGTTTCGTTAATCCAAGCATCTGCAACATAAGGCATAACTTCTTTCTGAAAGTATTCTTCTACTTTTGTTCCCCATGGTACATTTTCATAATCTCGTAATTCACTATCTGCTTCTGGTTTTCCATTACCATCTAAACAAATATCTGCATTTTCATCACGTTCAGAAAGCGCATTTAATATAGCCTTTTTTAATGGAGTTTTAAGTTTTAATTCCTTGATTAGAAGATCAAAAACTTTAACAAACTCTTCGCGGTTAGTAAATAGATCTTTGTTTGGGAATTGTTCCAAAGTTGTAATAATTTCTTCTTGTTCAGTAGGTTTAAGTTTTTTAAAAGCGGATTCTTCTTTAACTAGCTCAATTCGCTCTTTAGATGCTTGGAAGTTCAATCTTAACGGACGTTCCACTTGAATTTGTCTATACGCAAAATCGGTGGTTTTGAATATTTTTGAGAATTCATTTTCTTCGAACTTATCGTACAGCTCAAAAATTTTCTTTTTTGATTCATCGTCAATTTCGTGCCGTTTATGCCCTAAACTTTTTCGCATTTTCAGGAACATATTACGACCGTCAACTAGCTGCACCTTCCCAGCTCGTTGCTCTGACTTTTTATTACTTAAAAACCACAAATAGGTATTAATACCTGTGTTATAAAACAATTGATCTGGCAAAGCAATAATTGTTTCTAATAAATCTTTTTCTAAAAGCCAACGACGAATTTCGCTTTCACCACTTCCAGCATCACCAGTAAATAATGGGGAACCATTATGGACAATTGCCAAACGTGTTCCACCTTCGCTTACAGGTTTCATCTTAGAAACTAAGTGTTGTAAGAACAATAATTGCCCGTCAGAGATTCTTGGAGTTCCAGCACCAAAACGACCAGCAAAACCTCGAGTTGCCTCTCGTTCTACAAAATCCTTATCTTTTTTCCAATCTACACCGTACGGCGGATTACTAAGCCCGTAGTCGAATACTTCACCAAAAAATTGGTCATTAGAAAGTGTACTTGCTTTAGAGTGATCTTTTTCACCACCGCGAATCAAGTTCGGATCTTCACCTTTAATTAGAAGGTCTGACTTTGCCATAGCATATGTAACTGAGTTTAACTCTTGGCCATACAAGTAGATTTCTGCCTTCGGGTTAATGTTCTCTAAAATGTAGTCTTTGGCAACCGTCAACATTCCGCCAGTTCCAGCAGCAGGGTCATAAATCTTTTTAATTACATGTGGTTTATTTAGCTCTTTTGCATCTGGCGAAAGTAAGATTTGCACCATAATTTTAATTACATCACGTGGAGTGTAGTGTTCCCCCGCAGTCTCATTGGACATTTCCGAAAATTTTCGAAGTAATTCTTCAAAAATTAAACCCATTTGATGGTTATCTACTTTGTCAGGATGTAAGTCAACTTTGTTTAACTCTTGGATGATAAGATACAACAAATTGCCGCCTTCGAGGCGTTCTAATTGTTTGTAGAAATCAAACTTCTCTACAATATCACGAATATTTTCGCTGTAATCTTTTAGGTATTGATTAAAGTTTTTTGCAATGTTATTTGGATCTTCTGTAAGTTTATGGAAGTTGTATGGAGACACGTTGAAAAACTCTGAACCAGAAGCCTTTTTAAGTATTGGTTCGATGTCTTTAATTTTCCCCTTCCATTGATTATATTGCTCAAGAACTATTGACTTAGTTGGTTCTAAGATTGCATCAAGCCGTTTAAGCACAACAAAAGGCAAGATTACATCTTGGTATTCATGTTGCTTCCAACCACCTCGAAGAATATCCGCGATGTTCCAAATCATTGAAGTTTTTTGTGAAAAGTTTTCCATAGTTTTTATTTAATAAATAGATCGATATATTCTTGAAGAAAGAAAATCCTGTTTTTTGAAAGCCCAGTTTTTTCCTTAAACAAACCTGCTTCTTCAAATTCTTTAGCCATTACACTTGCGGTTTGAAATGTAACACTCATCATTTCCTCGATATCCCTAATAGAGACAATTGGCTTAGAAAATAATTTTATTAACAATTCTTTAGCGGACTTTTGTCGTTTAGGACTTAATCTGTTTTCGATAATACCTTCATATTTCTTCCTGAGTGCAATAATTTTTTCAAAAGTTAACTTACCTTTTTTAGCCGTCTCCGAAACCCCTGTTAAGAAAAATTTAATCCAGTGTTCAATATCGTTAGACTGTCTAACTTGAGACAAAGCATCATAATACTGAACACGATGTTTCTCAAAAAATTCAGAAACATATAATGTTGGCTTTTGAAGAATTCCCAAATCAACTAATTGTAAGGTAATTAATAAACGCCCAATTCTACCATTACCGTCCAAAAATGGGTGAATAGTTTCAAATTGATAATGAGTAATTGCCGCTTTAATTAAGTCAGGGGCCTGTAACTCCTTGTTGTGCCAAAATTTTTCTAGATCAGTAAGTAGCTCAGCTAAATCTTCGTGATGTGGTGGAATAAATGAAGCATCAGTGATATTTGCACCACCTATCCAGTTCTGACTTGTGCGAATTTCTCCCGGGAGTTTACTATAACCACGAGCCCCGGATAATAAGACTTTATGAGCTTCCTTAATTAATCTCATTGAAATTGGCAATGAATTAAGTTTACCGACAGAATAATTAATCGCATTGATATAATTTTGAACCTCAATCCAGTCATCTCGTTTTTCTGGTTGAATATCTTCTTCAGCTAAAAGAACCTCGTTAATGTTAGTTTTCGTACCTTCAATTTTACTGGAAACCGTTGCTTCTTTAACGACGTGCATCTGAATAAAGAAATTAACATCTGGAACCAAAGTTGAATATGCATTTAGCTCGCCAAGAAAACGCATAGAATCTGCTAATAACAAATCTATACGCGGATCACTCCACACAAAAGTCTTATTCACCTTTTCAGGTAAAAAACTTTTATATTCAAATTGTTGCTTGTAAGATCCAGCGACCCATCGGGATTTTGACATAACTGATTATTACTTATAAATTGATTATAAACCTATAATACCAGTTTGTCAAATTCTAATTTTTCGGCAATAATTAGAATATAGATTAATCAAATTCTAACTTCCTACCTCCCCACCCACCACCTTTTCACCACTCCCACTGTCAAGGTTGACAACACAAACCCAACAGCCGGCACTATGCTAGATAAAAACGGTCTTGGAAAATCCATGAACACCAAGAATATCAGAACTACAACATAAGTTAACCCAGCAACTAATAACTTTCTAAACAAACTTGTCTCCCACGCCTTGTCTAGCTCAACTCTAGCATTACGCGCTTTGAGTTCAGAAATGTCTTTTTGTATTTGTTCTATTTCGTTCATACTCATCTTTTTATCAAACTCAACGCCAATTCCACTGCTTCTTTTGCATTAATTGCTGGCTCTACTTTTAGTCTATTACGATCATCAAAATAAGTTCCGGCCATTTTATCTGCCCAGCCACCTGTTCCTGTCACAACCACAATAGGAATGTTTGCCTGATATGCAATGGCCATTTCTGTTAAAGTTCCGCTTCCACCATTGATTGCAATAATCGCATCACACGAAAGCACCAAATTTAACTCTCTCCCACCACCGCGTTCCATTCCACTTACAACAACAATATCTACATTATCTTCTACTATATCTTTACCCTTACCATAAGTTACACCGACAGTGGTGCCCCCAGCTTTTTTTGCCCCGCGACAAGCTGCGGTAGATAGAGAATCAAAATCTTTTTCTGCACCAAAAAATAATACTGCCCCGGCTTGAGCAACATTGTATCCAATTTCTTCGGCAATTTTTTCAATCTGATCAGAATAATTAAGGTCGCTACAGCTACCCATAACCCCAATTTGAATCTTTCGTTTTGAATTTCCCTCTTTTAGTTCTGAGGGTTTTGTAAGGTTTTCCATACCCTGATTTTATCATAATCACCAACCACAACAAGGTGTATAATAACTGTAATTAACGGCGAAACCATGAACCTTCAGGTAAGCTTAGGCAAAAATTCAAATAATGAAGAATTTCAGGTAAATTTTGAGGTCCAGAACATTAACTTCACGCTTTTAGTGGGCCAAAGTGGCTGTGGCAAGAGTGTTTTAGGTTACCATATCTATCGCCAACTAAAAGAACAAAACACTTCGGAAGAAATCACTTTTATCCTGATAGACAATGTTGCTTTAGAATTCACTGGCTGGAACCAGCAATCCCCGTATCTCTATTGTCCAGTTATCACAAATCAAAAAACAGCCTTCCAGACTTTAGAGATCCTTGTAGATAAGTTAAGAGAAATAAATTCTGGAACCAAGCACTACTTTATTCATATTGAAGAATGCAACCAATTTGCTTACGACCAAGAACGAATTCAAAAAATACTGAATAGCTTACTAGAATCTAAGGCGGATAACAAAATCCACATTATCTTTTCTACCAGCAGACCCTCACCAGACATCTTTACTCCAGAGCTTTTACAACTAATGAACCTTAAAGTTATTTTTCAATTACCTACTGCAGAAAATTACCAAAATATCTCTGAAGGAAAACTAACAGACAATTTCCCTACTACCACTGGTGAAAAAATTATCATTCTAGATAACAAAATCTTCAAAATTTTACCTTTATCTTCCGATGAAGTAGTTACTGCAGAAAACTTTAAGCTTTAACTAAGATCCCCTACATATATGGAAACTGGTTTTCAAAATTTAGCTTCGCAAATTGATGGTAAAGCCCTTGAATTTGCTAAAAAACATACTTCGGAAGAAGTAATTACGTTTGACGAAACTTCTAACCAAGAATTTCCCAACAAGGAAGAGATGCTATACGAGATTGGCTGGTATGTTTTTGCTGGCACCTTACTAGCTTGCAGAAAAGGTTTATACGATAAGCGTAAAGAAATCTTAGATTATCTAATAAACCAAAAACTTGCAGAATATAACAACGAGAAATTAAACACCTTACTAAAGGACTACAACATCAATTTCCAAATCTCCAGCTATATGGTTAAGGCTATCCAAGAGTGGCGAAAAAATGGTTAATTGCATGTTGGCTTTGGTAACAAAAAACACCGCAGTCATGATAACTGCGGTGTCCAATTTACTTAGAAATTGTTAAACCGGTTGAGGGTTACTCCTTCTCTTTTTCCTTTTCATCCTTCGGCGGCTGCTCGTTGGACTGGAGAATTTTCGGAGCGCCCGACCGCGCGACGATGATCTTCTCGCCAAGGTCTTTCAAGCCTTTCGACTCGTAAACCTTGTGAGCTGTCAAAACGTCGATCGCCAATCTTGTCTGCTCTTCCGGAATCGGAACAAACGAAATGAAGTTGAGCCTTACGCCCTTCTCTTCAAGTATCTTGTTCGTCTCGACCAAGAGCATATCTTCGAATTCGCCTTGGGCAAAATCGACAATGTCCTGCTTAATGAGGTTGGTACTGGCCACTTCGCGGATACGCTTGTCGATTACCGAGTTTTCGGCAGCTTCGTAAACGCCCGAGGAGTTCGACTTATCATCGCTCCCCGTATTCATCTTGCCGATATACTTTGCCTCGTTTACGAACTTGATGCCATCGGTGATGACATAGTCGTACGAGACTTCGATATTAGCCAAAACACGATTTGCGAAGGAAGTCTTAAACTTCACCTCACCCTGCATCGGGTAGTCAGGAATGGTTACCTTGTACGAACAGGGGCCAACCTGAACCGGCAAAGTCTCACCGACCTTGATCACTTTCCACGTCGCACCGCAGTCGGTCGTAACCAAGGTCTGCACGTTTGAATGTGCAGCCGAGCAAGCCGACGAGATGGCGATCGAAGATAAGATGACGATAACGCCGAGTTTCGAACCCCAATCACTGGGATCGGCTTTAACGATCCAGCGAATGAGCAAGAATCCGATGAAGATTACCGCAAACGGTGCGATGATCAAGAACGTCATCAGAAACCCACCGGCGTTGTTGACCAAATTGCCAACAAACATCGTCCTGTACCACGTATTAAGAAGAGTGAAACCAATCCCCAACACAACGAAAATTCCAATAGCTTTTAACAATCTCTGCATTTTTCCTCCAAAATGTTTGCTTTTCTACGCTTTTACCTCGAAATTAAGGCATTTAGCTTGGAGAAATTATAGCACAAAAATGCCATATTGTCAATAGCTATTGATTCTGCCTGTCATAGTTATTTCAGTAATTTATTATCTATTATCCACGCCAACGGCTTGGGAAATATTACTAAAGCCATCGCGAACCACTAACTCTTCTAAATCTTTATTAATCTGCCCTATTACTTGCGGGCCTTGGTAAACCATTCCAGTAATCAGTTGAATTAAATTCGCTCCTAAGCGAATTTTTTTATAAGCATCTTCAGCGGTAAAAACCCCACCAGAGCCAATTAAGATATATTTTCCATTTGTCTTACGGTACACATCTCTAAGTAATTTATTAGAAAGATCCTCTACCACCTTACCGCTCATTCCGCCATCATCTGGAACATTACCATCTTTTATAGATTCTAAGTTCCGCTTTTTGGTTAGGTTCGTACACACTATCCCTGCAATTTTATGCTTCCCTAATACTGCCAACAGTGAATCCAATTGCGACTCACTCATATCAGGAGAAAATTTAACAAACGCAGGTTTAGAAGTTTCGACTTTATCAATTTCGGTTAACAAAATTTCTAAGCGGTCTGGATCGGTAAAAGGCTGGCCACCATAAGCATTTGGGCAGCTAATATTTATTGTGGTGTAATCACCAATGTTAGCAAATAATTTATAGGCCTTAACATAATCGGCAACTCCGCTGGCGGTTTCAACAGTTTGGGCACTATTAGTTTTTGCCACACTAACTCCAACTGGAAATAAAAACTTTTTGTGTTTTAAGCGATCACTTATTACCTGAGCGCCATCATTCTTTAAACCATAATTTACAAGCAAAGAGTTCGATTTCGGCAACCGCCATAATCGTTTTTTGTTGTTTCCCGCACATGGCTCCCCTGTAATCGAACCAACTTCGGCAAAGCCAAATCCAACACTTGGTAAAATATCTAAAAGCTCGGCATTCTTATCGAACCCAGCCGATAGTCCAATAGGATTAGTAAATTTAATCCCAAAAATTGTTTGTTCTAACACAGGACTTTTATAACTGAACGCTTTTTGAGTAAGAGTTCGAGTTAACGAAAACCGACCCAAGATCTTGCCAAACTTCACCACAGTATCATGAACAAATTCTGGATCTAATGAAAAAGCCACAGGTTTGAAAATTTTGCTGTACAAAAATCTAAATAATCCCATACTTATATACTACGCCCATAGTTAACTTAGTCAATAAATAAGAGTATAATAATAGTATGAACAAACTTTCGAATCTCCTGAAACTACAAACCCTGCTACTCTTGGCAGGAACGGTCTGGGCTTGGTACAACACAATCCAGAACTTTCTGAAGTTCTACAACCTCGAAGGTACAATTTTCAAAATTCAGGACTGTGCTATTCCCAATCCAGTAACCCAAGCATGCTTCTACGGCGCAGTAGGTTTTCTGATAGCTTTTATTTGGTCTATTAAACTGTATGGTAATCAAACCAGCAGTTGGTTTACGAAGTGGCAACATTATTTATGGTGGTTTGTATCGGCTGGTACAATCTTTGCCTGGTATAACGTAACCCGCGAGCTAGTTGCCTTCTACAGCGCCAAATCTGGCCCTGTACTGGGCTGTTCTGCAACTCCGATTACTAACCCATTCTTAACCCCTTGCTTCATAGGAGCGAGTATATTCTTGCTCACAGCAATCTTAGGCGGGCTCATATATTCAAAAATATCCAAGAAACCTAAAGCCACCGAATAACGGTGGTTTTTTCTTGTTCAAACCCCTTTTTAGGCCAGGATTTTACCCCTCGCGCTCGGCACAAATATATGAGATAATTGTCCAAGGAGGAATAATAAATGAAGCAACAATTTGCTGTTCAATACGACACTATTGTCTTTTTATGCATTTTCCATGTTCTGACAGCAGTTGGGCTTTATTACTTTAGCCCTGGCTATCTGATACTGGCATTATGCATTTGGCCGCTTAGCCATGGGATAGGATTGGCAGTTGGCTACCACAGACTGTTAACGCATCAAAGTTTTGAATGTCCAAAGCCAATCGAATACATCATTACTATTTTTGGTTTACTCACCCTTCAAGGTGGTCACATCAAATGGGTAGCGATTCATCGTGCTCATCATCAGTACACGGATGAACCAGAAGATCCTCACACACCCAGAAAAGGATTCTGGCACTCACACATTGGCTGGATGCTGTATGGAAACACTGAATACACCTCGCAAACCTTTTTGCAAAAATACGGAGGAACTTTAAACAAAGATAAGTTTCACCGATTTTTCCAAAAGCTTTGGTGGTTACCTACGGTTATTCTTGCAGTCATACTGTTTGCCTTTGGAGGCATTCTGGCAGTGATCTGGGGAATTATAATTCCCGTGACGATTGGCCTGCATTTTACTTGGCTAGTTAATTCTGCTTGTCACTTATGGGGACACCAAAGGTTTCAAACCGATGATGACTCTACTAACAACTGGCTAGTTTCTCTTCTGACTTGGGGTGAGGGATGGCATAATAACCATCACGAATCGCCTAGACGTGCGTGTTACGGACTAGAGTGGTATCAATTTGACCCAAGCTGGTGGTTTATCTGCGCCTTGCGTTGGTTAGGTCTAGCAAAAAAAGTTGTACAATAAAAAAGCCCGTTCGCCTTTGGAACGGGTTTTATTTATGGAAAGTAACTTCTGGACCCTTGGAACTTACTTTTGGGAATGGTATTTTGCTGATATGTTTTTTGGTAGTTACATAGCTACCTAGAAAGTTTAAGAAATCTTTTGTTTTTGCCTTTTGATCAACCTTCATTAAATGTCTTATAGGAGCTGCTTCTGGAGTAAATTCATAGTGTCCGCGGATTTCGCCGTCTGAAAATAAACACAAATGGTACTGCTCGTTAAAACTTGTAAGCTTCCGAAGCGATAGGACTTGGCTTTGATCTTCCCAAGCTACGAAATGATTCCCAAATCCCCACTTCTTTGCCAGATGATTCTTAAGCTCACTTACGGAGCGATTCGGAGCCAACCAACCAACATGGAATCTTTGTCTTTTATTACCGTGCAAAAATAAAAACCAGTGTTCTAATTGTGGCCAGATTGGATACAGAAATCTCCAAATAACCTGTTTAACTTTTTGCATGAATTAACTCCTAAGCATCAATACCTTGTTCATCAAACTCTTTAATAACCTGCTTCACTCCATAAATCCAATTTGGACTTCCGGGTTGAACATATAAACCAACGAACTTTTCTGGTGGCACGTCTTTATATCGATTTTCCAAGAGCTCATCGAAATCCCGTATCCATTCTGCGTAACTATTATACTTTCGCAAAGTTGGTGGAGTACCACCTATTCCACTACAGTTGTAGTAATAACAATTCTTTCCAAACGTACTTTCTACAAATGAAATCGCGACCATTAACTTCATATTTCTAGAAGCAGCGAATGCTTCAAGTGCTTTTTCATCTTTTGCAAACGGAGATTTTTTACTTTCTAAATATGCGCGCAGTTTTTCTTTTCTAATCGCAAGCTTGTCTGGCTGAACATCCTCAACTCTGTTTTCCTTAACTAATGCCAAGAATACTGGTGATGCAACATCGATTACTTCTTGAGAAAATACTCTTATCCCATCCTCTGCCAGCTGTGCCTGCTTGGCAGCACCGTCATAAAATTCACTTTGGGCAATGGGTTCGGATAGCTTCAAAACAAACATTGCCCCTGAAGCAAAAGAGAGGAC
This sequence comes from uncultured Candidatus Saccharibacteria bacterium, assembly GCA_964536745.1. Lineage (GTDB taxonomy): Bacteria > Patescibacteriota > Doudnabacteria > UBA920 > UBA920 > UBA920. The sequence goes on along the minus strand of CAZHYL010000002.1, from coordinate 33,401 downwards.
AATCAAACACAAGCTTGCCAGAACCATACGCTCTGCAAACCAAGCCACAGTTGTTGAATATCCGGCTGGAATACCAGTGGCTTCAACAAGTTTTGTGACAATTCTTGTGCCTTTTTTAAATTTTCGTCTTGCTTTTTGTCTCAACATGAGCTGTTTCATTTATTATACCACAAAATTAAAAGGGGATGAAATTTTCCCCTTTTTTCTCATGCCTATAATTTTAACTAACTCGAGTCTTTTCTTTATGACCAATTTCGGGTGGACAAACAAAATCCTTGCCCAGCTTAGTCTCACAAGTCTCGCAAGCAATAAACTTACGGTTACAGTCGTCCACTAAACAATTGGTGTAACGTTCACTAAGCTGTTTACAGAAAATACATTTCCCCACCACTTCGTGATTTGGATCATCGGTGTAAAAACCGGTTGCAATTCTGCCATCAAATACATAAAGCTTCCCAAGAAAATCTTCGTTAGGATATTCTCTCATATAAGAAACGATTCCACCATCTAATTGATACACGTCCTTGAAACCTTGTGATAACAAATAACCCGAGGCTTTTTCACAGCGCACCCCACCAGTACAAACCGTCAGTACTGTTTTGTCCTTTAAATGACTAATTGAATCGATGAATCTAGGTAAGTCACGGAAATTGTCCATCGGAGGCAAGATGGAACCGCGGAAATAGCCGACCAAATGTTCATAAGCATTTCGCATATCTACTATATAAAACTCCTTGCCGTCTTTAAACCACTGATGAAGTTCAGCTGGTTTTAAGTGAACCCCAGTAAGAACATTTGGATCGATATCGCAAGACTTATCTAAACCTAAAGCAACTAGTTCACTACGAACTTTTACAGAAGTTTTAGGAAAAGCATTTCCAGTTCCTGGGTCACGTTTAATATGCGTACCAACAAATCGCGGGTCGCTAAACAAATCTTTTAAATACTCATCGATAGCTTCCGTAGTTCCTTCCATGGTGGCATTAATTCCCTCGCTAGCAACTATGGTACGGCCTTTAATTCCTAGCCTTGTTTGAAGCTCCTTTTGGTGCATCATTAACTTAGCTGGATCATCGATATGAACGTATTTATAAAATAAAATGATTTCGAATTGGTTCATAAACTTATATATAACAGAGGAATTTTACCAGAAAATGCCAATAATTGCAACAAAAAACTGCCTTAATTGGCAGTTGTTTTAATACTAAACAAATAACTCATCATCTCGGCATTGGCAGGTAGCCAATAATTGCCTCCAATCCTCGGGATAAACGCCCAAGGCTCGTACAGCGAGATCTGCTGAAGAACATTCTGGTAGCCATGTTCCTTCTGAACAAAAGTTGTTAGATCCTTAGGTGTAACAACCTTGGTACTGCAACGAAAGATGTGACCATGAGTATTTCCAGTGTAAGGCCGTTCCTCATCTGAAACCGACTCAATCAGTTTAAGAAAATAATTGGACTTATCTTCATAATCTGTAGGTTCCGGCAATACCTCTGGATCAAAAAAACAATCCGCAATTAGCCCGGAAATACCCACTAATACATGAATGCGCCCTCCGGTCGCTTTACCACCACCGCGTTTCCTAAAACTGTCGGTAAAGGCGAGAATCCCATGGAGACGATTTTCAGCAATCCGATCAATGTGGTTATTTAAGTACCGGTTTATCCGCCTCGCTGGAAGCGAGTTAAGATCTACACTGCATGGTTTATCCGATAACAAAGAATAATGACTGTAAATATAGTTGGCCAAATCTAACCCATGCTCTTGCAGGGTCGTTTTGGCTTTGTCTAGCTTGCTCATAATTCCTCCTAAGAAATTTCTATCTTCCCCAATCTTCTGGGTGCTCTATCAGCCAATCTTGCAACGACTGTTCTAAGGTATATTTATATTCGAAGCTGGTATTAATTAGTTCATGTGGGATTATATTGTTCTGCCAAAGTAATTTTCTAACACGGGCTGGATTTATCGGTTGCTTAATACCAAAAATACTTGCCACAACCGACACAACAGCAGAAGCTGGTAGTAATAATCTATATGGAACGTTCCAGATCTTTGAATGCTTCTTTGCTACTTTCTGAATTGCTAAAGCATATTGCTCTAAATTAGCAGATGGGTGAAGAGTAAAGTTATAAAGCATTAACGGTGAATTGTCTACGGTTTGTTTCCTGTACATAAAATCTATAGAACGAACTAAATCTTTTACATAACCGCCAGATTTCACGATGTGCTGATTCCCTGTAAATACAAAATAACCCTTGAGGATAGCTTTTACCATTCTGGTAATGTTCCCAGCTTCTCCGGTGCCATAAATCACCCCAGGCCTTACAATCAATAACTTTCGATTCTGGTCTGCTATCTGCCACTGGG
>CAZHYL010000002.1:25484-30931 GCA_964536745.1 uncultured Candidatus Saccharibacteria bacterium | reverse complement strand
ACCCCAGGCCTTACAATCAATAACTTTCGATTCTGGTCTGCTATCTGCCACTGGGTATGCATTTTTTCTGCAACAAGTTTAGAAATTCCATATGGACTAAGTGGCGAAGGTAAGCTTGTTTCGCTCTTGGGACCAGAATTGACTGTGCCATAAACAGCGATCGAACTTGTGAATACAATTCGGTTACAACCAACTTCCTCTGCCCACTGGCAAACATGTTCTGCTCCTGGAAGATTAGTTTCAAAATACTCTAAAGCATGGTGACCAGGTTCTCTGTGCACTGCTGCGAAATTAAAAATAACATCGGTCTGCTTCGGAAGCTTATCGTTATAAATTGGTTTTCGAACATCAACGTGAACATATTCAATTTTTCCTTGATTGTAATAATCTTTTAACTTTGAAGGTAAATTAGAAAACTGCGGCGGAACTAAGTCCCCCACATATACATGATCGGTGAGATGATTATCTAAGTAATAAATAGCGAGATGAGAACCAATAAATCCGCTGCCGCCAAAGATTACGATATTGCCATTATTTTGCATAAATTAACCAAAATAAACAGGTTGAGAGTAAAATTATACCATATCATCTACCCAAAAAACAGCTGGAAATTAACTAAAAAACGTGGTAAGATTGTCTTGATATAAGTAAGATTTGCATGAAAAGAGCCGAATTTATCTTCAATACCATTTCCCTCCCGATAGATTTTATCGCCTTAACTGCGGCTGGACTAGCCGCATATTTTGTTCGATACAGAATCGAGGATTTAGACTTTGTTGGACCAGTAATTTTTGATTTAAGCTTACGAGGATTCTTTTTAATATTCTTACAAGCTGCTCCTGTAGTGCTAATCATTTTTGCGCTATTAGGTTTATACAATATCAAAGGAACCCAGCCCTTCAGGCAACAGGTCAGTAAAATTGTACTTGGTGTTTCTGTAGCAAGCTTGCTTACCATTGTCCTGTTCTTTTTTAATCATTCTATTTTCCCATCAAGATTTATCATTTTAGCTGCTTGGATATTAAGTATTATCTTTGTAATTGGTGGAAGATTCATTTTAAACATTATCCAACGAGTAATGTTTGCTAAAAATTATGGACTACACCGATTAATTGTAATCAACGGACAGAACCAGCAACACAAAGCTATCGAGACATTATTCCAAAGTAAAAAATATGGTTATCAAGTTGTTGCAGAATTCCAGCATACCGAGAATCTGTTAACTGAACTGGATCGCTTTATCGACGAGAATGAAATAGACGAAATAGTTCAAACCAATACTGAAATTTCGCCAGAAGATAATATGAGACTAGCTATAATTGCTAGAACCAAGGGTTTAAGTTTTAGCTTCATCCCAAACCTATTTGAAGTTCAGCGAAATGTAATTGAACTCCAGAGCTTTCGAGGTATTCCGATGATTAGCTTAAAGAACACGCCACTAGATGGATGGGGGCGTGTAGTCAAAAGACTGTTGGATATCATTGTTAGTTCAATTTGTATTATCATTACTCTGCCTATTGCAATAGCGATTGCGATAGCGATTAAAATCAACGACCCAGGCCCAGTGCTTTATACAGCCAAACGAGTCGGCAGAAAAAAAGCTTTCGACTTTTATAAATTCCGAAGTATGTACACCCACCTAAGTGTCGGCGAAAAGTATGGTAGCCTTGAAGCGTATCAAGCTCTAAAAGATCTTCTCGAAAAGAGTTCTGAAGAAGATAGAAACGGACCACTATACAAAATTAAAAATGACCCACGTGTAACGCCAGTTGGTAGATTCTTACGAAGAACTAAACTAGATGAAATACCTCAATTCTGGAACGTTCTAAAGGGAGATATGAGTATGGTAGGTCATAGGCCTCATTTTCCAGACCAAGTGGAAATTTACAAACGTGGCAATGAACGAATCTTCACCATTAAACCTGGGATCTTTGGCTTAACACAGTTAGCGCAAATCTCTTGGCCAACACTCCCCTTTGAAGAAGAAATTAAACTCGATACCTATTACATAGAAAACTGGAGTTTAAAGTTAGACCTTATCATTCTGTTCAGATCGTTTATCGCTCTGTTTACCAAAAGATCGAATGACGACTATTAAATAAATTAAAACACCCCCGCCGAAGCGGGGGTGTTTTTGCCTGTTTATTAGGTTTGCTGCTTAAGCAAAGATATAGTTTAAGATATCTTTACCACGACGCACGGCTACGAAAGCCATGGTGATTAGACCGGCGAATACGCCAGCGCTAGTTGCAGCGGTACCAGTCTTAGGAGCTTCGAATACGGTCTTCCCAGGAATATTGATTGTTACAGTATTCCCATAAGTGTTACGAATCTGATAGGACAAGGTAGGAGACAAACTAGTTTTAACCTGAACCTTAATGGTCTTGGTAACAGTTTGTCCAGGCTTGATTGTTACAGAAGGGTAAGTAAGAATGTTGCCATTCAAATTACCACCATTAGAATCTACTAAAGTAGCAAGAGCTAACACACCAGATAAGTCATCACGGATAACATAATTCTTAGCATCTTCAGTACCATTATTAGTGGTAGTTAAAGTGAAAGTAATATAGTTGCCACGTTCTGCATTAGTAGTGGTTGCATCTACACCCTTAGAGTCATTGTAAGCTCGCTTAGAGGTTACAATATGTGGCTCACCATTAGTAGTATTAGTTTTGATACGAACACAAGCTTCGTCTTCAACACGATCTACGCTATTTCCAACAGCTTGGGCTTCGTTACAAATGGTTGTGTTATCGTTTTCAACAACTTCAGCGTTGAATTCGATGACTCTTGTACCATCTTCACGGATGCTGCCTAATTCCACACGCAAGGTACGGTTATTAATGCTAACATCTTCGTAATCACCATCGACTTCTAAGTCGTCGGCAAAACGAAAACCAGAAGGGATAACGTCAGTCATAACAACATCATTAACGGTTCCATCACCACTGTTAGTTACAGTAACGCGGAAACGTACAGTGTCACCATGACGAGCATCTACAGCATCTTTGAAACTACCGCTATCGTCTAAATTACGAACTTGCTTTTTAATTTCCAAATCTGGATTATCATTACCACCGCCACCACAACCAGTTACACGTACAGAAGCTGAGTCGGATACTTGGCTAGTATTGTCGGCGTCAGCACGTACGGTATTGGTATAAGTACGACAGGTATTAGTATCCACGTTGGCAAAGTAAGTAATAGTTACTTCTTGACCAGCTCGTAGATCACCAATTTCTAGAGTTCCAGGGAAATTACCTTCCCATAAGGACGGTTGATCTGTTGCATTCCAATCGATGTCGATTCCAGAAACACCATTATCGGTCAAAGTTACGTTACGGGCAGTTGAGTCGCCAGTGTTACGAACTTTAACACGGTATTCTAAACGATCACCATCTTTTGCATCAACAGAGCTTGCAAAGCTACCACGATTGGTAACATTACGAACTTCTTTTTCTACAGATAAATCTGCATCTTCATTTTGTGTTTGGCCAACCACCTTAAAGCGGAAGGTTAGAAACACACTATACTCAAAACATGCATCTAAGTCACCTAGAGTATAGGTAGAGTTTCCCAAGTTCAGGTTTTGCTGATCGAGGATTAAGTTTCCATCGTAATCATACATGAACCCACTATTTGGGATCACCTCTAACTTAGCTTTAGAAGGGGTGTGAATATTAAAACTCTTATTCACAGTGTTGGTGTTGTCACCAGAGAAACGCACGCTAATTGCATGAGTGCTACCTACGCTAGTATCAGTTTGGGTAACAATTTTTACGTTACGTGCTGTGGTTTGTTCAATTGGTAAATTGTTTGCAGCACCGTTATGAATATACATAAGGGCTACACCAGTTTGACCAACGTTTAAGTTCAAACCATTGTTCCAGTCCGCTTCACTTTGTGAGTAGACTGTGTCTCCGTTTGGATTGTAGACTGCAGCATCGATTGCTGGGAAGTCATGACAAAACGGTGGGTTTTCGTCATCATAAGTTACCGGCCAGTAATTGAGAGTCGGACTTGTTGGTGCATTTGAACAGTTTTCTGCCAAAGTCTTAGTATTAGTCTTTTGAGGAACTAATGATAAGACCATTGCAACAACAACGACCGCAATCAAACTACCTAACAGGCCAAGTTTGCTTGAGTGACGGTTAAATAAAATGTTGCGCATTCTATTATTGCTCTCTTATGATGGGTATAACGTTCTACAGAGTAGAAAATTAAACCATCAATTAATAATTCTTTGACGATTTACCCCAGAACCGTTTTTACGCAAGTTCAGAATAAATCCCATTAGTATACTTTATTTTGGCTATTTTGTCAAGTATAGCTAGAATAATACCCCTTACAAATAAGCCAAAAATAAAAAAATGCCTATAAAAAGACACTTTTAGTAGCTTTATTTTACCTTTATTTTTAGAGTTTGTCTGCAAGAAAAGAAGGTAAAATTTTACTCTTACCTACTAAAGATTAGTCCCCTAAACTCGTTGTTCACGATTAATGGGATACCACTAAATGCTTTAACTTGCATACTAATTCTCTGAACACTGCACATATGCTTTTTACCAGAAGCACAATGAGCGCAAAGCTGTTGCAGTTTATTAATAATTTCCTTTTTTGTTAATTCTAAGTCTGACATATGTTTACCTCATTTAATTGTTTGTTTAATTATCTTTGGAATCTGACTACGAAAAATCTTCCGGACTTTTACTGTTTGCAGACCTTTTAAATAACTTTTCATAAGTCGATGCAGGCCATCTAGGATTAATAACTTACCATTATTTTCCATCACATCGATTGGGTAAGATAAATCTACTGACTGAACTCTAAAATATTCTCTTTGATGATAGTGAGGCTTATCTATAACTTCGTACGGAGTAAGATCATACTTCCCTGCTTCTGAAAGAAATGGAAGACTTAAGTGCCACTCTAGATCTTTTATTGGAATTTCTGTAGAAGGTACTCTTAATTTCCAAACCTTTTCTTCATCCCAACTAAAATCAAACCCTACATTTTTTATAATTTCTGGGACAGACATACATTTACTCCAAGTTACGAATTACACCAACCACTTTTCCTTGCACCATCCACTCTTCTTTTGGATAGATATTTGGATAGTCTGGATTTTCGGCCTTCAAGTATGCCCTATTTTTTATCTGAACAAATCTTTTCACTGTAGCTTCATCGTGTAGTAGTGCAACAACGATATCGTTATTTCGAACTTCTTTAGTTGGCCTTACTATAACTAAGTCCCCTTCATGAATACCGGCGTTGATCATACTATCACCTCGTACTCTAAGAAGAAACACATCTCGGCGGCCTTTGATTAAAGTCTGGGGAAGGTTAACCCATTCCTCTATAAACTCTTCAGCTAAATGAGGGCTACCGGCTTGAACTGAACCAAGTACTGGAACTCGAATTAAACCTTTTTGCAAACTATCGGTTAA
>CAZHYL010000002.1:0-25384 GCA_964536745.1 uncultured Candidatus Saccharibacteria bacterium | reverse complement strand
AAAAACAGCCGATATTTCGGCTGTATGATTGTTCACCCTTACAGTTATCCACAGATTAACATTCGTACCTAACTTTACATTTATTGCAGACACCGTAACCTTCGGTGTACCCATCTGTTCTACCCCCAACCATAACTGGGCCGGTTCGATGAAATTGAGAAACAATTACGACCTCTCCCCCACACTCTTGAGGTAATTCATCAACCATATAGACGATTTTGCAAAAACGTTTTGGTAGTTCTGGCTTTTCTTGCTCGTACCTTGTTTCCCCTGTAAGACTATCTACCACTTTTACCATTTTACGGATTGGCCCTTCGGATACAGGTTGGCTCCCTGTTAATTCTTCCAATTTCTGCAATAATGGATCATTTTTCATAGTCACCCTCCTTCAAATTACCTGCAACATAACATAAAATAAAAAACCAGAGCAAGTGCTCTGGTCTAGGCTTTTCCTAATAAAAATTTTATAACATTTAGCAACGCTTCCCATACCCCTTTTAAGATTGGTACTGAGGCTGGCAACAATACCACTAGAACAATTAAGTACAAAAAATTTCTTTTTAAAGCCTGAAAAATCGAATAGACCAACAGCACAGCCAAGGCAACCGAAACAAACGGCTGGAGGAAGTTTGGGAAGTAACCTAAAAATTGAGTGTAAAGTTCTTGTAAATATTGCATACTACTTACTTCTTCTTTTTACTTTTAGATTTAGAAATTGTTTTATCTAATAAAACCAGATGAGGATAATCGAAGATGTCTTTTAAAAATCTATCGAATGTATCTCTGCGAATCTTAAATTCATCTTCCGACATAATACTATAGTCCAGTTCACCACCGTATAGCTTATTACAGCTAGAAAGGAATTTTTCTAACTTCGGTTGCTGAACCTTACCTACTAATAATAGATCTATAGGTGAACCAGAACGACCCACGAACACGCCCGACAAAAATACACCAGCCAATGAACCGACCTTGTTCAAACTAACTAACAACTCGTCATGCCATGGCTTTTGGGTTTTTAACATCTCTGTTCTCATAACGGGCACGGATGTGTGTTTCATATTCAAAAGATAAAACCTTACGCCGTGTTTTGAAAAAGTTCTGACTAAATTATTCTTCTCTAGAACATTTAAAGCAGAGCTAACTGCTGGAGCCGAGATTTTTAAACGAGCCGACAACTCCTTCGTTGTAAAGCTTCGAGTTGGCGCAACTAATAAAAAGGCCAACAATGGACCTTGAGACTTAGACTCAAAGATTTCTGAAAATAATGTAACCATATCTGTCTTATTATAGCATGGCCAAAAAAATGGTATAATTAGGCAAATGACTGAATTAGAAACCCAAGTAGTAAAAATCCAGCTTGGCGACAATCGCCAATCTACAACTTTCGTCTATACTTTAGCCGAAACCATTGATTCTATTGGTACAGAACTCTACGTAATTGCAGAGCTCCCAATGTTCAATCCAGCAGCTAAAGACGAATGCCAGAGGATTTCTGAAGCCATTGCTGGGTCCTTGAAGCGAACCTACAGACGAAGCACCAATATTGGTATTTTTGAAATTGCTCTCTCTAATATCAATGAAGAGTTAAGCAAGTTGGTCACCTTAGGAAAGACCCACTGGCTTGGCAAATTAAATGCGGTAGTTGCAGTGAAGCGTCACAATATCTTGAGCGTTTCTAGTGTTGGTAAAATTTCTGCCCTACTTTATCGCGATAAAAAGTTTGTTTCTGTAACCGACTCCTCGACCAGTAATAATCAACCCTTAAAAACTTTCGAACAATTTTCTGAAGGAAAACTAAAACTCGGAGATATGTTCGTTTTATCTACTCCAGAACTCTTGAATCATATTTCCATCGACAGAATTAAGAGCTTGATAGATAAAAATGATTTGCCGATTGCTGCGCAAAGCATGATTGAATACCTTCAAGATGATATGGGTCCAGATGTAGCATGTGGCACAATTTTTGCCCTTCAGGTAGAACCCGGAACAACCACAGACGAAGAAGTAGATTTAAATCAGTATTTAGCAGGACCGAAAGTAAGTATTTCTGATTCAAACGACACAGGAGAGAAAAACTTTAAAAAGAAAGCTAAAGAATATGCTAGCACTGGAGCTCTAATTGCAAGAAACTTTTTATCTGATTTCAAGAGTAAATATGTAAAACAAAGTTACTGGAAAGGTGTTGCTTCGAAGTCTTCGCAATCGATTGGAGTAATGCATGGGCGACTGAAGAAAACCGCTGCCAAGTTTCAACCTAGTCAAATCTCTGGTTATAGTCGTTCAAAAAAATTCTTTTTAGCCTGCGCTGGGATTTTGTTAATTGCCCTTGTAGCAAATTTGATAATAGCAAAAGTTAATACAAGTAAAGAACAAGCACAAGTAGAATATTCGGATAAGATCGGTTCAATAGAAAAGTTATTAAATGATGCGAACGCAGCACTCTTATACGGAGATGAAGCTCAAGCTGCCGAACATTATAATCAAGCTAAAGATTTACTCGCTGCCATGCCTGCAGATGTTTCTGAATCTGAATTTGCCGATAAATATAATGAACTAAAGAATACAGCTTCAGAATTAGATAAAAAGATTAACAAAATCGAGCAAGCAAAAGTTACGAGCGTTGGAAGTCTAGGCAATAGTAGTCATTTAATTAATTTGCCAGATTATTTAGCTACCGAAGTGAACCGAACCATTGTTGCTTACCAGAAATCCACTAATTCCTTCGTAGATAACTCCTTAAAATCTAGTGAACCAATCGTAGATAGCATCGCCATAAATAATAACCTTGCCGCCATTTACAATGGCTCAGAGCTCTTTATTTGGGATGTGGCAGGCGATATTGTTACAGGCCGGTTTAATGAAGGAGTTCCTTCAAAAGACGACTTTGGTGGTATTAAAACCTACTCAACTAATAATAAAGTTTATCTGTTAGATAAAGCTGAAGGAGTAGTAAAGAGTTACTCAACCACAAGTCGCAGCTTCACTACCCCATCAACTTCAATTCAAGATAATGCAATAAAGGGCGGGTCGGACTTAGCGATTGATGGAAATATTTACATTGCAGTAGACGGAACAATTCTAAAGTATAATTCTGGGGCAAAGCAAGAATTCTCTCCGGCTGTTTCTGGTTTCGGAAACAACACAAAACTTTATACTCAAACGGACTATACAAACCTTTACGTCTTAGACTCAAGCAACAAAAGAATTATTATCTTAGACAAAGCTGGCAATTTAGTAAAAAACCTCACCAGTGATAAATTTACCGATCCAAAAGATTTTGCTGTGGACGAAAAAGCGAAAACGATTTATATTCTTAATGGAAGTGAGTTACTGAAGACTGTATTTTAATACTAAACTCTAGATGAATAAAATTGTAAAGCAATTACTAATTGCAGTAATCCTTACTTTGGTTATTGGATTGTTATTACCATTTTCCGCTGAAGATGGTAAATTAGTTTCCAAAGCAATTGGGCAATTACCAAACCCAATCGTAATTGCATATTTTTTTGTCATCCTGTTCCTAATCCAATTTGTTAGATACACCAAGCCCCAAATATCAGTCACTGGCGAAATTAAGACAAGTTCAGCAAATCTACTTAAAGACCCGATTGCAATTTCGATCTTAATTAGTTGCGTGCTTATTGTAGCTGCATTCTTTATACTTCCCCACTCTATATTAGGATTAATTCCTCTCTATTCTGGAGTGTTCGTGTTGATGCTATACCAAAGCGGTTTCAATTTTACAAAAGCTCTAAAAATATTTATACTTACACTAATCTGTACTGCAATAACAATTGGCATAAAGTACATGGCTTCAAATTAGTAAAATAAGTATTTAAAATAATTAATTATAAACATATGCATAACGAATCCCATGAAGGTGCTGGCTTCGAACCAGAGCTAACACTAGAGATGATAACTGAAGACGAAAAACAACGGTTAAGCGAACTTTTTGCAAAGCTAGATAAGCTGGAACAAGAAGAATCTGAAATAGAAGATGAAATCCACCAAGCTCGAATTGACAAAAATGTATCCGAAGATGAATCTAACTTCCTAGAATTTCTTAAAAGCATGCCAGAGCTTCATGACAAATATTTAAAGAATGATGGAGAATTAGAAGAGGTCCGAGAAGAACTTAGACAGATAGCAGAAGCAGTCTATCCAAATCGAAAAGAGTATGACGATACTATGACAACTGATTTTGGACAGATTGAGTTAAACCTAAGAAAAATTAGAAGTTTACTTAAATTATAAATTTTTCTTAGTAACCGAGTTTAGTAAAAATTATTTGTTACTATAGTACGGATGCAGGACTAGTCTCTCGAAAACTAAAAGAACCTCCGAAGAGGTTCTTTTTTTCTAACAATTATTTTCTTAGCAATCCACCCCACTCTACCACAGTAAATCCTTTGCGTGGAAGACTGGTTAATTCCTGTGCAGGAATATTCGCAAACCGATCAAGGCCTTCATAATCCAAGAATACTCTAATCACAGTGTCTGGTCTTGGCAGTACGACTAGAGGAGCTAGTTGATCCATTTGTGATGTTCCGAACCAAGTTAATCTAACATATGGTGAGTCCGGCATCTTACTTAGCCAAAAATCTTTGAAATCTTTGGACTCTTGCTCGTTCAAACCAAGCTGACTTAATTGTTCTGTTAATGTTTGCTCTACATCTTCTCTGGCAACTACAGTACCGCTTGTGACCTGTGGATAATCTCCAAAACCCAAACCTTCCCAGAACAAAGAATTATATGTTTTACCATCTGCTGTCATTAATGCCCCAGACGGATCTGCCAAAACTTTCCAGCCTTTGCCGTATTCTGGTTCAGATACTGTAATCTTTGCGCCGACCTTAACTGTTACCACTGTTGGCTTAGTTGGATACAAATATACCACCGGCTTTCCACACTCTGCCATAATGCCATAGTTAGAATTGGTCATTAACATATACTCGCCCAGACCATTTTTTAAAGCAATGACAGGATGATGCTTGTACCATTCCTCTTTAGAAATTGTCTCCATCTCTCCTTTTTCTGTATTGTAGATCTTACCTCCCTGCAATTCATAAAAATAGGACAATGTTTTATTGTTAATATCTTTGAAGTCATATACCGTAACACCAGTGCTTGTCTTACCAGCAACTTTCAAATCGTTTGTGATATCCCTTTGAGCTACAATGTACGCCCCGATATTTCCACAACCACCTAAAGTCGCATCTTTACTATACATGTCGCCATTCTTAGTACCATCAGCCCAAGTAATCTGAGGAATTTGATTATCGGTAAAGAAATCATAAGAGGTAATGTAATTCGAGAAATAACCACTTGGTAACTTTAGTACATAACGACGAACAAAGAATTTCTCGGAATCCGTGTTCGTTGCAACTCCAGAAGATTCTTGCAGAAAAATGTACAAATCTCCTTGGGCAATTGTCGCAACTTTTTGAAAACTAAAGCCTTCGATCGTTTCCTTTTCGGCAACAATTAAGTTAAACAAACTTGCTGGGAAAACTGTTGGTAACTCTAGAGCGATGCCATTCCAGTTAAGTTTCTCTGGTCCCATTAACCCTGCATAAAATGTTTTAATGTCGGAAGAAATAACTTTAGGAGAGATGGCAAAATAACCTGGTGAATCTACTCCACGGTAAATTTCTTGACTACTCATTCTAAGCATTAGCACATAACCCTTATTGGTCTGTTCGAACATAAAGGTAGTAGGTCCTCCTATATCGATGGCTGGAGCCTGAGCCACAATCACTTTGTTTCCCGCTCTACTACCTAATTCATAATATTGGATTTTAGCGTTATCCGCACCTTCAATCGGTTCAGAAGCTGCTACGAAGACCAACCCTAAATCTTTTAGTTTAACAGCATCTTTCCACTGAACCGTTGCGTTTGGTACAGGAGCTTTTGAGTAGTCCACATTTTCCAACACTGGCGGGCTATAATAAGTGCCGTCTGAAAGAACGATTGTTTGATTTTGTTCTGCGCCATCGAATAGCGACTCTGGGGATTGATAAACACCACCCTGAGTTGCTGTCTTAATACGATGATCTTGCCAATACCACACACCCACTGCTGCGACTAAAATAACCAACACACCAAGGAGATAACTTAATCTTTCATGCTGGGTTAAATGTGAAAAGAAACCAGACTCACCTGCCTGCTGACCAGTGTTTGGCTGCAAGCCATCCATTTGACCTCGGTCTTGTGGATTTTGATTCTCATTATTTGTTGTCATTGTTTTGATTAATTGTTAATTTAATTATATCTTTTAAGGACTTTTGGGACAAACCCGCTAAATCCAATTCTTCTGAGAGAGGTATCTTTATATAGTCCCCAGAAAGACTTGAAACTAGATACTGTTTATACGGTTCGTAAAACTTCTGAAGCAACTCTTGTTTGGTTTGTCCGGTTGCAAGCTTAGTAGAATTTTTCGGATCCAATGGTAGTCCAAAGAATTCAAGAGAATTCTTTGTGACTTTACCTGCAACAATAATTTTTGAAGAAGCGGCTCCGGAGAATGATTCTGGGTAAAAATTATCGACCCCCCAGATTGTCCTGTTCTCGACTCCAAAGGTTTGTTTATTTGAAAATACAAAACTTATAATTGGATTGGGTTTAATTGTCCACCCAGACTGATACCAGCCAAACACATGACTTGTACCTTCAAGGTCTGGATTACCAAGTAATAAACTAGAATTTGTTTGGTTTAACACTCGAAAGTTTTGAGTATTATGTGATTTCACCCAAAGCGTTAACAAGGCCAAGGTTTGACCAGAATCTACTTCTGCTTTTGTAAGCAAGCTTAAAGTATTTAATGTAGATAGATCTAGTATGGTCTTTTGGTCGTGTAACTCGGCAAGGTTTGCTGGTTGATAATGAGAGAAGTCCACCGAGGAAATCATTAGACAATTTGGACATAAATCTAACAGAGACTTATTTAGGTTCTCTAATTCTTTAAGACTGGGATTTGTAAGTACCAATGGTACTAATTTTGCATTTGGAAAATAGGTGTGAATATCATTTAAAATATTATAAATACCATGCTCAGATTCAAGAGTTGATTGCTGGTTGTAAACTAATCCAGTTTTGAGTAAGCCAGAAATTACATTTTTATCTGGTAAAATTTGTTCGCCTTGAAGCGTCCAAGTTTTATCGGTTGTTTGAATCCTACCCTTTCCAGACAAATAGTGGTTCGGCGACACTAAAACAATTGTACTTGGCTCTGCACCAGCATCCACTTGTTTTAAAAGTTCCTTAAATAATTCTGATCTCTGGCCTGCCACTAAATCATGATGAGGGACAACGACTCCAAAAACCTTGATTTGAGGTGGTGGCTTGATTCGGTAAGTCACCAAAGCTACCAGAAGCAACGAGGCTAGAGCCAATATTAAAAAATTTACGAGCTTGTGTTTCATATCTAATATAATTGTGCATACTTTATCTAATATACGCAAATTTTTTATATTGGTAACAAATAATCTTGAGGAAAATAAAAAAGACCCCATTGGGGTCTTTTTTGAATCGTACAATTTACTTTAAGGTAACTGTACCACCAGCTTCTTCAAGCTTCTTCTTCAATTCTTCAGCTTCAGCTTTAGGAGCATTCTCTTTAACTACCTGTGGAGCGCCGTCTACCATATCCTTAGCTTCTTTTAAGCCAAGACCAGTAACTTCGCGAACAACTTTAATTACATTAATTTTGTTATCACCAGCAGATGTTAATTCTACACTGAATTCATCTTTTTCTTCTGCACCACCAGCGCTACCGCCAGCTGCAGGAGCTCCTGCCATCATCATAGGGGCAGCAGCAGATACACCAAACTTTTCTTCAAGAACTTTAACCAATTCGGAAAGTTCAAGTACAGAAAGTTTTTCGATAGAACCAACTAAATCAGCAAACTTAGCTGGAACTTCAACAGTCTTGTTTTCTTCAGACATATTCGTATAAGTTATTAATTATTTTTGAGCCGCGGCGTTCAACACATTGATTAAACCACGGATGTTTCCAGCCATGACATTTACAAAGCCGGAAACTGGAGCATTGATAGAACCAACCAATTTGGCCAATAGTTCATCCTTGCTTGGAAGGTCTGCTAGAGCTAGTACTTGCTCGCGAGAAGCGAACTGACCATCTAAAACTCCACTTAAAATATTAATTGTTTTAATATCTTTAGAAAGTTTATTGATAATACGAGCTGGAGCGACCTCGTCACCTTCGGAAACAGATAGAATTACAGGAAGCTTATAATCGAGCTCGCCAGTAGGAATACCGTTTGCTTCGTACGCTTTCTTAAGCAAAGATACTTTGTAAACTTTGCTTACTACACCTTCACTAGAAAGTGCGCGACGGAAAGAATCAATTTCTTTCACAGTAGTACCACGATAATCTGCCAAGACGATACTCTTAGCGCTTTTTAGACGATCGGTAAGTTCTTGCAAATCTGCTTCTTTTTGTTGTCGTGTTTTTGCCATACAAATTTTCCTTTTTGAACTAGCCTTTGGCTAGTCCATCGACCTTTCCAACTAAAATCCGGCTAAGAAACAATAAAACTCGGTTTCCCGAGTCAAAAATACAAAGCTAAATCGCTCATTTTCGTTCCTCGGTGGGCTCCGCAAAGGCGGGTTTAAGGCATTTCTGCCGCCAACTGTCTTGGGATATTTAGTTAGAAATAGTATACTAGTATTGACTAAATTCGTCAAATCATGTATACTTCATCAGCTTTAAGCAAAATTGAATTACTAAATCAAAAGAGGGGGTATTATGGTCGATGAAAAGAAAAGGAAAACCGACCGCAAGGTTGTAAAAATCTTTGAAAATGGTGAGCTAGAAAAAAAGCGAGACAAACTGCAGAAAGGTCTAAAGACCATCGAGGTTGAAGTCACTGAAACCACTATCAAAGGAACCAACAAGCGCACCGGTCGAGAAATAACCATCGAAGTTGAAAAGTAAAAAGCGAGTCTAACTCGCTTTTTTTATTGCTGTACTTAGCTTTTCGTTTACCCAAGGTAAATTACTTTTTCCTTTTATAGATTCAAAGAAATCTAGTGCTTCCTGATTAGTTAACTCACCAAGCTCAACCTTACAAAGAACAGAAAAAATAAAATCATCCACATGCGTAACTCCACCGATTATCTGGTATTTTGCTTCACTTAGAAACTTTGCCTTATCTGGAAAAGCCTTAACATAATTCGAGAACCATCTTTCATTTTTCTTAAGCCTATCCATCTCTTTCGAGAACAATTCTAATTTGATTTGTTCTGCAATAACCTCATCCTCTTTAACTGAAGTCGTTAATGTCTCCAAAGTTCTGACTAATGCTCTTGCATCTAAGTTTTTTACATTCTCACCAATTACCTTGGCCTGTGGAGCAAAGTCAATTAAGTAAGGATTTTCTCCATTTTGATCTATCATAACATTTCTAGCATGGCTATCCCATAAAGCAAGACCACTTGCTTCTAATAAATCAATTGTATTCTTAATCTGTTCTAAAGTTTTCTTTGGAAATTGATACCCATCTTTTTTCAAAAAAGAATAAACCTTAGCTTCGTTCTGTCTTTCCACCTGAATTTGTTCGAAGATTCTGTCACCCTCACGAGTCGCCTTTCCGCCAGGCTGTACATAGCCTAGCTCTAATCCCACCGCACCCAACAATTGATTGAAGTCATTCTGCTTTATGGTTTCCAAATACAAACTCTTTTTACGACGTAAAACTTCTCTAAACAAATGCGTAGCAACATCCTCACCGTAAACCCAATCCATCGCCATCACTCCAACGTCATCACCAGAAACTTTCACACCTTCACGAGTTAAATGCTTTTTCATGTCATCATCTGCACCAATTTCTTGGCAAAAATCAGGATGAGGAATCCTAGCAAATTCATCTGCACTGCGCCCTTCTGCGATAGCATCCTGTAAAATCTGATAAGCGCGACGTTGATTTTCAAATTCATCGTTCAATCGCTCAAAATCCCCCACTTTCAAAAGTTTTGCAGCATACTCTTTAATCTCCTGCTCGCCTTCCTGCTCTTTAACTCTAATTTTGAAAATGACTCCGTTGTTACCCTCATTAGCCTTGTGTTCGGTGTGCAATACTTCTCTTATAGAACGGATAATAAATTCAAACTCCTCTTTACGCTCCGCTGTTAAATCCACCCTTTCTAAAGGCTCCGAGTAGTTTTGATCATCTGGATTTAATCCACCCCCCTCAACTCTTAGTACCATAGTAAAAATATTAATTCTATAATCAGTATAAACTATATCTGAATTATCAAAAAACAGCTTTATCAACAAGCTGTTTTTAGGGAATACTCTATTTTCTAGCAACAATCTATTTATTGCCAAAAAAAGAAGTGTGATGTTGATGATACTGCTTTCGTAACAGTTTTCTCTCTATTACGATTGGTATCGAGTGACATCACGAAACACTCAAGTCTTTTCGGTCTTCCACCGCAGGGTCTTGCCCCTGTGTCCTCTTGTCCTGATTAGCCGCCTTATAAAACACATAGACGATAACCATCAGGCCAAGTCCGAACAGCATCACTCCCGGCAACAGACTGATGATGGCGATCATCAGCGCACCGAGGATGGATACTGTAACAACGGTTGCTTCAAACTCTTTTTTGTTCATTTTGTTCTTTGTTTTCCTCCGAAAAATGGTGGAGATGCTGGGATTCGAACCCAGATCTTACGATGAATCTCTAAACAGTTCAACACGGTCTGAACATGGTTGGTTATCCCGCTCCCTGTTAGCAATCAACGCAATCGAAAACCTGTCATCCCCTTTTCAAAACACAAACAAATATGTTCTGGAAAAGATGCTCAAGGTTTATGCCTACTTGAGCGATTAGGCTTACTACCAGCTGGGTAGTTCAGTTGCTTATTAATTTCTAAACAATTCTGTCATCACGACATGATGTTTAGCCAAATTCGTATTCTGCAGTCACATACTGCTTCGCGCTTTTTAGTCTCTTATAGCGCATTAGAATTTAGTATTCCCCAGTCAGACTAAGCTCTGGGGTCGAAACTCTTTATAGAGTCGTCTTAACAAACTGGCAAGCCAATCTGCTTGGACAAATACTCTACAAGGGCTTCTTCGGTAACGTCGGTGTCTGGCCGCCAGGTCATCCAGTAATCACCATTGTCGATGAATTCGATACCGCGTGAATTCAAACGACTCCGGAGCATTACACGGACTTCTTGGCAGTAACCACAACCGTCACAACCATTACCAGAGGCTGCCCATCTAAACGCGATGGTTCCATCTGGATTGATTCTGACATGCCGACCGTTACTTCTACCCTGAAGACGTATGTACATATCTCTTCCTCCAATTTTGATTTCTCGCGCGATCCTTATCAGTCCGCGAACCAGTCGTGTTCTGGATTTTCTAATTTTGAAAAGATAAGCGATGCTTCCCTTCTCAAAAAGAGAGCGCAAAGGTAAACTTTGCGCAAAAATGTGAGTTGAGGAACCAGTCCTCTCTAGCTCAACGCTCTATCTCTCGCAGGAGATAGACAACGGAGCACCTTAAAGCTTTAGGAAGCTCTGGACTCACGACCATTCACCCTTGGATGGATTTGTAAAGTGAAAAAGATTAAGGCAAACATCTTTTTCTTGGAACGTTCTTCTTGGGCGCTGACCCAAGCATTTTCACCACGGAATTGGAGTACCGCCGTTCCTTCTAACCTGATAGTTTCCACACTCTTTCGAGCAGTTACTAACAACCTTTTCAGTCGGGCATTTCTGCCTTTTAAAAGCTTCTTGCGAGTACTAACCTGATCAGGGCTTTCTCCACATCCCAGAGGTAATCTGGTATCCGTTTTTCATACACACTACCCTTTTGAGGTAATGCTTCTTACGGCATGGTTCGACGCTTTTGACCTATTTCCCTATTTACCCTTATCTCCAATTAAACGTTTGGAAATAGCGGACACATATGCTGGTAAGGGAACATGCTCTGAGTTACGGACTGGTTTGCGGCCAGCTACCGTAAGAGCACCAACTTTCAGATTCTTTGGGCTTGGCGGCCTTTGCTTTCCCCGAGGGTACTAACAATGCTGGTCAGGGTGCTTACCCCTTACAGCCAAATCATCTTCTAACTTCCTTCGAGAGTCGCCAAACCCTCTGGACGTAACTTGTAAGACTGATGCACAGGCTTGCTTAAGGCCCTCAGTAAATCCAAGTTCGTGGAGATTTCGGGACGACCCCGGACCGTAGGCTGTGTAACTCCTACGATCTATCATCGATTGCTCGACTATCATGCTCTCCAAGGCATTATGTTGAACCCGCTACAATCGGAGTCAACATATTACCTTGGAAAGCTTTGGAAGAACTCTTGTTGAGAGCACTACGAATAGTGTTCTCAATTAGAGGCACGAGATATAAATTGTAACCTCATGCTACGTAAATTTGTCTTGCGACATAATTACCTCCTTTATGCTGTTGTAATCCTTCAGCTAGGACCGCCGATTACACTTTCGACGAAAAGTGTTGGCACCGCCCATTGGTGTCCCAAGGGCTTTGACCGATTCCGATTTGGTGCCAATCGGACGGGCTTGGGCATCGAAACCTGCTTTGCGCAGGAACTCATCCGCCGCTTTGGATAAGTTTTTTTGTTGGTTGTTAGCCATACCATAGCTTTTGCAAGCAGTCCGGCAAAAATTGAGATAACTCACTTCTCGCCAGGCTGCCTGCAAATGAGGTAAGCTGATTGCCAATACATCAAGGTAAATTGTATGCATGGGCTCTCACTGCAGACAGGCTAAACATTTTAAAAAGCTGACACTTGTCAGTCTGTTTAACACGCTTTTTTAGGCTAACTACATTGTGCGGCGATGATTGATATGATTATTAGCCCCGTAGAGCTCAGTCGCCAGCCAACGTTATTCATAAGAATACGAGCCGTAAAAAGATTGTTATAACTCTTTGACAAATTTCAGCTTACAGGTCATTATACACGAAATTCGAATTCTGTCAAGAGATTTTGACAAAAAAAGTCTAAAAAGTAGTTTCACCTAATAAATACAGGGATTTCCCTGCAACATTTTTTGATATTTATGGTAAACTTACATCTAATAATTGAGGGTTCCTAGAACGTTAATCAAGATTATAAAAAAGAAAAAGCGCTAATTACAGACCTGTCCGTTTATGAATCACTGATTCAAATACGAATTAGATATATAATTAGCGCCATTATGGCCTGGAAAGGCCTCCAGTCTACAGATGTGTGCTTCGAAAATTCATTATATTCTTAGCTTTATCTGTGCAGTACAGTAACGTTTGTGGTCACTATAGTGCTTATTCGAGGCCAAAAGCCAATGCAACTTATTGCTTCGTTTCATTTTCTTTCCTCATTAGCTAGCCAACCGGCTTACTCTATAAACTTAAAGCGTTTAAGTGGAAAATGAACGCATGGAGTCCTTTGTCACCAATGCATACAATTCTACCTCCATTTTTATTCTCTATTTCCTTTGGGAGCACACCTCGACAAACTTCGTCGAGGTGCTACTCTAGACCCCCGCAGACTATACTACCAATTCATGGCATCCCTCCAGAAATAGTTAAACCTTGGGCCATAACCCCCACGCGGGGGTCCTAAGTAAATCGGGATAATATTATCACAAAATAGAAAAACTGTCAATAGTGTTTGACAGTTTTTTTCAAGTTACCAAGATAGTTCAAATAGAGATTTTACTGTTTTTGCAATCGCTGCACTTTCGATTATTACTCCGATAGGATCAGTGCTATAAGTGCTTATTGCTACTTTATTGTCGTAAACTGTGATGGAAGCAGATATGTCAACTTTTTTAGAATCTAAATATTTTGCTTCTCTTAAATCTTTTGGACTATTCGCTGTTTTTAGAGGCCCATCTTTACGAGTGTAATAAGTTCTGGTTCTAATTTTTTTCTTTACTCGAAAATTTGTGTAATCTTCTTGTTGTGTAGGATATAAGCCAAACAGCTTGTCATAATCTATGATCCCATAAATCATTTTATCCTTGGTCTTTAAGAAATCATCACGCATAGCCTTAGTACCCTCTACACCTTCAAAAAATCTCACTTTTGGACGCTCCCCCATTGATTCGAATAAAGTTAGAAGTCCTGGAATGATTGAATTAACACTAGCCTTTTTTATTTCTAATTCTTTTTCTACTACGCCTACTAAATTCTTTAGTCTATTTGGCGATTCTGCTACATAAAAAGTCTTTTTGCCTTTTTCGAATTCACTCATTAAACCCTTCTCTTCTAAAGATTCAATCTGTACATAAGTCGTGGCACGGTTAATCCCAGACTCCTTAGCAATATTCTGAACAGTATCTGGACCAAGCTCCAAGGCAGTTGTATAAACCTTGGCTTCTTTTTCTGTTAAACCTAAATTTTGTAGTTCTTTTTCGTACATAAGTAATTTAAGCCTAGCAGATTTTGCTTTACAAATCAACCCTCCTTAGATATATTAATAGGTATTTTGAGGAGGAACTATGAAAAACACGACTGCAAAAGATACTTCGAGGAATCTGTTTTATAGATTTGTCCAAGAATCTTTTAATAAAGCTGAACTTAAATCTGCCAGAGCAGTAGTTCTGCTTGGTAAGGAAATGTTAGAAATACCCTTCCTCGACAAACTTGGTATCGCAAGACACCATATTACGTGTATCGAAGAGGACAGGTTAATCTATCAAGATTTGCACTTATGGAACCGAAGGCAAAGCTCCAAAAATAGCATTGAGCTGTATGGTGGCGAATTGAATGACTACCTCAGATTTCTAGTCGACCGAGAACAAAAGGTCGAAATCTTTAATCTAGATATTTGTGGGTCACTTCAAAATAATATTTTTCCGCGATTTGAAAATGTTATCAAACTAAGCAACCAACAACCAAAAACTGTTATTGGAACCTATCTTTCGGCTGCAAGAGATGCCGGTGTGCTTGTGAACGCAATTCAACAAACAGCGTGGCTTCTACTCTTCGATCCCGAATTCAAAACGGTGATAGAAAAGTTAGTTTGCTATTTTGAAACAGTTGGATACGATAAACAAATCGCTTTCACTCATACCTTCAGGCTGATGCAATGGGTTTACGAGATGATCCGGATCATGATTCAGGTAAATCACCCGAACCGTGCGAAAATGACTAGCCTCGACAGAGTTCCGCAAGGAATCTGGGAGCTTGCATATAACGGACACAAAACCATAACTTGGGACAGGTTCGTGCGAGCCATAGAGTCCCAGTCCCCCATCTCTTCCAAGATCAAAAACTTGGAATTCGAGACAGCCCCGACAAAATTATTCTTTTTGGCTTATCGGAGTGAAAAGTTTACTCAACTTTGCCACTTTGTAAAAATGGAAACCAAAGGACCAATAAAATTAGAAAGCATCATCAAAGTGATGATTTCTGGTTTAATGGAGTTCCGTTTTGCTAAAAAGGATTCTGGGAACATAATCATCCCGCCAGACTCGAAAGTTGAATCAAACTTCGGCTCAACAGTGATTATGCCAAAACTGACTTCGAATAAGTTGAAAAAGATTAAGTCTGTGAAAGGCTTGAAAGTTCCACTGACAAAACTTTCCACCAGACTAACGAAAAAACAAGACTCTGAGACTAAAGCTGACGCACTCGTCATGCCAGAAATTCCTCCTAAGTATGCCCTGTGGACTAAAAAAACAGGGTTTACAAAAAGAGGTATTAACTTCATCAAAGAGTTAGGGGTTCTTAATCCAAAGATTCAAGTAGCAGAGCTTGCGAAATTCTTTCCAAAAGCAGCGCCAAAAAGAAGCCTTTCGGCCTATTTGGCTCACAGTCATCGCAGTAAATAATGAACTGCGAAAACACCGCGTATATATGCGGTGTTTTTTCTTTACACTCGGTAATGATAGGTTGACATTTTTGATATATTATGGTATTTTTTTAAGTCACTTTGAATAATACCAAAGTTGCACTTTTACTTATTTCATACGGAGGATCAAATATGACAACCAATATCCCAAGCGGGACAAGTCGCGCCAGAGAACCGAACAACTGGAAGCAATTTGAAAAGCCCCTCTTGGACATGTCCGTTAAGATGAAAGTCTTACGCGGTATTATTGAACAAGAGATCAACAAATTTGGTGGGAACCAAAGACAAGGACTCCATCGACTTTACGAGGAGAGTGGAATTTCAGCTGCAAGGATTAGAGACTTTGTCTCCCACCGATCTGCCTTTACTGGCGAAACCAGTCTTAACAAACTAGTCGCATACGCCGGGAAAAGACATCTTACCTTAGAAAATGTGGTTAATGATGTTTTGAAATTAAAAGCTTCATTACCTATTGGGCTTGGCCCTGTATTCCTTTGCACAGGAACAACAATATTGCTTTGGATTGAGTTAATGAACTTGTTGGACGTTTCGAAAATAGATAAACGAGTAATTAGTGCGCAAGCTACAAACTACGAGCAAATCGTTTACGATATTCTAACAAGCAGACCCAATCGCATGGCAATGATCAACTTCGAAAAAGTGGCAGATAAAATTTTCAGCCTAATGTCGAACGTTGACTGGAGCAAAGTGAACACCAAGCAAGCAGTGAAGTTTATCCCTCCCAAACGTACTAGTCCTAAACGTAGTTCAGGTAAACGGGCAGTTTCGAGATCTTCTCGAAAAAGCTCTCCTGTCTCTGTTAGCACTCGGACAGTTGCCAACCCCGATTTAATTTTACGATTTCGGGAATTAGTTGACCTGTGTGTTAAAAAGTACGGAACGAAAAAAAATGTGGTGGAAGAATGTGCGAAGGTTGGTATACCGATTGGTAGAACCAGCTTCAACGTTGCATGGAATACAAATCACATTTCAATAGCTGCGAAGGCATTCATCGAACAGGCTCCTAAGAAGCTTTTAGGTTTAGACGGTACGGAATCGGTAGCGAATCCGGCACCACAAGAAACTCCTCCGCCTACTAAGGTAGAGCAAGTTTCGAGTGGAGCATTTCTAAATGCAAATAATTACGAGCAGGCAGAAATCTCCAACCTCAATGATTTTGCACTGAACTTTCGTTCAATGCTACTGTCCGCAAGTTCATTTTTGAACACAGCAGTCAGAGCAGGAGCCGAAACCAGACAAAAATTGTTCGATCAGAACAGAGATGTAATGGAACAATTCGAAGCGAGTCTGCAAGCCATGAAAGCTGAAGACCCTTTGAAAGTTCTACAACTGTTGGCAGGAACTGGTGTAAGCCATTCCACGAAAAAAGAAAGAGGACATAGACGGCAATGAGCAAAACTAGCACAACACAAGCCCTGCCAGCCATCAAATTTCAGGCTGGAAAGGATTTGTTTCGGAAGAAATTTGGAGGCAAACGGTTAAGCACTGCGTTGCGGGAGCTGATCAAAAATTGCCGCGACTATGATGGTCGCAATATCCAAATCAACATTGGCGCCGATTATCTCGAAGTCATAGACGACGGAATCGGTATGGATGAGTCGAGGCGCAATGCGTTTTGCAGTGCTGCAATCTCGACCAGCGATCAAGATAAGCAGTCCGGAAAATTTGGTACCGGTAGTAAGATGATGCTCTACCTTGCTAATGGTGTTGAGGTCATGACAAAGACTCACTCCGATAGTGGGGTTATCTACTTTAAACTGGATACCGAGAAATACCAGAGTCAGGTGCTTGGCGGGGCAGAAATTACCCCCACCGTGCTTCCTGCAAACCAATGGGGAGAGGAACACTCAACTGGGACCAAGCTTCGCTATGATTTTTCTGGCAAAGCAAGTTCTCATTTGAAGAAACTCGACCGTATTGCAGAAGAACTGTCTCAAGAACTACCCATGGTGGTTCTGGATGCAATCTCGTTCAACGGAAAATCCCTTCCTGCAAAACAGTTGAAGGGTAAACCGATCCGAGAAGAATTCCACGACGACAAGCTTGGCTGGATATCGCTTGAAGTGTATACGCTGAAAGGCGGTACAAAAGCGAACAATGGTATTTTCCTTTCATCGACCGGCATGCCAGAAGTGAGTTTCGCTCGCTTCTACAACCTGTTGCCCGTTCAGTTGAGGCTGGTTATTCCTGACCTTTATCTGAACATGGCAGACATGAGTGGTGTTATCACCTGTCGTAACCTGTTTGGACCGTTCATCAATGAGGACCGAGAATCGTTCCAAGAGAACATTGCCGATGCCGATCTGACAAAGTATTTCATCCACTTACTGCATAAGAAAGAGGAAGAAATTCGAACCATGCTTGGACTTCAAAAGCACCAAGGTGATAAGAATATCGAACAGGTAATTCAAGACTTGTTCGAAAGGTCGGAAAAGGCTTACGGAAAAGTGTTGGGGTCAGGAGAGGATCGTGAAAAATCCCCTACTGATTCGTTTGAAACTAAGCCCATGCGTATTCACGGGGCGAAGCTTCAGTACGAACCTGGACAGAAGGTTGAGTTGTCCGTAGTCATCGACTACGACAAA
Source organism: uncultured Candidatus Saccharibacteria bacterium (assembly GCA_964536745.1). Lineage (GTDB taxonomy): Bacteria > Patescibacteriota > Doudnabacteria > UBA920 > UBA920 > UBA920. Next base: position 6,936 of record CAZHYL010000002.1, on the reverse strand, counting down.
TGCGATGTTAATCCGAAGGATCTGCAATGGCTTACTGCCAGTAGCGGTCTAAAGGAAATCAAGATCTCGTCTGACAACTTACGTCTAACCGGCATTGCCGAAAAGGCTTTTGGTTGGAGAAGCCTAAGTGTTACAGCAGGACCGCTTTCTGCACAAACGCACTACGAAATCGTAGTTGGCCTCCGGCCTTACCTGTCGGCAAACACGATGTCAATTACGGTTGGCAGAGAGTACAAGCTTACGGTTCACAACACCGATCTCATCGAAAGCAAGATCAGTTGGCGTATGACCGGTAACGGCAAAGTTCAAGTTTTGGGCAAAGATCGCAAGCAAGGTCAGGCAGTATTTTTTGCCACCGAAGCTGGTCAAGCAATGGTCTATGCCGAAGGTTACAAGATCGACGGAAAAATCTTTCAAGATACTTGCGAGTTTCAGGTAAGAGAACCTCTCGTCGAGCTCCTTCGAATCAAGGACTTCAAGTTCCGGGTAAAACCGACTGACAGGCCTGGCAACCCTCCGGTTACGATGATTAAGACAATGTGTTCGGATTATTACGAAACCGAGCACGAGCTGGTTATCAATACTGCTTCGAAGATTTGGCACCAAAAGGATGCCAAAAATTCAGCTGCGTTGATAATGTGGATTATTGGGCAAGAATTTTCCCGATTCTTCTATCAAGACATTCATCAGGAACAACCCACAAACAATGTGGACACGCAGCGTAAATACTCGCTGCTTACCGAAGAAGTCATGATGGCATTAATGGGAGAATAAATAAAAAGGCCGGGCGTCATACTGACGCTCGGCTATTTTTTTTCTCCTCAAAGTTTTTTCGCTTCTGATCGACTCGCAGCTTCGCAAGTTCCTTCAATCGCTCTTTGGTCACTCCCCACTTCTGCTCGAGAGCAGTTATAGTAGGACTTTTAGCGTACCATTGAGTAATTTTGAATCGCTCACGACTATTCGGCGATCTGGCATCAACCTTGTACCAAAGGAGGTGTTTGTGATCCAGTGCAGACGGCCTATTGCCTTGCTCGCGCAACGACTGATAGACATTCTTCACATCTTCGCAATCATCAACTTCCAAGACCATCGGATGCTTACGGATATAATCTCTAAAGGCCTTCAGGTTGACCCTGGTAAGGTTAAACCCAGCCATTGCGATTACTTCCAAAGCGCTCTTAAAGGTCATACTCCAGAGATAATTCGTAGAGTCTGTCTTGGACGCAGCGTATAGTTCGAACAGTTCCATCACCTCTGCCAACGAGCTCGGATGATTGGTTTTTGCTTCGACAAAGAAATCTGTCCCCGCAACCTGGAAATCTTCATTTTCAGCTGCCGTATCTAAAACAGGGTCGATGGGGCTTGGTTGGACAGACGAATGGACTCCTACCTGCAACATTTTCTGCCAATCAGTGAGCTTAGTAGTGTTATAGCTACCATTCACTAATCGGTTTTCAATACGAATCAGTTCGGAATTCAAAGGCGACAAGCGACTGTCCCAAAAACTTGTTGAATGGGCATTGTCATTTAGCCAACCTTGAGTTTGCCTACAAACCTCTTCGTCCAGCCATTTCTCTAAAAACAACTGACCGATGTCCTGAGACGACAGGAACGGATCCAAAGCTAGCTTGCACTTGTACGCTTCTTTGGCGAAATTGGTAATTTCGAAAAGCTTTTCCTTCAAGCTTTTTACCTCTTCCAACAAGACCGCTCGGTCTGTCTCGGATTCTGCGACTTGCTCTGAGAGTTTAACTACAGAACCAAGAATTTGTTCTGAATCTATCTCATCAGAAATTCCCAGAGAACACATTACAACTTCATCCTCCAAAGCAATTTCTGATGTCTTCAAAGAAATCACAGTGTCCGATAGCGCATTTGCATCGCTTCTTAGTCTTTCGACCCTTTGTCTCAAAGAATCTTCTTGGGTAAATGGGATCATAACAGCAGCATGATAATTCTTTACTGCTTCGGCAAACCCCATCAAGTATTTCTGATCACCGTCGCTGATGTGCTCGACGGCTGACGTCAAACTCTGATTAAGTCTGTGGCTTTCTGCGACTTCTTTTTGCAATTGAACCAGTCCCGAGAGGCCAGAAATCAACTGCCAAGAGAAATCATCTAAAGCGCTCTCCAATTCATCGAAATTTCGATTTTCAGCGGCAGAGATTACCTCACCTAAACCAGACAAACTTTTTACAAGATCTGCAAAAATCGGATTGTCGAGTAGGATAGGATATGTTTCGAACACTCTATCCAACTTTTCTTTAAGCGCGCGTTTGATGTCTTCTTCCGAAATTGAATTGCTCTGTTGAGCAGCCTCTACACCTGTGTACCTAATCCAACCGGTTCGCCTGTCTGCCAAAGCTGGCTTAACATACAAACCAAGAGTTGGAAATAACCGGTCCAGGTCCACACCTTCGATGTAAAGAAAACTTCCATCTTGGGTAGAACTAAACTTCCCGTTCCGTAATGGAACCCTCACAAAAACTCTGCTGGATACAGAACCAGCTTTACTTCCTTTGGGCATTTTATGTATTCCTCCTCTAAAATACCCTAAATCATACTATTTTTCTTAGAAATTGTCAATATAAGACTAAAATAGCACATTGACAAAATGCCCGGTTTTTGGTACTTTTATGAGTCTTCCAAATTTGGAGGCATGACTTTAAGGGAGGAACAAATGAGTAAAAGCAACTTAGAAAACTTTATATCAAAGCATTTTCCCAAGCTTTCGGTTTTCATATTATTAACGAATCAAGAAATCCAAGAGGAATTTTCAAGCATGGCGAGTTTAGCTCAGGCAGGACTTGAATATCAGAACGACGGAAACGACGCTCGCAAAACTCTGGATGAAATTGAGAAGTTGATTTCGAAATCGAAACAAAAAACGGTCGAAAAACCGTCAGGGGAAGCACTACAAGCGGTAGAGGATGCGATTGTGACTGCCGAAAAATCTACTGAAGATGCTAAGGCAACCACAGGCTTCGCAAAAGTCTTAAAGCAATTCAAAGCCGCAGTTAGCGCCCTAACTACTGAATGCGAGATGGAATATATTGAAGCAATTCAAATCTGTCTCAGCTTTCCGGAGTTTCAGACCAGTGAGCACTACGCTCAACTGAAAGACTTCGTGGGAACCGAGATGAAGCTGGACACGAGTAAAGACAAAGACCAGTACAAACTCAACGGCTCATTAAGCCAGCGCAGAGGCAAATATTTACCAAAGCGCATCAGGATCCTTTACAAAGGTACAAAACCGGGGCTTCAGAATAATCTTCTAAGGCTTCTAGGTAAAGGTTTGAACGTGCAGGACGAAATCGAAAAGTGGGTTTCCGAAAGCTAAGAAGTTAAAGCAACACAACGACTCTCCCAGTCGTTGTTTTTTTATCCAAAAATAAACTTTGGAATGTAATTAATCATTGCTAGAAATTCTCTAAAATAGTAAAAACGAAGTTCTGCTGCCGAATAATAACTTGGTTCAGGCGAACTCCAATTTACTTTTTCAAAGCCCATTCTTTTTGCTAATAACACGGCCCTAGCTAAATGAAACTCATCACTCACAATAATAATCGAGTCCCTATCCCCTAGCTTAGCTTTTGAATTACGCATATTCTCATAAGTATTATGAGACATATCTTCAATTAAATAGTTTGGATCTTTTTCAGAATAACCTCTTAGAATTCTAGCCATATATTCTGCTTCCGAAATATCACTGTCCGAAATTTTCCCGCCGGATAAAATCAACTGTTGAGCCTTCCCTTCTTCATAAAGTCTAAGGCCTTCCAAGGTTCTATTTTTTAAAGCTGGCGTATTAATCGCAGCACCAAGAATAATAACTGCATCGGCTGGCTCTTTGATTTCTGGTCGCCACTTCGAAATTAAGGTTATAAAAGTAGCATCCGCTACTAACCCAATAATAATAACAACGATTAAAACCTTTAATGCTATGTAAAATTTCTTCATACTTGGATACCAAGTTTAAAATAAAATAAATTAAGCAGGGAAGTGGTAACGATATTTTTCAATATCAATTTTAAGATACTTGTCTACTAATACACCTTCGGATTCCAAAAAATTTTTTTGAGCTAGGGGAGTGGACATTATATTCCCTTTTATACTTATATGTCCGAGATTGTTTATTACTCGCCACCATGGTAACTGATTATTCCCATCTAAACCATGAAGCATCCAGCCAACTTGGCGAGCTGCTCGGGGGCTACCACAATACGCTGCCACCTGACCATAACTAACCACCTTCCCTTTTGGAATTTTTTTAACTGCCTCAATCACCTTTTCTTTGAAATTCACCCTGTTAAATGATTAATGATTCTCCACCCTACTAGCCTTCACAAATATTTAACAGGGTGAATACCCATATTATACCAGAGGCTTGCCAGAATCCTGAATAAACATTATAATTATCACACAATTAATAAAATATTTATGGGATTAAAAGATGTACCTTTTGGCTCCGAGGATAAGTTCAATGTCATTATTGAAATTTCACAAGGTAGTCAAGACAAGTATGAATATGATGAAAAATTAGATATTGTAAAACTCGACCGAGTACTATTTTCATCTCAACGCTATCCTGCAAACTACGGTTTTATTCCAGAAACCAGAGCGGATGACGGAGATCACACAGATGTATTGCTATTCTCTACCAACCCAATCTTTCCAGGAGCAGTTGTTGAAGCCAGAGCAATCGGCTTAATGAATATGGAAGACGGTGGCGAGATTGATAATAAAATATTAGCTGTACCAACCGAAGACCCACGTTACAGAGATGTTCAATCGCTTGCCGATCTACCAGAACACTCACCAAAAGAAATTAAAAATTTCTTCGAAACATACAAACTTCTAGAAAATAAAACTGTTTCTGTCGGAGAATTTGAAGACAAAGAAACTGCAATTAGCTACGTTAAAAAAACTCGCGAAGCATACTCGCACGAATAAATAAATTAAAAATAGGGAAGTCCTGATTGGACTTCCCTATTTTATTTATTCATTTTCATTATTTGGCTGTTCTACTACTGTAACGTTCGTTTCTTCTATGATTGCTAATGATTGTTTAGGTTTAATTGCTAGCGTTAAAAGTAACGCAAACAAAATCGATACTGCCCAGCCAATGAGTGTACAAATTGTTAAAGTTTTAATACGCTTATCTGTTTCTACTAAAGATTTACCCGCTAACACAAATGCCTGATCTCCCACTGGTTTTAGCACAGCTGCCACTCTTACACCATCTTGCGGTTGCCAAGTAAACCTATTCTCACCATTTGATTTTGCTTCATCAAAACTTCCTGCAGGAGGTGTTGGAGATTGCTCACCAATTTTAGCAGATGAACCAACTAAATTTTTATCTTTATCAAAAATCATTACAAACAAAGACATGCTATCTTCTAAATCAATAGCTTCTTCACTGTTCACAATTACATCTAAAGGTACCCCCTGCTTAATAATACCCTCAACTTGCTGAACCACTTCGACTTGAGGATAATCCGAATCACCTCGCAAAACTTGTTGTCCGGTGCTAAAAATTGCTCCAAAAATTACTGTTACAAGTAGTACCAAAGTTACGAAAATCACTACGGTTCGGTACGTATTCAAAGTTTGTTGTAAATTCTTCATTTGTCCTTTATTTTAATGGTCTTTTAATACTATCAAAAAATCGCCAATTTGGCGACTAAATGAACAGGGAATAACATCAAGGTTTATTTCTGCCTTTAACAAGCATCTTGCAAACCTCGGTACTTCTAACTTTCCGATTCGACGCACTTTCATCAACCCAACTCGCAAAATCTCGACGCTGGTCTGGAGTTAATAATCGCCACTTTTCCCTAGCCTTCGGATTCTGATTTAAAGCTGTATACAAATCCATCGGCACTGCTGAATAACAACAAGGGCGACGTTTTCCAGAGATCAATAATTCACAAGTTCTTTTCATGCGTCGTTTTCTAGTTTCAAGTTGCTTGGCAGACTCGACCCACTTAGTGAAATCCCTCCTAGCGATAGGAGTAAGCTCACCCCATTTTTGCCCTGCCTTTGGGGTAGAGGACAACATTTTACGAAAATCAGGATTCATGAACAAAGTAGATTTAACTTATTGGCTGTGAGTCTCGGTTCAGAACCAAGCTTCTAGGGGTATTATAAGGGTTTTTGAGACACTTTCACAGAAACTATTTGATGCATCTAGGTCTGAATCATTTTTTAACTCTAAACGAATTAATCATCCGTTCTGCAATAGCTCGGTTTCCATCTGATATGGGATAGTCGTGATATGAAATCACAAATACTTTGTCACCCTGCTTAATATAGATGTCATTATATTCACCTGTTTTTCCAGTGTTCGAATCCACACTCAGCAAATTTAACTTATAAGCAGGCACACCGTTAATTTCTATCACTTCTTGCTTTGTTTTAGTTAAATCCAATTTAAGGTTCGAAAAGAACTTCGTAAGAGTAATATCTGGGTCAGCTTGATAAATCATAAAACTTACTTCATAAAGATTTTCAGGCAAATTGGACATATTATATTTTCCGGGATCTTCAGGGGTAACATACCACTGCCCAGCAAAAATATTGTATTTGTTTGGCCCCTGCTGTAAGAAGTCCGAGTCTGCACTGATTGATTGAAAATGCCAACCAGCGGGATATTCTATACTATAACCATATTTTTCATTATTATAAATCTGCCAATCTTGCTTAGTATTTTCAGCAGTATTGCTAATAGCATTATTTTGATGTGGTTTAACGGCGGTAATAAAATACACTGCGATCCCTAAAATTATTACCAAAAGGATTAAGAACGCGACGAGATACTTTTTATTCATATATTTAAAATGAAGAATGCTTCAAGGTCACACGATAAAAAAGTCTTGTGGCTGGGGTACTAGGATTCGAACCTAGGAATGAGCGGACCAGAACCGCTTGCCT
>CAZHYL010000001.1:58589-141566 GCA_964536745.1 uncultured Candidatus Saccharibacteria bacterium | reverse complement strand
TTGGCTCGGGAGCTGGGATTCGAACCCAGGACCGATCGGTTACACATTATCCGAATCTTTCGATAGGGGGTGGACTATATCATCATCCTCAAGAGGATGCGAGGCGCTTCCACGGGCACCGCCCATGTACTCCTTGCGGATAGTCTCTGAACCTTCCCAAAACTTTTGGGCTTGGCTGCTGATTACCATTGGTTTACACCAGAAGGCTTCCAGCAATTCACCTCGTTTTCATAGTTGATTACTCAACCATGCTGCGTATTCCCGCATGTACTTCTTTATGACAGTTTGAGCAAACAAGAATACACTTATTTAACTCTGCTTGAACTTTTTTCCAAGATCTACTATGACCTTTTTGGCCAATACCAAACTTTTTAGTCTCAGCAACTTTATGGTGAAATTCAAGGGCTCCTTCGTATTTATTATAGTGGCAAAAAATACATTTTTTGCCCATATAATTTAAAGCTCTTTGTTTGATAGCTTTGCGACGAAGAGAAACTGCTTTTTTGAGGTACTCTGAGCGGGAGGAATATGTTCTTTTATCAGGCATATCTTATTATAGAATTTAATGGATTAATTCTAAATAAAGATTAGATAAAGATTGTGTTCACAGCCGATAGCTCTACCGCTGAGCTACTCCCGAATATTGTATTTTGAATACTAGACTATTTTAACAAAAATATGATGTTAAATCAATACCTTGACCTGAGGTGGTGTTTAGAGTAAGATTAGGTGTTCTACAATAAGGAGGCATGATGGGCAACGATAAATTTCACTTTTCTGAAGGGCAATTAGAGAGTCTGGATATGTTTGAACAAACAAGCGGTAGTCTTACTGAACCTGATCAATGGGATGGCTCATTTTCTGCAATTCCTGTTCGAATTTTTGAAGAGCTGTCGCGATATCTAGGTGAAGGCGAGATCTATAAAACCAGAAATGGTGGTAGTGATTGGCAGGTCCAATCCCTTAATTTTAGGCATATTTTAACTGGTTACCCAGCATCAATTGGTTTTCGTGTTTGGCTTAATCGCAATGTTTTTGTTCTTTGGGGCTCCGCACTTAATGTAGAGTACATCGATACTGTCTTTGAGGCTGAACCACTGCTAAAGATTATCGGAGGACAGGGTTACCCTCGCGTGCATGGGCGTGGTCATGGCCCAAATATCATTCAAGCAGGATTGTATAATAGGTTGCTAGATGACATGTCGCTTGAGCACCCTGCTATGAAGCTTATCCCGCTTATTCTTTGGAGAGCTGCACAATTAGCTCAAGGAACGAATTTCCAGTTTGATCAATATTGGGAGGGAGTGATCGATCATAAACGACTTACAGACTAAGTAAGTCGTTTTTTATTTCTCTATGAATAAAGGGTGGTTTCGTGATATTATATACATGAAAGTCCCTTATATAACGAAATAAAAAAGTGTTTGTAAATCATAAAAAAATAAATCAAAAAGGTTTTGGGATTCTTGAGGTGGTTATCACCATATTTTTGATTGGGGTAACTCTTCTTTTATTTCAGGTGGTTTCGAATTCTGTAGTACTAAACAAGTACAATAAATATAAAGAAGTTGCTTTGCGAGTTGCCGAGCACCAGTTGCAAGATCTGCGCACCACTCCTTATGGAAGCCTTCCTGCTTCGGGTAGCTTTAACAATAGTCAGCTATCAGAAATTCCGAATGGCGCAGGTCAGATGACGTTAACAGAGGTTCAGGATGGATTAACCGAGGCTGTGGTAACAGTAACATGGAACAATACTACTGGAACCGGAAGTCAACAAGTCAGTTTATCAAGTTATATCTGGCAAGGGGGGTTAGGTAAATGATTTCTAACTCGGTAAAACAACAAAATGGCTTCACAATTATTGAAGTCTCAATCGTAATTGCATTGTTTACCATTTTATTGCTTGGCTTGTTAAGTATTTTTGATTGGCAAAATAAAATTTACAATTTTGAACAAGCAGAGGTTCAAGCAACAGGGAGTGCGCGAACCGCGATGAATAGTTTAACCTTCACTTTAGCTCAAGGTATTAGATTAGAATCTTCCAGAACTATCAACGGCACAAATTACACTACTGGGGGAGGAAGTGTAGTTGTTCAACTCCCCGCTTATAGTAGTAGTGGGGATTTGATTCCTTCAGTTTATGATTACGTTGCTTACTATTCCACTGGCACAAATTTGTATCAAATTACTGAAGCTGGGTCAGGAAGCGCTCGACCAGCCGGTACAAAAATTTTAAGCGATAAATTAAATTCATTCTCACTAACTTATAACAATGGTGATGTCACGGCGGCAAGTGAAGTGAGTGTAGTTGTAACTACCCAAGCCGCTTACAGGGGTAATCAATCTGTCACTTCTACTCTTCAGGAAACTATCTTTTTACGAAACAAATGATTAACAAACCCAAACAACAAGGGCAAATTTTAATCTTAGGCATTGTGATAATGGCAGTGCTTCTTACTATGTCTGCATCACTTTGGGGATACACAACCCTGCAAATAAAATCGAGCAGGCAGGCAGTATCACAGAGCCAAGCTTTAAATTTAGCTGAAGCCGGAATAGACAAAGCAATTTATGAACTCAATCAAGACTCATCATTTAACGGTGAGGCGGATGTTGCTTTTGGTCCGGGTGAGTTTACTACTTCCGTGACTTCGATTGATGCAAATAATAAACAAATTGTTTCCACTGCCTACATCCCTGACAGTTCGAATCCTACATCGCAAGTGACTGTTAAAATGAATGTGACTTTGGACTTATCTAATGTTGCCTTTAATTTTGGTGTGCAAGTCGGTGAGGGCGGATTAACGATGGGGAATAATTCTACTATTACAGGAAATGTTTACTCCAATGGTAGTATTTCTGGATCCGGAGATATCAGTGGTGATGCAACTGTTGCAGGCGGTGGCAATCCTACAATAGATCAGCAGTGTACTACAAATGGTGGAAATTATGATTTTAATGCTACAGCAAAACGAGATGTTGCTCAGAAGTTTACTTCTAGTGTAACAACGGTACTCACTAAAGTTAGCGTTTACATTAAAAAGTCTGGATCTCCAAGTAATATAACAGTTCGTGTGGTTACGGATAATGCAGGGTCGCCAAGTACAACCCAAGTTGGTGGTTCAGGAACAATTGCCAGTTCAAGCGTAACTACTAATTATGGTTGGGTTGATGCAACTTTTTCTACTAATCCGAACTTAACTTCTGGTACTAGTTATTGGCTTTTGTTGGATACTGCCAGTACTACAAGTAATTACTATAGCTGGGCAACCGATAGTAACGATAGTTGTACCACAGGCACTGCAAAATCTACCAGCACTTGGTCCACACCATCTTGGGCAGCTATTAGTAAAGATTTGAACTTTAAAACTTATATGGGTGGTGCTACTACCAGCTTAAGCGGAGTTAGTGTTGCCGGAGATGCTAGGGCTCATTCTATGACTGGCTGTACCGTGGGTGGTGATGCGTACTTTGATACAACGAATTCTTGCTCGGTTTCAGGTACAACTCATTCTGGTGAGCCGGACTCCCCACAGCAATCGATGCCAATCTCCCAATCACAAATTGATGAATGGAAGTCTGTAGCTGAAAGCGGTGGAACTTATAATGGAAATTATAGTTTAACAAATGGTCAAACTGCTACAATTGGTCCTTTAAAAATTTCTGGCAATTTAACCTTAAACAATAATGTTACTTTATACATAACTGGACCTATATGGGTTGACGGAGATATTAGTGTGAGTAATAACTCAATTATCCGAATCGACCAAAGCTTAGGCGCCAATGGTGTTGCGATTATTGCAGATAGTACCAGCAGTCCGAGCACAAAAGGATTGATTTACATCGGTAATAATGCAGACATTGTTGGTAATAACTTTGCTGGCAGCTATCCGTTAGTACTTTCAACTAACTCCGGTAATACAGCAATCAGTTTGAGTAATAACACCTCTGGAGCAATTTACTATGCTTCTCGTGGTAGGGTTTTGGTATCCAATAATGCCGGCGCCTACCAGCTTACAGGATACGGTATAGATTTAAGTAATAATTCTACGATCACATATCAATCTGGTTTGGCTAGTGTAACATTTTCGAATGGTCCTGGAGGGAGCTGGGCCAAAGTAGATGGAACTTATATTATTGTCCCATGAAATATATTTCAATTATCATTTTCACTTTACTTTTAATTCCTCAACTAGCTTTTGCTCAACTTAGTCCAGAAACTACTGTTAAAGGTAACAGGAGAATTCTTACACAAGAGGAAGCAAGCACCACTGCCAAAAAAGAAGCAATTTCAAACTTTAACAAGACTAAGGTAGTTTATGTTTTTGGAGCTATTGGGTTACTCATAATCGCAGGTTTTGGGGCAGTACAATTAATCGGTCCGAGTAAGAAACCAAAGCTTAAAGAATGAGAATAAAGAATTTTGAAAGTCTGGCAACGTCTGAACTCCGCAAGCAATGTTTGCGGATTTTAGAAGCGGGGCTTAACGCGATCGATACAGAAAAAGTTACCGACAATCAATTTGCATATGATGCAAAAAAAGACATACTGTATGTCATGGGTCAGGAATTTTTGTTATCTAAGTATAAAAATGTGGTTGTGGTGGGAGCCGGAAAAATAGCAGCAAATGCAGCTACGGTGATCGAACGTAAGTTGGGGGCAAGATTGTCTGGAGGATTAGTAATCGATATAGTTCCCGCTAATTTTAAAATTTTAGAATCAAGAGTTGGGACTCATCCTTTACCAAGTACAGCAAACACTCAAGCAACCGATGAGATTGTCTCGATGTTAGAAAAACTAACTGAAGAAGATTTAGTAATTGCGATTATTGGTGGTGGGGGAAGTAGTTTATTATGTGGTCCTAAGAGCGTATCGTTAGAAGAAGAGAGGAGTATTATTCAAGCGTTGATGGATGCGGGCAGTACCATTGGGGAAATGAATACCGTTCGGAAGCATCTAAGCAAGGTAAAGGGTGGAAGTTTGGCGAAATTGGCATATCCTGCTACGGTGATAGGTCTAATTTTTAGTGACGTGCCTGGTAACGCGCTTTCTGAAGTCGCTAGTGGCCCTACGGTTTTGGATAATACAACCATGAACGATGCAATGGCAGTGTTAAATAAATATAAGATTTTGGATCGATGTAAGATGAATCATTGTGGTTTGGTGGAAACTCCTAAAGAAGCGATTTATTTCACAAATGTCCATAATTTTCTGTTTTGTAGTAGCGAAACTGCTCTTTCGGCAATGGAAAATAAAGCTGCTGATCTCGGTCTTAAACCTAAGATTTGGCAATCTGCTTTCAGTGGAGAAGCTTCAGATATAGCCAAAGAAATTACCAGCAGTATAAAGTCTAATGAGTGCTGGCTGGCTGGTGGTGAAAGTGTGGTTACTATTAAACCAGGCACGGCGAAAGGTAGTGGTGGAAGAAATCAGGAATTAGCTTTAGTCGCGTTAACCAGTTTACCTCCAGATACTGTCTTTGCTACGCTAGCATCAGACGGTAGAGATAATAGCGATGTGGCTGGAGCAATTGTTGATGCTAGTTCAATGCAAAAAGCAAAGGCATTGGGGATCGATTTAAAGGAGGCTTTGAGTCGACATGATGAATATAATATTGTTTTGGAATTAAATAGTGCGATCATGACCGGCATCACCGGTTCAAACATTTCCGATTTAATTGTTTGCATTCGAAATTAATTAATTTATATGTATTTAGTAAACTATGGTTTAAAAAAATCTCAGGCCACACTTCTTAAGAAGCAATTTAAAAAGTGGACTGTGAAGAATATGTCTGGTTCTTTGAGTCTTACTAATTTACCGCCAAAGGATTGTCAGATATTAACTATTCATACAGATTCTGTAGTAACAGGTGATATCGTAAAGAAATTGCCAAATTTAAAATTAATCATTGCTAGAACAGCTGGGTACGATCATATCGACCTTTCGGCTTGCAAGCGATTTGGAGTGCAGGTGGTTAACTGTCCAGGACTTAATGCGGTCTCTGTGGCAGAGTTTACGGTTACATTAATGCTTGGTATGTATCGCAAGTTGGTAGCAGGAGCAAAGGCTGGGCTAGTTATGGACTTTAATGATCCAGACCTTACTGGCATGGAGTTAGCAGGAAAAACTTTGGGAGTAGTGGGAACTGGAGCAATTGGCGCGAAGGTCGCTCAGATTGCTAAGGAGTTCGGTATGGAAGTTGTTGGTTTTGATAACCACAAAAATTCAGATTTAATAAAACATACCAAAATTAAGTACATGAGTCTAAAACAGGTTTTTGGACGTTCTGATATTGTTACTCTACATGTCCCTGCAACGCCAATGACCGAAAATTTGGTGAATAACCAACTGCTTTCTCATGCAAAACCAGGTATGTTGTTAATAAATACTGCTCGAGGGAGTGTAGTTAGTGAAAAAGCTCTCCTTAGAGCTTTGAACTCTGGGAAGCTTTTTGGTTACGCAGCAGATGTGTTGGAACATGAGGCATGGATGACCATGAAAAAGAGCAAACTTACCCCTAGCCAGAGGCAGATCGTGGTATTTCAAAAATTGTTAGCAAAACACCCAAAAGTACTTTTTACTCCTCACATTGCCCACGCCACCGTTGAATCTGCAGAGAGAATTTTTAGGCATACAATCGAGTTAATTTCAGCTTTTGGAAAAGGACAAAAGATAAAAACCATAATCTAAAATTTCCAGCCGACTTTGGGTTGTTAAGTTAAGTAGGGTTGTGTAAGAAAAAATAAAGTCCCCCGATGGGGATTTTTATTTCCGTGTGGATAAGTAAAATGTCCATCGAGACCGACGGTCGCAGGGTCATAAAAAGTACCTAAGTCGTGCCTAATTGTGGTTCTGTCGCACAACCAAGCAAAATTTGGCCAACACAACATCTAGGGGTATAATTCTATTATATACACTAAATGTTGTGTTTTTAATCAATTGGCCAAATCGTAATAATTATTATGTTTTGGCCATAATAAATTTATGAAATGTCCAAAATGTCTTAACCAAGACACTAAAGTGGTGGACTCAAGACCAGTGGATGATGCTGGAGCAATTCGTAGGCGCAGAGAGTGTGAAAAATGCGAATTCAGATTTTCAACTTATGAGCAGATCGAAATTTTAGACCTTACAGTTGTAAAACGTGATGGTACCAAACAGCCTTATGTCCGAGATAAATTAGAACGTGGTTTGCGCCGTGCTTTCGAGAAAAGGAACCTTACCGATTATATGTTTCGAAAAGTAGTTTCCGAAGCCGAGCAAGAGATACAGAAGAAAGCTTGTAACGGCGAGATTCCTAGTGAACAAATCGGCGAGATAGTAATGAAAGTAATTCGAAAAGTCGATAAGGTCGCCTATATAAGATTCGCCAGTGTCTATCGTCAATTCGAAGATATCAAAGCATTTAAAGAAGAAATCCTTAAGTTATAACTAAGAAAACAAATTAACAACCTAAACACATGATACAAACTCAAAACCTAACCCAGATTAAAAAGCGAAGTGGTGAAATTGTAGACTTCGACCCAAATAAAATTGATGTTGCAATAAGCAAAGCTTATGTACAAGTTTATTTTAAGACCAATCAGTCTTTAACGACCGAAATTGCCAAAGCTGTTATTGCAGATTTAGATGCAAACTTTGTTGACTCTGCTCCAAGTGTAGAAGATGTTCAAAATGTAGTTGAACGAAAGTTAATGGAAAAGGGTTTGTTTGAGGTTGCTAAGGCTTACATTATTTATCGCTACGAACACACCAAAGAGAGACAGCAGAAACAGGCAGAGGTTTTGGAAAAGATTTCCACTAGTGAGTTTATGGTTGTTAAAAGAGATGGTTCAAAGCAACCTTTCGATGTGAATAAAGTTAAAGCCAGCTTAGAAAAAATTCTTGGTGAATATTCAGCTGATATTGATGTGAATGCAATTATGAACCAATTGCGTTTAGAACTTTACGAAGATATAAAAACAGCAGAAATTGAGAGAGCTTTAATAATGGTACTTCGGTCGTTTATTGAAAAGGATCCAGCTTATTCTTTCGTTGCTGCCAGACTCCTTACTAATAAGTTATACAAAGAGGTTATCGGTGAAGATGTAATTGATTTTGCAGGCGGTAAGGTAGAACAGCAAATGAGGCAGGCGTTTATAAAACGCATTCAAGAAGGTGTTTCTATTGGTCGTTTAGACCCACGAATGCTTACTTTCAATTTAGAGTATTTGGCATCTGAGTTAGTAATGGAGCGAGACAACTTACTTAATTATTTAGGTGTACAAACACTATACGATCGTTACTTCACAAAAAACCCCGATACTAAGCAGATTTTGGAAACTCCTCAAATGTTTTGGATGCGTGTGGCAATGGGCGTGGCTTTGTTAGAGCACGACAAAGAAGCTCGTGCTGTAGAATTTTACAGAATTACTTCCACTCTTCACTTTGTTCCTTCATCTCCAACCTTATTCCACGCTGGAACAATTCACCCACAGTTGTCTTCTTGTTATTTAACTACCATTGAAGACGATTTAGATAATATCTTTAAGTCACTTGGTGATAACGCTCAAATGTCCAAATGGGCAGGCGGCGTTGCTAATGACTGGAGTAATCTTCGTGGCACAGGTGCGCAGATTAAAAGAACCGGTGTAGAGAGCCAAGGAGTAATCCCATTCCTAAAAATTGCTAACGACACAACTGTAGCGATTAATCGAAGTGGTCGCAGGCGCGGTGCAACTTGTGCTTACTTAGAATCTTGGCATTGGGATATTGAAGATTTTCTTGAACTTCGCAAAAACACTGGTGATGAACGTCGTCGTACTCATGATATGAACACTGCTAATTGGGTGCCAGATCTGTTTATGCAAAGAGTTAAGGAAGATAAAATGTGGTCCTTGTTTAGCCCAGACGAAACTCCAGATTTGCATGACCTTTATGGTGTTGAATTCAAAAAACGCTACGAACAATATGAACAACTAGGGTTGGCTGGTGAATTACGATTGTTCCGTCAAATGCCAGCAAAAGATTTATGGAAGAAAATGTTAACCATGTTGTTTGAAACTGGTCATCCTTGGGTTACCTTTAAGGACCCTTCTAATATTCGCTCACCTCAAGACCACGTTGGCGTAGTCCACAGCTCCAACCTTTGTACTGAAATTACTCTAAACACCACTAGCAATGAAACTGCTGTATGTAACTTAGGGTCTATCAACCTAGCTCGTCATGTCATGAATGGCCAGTTGGATATTCAAAAAATTCAGTACACAGTAACAGTTGCAATGAGAATGTTAGATAATGTCATCGACCTAAATTTCTATCCTACTATTGAAGGAAAAAATTCCAATATGAAGCATCGTCCTGTAGGGCTTGGTGTAATGGGTTTCCACGATGCGTTGTATCAGATGAATATCAACTTTGATAGTGAAGAAATGGTTCAGTTGGCAGATTCTAGCCAAGAAGCCATTAGCTATTATGCTATTTTAGCTTCTTCGCAATTAGCAAAAGAACGTGGCGCTTATGCAAGTTTCCGTGGCTCAAAGTGGGATCGAGGTATTTTGCCAGTAGATACGATTGCCTTACTGGAAGAAGAGAGGGGAACTCAAATTCCTGTGTCTCGAACCGGTCTGTTAGACTGGAGTGTTGTCCGCGATTCCATCAAAGAGCATGGTATGCGAAATTCCAACTGTATGGCAATCGCACCAACTGCCACTATTTCTAATATCTCTGGTGCTATTCCTGCTATCGAACCGATTTACAAGAACATTTATGTAAAGGCAAACATTTCTGGAGACTTCGTTGTAGTAAACCATTACTTAGTGAAGGACTTGAAGGATCGTGGTTTATGGAACGAGGATATGCTTACTAAGCTTAAGTTCTTTGATGGAAGGGTGACAGAAATTCCAGAAGTCCCTCAGGACCTAAAAGAGAAGTATAAAGAAGTATTTGAAATTGATTCTCGTTGGTTGATTAAGGCTGCTGCCTTCCGCGGTAAATGGATCGATCAATCCCAAAGTTTAAATATTTTCTATGCCGGCAAGAGCGGTAAAGAAATTAATGATATTTACTTGTACGCTTGGGATATGGGCGTAAAGACTACTTACTATCTAAGAACTATGGCAGCATCACAGGTAGAGAAGTCCACTGTGGACACCGCTACTTTTGGTAAGACTCATTTACGTGGCGCTAGCCCATTGGCCGATGCCTTAGCAACCCCTGTGGAAATTAATACACCAGTTCCAGAAATCGCTATGGCAGGAGCTACTATTGGAACGGTGCTTGGGTCAGATGGAACAGCTATGCAGACACAGACTTCATTTACTGCTAAGATTACCGAAACCGAAGCAGTCATGGAATCTACTGTAGTCACAGAAGATTTATCCTCTAGACTAGGCTTAGAAGAGCAGGTCGTTAATGAGGTAACCGAGACAGCACCAGATCCAGTAAGCATGTTGCAGACTGAATTTAAACTGTGCCGATTGGATGATCCAGACTGTATGGCTTGTCAGTAATTAATCTTTAGAATTCTATGCCAATTCAAAAAACTAATCAGAGAGTAAATATCAACGATCGTAAAATCATAAATGGAAAAGATGCGGATGTAATTCAGCTATATCCAATGAAGCATAAGTACGCTTGGGATACTTACTTAGCTGCTAATGCTAATCACTGGCTACCAACTGAAATCGGCATGCAGTTAGACATTGAACAATGGAAAAATTCTAATGTTCTTTCTGCCGATGAACGACAGGCATTCGAGACTGTTTTAGGGTTCTTTACAACCGCAGACTCTATTGCTGCTAATAATATTGTGATGGCCACTTACAGGCATATTACTTCACCTGAGGTAAGAATGTATTTATTACGCCAGGCCTTTGAAGAAGCTATCCATACTCACGCTTATCAATATATTGTAGAAAGCTTGGCAATGGATGAGGGTAAAATCTTTAACATGTATCGAGAAATCGATTCAATTTACAATAAAGCTTCGTTTATTCTGACTTTCAATGAAGGAATTTTTGATCCTAACTTTAAGACCGGAACATTAGAAAGCGATCAAAAGTTTGTAGAAAATATCGTTGTATTTTCATTAATTATGGAAGGTATTTTCTTCTATAGCGCATTTGCCGTGATGTTTGGTTTTCAGAGACAGAAGAAAATGGTCGGAAGCGCCGAACAGATTCAATATATTATGCGTGACGAATCAATGCACTTAAACTTTGGAATATATCTTATAAATACTATCAAGCAAGAACAGCCAGAAATTTGGACACCGGAGTTCCAAGCTAAAATGGTAGCGTTGGTAAAAGAAGCAACCGTTTTGGAATATACTTTCGCTCAAACCGTCTTTCCTAAGGGAATCTTTGGAATGAACGCTGAAGGGTTCAAGCAGTATATCGAACATATTGCTGACCGCCGCTTAAGCAGTGTTGGTTTACCAACCCAGTATAATGTCGAGAATCCATTCCCTTGGATGAGTGAAGCTGTAGATTTGAATAAAGAAAAGAATTTCTTTGAAACTCGTGTCATCGAGTACCAAACCGGCGGCACTCTGGATTGGTAAATTATCATAAATACGCTACTTAGACCGTCTAGGTAGCGTATTTTTATTGCGTAAGTTTATATTTTAGTTTCTTGTCAAATGAGCTGGTTTGGGCTATACTGCTCTAGCTAAGTTACTAAGCCAGAAATTTAGGAGGGAAACAATGTTTATCTTAATGATAAGAGCAGCTTTTTACATTTTCTTCCGAGGCGGGTTCTGCTAAGGGAAAAGATCGGAGTCAATCCAGCCAGCTATTGCAGGCTGGTTTTTTAATCCTTAAACAACTTTTCTAAATCTTCAGTTACATTGATATCCGAGGTTTTAATCAGACGGATAAAAAATTTCTTCGCTAGTTCATTTAATTCAGCTTCAATCTCTGGTGCTAGGGTATAGGGACACATCCAGATACTATTTTGCCATTTTTTGAAACCTAATGAGATAAGTTTTGCTCGAAGTACGTTACGCACTTGGCGTTGGGTTTCGGGGATATCAAAAATAACCATCTTCCAAATTCCATCTCGTTGCTTAGTGATGGTGTGCATAAGTATGCTGGCATCATCACTCACGCTGTAGCGATCATTGTGTAAATTTACAACTCCTTGAGTTTGAAGTCGGAATATGGTGTCGTATATTTTCTTTTTATTTGCTTGGCCATCGAACTCTTTATATAATTGATGGAGCATTTGTGGGCCTTGTTTCTGCAAAAACAACAGAATATCTTGAGAGAATTTAGCTAGCGGTCTGGGCATGAATTTAAAATAATAACGTGATTTCATCATACCTTTTTAGTTTTCATACCGTCAAGTATAAAAAGTTAAATAAGTTGACAAAACCTCCCTTTACTTTCAAAATATGCTATAATATTTCTAGATTTAAATTCAAGTGAAAAAGAAATCAAATTCATAAAATCGTGGATTCTACTTTAACACAATCTCAATTTCCACACCGTATCTCACTGTCACAAGCTGCCGAAATATCTGGGTATCACCAGGATTATTTGGGTCAGCTTTGTCGTATGGGCAAAATAAGAGCTGATAAAATCGGGAGAAATTGGTACACCACGCAGACAGAGCTAAAGATACTTCTTTCTGGCCAAGGTTTAGATCTCGAAGACTCGGATGAAGACACAGGTTCTGCAAGTGAGGTAGTTATGGAGCAGGTTCAGAGTGTGAAGCAGGTCACACCAATCCAGAGACAGGTAACTGATATTGTAAAAGTAAGGAACTCGGTAGTTGTGGATAGTGAAGTCATCAGCGAGGTGGAAGGAATGGATATTGCTTTGCGTACCCAAGTACCTGCTAGAGCAGAACATTCTGTTCAAAGTCTTATTACAAGGATGAAGCTGGATTCTCTTAAGCAGGAAGTACTGCAAATTGCAGTTAATGTTCAGTCTATCAACCAGAAATTAGTAGAACATGAACAGATGATCCACGCTTTAGCAAGCCAAGCCAAACAGAAAATTGACCTTACAGAGAATTTTTCACCTAGCTTAAGTGTTGTTTCTAGGACAGTTACTAAGCCAGAGGGTTTAATTACTGTTATAGATGCTCCCGAAGCAATTTCTGAGCCAGCCAAGCAATGGGTTTGGTTATGGCCAGCTTTAGCAGTAATGTTAGTAGCAATCCCGATTGGTATTTTAGCTCTTTTGCCAGAGATGCAGGTGCCTTCAGTTGCTCAGACAATTTATTATCATCAAAATGATGCCGAGGTTGTACCTCAAGTCGCTGGTGATTCGGTTACTATACAAGAATGAAATCAATATTTATTAAAATTTTAGCAAGCGCAAGCTTATTATTAGGACTTCTGGGCCCTCAAGTGGCAAGTGGAAGCTCTGTGAGCGTTGTGGAGCCGGAATCTACTCAGGTACCGATAGAAGTGGTGAGTAGCACTTCTTCATCGAGTGTGGTTGTTTCTGAGGCCAATACAGCAAGTTTATGTGGTTTCTCTGGTCTTTCTCTAGAAAGAATCGACTGGTTAATCTGGCAAGCTTGCGATTCATTAGAAGTTCAAACCCAAACCCAAACCCAAAGTCTGCGAGTTGTAACAGCACCATCAGACGTCCCTTCAGTAAAAGTTGCAAGCCTAGAAATTAAAGATCTATATACTGAAGATGGTTTGTCGCCTATCCAAGACTCGCGGAACTTGCCAGCTATCCCGCAATCAACCGCATTTGTAGTGGGGAGGCTAAAATTTAGCGCGGAAGTAAGGTCGGATTACGCAAAACTTTCACTTTATGATTATCATGCCGACAGGCAAAATATGTATACCACCATCTCTATGAGGTGTTAGGTCGAACAACTGGAGGGAAGTGAGTTTAATTAATTATTTAAAATAAATTTTATGTCAGATGATATTCGTGTTGGTCGTCCAGACGGCCGTGGTGATTCTTTAGGTGGAGGCATGCCTTCTCGCATGGGTTCCGGTAATGGCAATAACATGCCATGGATTGTATTAGCAGTAGTAGTTTTGGTTATCATTATCGCAGCAATCTTGTTCCGAGATAAGCTATTCCCTGGAAAAGATGATGGTACAGCAACTCAAACAGAAGAGCAACAGCTTTCTGGTTATCAAGCAGTATTCCTTACTAACGGACAAGTTTATTTCGGTAAATTATCCGATGTAAGTGCAACCTACGCTACATTGAACGATATTTATTATCTTCAGGTAACCCAGCCTCCAGTACAACAAGCTTCCCAAGGGACTGGCGGGCAGCCAACTGCAGCTCAGACTCAAGCACAAGCTCAAGCACAAGCTCAATTATCTTTAGTTAAGTTAGGTAATGAACTTCATGGTCCTGTAGACGAAATGAAGATCAACCGAGACCAAATCTTATTCTACGAAGATATCAAAGAAGATGGTCGTGTGATGACTGCGATTCGTGAATACCAAAAGAATCCTCCAGCACAAAACACACAGCAAGCTCCAGCTACACAAGCTCCTGCTACCCAAGCTCCAGCTACACAAGCTCCAGCTACACCAACCAAATAATTTGGTTCACAAAAACCCCTGCGTTTGCAGGGGTTTTTTATTTAAAAAGAAAACCTTCATTGAAGGTTTTCTTAGTATTACTTTGTAAGGTCTGCAACCATCTTGTCGAATCCTGCAGGTGCCTTTATAGCTATTTCAGAAAGAACTTTACGGTTAAGTGCAATTCCTTGCTTCTTTAAGACTGATGCGAATTTACTCCAAGTGGTTCCGTTCTCGCGAAGAGCTGCTCCTAGTCTTACTAACCATAATGCACGTTGATCGCGCTTTTTGTTACGACGGTCTCGGTAGGCATAGGTATCAGCTTTTAGAAGAGCTTCGCGGGCCTGAGCAAAGTTAGTGCTACGGCGGTTATCAAAACCTTTAGCTCTTTTTATTAAATTCTTACGGCGCTTGCTCGCAGCAACGCCTCGTTTGATTCTTGTCATAGGATATTAATTGGATAGATTATTTGTGAACGATTAGTTTAGCAACGCGCTTATTAGCTGGGCTTAAACTAGAATCACGGCGTTTATTCTTTACAACTTTACCAGTCTCACGAGTATTGAAATGGTCCTGACCACTGGTGCGGTGCATAATTTTTCCGGATTTAGTTTTTCGGAAACGCTTAGCTGTTCCTTGATGAGTTTTTAATTTAGGCATAATAAATAAATTATTTTGAGGGAGCTAAGGTCATACTTAATGTATTTCCGGCTCGTTTAGGAGGCACCTCAATCCGATAGGGGGCGGATAGAGCAGTTTTAAAACTTTCTAGTTGAGCTTGAGCAAGATCCAAAAAGGCTTGTTCTCTGCCTCTCATGCGTAATTCTAGCTTTACCCAATCACCATCTTGCAGGAATTGGTCGGCTTGTTTAGCTTTAGTAGCGATATCGTGACTAGCTGTTTTAGCACCAAGTCTTACGGTTTTAACTTCCACTTTTTTAACGCGCTTCTTTTGTTGCTGTTCAAGCTTCTTTTGCTGATACTTGAACTTGTCGAAGCTTATTAACTTCACAACAGGTGGCTGCGCGTGTGGGGAAATTTCCACTAAATCTAAATCATGCTCTTCTGCTAATTTTAGGGCTTCAGAGACTGGAAAAATTCCAAGCTGTTCGCCCATATCATTTAGCAACCTGATTTCAGGAGCCGTGATTTGCTTATTTATACGAGTTTTTTGCAATGCTCTTATTTAGAAAGATTATCTTTAACTGGTGTAAATTATAACTTTTATTGTGGATTTTGTCAAAGCCATAAAATATGAGATAATTACCTTAATCAAAAGGTTCTGAAATCAAAATGAAAACAGAAAAAATTATTACCGAGATAGCAGAAGCCCCAGCCAAGGCTTTGGACGAGGTTATTGTTAAAAGTGAGCAGGCTTTGACTAATATTAGACGACCTTTACGAGAGGCAGAAGGCTATTGGTATGCAGTGGGCCCTGGTTTAACGACAGGGGCATCGGATGATGACCCTTCAGGGATCGCAACTTACTCACAGGCTGGTGCAAAATTTGGCTTTGCTTTGTTATGGACAGCCTTATTCACTTGGCCATTAATGATAGCAGTACAAGAGATGTGCGCTCGGATTGGTATTGCTACAGGGCGGGGTTTGGCTGGCAATATCCGTTTGCGTTACCCAAAGGTAGTCCTGTATTCATTGGCGGCGATATTGTTTATTACTAATGTTTTTAACTTGGGCGCCGATCTTGGAGCAATGAGTAAGGCTGCTCAGTTAATTTTTCCAAGCGTTAATTTTTTAACATACCTGTTACTGTTCACTATTATCAGTTTATCGTTGCAGGTTTTTGTTTCTTACTCAAGTTACGCTAGGTATCTAAAGTATTTAACGCTGGTTCTGCTCCTCTATATAGTTACAGCTTTGAGTTTAGATTATCTACCGTGGCCAGAAATTTGGCATAGAACTTTGTTGCCAATGTTTGAACTGAATCGGGATAGTTTTATTTTGATCACTGCTATCCTTGGAACAACAATTTCTCCATATTTATTCTTTTGGCAAACAGCTCAAGAGGTTGAGGAACGCAGAATGAGTGGAAAGATTAATGTAAAACTCCGCCATCAGTCTGTGAGGAAGTCTGAAATTAGTAGAATGCGCTTCGATGTATTCGTGGGAATGACGTTGTCTAATATAGTAATGTTTTTCGTAATTGTAACTTCGGCTGCTGTGCTATTTCCTCAAGGGATTGAAGTTAATACAGCTGAAGATGCCGCAAGGGCACTGCTACCGCTTGCTGGTAGTCAAGCTTACACTCTTTTCGCATTGGGTATTATTGGTACCGGTCTTTTAGCTGTCCCTGTCTTAGCTGGCAGTGCGGCGTATGCTTTATCAGAAAGTTTTCATTGGTCATTTGGATTTAGCAGAGGTTTACGTCATGCTTATGCATTTTATGGAGTAATTATCTTTGCTATGGTCTTAGGGTTCATCTTAAATATGGTAGGCATTAATCCAATCCATGCTTTAATATATTCTGCTGTATTAAATGGAATAATTTCACCAATCATTTTGTATTTCATAGTTCGGATTTCTAGTGATAAATCACTGATGGGGAAATGGGCGAATGGAATGCTTTCAAAAATATTTGGTTATACTGCTTTAGTTTTGATGACTGTCTCGGCAGTCGGGGCAATTTGGGCCCTTACTTAGTTCAGTAATCATCATTTATAAACAAAAAACCGCCCAATGGGCGGTTTTAAGCTTTAAAGATTAAACGCGTTGTACGTTTACAGCATTCTTACCTTTAGCAGAATCTTCTTCTTCGAAAGTAACATTGTCACCTTCACGAATTTCGTCAAAGGAAACCCCAACGAGAGAATTGCTATGGAAGAATAAGTCTTTGTCAGAACCTTCAGGGGTGATGAATCCAAAACCCTTGTCAGTCTTTTTCTTGACTACACCGTTCATAGTTGTAATTTAAATAATAAAGCAAATTTAAATATATATTGGAGCTCGACGATTTTTCCTAGAGATAAACTTGATTTACTAACTTTACCACATTTTATAAAAATCGTCAAGGTATAAAAAAGACACACTCGCATTTGCAAGCGTGCCTCGTGATAGATTGTGGATTTTCAGTTTCAGACAAGATGGATGTTTGCTCTGCGGTCGTAGCACGCGGCTTTGTAAAAGATTTGCGCTCTGACTTTACCTGTCTCGTCGACGAGGTTTGACCACATTGAATGATCGGTGGGGACTTTTTTCCAACCTGCTGGGAGTTCGGCGTAAGTGAAGATGGGATCGCCATCAACAGGGTTACCGAATTTAACTCCCGCTTCTTCAAGAATCTTCTTTGATTCACTATCTATATTGCTCGGTAAGGTGTCGCTCTTGACGAGCTCTTCTTGACCGGCGGCTTCCTGATTGTAAATGAAAGTGGGATCATTGATTTCGAGAACATCGACGGCGGCCTTCCTTACATTGGGAAGCGTCGCGGTATTGGTGACAGTTGTTTTTTGATTGTGGGCCGTGGCTTGCTCTACTGACATCGTTCCGCCATTGATGTAATCGTTCCCACAATTCGGGCAAACCCCTTCATTTTCTTTCTTCAACTGCTCGCTCGAAGAGATCTCGTAGTGATAGATTCTTGATCCATCTGGCATTTGCCAGAACCAACAACACTGATTCTTGCAGGGCTGCTGAAATTGCACTTTCTTTCCTGCTCGTCGCGCCGTAGTGACTTCGCCAGGAATGAAACGTGCACCATTGCCGAGGTCGGTTGCGTCGGAACGAGGGAATATTGAACCAGAATCCCCATCGCCTCCACGATTACCGTCCATTGAGTTAACCAGCATTCCAAAATCTGCTAAATCCAATTTATTATCCTCCGTAAATTAAATAGTCTACTCATTTAGATAGACAAACAAAAATACCACATATAGTGGTATTTGTCAATCGTGGTGGAGATGGCGGGAGTTAAACCCGCGTCCAAAACTAACTAACCGTTCCATTATTCACAAGATTAGTCCGTTATAGTACTAGCACCCTAACCAACGGACAACGAAGAATGCTAGGCGATATACAAATTTTCGATTTTGTAATGTATATCAGATCACAAAATTATATCTTCTAATAATCCAAGCTGGTTCTAGCGCGAAGAAAAGCTAGAGGCTGGGCTTTGCTTAAATGTTAAGCGAAAGCAGGTGCAAGTTGCGCATTTTGAAATGCAGCAACGACCTTTTTGTATGCGTTAGCACATATTGATGCTTGTAAGATTATCGAGCTTGCAAGCTGGCTCGTCTTGCATATAAAACGATTGTAAAGTCCTGTCAAAATCCGGCATCCCCAGATCTTTTCCCGTAATTGGGTAGCATAATTGTACTGTAAATATTGACATTTGTCAAGTTTCTTGCTAAGGTATTTTAACACTTAATCAAGGAGGAAAAATCGATGGCTAAACAATTGAACGTTGCGTTGTATTTCAATCAGTGGACTGGACTTCAAAATCGTGAGGTGGGTAAGTGCTTTGCACCTGCTACGCTTGAAGAACTGCAAAGTCTAAAAAAAGGTGATGACATCTGGATCGATGAAGATCCAATTCATCCCAACGGTAAGGTCTACGGATTTTTACGATCTACTTTCAAAAAGTTTGAGGATGGAATGGTGTACCATAGTTCTGGCTACGGCTCACTGCTTCATAAATTTTACATTTTGAAAGATGAAGATCAGCTGCGTTCGTTAATCGAAAGCGATCCGAAGATCTGTGACATCATTGGCGATACCGGTCGGATGGCCTCGGCTATCGTGGGTCGGATGTCTAACAGAGGAAATCCGAAAATGAATTGATCTATGTTTCGGCATCCGTTTTACTTAAAACCATTCTTACTTCCACAAGAATGGTTTCTTTTATTTACCAAACAAAAGGAATATAATTAAAGTGGTAGTAAATTAATCTTAATTTTATGAAAACGCAATTCCCACAGTATCGGGCTTTTGCTTTTATAAGCGAGAGCACACAGCTTTCTTGGCTATGGCTAATAATTAGACTATACGTTGGTTGGTTATGGCTAGAGGCGGGTTGGGTTAAGTTTGGCGACGCCGCATGGACAGGTGAAAAAGCTGGCACAGCTGTGTCCGGTTTTCTTCAACATGCACTCACCTTAACAACAGGAGATCATCCTGCAGTGCTTGGTTGGTATGGAAGTTTTATCCAAAATGTTGCTTTGCCGAACGCTGAATTGTTTTCTTACTTGGTTACCTATGGTGAGATCGCTGTTGGAGTCGCATTAATTTTGGGAGTCGCGGTTGGGAAGGCTGCATTTTGGGGCGGCGCAATGAACCTTGCTTACATGCTTGCTGGTTCTGCAGGGCTTAATCCATTAATGTTTGTTTTGCAAGCTTTCTTAATTGTCGCGTGGAGAACAGCTGG
Source organism: uncultured Candidatus Saccharibacteria bacterium (assembly GCA_964536745.1). Lineage (GTDB taxonomy): Bacteria > Patescibacteriota > Doudnabacteria > UBA920 > UBA920 > UBA920. Next base: position 121,701 of record CAZHYL010000001.1, on the reverse strand, counting down.
TTGGTTTGGTTTAGACAGATGGGCTATTCCTTGGGTTATAAAAACATTCCCAAGTTTGCAAAAAATCTTTATGTAAAAAAATCCCCTGCAACCTGCAGGGGATTTGAATTAACGACGAGATTTCTTTGCCACTTTCTTTACTACTTTTTTTGCTGTGGTAACTTTTACTTTTCTTGAAACTGATTTAACAGCCTTAGGTACAACTTTTCGCACGGTTTTAGTTGCTTTACTTACTTCAGAATTAATTGCATTCCAGTGACCTTTTAATTCTTTAGCTAAACTCGATAGTTCTGTTGCGCTCACATTTTTTAGACCTTTGTAGTTCTTGGAGACCTGATCTACCACTTTCGCATAACTAGCTTTGGTGTGCTTGCCAGCTTTACTAAGTTCTTTTACTACGTCTTCTTGCATCTGTGTTGCCCATTTTGCGACTTTCTTCCTATTTTTGGCATTCTTTCCAGTGAAGAAGTAGACCCCAGCCGCTGCTGCTGCAACAGCTGCTAGTCCTGCGCCAATTGCGATTGCTTTTCCCTTATTTGATTGTGCTTTTGCCATATTATTTATTCTTTCCTTTATTGTTTAAGCCCAAGGCGAACTTAATTAGAGCCTTTAGACTGAAACCATCTTTTTTAATATTTTTACGAAGTGTATTAACATCGTCCGAAATAAAATCCGCGGTTTTTTTAGCTGTATCTAAAACTTTCTTAATCGTTCTTAAGAAGAATATTAAATACAGTAAAGCGATAACTAAAAGCGTAGTGATAATTATCACCGCAATTCCAGTTACCCAGAAAAATAAATCGGTTAAAGTTATGTATTCCATTCAGTAATTATATCACAAACTGCTTGCAGAGTACTTGTTAAAAAGTTTGTCTGTTAGTCTTTTATACATTAACCTAACAGATTCCTCATGGCCTATTTCCAAGACTTCATCGTTTGAGGTTGTAGCACTGGCAGTCCAGTTATAAGAGCCTGAAACATACGATTTATCAGTCACTAAAACTTTAAGGTGCATAATTCCACTATGATCATCGAATACAATTGGAATTCCAGCATTGGTCATCTCGGTAATTATGGATTTTTGTTCTTCAATCTTATCTGTTTGTTCTTTATCTACTACACCTTTAACTTGCAACCCTCGATATTTTGCTGCAATGAGAGCATCTTTGATGTCCGTGCGAGTGAAGGTGTAGATAGCAAAGTTTACGAATTGGTTAGCTTGTCTAATCTCATCTATTACCAGCTCATTTGCAGAGACTTCTTTATTATAGACAACTGTTATTTGACTAGCTTGTTTTGCTTGCCATGAAGGTTTAAATTGAAATGTATAGTAAATCTGTGCGCAGGAAGCGATTAGTCCAATTATTATGGTTAAGTATACAAGGTCTTTATTGATCTTCATGTTTTCATTATAGACTATTGTCTATAAAGTTAATCAAAAGAAGATATAAAAAAGTTGTTCTGTTCGAACAACTTTTATTTATCTATAGACTTGCTAACTTCACGCTTTGTGTCGCGCTTTTTGATATATTCGCGTTTGTCTTCTTTTTTACGACCTCGCCCAACACCAATTTTTAATTTAACCAAATTTCTTTGCCCCACATAGATTTCTAAAGGGATAATTGTAGCGCCTTTGTCTTTTCCAATAAGAGCATTTATTTCTTTTTTATTCAGCAAAAGTTTTCTTGATTTGGTTGGTTCATAGCCATCCTGTACTGCGTATTTATATGCACCAATATGAGCATTAATTAATGACGCACCAGTAGGTGAGATTTTTACATAGCTACCTGTGAGGGAAGCATTGCCAGATTTTAGTGCCTTCACTTCTGCTCCAGTCAAAACTAAACCAGCATCATAGGTGTCTGTGATGTCGAAGTCGAATTTAGCTCTTTTGTTGGATGCTAAGGATTTCATAAGTATATTTTAGCAAGGATTGACAGAAGCATAAAATCAGAGTATTATAACCAGTCTTTCCGAAGACATACAATCGTAGGAGGCTAGATGAAAACGAAATTAATTTTATTAACATCTCTTTTAATGATTCTTTCTGCTTGCTCTGTGGAGCCGAGTAAGGTTTCTCATGGATCAGCAGAAGAGTTCGTAAAGCAGGTTACTTACAAGGAAGATCCAAATAACCCTGGGGTATGCTATGCATTTTTTGGAGCAAGTCAGATTTCTTCCGAAGGCTCAGTGAGACAGTTCGTCTCTGTGACTTATGTCCCATGTGAAAAATTATCTCAGAAAGTTACCAGTCCGACTAATACTGAAGTCAGTAATAAGTCAACGGTAAATTCAAGAGTTAATTCGAATAGCAACACAGGCGTCAAATGACGCCTTTTTATTTTATAAAAATAATTGTCATAAATAAAAAAGCAGCCGGAGCTGCTTACGAAACGAAGTAAATTGACAGATAGCCAATTCCTAAAAGGGCGTTATACCAGATGCAATCTTTTGAATAAACATTACTTTTCCATTTTTTTATAAATACTACATCAATGGCTAAGAATGTTGTGAGGAAATGTAGTACCGCAAGAAATATAAGAATTGGCCATCTGCTGAGATCCTTATTCTTAAAAACCAAAATTGTCGTGAAGACAATACAGTTAAATGAAATTAGAAAATAAGCAAGGTGATTTGCGTTTCTAAATCCTACCATGTTTGCAATTGAATTTAGCATTTCGCCTCCACTAATCTTGTAACAATTGAAAGCAGGCGGAATTTATCCATGGGTTATCGCCGTGAACCAAGATGGGTCTGTTTTCCTCTGTCATGATTTTCACATTAGGCGTTCCGTATGCTTGCCAGCTTGCGTCGTAAACAGTGAATGGCCCATCCCCATGTTTTTCCCGTAAACTTTTCATCCAACTACCATCAGATTCGCGCCAGGTAACTTTGTCGCCAATTTTGAAATTTGGTCGTTTGCTCATTATCTTGTCCTCCTTCAGAAATACCACTTAGAATACAACTTTTTAGTAGTTTTGTCAATACTATCTTCTAAAATCGGCAATAATAAAGTATAATAAACAATATGAAAGCTTATATTTCAGAGCTAATTAGAGAGGCGGTTACCGCAATTTCTCCTGATGAAGCCAGTACCGTATTAGGTAGTGGTATTTTTGACGTGTCGTATCCCAAGGCAGGTTTAGGTGATTACGCTACCAACGCTGCCATGGTTTTGTTCAAGAAATTTAATGAAGCTCCTAGTAAGAATCCTCAAGAGCTAGCTACACTTTTGGCTACTAAGCTCGCAGAGTTAGACAGAAAAAACTCTTTTTCAAAAGTAGAGTCTGTTGGAGGATTTATAAATATTTGGTTATCTGAAGATTATCTTTTGAAAAATTTAGAAAACATTTTAGAAGAGAAGAGTGATTTTGGAAAAACTGATTTAGGTAATGGTACAAAAGTATTAGTAGAGTATTTTCAACCTAATATGGCTAAGCCTCTTCATTTAGGCCACCTACGAACAGCAATTATTGGTGATAGTCTTTTTAAAATTTTAAATGCAACAGGATTTAATGTTGAGAGCGATACTCATCTTGGAGATTGGGGAACGCAGTTTGGTTTACTTTTATTGGCTTATAAAAAATGGGGAGATTTAGCAGTAATTGAAAAAGATCCAATCACCGAATTAAATAAATTATATGTTCGGATTAACACAGAAATTGAATCTAATCCAGAGTTGAGAGAAGAGGGCAAACAAGAGTTTGTAAAGTTAGAACAAGGCGATGAGGAAGTAAAAAAGATTTGGCAACAGTTCCGAGACTGGAGCTGGCAAGAGTATAGTGTAATTTACGATGACCTTGGAGTTAGAAAATCTGATAATGATTGGCCAGAAAGTTTTTTTGCGGACAAAATGCCTTCGGTACTAGACGAACTTAAGCAAAAGAAGTTGTTAGTTGAATCTCAAGGTGCACAAATTGTAAATTTAGAAGATTATGGTTTAGGTGTAGCTATTGTCGTAAAAAGTGATGGTGGTACTACCTACTTACTTCGTGATCTTGCCACCTATATATATAGAAAACAACAAGGCTTCGCTAAACAAATATATGTTGTAGATAACCGCCAGAGTCATACTTTAAACCAGACTTTCAAAATTTTAGAATTACTTGGATATATAGAGATGCCAAATGAGGCCATACATATTGCTTATGGATTCTTAAGTTTGCCAGAAGGAGCTATGAGTACTCGCAAAGGAACAATTATTGGAGCTAACGAATTAATTCAAAAGGCCCAGACCCAGGCTCTGCAAATTATTGAAGAGAAGAATCCGGATTTATCTAATAAGCCAGTGGTTAGTAAACAAGTGATGCAAGCCGCGATAAAGTACTTCGATCTTTCTCATAACTATAAAAGTGATATTGTATTCACTTGGGATAAGGCCTTATCTTTTGAAGGAAATACAGGCCCATATATGCAATACACTTACGCAAGAATTAATGGTGTGTTTAGAAAAGCAAATTTAGCAATACCTAATTCCATTCCAGAGCGGGTTACATTAAACGATCAAGAGACTATGGTTTTGCGAAAATTAAATCAATTTCCAGAAATTATTGGCACTGCTTCCGAAAATTATTCTCCAAACCTAATTTGTAATTATTTATTCGAACTTTCGCAGGTGTTCAATTCATTTTATGAAGTTGTTCCGATTTTAAAAGAAACCGATTCTGTAAAACAACAATTTCGTGCTGGTTTAATCTTAGGAACAGCTCAAGTTTTGAAGAACGGTTTGGGGTTACTCGGAATTGAAGCTCCAGAGCAAATGTAGTAATATTAACTATCTATGACAGAAGAAAATACTGAAAAACCAAAGAGTAATGCACCAGATTTTAATCAAACCGAGTTAGAAACTCTAGCTTACTGGAACGAGCAGAAAATGTTTGAAAAATCTCTCGAGCATACCAAAGACGGCTCACCGTTCATTTTTTATGATGGTCCTCCTTTTGCAACTGGAACACCACACTATGGTCATATTTTAGGTTCTACGGTAAAAGACGCTGTTGGCAGATACCAAACGATGAAGGGGAATTATGTTCGCCGTGTTTGGGGCTGGGATTGCCATGGGCTGCCGATCGAGAATATTGTTGAAGGTAAGTTAGGTATCTCTGGAAAAAAACAGATTGAAGAAATCGGGGTAGATAAGTTTAATGCAGCATGCAGAGAAAATGTTTTAACCTATGTTGCCGATTGGGGCAAAATGGTAAATCGCATGGCGCGATGGGTGGATTTTGAACATTCTTATAAAACCATGGATACCTCTTTCATGGAAAGTGTGTGGTGGGGGTTAAAACAAGTTTGGGATAAAGGTTTAATTTACCAAGATAGCAAGGTATTAATGTATTGCAGCCGTTGTGAGACCCCATTGTCGAATTTTGAAGTGGCAATGGATAACAGCTATAAAGATGTAACTGAAGATTCAGTGTTTGCGAAGTTTAAATTAACCAGTGGTCAGCGTATTGTTGATTTCATGACCAATGATAAAACTTATGCTCTTGCCTGGACCACAACCCCTTGGACTTTACCTGGTAACACTGCTTTAAATATAGGTCCAGAAATTACATATGTAATAGTAGAACAGCAGGGCAATTTCTTTGTTTTGGCGAAGGATAGGCTGGAGGTATTAGATGGTGAGTATGAAGTTAAGTTGGAAGTTTCGGCAAGATCTCTTGAAGGTATTAGCTACGAACCTTTATACAATGGTGTAATCGCTAATCCAAATAATACAGCCTTCAAAATTTATATTGAAGATTACGTTACTACGACCGATGGCACAGGTATTGTTCATAATGCAGCGATGTATGGAGAAGTAGATTATCAGGCTGCAAAGCAACGCAACTTGCCACGAATGCAAATGCTTGATGCAAAAGGTGAGTTTATGGATGCTGCACCAGAGAATTTGCGCGGGGTATTCTTCAAAGATGCAGATCGAATCGTATTAAATGAGTTACAAGCCAAGGGCTTGGTTTATAAAGTATTAAGTTTTACTCACAGCTATCCACATTGTTGGCGCTGTGGGACTCCTTTGTATTACTCTGCTTTACCTGCTTGGTTTATTGATATTCAAAAAATTAAGCCAAGAATGAAAGAGCTTAACCAGAATATCAACTGGTACCCAGAGCATTTAAAGGAAGGCCGATTTGGGCAAGGTATTGAAAACGCACCAGACTGGAATATTTCTCGAAATCGTTATTGGGCAACTGCTCTACCATTTTGGAAGTGCACAAGCGAGGCTTGCGATAATGTGGTTTGTATTGGTTCTGTCGAAGAGCTAAAGTCGCAAAGTAATAATTTTTCTGAAGTTTATCCCGACTACGATCCTGCAAATTTAGATAAGTTAGATTTACATAAGCCATTTATAGATAAGGTGGTTATGGATTGTAAGAATTGTGGCGGGAAAATGAATCGTGTTCCAGAAGTTGTGGATTGTTGGGTAGAATCTGCTAGCATGCCATTTGCAGAACTGCATGCACCATTTGAAAATGAAGAATTGTTTAAACAACGTTATCCAGCTCATTTTGTAGCTGAATATATTCCCCAAACCCGTGCTTGGTTTTATGTGATGCATGTTTTAGGGACAATTTTATTCGACAAAGAACCGTTTCGAAATGTAGTTACCACGGGTACAATTTTGGCAGAAGATGGTAGCAAGATGTCTAAGTCGAAGAATAATTTCCCAGATCCATATGATGTAATTGGACGCTATGGCATGGATGCTATTCGTTATTATTTATTAACCAGTCCGGTTGTTGGTGGTGAAGATTTAAGTTTTTCGGAAAGCGGTGTAGCCGAGGTTAACAGAAAATTAAGTTTAATTTTCTGGAATACTTGGCAGTTCTTCAGAATGTACAGTAAGTCATCGGTGACAGGTACTGTACCAAGCTCCAATCATAGTTTAGATGTGTGGATTTTATCTCGTTTGTTCGAAACTCATAAATTTGTAACGGAACAAATGGATAAATTTAACACTGTTAAAACTGGCCGCGCGCTTCAGGAACTGGTTACAGATTTATCTACTTGGTATGTTCGTCGCAGTCGCGACCGAATCAAAGCCGGCGATAGTGACGCAACTACTGCATTGGAAGTGCTTGGTTTCGTATTGATGGAGATTAGCAAAATGCTGGCGCCAATTATGCCATTTTTGTCTGAACATATTTATCGAGATTTAACTGGCGAGACTTCCGTGCATTTAGCAAAGTGGAGTGAGGTACGTGACTTTAGACAGAGCAGTCTAGATGAAATGGTTCAGCTTCGTGGATTAGTAGAGCTTGGCTTATCGTTGCGTAAAGAGCATAACATTAAGGTTAGACAGCCATTGGCAGAAATTCAGTATTCACTTTCTGGCGAAGATGTTAGCTTGGATCAGTCTTTGGAAGCAATTTTGGCAGAAGAGTTAAATGTAAAGAAGGTTACTAGCACAGAGATTATTTCTCGAAGTGGTTGGGTGGATAAATCCGAAGGGGTAATGTCGGTTGCTTTGAATACTCAGCTTACACCTGAGTTGAAACAAGAAGGTGTGGCCCGTGATATCGAGCGCGCGATTCAAGATTTAAGAAAAAAGAGTGGCCTTAAAGTTGGGCAAATTGTCGACCTATATTACAATACTACCGACCAAGGTTTAATAGATAGCTTGGTAAACTTGGTTGATAGAAAGAAAACATTTATCAATCAAATTAAGACCAGTTTAGAGGTAGATGCTGACTATGAAGTGCAGACTACTATTGAAGGTCAAGCGATTTGGCTCGGTTTGGTAGAGATTTAGGATTAGGGATCGACTTATCCACAACCATCAGAGAAATTAGGCTATAATATAGATATATTGTTAAACAATAGAGAGACAATTGCATAAAAAACAAGAAGCATTCTCTAAAGCAGTTGCTCAGGTAAAAACGGAAGCCGAAGCTAAGCAGGTTATTCAGGCTTTCTTAGAAGATACTCATGTTCAACCTGTTGCTAACTCTGCTTCGGCAGGGCTAGAGTGTAATTGGCTTTGCGAACAAAATTCTAAATAAATTTAAAAATAATTAATAAAAAAATATGGAGAAAAATAAGTTAATTGGGTTTATGTTAGTAGCCTTTGTGCTAGGTGTAATTATTGGTGGTGCGTACGTTAATTCTTATGGATTAAATATGCCATTAAGAGATGCGGGGCAAAAGTCCAGTGCAATGGTGCAAGGTGGTGGAGGTGAATCAACTAAAGTAGGACATAGTTGTTCATATACTAATAGTAATGGTGTTATCCGCAGAGGGGTAGTAGCTGAATGGGAAGATTTTGGGTTTGTATGTCAAAGCTCATCAGGATGGAGCGCTAACTATCGTTAAGTAGTTTATGATTTAGATTTTATTATACAAACTTGGTATTTTGCCCCCGCTACCGCGGGGGTTTTGCTATAATATACATATGTTAGTTAAAGATTTAATGACAACTAAAGTTGTCACTGTGAAGCCAGATACGTTAGTAAGTGAAGTAGCCGAATTACTTCATTCCCATCATTTTACAGGTGTCCCTGTAGTTAATGATGAGGGAAGAGTGCTTGGTACAATTTCTGAGCGCGATTTTATTACTGCGGATTCTCATTTATACTTACCAACCTATATCCATATGCTCTCTAATATGGATTATGTTCAGGGTGCAGGGAGTAAATTACCGCACGTGGTGGAGCAAATTGTTAACTCAAAGGCACAGGATATTATGAATCAGAATATCCCTTTTGCTAGACCAGAAACTACTATCGAAGAGGTTTCAAGAATGTTCGCGGAAGACCGCGTAAATCCGGTCCCAGTAACAGACAGTACTAATAAATTAGTCGGGGTTATTTCTAGATCAGACCTTATTAAGTTTTTCTCGCCAGACATGGTTCGTAATTCTTATATTCCTGCCAAAGAGGTAGTGGCAAAGCCTCGAATGATAGATGAACAGGTCGAATTCACTCAAAGCCATTTTATGTCTAGTTTTGCAATTGTTGCTAAAGCCAGAGCAAATATTTGGCTAACTGCAACTATTGTGTTGTTTATTGTAGGTTTTATGGCTGGCATAATTTACGTTGCAGACCCAAATATTTTTCAAGGTAACCCAGATCCTATTTATACGCCAAGCATTAAACCGTAATATGTCTCAGGAGCAAAAGTTAACAGGATTTATTGTTAAAACCCAAGATTTAGGTGAGGCTGATTTGCTCCTCACCTTTTTTACTTTTGAAGAAGGTAAGCTAAGATTTTTAGCTAAATCTGCAAAACGGATGACAAGTAAGTTGAGTGGTAAACTTCAGCCATATTTTGAAATTGACATCACATCAGTGGGTAACGGTGGTCTGCCTAAACTAATTGGGGCAGAAGTAGTTTCTGAATATGCTAAGTTACTAGACAGTCAGCAAAAAGTTCAAGCTCTGTCTGTACTTCAGGAATTAATCCTGCGGTCCTTACCAGACCAACAACCGAATTCTTCGCTATATACATTGTATAAAAAGTCTCTAGACCAGCTTGCGACCGAGGGTGACGATAGTGTTCTCTATATTGTGGTCAACTTTTTTGTTCAGAGTTTAAAATCCTTGGGTTTTTCTCCAGAGTCTGTAGTGACAGATGCAGAAGATGGCAAGCAGATCTTCTTTGCTATGGATACCGGTAAGTTTCTTTCTAAACAAAACTCTTTAAACGATCGTCCAGTCTCGAATCTAGCCCATGAGTTATATAAGCAGATGTTTAAGGAAGATTTTATTACTGATTTCGCCAATTTTAATTTTAGGTCGGCGAAGGAATTGTTGGAGGTCCTTTCAACGTTTACTGAGTATCAATTAGAGAGAGATTTAAAATCCGCACAATATTTTATAAGTACCGTGCATTCGTAGCTTCGTGTTATAATTATATAAATGGCAGATTTTACACCTCAACCGGTACAGGGCCCAGATGACCCTAAACAATTTCCACCGGAAAATTCAATTATCCAAGAAAGCCGTTGGTCTAGAATAAAATCTTTTTTGGTAGAGAATAAGTGGTATGTAGCCGCTATCGTTTTAGGTTTTATTATAATAGCCAGTTTGGCTGTTTTTGCGTTTTGGCCTCAGCAAGAAGAGCGGACCGAAAAAGCTAAGGTTGAACTAACAATAGACGCCCCTGAAACAGCTCAGTCTGGCGGAGAGGTAATCTATAAGATCAAAGTCCAGAATGAGGACCCTGTTAAGTTGGTGGATATGAATCTGGAGTTAATTTATGACGATGGGGTAAGCTATGTTTCAAGTTCCCCTAAATCTGAAAACCTTTCTGGCACTAGTTATGAAATCCCAGATTTGAATACAGGACAAAATGCAGTTGTTATTGTGAAAGTTTTAGCCCAGGGAAGTGTTAATGATAGTAAAAAATTAGTAGCTAGATTGCGATATCGTTTTGATAATTTCAACTCACCATTTACTGCGGAGGCTTCTTCTAAGGTTCGCTTGGTCGCAACAGATGTAGTTTTGGATTTGTCTGGTCCAGAGAAGGCGAATACTGCCGAAGTGGTCAAGTATGAATTGTTCTATAGAAATAGTTCAAAGCGCGACATAGACAGCGCCCGTCTAAAAGTATCATATCCAGATGGTTTTGAGTTTGCTTCCAGTAGTCCTTCTACATCCATTTCTAACAACACTTGGAATATTGGCACTTTGAAAGCAAATAGCAACGGTAAAATTGTTTTTGAAGGATCGTTCCGCAGCGCGCAAATTAACCAAGGGTTTAATTTTACAGCGGAGTTCCAAGTACCAGATGATAATGGCGAGTTCTTTACTCAATCTAGTGCTAATTTCACCACTTCTATATCCTCACAACCATTAAGTGTTTCTGGAAAATTCACCAGTTCAAGCGCAGATGGGATTGTTGAACCTGGTGATACAGTGAATGTAGAATTACAGTTCCGTAATAATACTCAAGTTGTAAATACAGGAGTGCAAGTCGTTGCTCAAATTGAAGGTGGCAGTATTGTTCCAGGTTCTATAAAAACAGAATCAGGTTATGTTCAAGACCAAACTATTACTTGGAACGCTTCATCATTGGGTTTGTTGGAAAATTTAAACCCAAATGATGGAGGTACTGTAAAAGTGCAGTTCCAAATTTCCCGACCTGCAACGAGTTTGGACGAGAAGAACTTACACATTATTGTGAGACCGAAGATCAAGTCTAACCAGAATGTAAATTTAATTTCTGGGCCAGAAATGGAATTAAAAATCTCCAGTCCTTCACAGCTAGTGGGCAATGTTTCTCATGTAGATGGCCAGTTACCCCCAGTGGTTGGGGCTCAAAGCGGATTTAGAGTGAAAATCGCAATCGATAACAGTAGTAATGATTATCGCAATGGACAGTTAATCGGGTTTGTTCCAATTGGATTAACATTAGATTCCGGAAGTATCACGGCGACTGAAAGAAATTTAGTAAAGTATGACTCTAGTACAGGGAAGTTAATTTGGGATGTTGGTCAATTGGTAGCTCATGCTGGCGTACATAAGCCAGAACGATACTTGGAATTTATTGTTAGGTTTACGCCTTCAAGCTCTCAGGTCGGACAGGGGATCACATTATTTAAGGGTATAACTTTCCAAGCAGTTGATGATTATACATCAGAAAATGTCGGTTTAGATTTAGACGACCTTTCTACTACAAACATTTCTAGCGGTTCATCTGCTGGTAGAGTAAAAGCTCAATAAGATATTTATCATAAAATAAAACCCCCAGTAGGGGGTTTTTAGATCAGAGTTTTAGTATGAGTTATGGATGGATGACACCTTGAATTCGTTTGTCCGAGATATCTAGAGTTCTAACAGATTTAATATATAGTCCTTCGTAGTTCCATTCACTGATAGTAACTTCGCTACCTTTTACGCTTTCGATATAAGCAACGTGTCCGTAGCGACGGTTTTCACTGGTTACAAGGATAGCACCAGCAACAGGGTTACGGTCAACAGTTGCACCATGTGCTTTGGAGTTAGCAATCCAACGGTTTGCGTTACCACCCCAAGTGATTCCTGGAACTTTTCTAGCTACGTAGTCTGTGCAGTAGCCAGGAGCAAATTTGTGGTTACCTGCGATAGAAGATGCTTTTGGAATTGAAGGTGAAAACTTTTTTGATGTGGTTGGGCTAGTATTTTCAACTACCTTTGGAGCAGGTAATCTGCCACCAGGGATAACTAAATAACCACCAACATCTACCATATCTTCTGCATCTTCCAAACCATTCTTTGCAACGATAGCATTAATGTCTGCGGAGTATGCTCCAGCTACGTCTGTTAAGGTAAGGTTTGGGTTAGTAACTTGAATTACGATTCCATCAACCGGTGGAATAATTAACTGCCACCCTGCAAGAAGGGCATTGTTTGGTAAGCTGTTTGTTTCGCGAATTGTTTTAGTAGAAAGCTTAAATTTTTCGGCAACTGTGTACACAGTATCAAATGGTTGGGTTTCGTAGATTTGTACTTGTCTTGCTGCTAAGCTTTGGATACTATCTGGATTTGGTTTTGTAATACCACTGTCATCTATTTGGATTTCATCTGTTGCACCAAGTACCATACCAGAACCTGTGCTTAACAAATCACTATTGTTAGCACTAGCCTGCGAGAATAAAGATTCACTAACAACCTTCGTGCTAATAGTGTTTTGTTTAAGAGCAAGCTGTTCATTTAGATTAGGATGATTACCTAATAACTCTGCAGCTAGGCTTTTATCTGTATGGTTATAATCAGCTTTGAGTGGATTAAATATAATGATATTGCTAATTGCAGCAATAATCACAATAAGACCAACGAGGATCTCGCTGGAAAAATTAATACTATAATCCCAGACATCCATTTTCTGGCCAATCTGTACAGAAGGAAAATGGTCTGTATAAAGCTTAGAGAGGCGAGGGTATCGGCTCACTAATGAGTGTTTTACTTTATTAAACAAGTACTGACTAATAAGCCAGTAGCGCTTTAGTTTTTTCTTCAAAAATTGTGACAATTGTGAAGCGGGTATAAATTACTTTCAGCCAACTAACCCAAAAATTTGGGTATTAGTATCAATTTGGCATTTAGACCGTTAGAATGATCAGCGACTAGACTACAAGAGATTAGTTTAGCCCTCCATCGCTACCATAAATTCGGATTATTGAATAAAAAAACTTGCTTATTTATGCGGAAATTAACTGTAGTTACTTACCACACCAGCAATTACTTATCTATCTTAACAAGGCAATATTTCTTAGACAAGTCGAACTGGGGATTAGTCGGAATTCAGCCCTACTCTAAGCCGATTTTTTTCCACAATGCGCTTAAATAAGGGAAAATTTAGCATTATTCTACTATTATTAGGCGGCCCAATAAGATTAACTTTCCAATCGATTAGGATGATATAATACCTCTGGATGAATCTCTCAATTCTCAACAAACCACAAGCAGAAGCAGTCACCGCCCCTCTGGGGCCGGTTTTGGTTTTGGCAGGTGCAGGTAGTGGAAAAACTAGGGTATTAACTTATAGGATTGCTTACTTAATAGAGCAGGGTCTCTTTTCTCCCAGCCAAATCCTAGCTGTGACTTTTACTAACAAGGCTGCTAAAGAAATGCAAAGCAGAATCAATACTCTATTAAAAGGATCATCTGGTCCGAAGTTAACTTCCCAGCCGACTTTGGGAACCTTCCATTCAATAGGTGCAAGGATTTTGCGAAAACATATCGGCAAGCTTGGGTACGATCCAAGTTTTGTAATTTTGGATAGCGATGATCAGTTAAAGATACTAAAAGATATACTTAAAGATTTAGATGTTCCTAAACAGTACGGGGCGCCTTTATTTAGGGCGTATATTTCTGGTGCGAAGAATTTATTACAGACTCCAAAGCAGATGGAAGTTGGGCTTGATGGATATTTGTCTGAAATAGTTCAACAGGTTTATGTTAAGTATCAAGATTTTCTTTTTAAGCAAAACAGTTTGGATTTCGACGACTTGCTTATGCTTCCTATTTTGTTATTCCAAAGTTTTCCTGAAGTCCTTAGGAAGTTTCGCGAGCTTTGGCAGTATGTATTAGTAGATGAGTATCAAGATACAAATCAGGCACAGTACATGTTCTTGCATTTGTTATCTGCAAAGGGTAACTTGTTTGTCGTAGGTGATGATGCCCAAAGTATTTATGGTTTTAGGGGTAGCAATATTGCAAACATTTTAAATTTTGAAAAAGATTTTCCGAATGCTCAAGTTATCAAGCTAGAGCAAAATTATCGTTCCACTAAGAATATTTTAGCAGCAGCACAAAAGGTAATTGAGTTGAATAAAGACCAAAAACCTAAAACTTTATGGACCGATAATCCTAACGGCGATAAAGTAATAATAGAGGAAGTATATGATGGGCACGCTGAAGCTGTTTTCGTAGCTAAGCAAATCGTGAGAATAGCCTCGGGTGATGATTATGAAGAAGAGTTAGAATATGAAGAAGAAGAGCAGTCTGTTGAGTATTCTATATTAGATAAGTTCTTAGCGAAACAGAAAAATAGTTCCAGATTTGGCAGAAGTCAATTCCGTATGGGCTTCGTACCACAGTTACCTAAGGGCCATGGAGATCTTCAGCAAATCGCTGTACTCTATAGAACACACGCTCAATCTCGTGAGTTAGAAGAAGTATTTATAGAAGCAGGTATCCCTTATCAAATTATTGGTGGGGTTAAATATTACGAAAGAAGGGAAATTAAAGACGTTTTAGCTTGGCTTCGGTTATTAGTTAATCCTTTTGATTTCGTGTCCTTGCGTCGTGTTGTTAATTTACCACCGCGTGGGATTGGAGAAAAATCACTCGAAGTGATTCGTCAATTTATTTTATCTCAAGATAAACCACAAGATTTTGCATCTGCAGTTAGTGCCATCACAAAAATTAATTTACCACCGAAGCAAACTACAGGCTTGCACAGTTTTTATTCAATTTTGCACAAAGCCAAAATTATTCCTCAAGAAACCACTCTTAGTGAACTACTGAAGGTGCTGGTTAAATTGGCTGGTATTGAAGATTACTTTAGGGATGGCACAGAGCAGGGCGAGGTTAGAATAGAAAATATTAGAGAGTTGTTTAACGTGACTTCAAAGTTCGATCACCTTGCTTGGCAGGAAGGTTTACAGGAATTTTTAGAAGAAGTGGCTCTGATCACCGATTTAGATAAAAATTCTGAACCAAATTCGGTAACCCTTATGACCCTTCACGCTGCTAAAGGGTTAGAATTTGATACTGTTTTTTTCGTTGGTTTGGAAGAAGGTATTTTACCCCATTCAAATAGTCTGCTGGACCCTTCAGAATTAGCAGAAGAAATCCGACTAGCTTATGTAGGACTTACGAGAGCTCGAAAGCAGTTATTTTTGGTTTATGCCAAGCAAAGACAGATGTATGGTAGTTTTCAGGCAAATTCACCATCCAGAATATTGCATGCACTCCCCAAAGAACATATTAAGCTGAATGGGAATTTAGATAGTTTTGTAGAGACAGACGAAAATACTTACGAGCCATTTGAGTAAAACTTTAGTATGATATTGATAAGTATGTATTTATGACCATCGAAACACTAAAACAACTACTTGGAGATTATGGTTTAAGTCCAAACAAAACGTATGGACAGAATTTTTTGTTGGATGAAATTGTTTTGCAAGATATGGTTGCTTCAGCAGGTATTTCCAAAACCGATTTGGTACTAGAGGTTGGGCCTGGGATTGGTAATCTTACAAAGTTTTTATTGGAAAGTTCTAAGCAAGTGATTGCAATTGAAAAAGACCCTCAATTCGTACCTGTTCTTAACTCATTAAAAAAGAAGTACAAAAATTTTAGTTACATTTTAAATGATGCTCTAGAAGTGGATTTAGATAAAGAACTACCAGCAGGGGATTATAAAGTTGTCGCTAACATTCCATATTACGCGACCGGCAAATTAGTACAGAAGTTTATCCAGACCAATCGTAAGCCGATCAGCATGACATTGTTGATGCAAAAAGAGGTAGCTCAAAATATTGTCGCGAAACCTGGTAACCTAAACTTGCTTGCGATCTCGGTCCAACTTTTTGCTGATCCTCAGTTAATAGAAATTGTTAGAGCAGAAAAATTTTATCCAGCACCCAAAGTTGATAGTGCAGTAATTCAGATTAAGTTGCACACAAAACAAAAGTACAAGGTTGACGATGAAAAAAAATTGTTTAGGATTTTGAAAGCTTGCTTTTCTGGAAAGCGAAAACAGATTCATAATACCTTAACAAAAAATTTAGGATTGCCTAAATCGCAAGTAGAAAATGTTTTGCAGGAAATTGGTTTAGATGCCACGGCAAGACCACAAGAGCTTACAATCGATAACTGGCTAGACCTTTGCAGTAAAATAAAATAATTTAAAGAGAGTCTTGGTTAGACTCTCTTTTATTCAGAAGTTAACTTTGTCACCAACATTCACATTGTTTCTTTCTGCCCAACCAGAATTTACTTCCAGTACATGAGTTATGTCCGATGGTGGGTAGTACGACGGTAGGTTAACATTGTTATAGGTTGCGGGAACATTATCTGTGATGCCAACAATTTCATTATTGTTAATCCAAATGATGTCTATGTCAAATTTCATATCTTTCATCCAAAACCCTGGCCTACGGAATTCAGAATTTGTGAAATCAAACAACATGCCTTGTTCTTCTGTGAGACTAGATCTCCCAGATAGTCCTTTGCTCCTGCTATCGTCGGTGTTTACAATTTCAACTAATAAGTTTTTACCATCTACTGAAATAGTATGATCGTAATTGCCACTGTTTTTTAACGAAACACAGCTAACAAAAAGCAGTAGGGGAACTAAAATTAGAATGGCAATGAATGAACGTTTCATGACTTGCAAATTTTCTTAATTTCTGCTATAATTATAGTACAAGTTAAGAGTTTTCGAAACAAAAATCAAAAAACAATTTAATTTTTTCTAAAATCTTCCTCAAACATTATGTTTTAGGAAGATTTGCGATGATAGCAGATCTAGAAAATGAAACAAAAACTATTTGGGAAGTTTGAATCGCTCGGATTTACTTTAGGTCATTATGGACTTATTGGATTTTTTGTTATCGTCACAATTGGACTTACTTTTGCAAGGGAACCTTTATTACTTGGTAACTTAACCGGACTTAAGTTTCTTCAAGCGAACGATACAACAGAAGTGAAATCGATAGATGAGGTAAACTTACCACCAGTCTCTTCCACTGGAATTGATAATTTAGTTGAAGAAAAAAATAATCTATCTGCTTTAATCGATCCTGCCTTTTCAGAGGGTTCGGTTCTAGGTTTATCTACAGAGGCTGAACAAAGTATAAGCCATATTTTAAGCGACGACAATTTACAAACTATTCCTGTTAACGCAGTAGATGTAGATGAGTTTTCAATCGAGTCATATGTAGATCAATCCACTTTGATTGAAGACTACTATGGATCGGTAATTGTTCTGAGTGTGTTAAGCACCAAAGATTCTACTGCAGCAGCTGAAGCTATTCCAGTTGCCGAAAGAATTGTTAGTGAATTAAAAACACTTGCTGTTCCAAAACCTCTTGTTCGATTTCACAGATTAAAATTGATGCAGTACGGTGTAGTTTTAAACATGCTGGATACCATCGCTCATAATCAAAGCTCTAAGGACCGCGCAGCGGCTGGAGTTTTATTTTTTGAAATTACAAATGCAATGGAATCGGAACGTATGGATTTGATTCGTAAGTATAATTACGACTTATGAAATTATTTAGATTTAAAAAAATAATTATTGCAATCTGTTTAGTCCTAAGCGCTACTGTAGTTTTTCAACCAAAGAACAGTGATGCGTTGTGGGGGTTTGATTGGCTCAATGCAGGGATTCAGGTTGTTGGTCACGCAATTCAGGGTGCGTTGCTTGGAATTGATTCAGCGATGAACACTGTGCAGGCATCATTGCAAACTGTAAAACAATTTGTTGAAGGCTTACCTGTTCAGTATGGTCCAGTAAGACGAGGTTTAGGAATAGCTACGTCGACTTGTGATGTTCTCGGAGGTGACTTATCGGCTATTAGTACTCTTAATGATTTAACAAGCAACAATGGCTCGGATGGAGTAAACATTGAAGAGTTAGATGATAGACTTGTAATTCCAGATAACTATAATGTTCCAGATGGGTACGATAATGGCAGTGGCAATACAGGGGGAGGCTCTGGTAATAGCGATGTAGCAGGGGATTCAACGACTGTTGCAAGTAACCAAACTATTATTCACGAAGCGGCAAATCAAATTCCAACCAAAGCTCCAAGAGCTACCAACAATGAAAAACTTTCCACTAGTTTGTTAACATTAGGCGATCAAACCAAAGCTAATTTAACATTGTATATCACAAAGAAATTGGGAATTCTTAAATATCGCCAAGTTTGCTACAAGACAGTTCAGCAGACATTAAAACAGACTTTAGTGATTGCGGCTTGGAACGAACAATTAAAAGAAGCATATGTAGATACTTTGGCTGAAATAGAACCAAGAATGAGTGCTATCAATGGGCATGTTGCAAGTTTGGAACAACAGTTAAATAAAGCTAAGCAAGATATTTTTAAAGCTATCGCGGCATCAGTTGCTGTAGATGTTACAGAACAAAAGACAACCGAAGCAATAAATGAAGTGAAACCAAAACTCACTGTTCAGAATTATGAAAAAATTGTAGATGCGCTTGCAAAGCAAGTCTATGCACCGGCAATGATTAAAAAGAATTATGATGGGAACAAGCAAAAGCAACTAATTATGACTTCATTCTTGAACGCAGAGCTTGCTACAGACGAAACCGCAAAAAAGCAAGCATTGGATACAGCTAAGGCATTAGTGGAAACCGAGCTCTATGATAAATGTTATCAGATGTATGAGCTAGAAAACTGGAATGACGAAAGAGTCTTCAGAAAAATAAGTGGAGTTATGTCTAATGAGTGCGACTCTTCTATTGTATTTAGTCAGTACCAAGAAGAGTTTGGAAAACTAATGGCTGCTAGCCGTGAATCTGCAAAATTAGAAGTGAATAATGGTGCAGGATTCTTAAGCACACGAACTTGTAAACCAGTCGAAGAAGCCGATAAGCAAAAAATTACTGATGCATACGAAGCAGCCAAAAAATATTTAGAAGCTTCTCAGACTCAAAAACAGTACGAAGCACAGCACGAGATGGCTCATTCAGAATATATTCCAGCAGTTAATGAAACAAAGGCTGCGATAGACAATATGAAAGATGTCGTTACGAAAGTTGATGGTGGTATTACAGAGCAGTGTAGTTCAATTAATGATGCAGGAAGTTTATCTAAGGGTGTCATCGAAGGAATTACACAAGAAATGGTTGGCGAGCAAATTCGTTACAACCAAGACAATCCACAACAAGCTTCAAAGAATGCAGAAAACCTTATGAGCAAGGTACTTGGTGGAATTATTTTGAATCCAAGTAAAACCCCTTCTGTGTTAACCGAAACAGGTAAATCGTTCTTAGAGACAATATTTAGCCAAGCTTTAAAAACACCGCCAAAGAAGACCAATCCAACGAGTGGAACAATTCCAATTACTAATAGCAATATAACAGTTAATACTGCTCAGCATTCTGCGCCTAGTCCATCCCCTGCTGTAAACGGTGCGACTACAACACTTAGGGTAATACCATATAACTCACCGAGAGGTTACTATGGGGGAGGATTCTAGTAATGACTTTTAACTTAAAAAATATAGCTTTATTAATAGGGGTAGTTTTACTGGTCTTTGGAGTATATTATGCCTTATTTGTTAGGGGTGGAATTTTTTCAGCAGAATTACCAAAACCAACAAACATCGATTTAAGCTCAGCTCCAACAGAGAATCCTGCAGAATTACCGTCTGCTGGCGAGGTGCTAGGTGAGTCTGAAAGTAGCACTCAAGCTAACCCTTTAAAAGATATTTATGTTAACCCATTCGCAAATTAAAAAGTATCTTTATTCATATACTCTGGTAGCTGTAATGCTGCTAGGTCTTTTCTTAGTGTCACAGAATTTTGCAACTGCGGCGACAACAAAATTAGAACTAACCCAGCGTATTAGCCAACAGTTGAGCTCACCAACTCTTTCTAAATCTTCAGGTAATGTTCTTGGGCAGAATGTGAGTATTCCATTTTTTCCTCGAGGTTTTGTTTATCCGATTGCACAACTTGGAAATTGTATGGATCAAAAATCTTGTTTTGAATTTTGTGAAGATTCAAACAACTTAGAAATTTGCGCACTAGTTAGTTTCCGTAACGGAAGTATGACAGCGGAGCAATTAAAAAAGACCCTAACTTTTTCTAGTTATTTACAAGCAGGTTATTTTGCAACCTGTGATGGGTTGAACAGTTGCGCAGAGCTGTGTGATCAAAAATCTTCCGAACAAGAATGTGCTGTTTTGGCACTTGGCTTAGAGCAAGGTTCTAGAGTTCTTGGAGCTCAAGATGTAAGTAAGGATAAATCGTTTAACTATGGAGTCGGTGCGATCAGTGGTTTGGAAAATAATATTATCGGCAGCTTGAATAATTTAATTTACGCTGGTAATGCACCAGCGGGTTGTAGTGATGCGAAGAGTTGTGTGGAGTATTGTTCTTCTACTCCATCTAATCCAGAATGCAATGATTTGTTCACAGAGGTTTCTAGATTATCTGGAGTATGGGATGGCCAAGGAAGGCCGGGTCGGGTGCTAAATGTTTCGATAGACAATTTATCTGCAGTACCGGGATTATCTGATGTATTAGATCCAGGAACAGACACTGGAGGAGGAACTAATCCTTCAACAACATACCAACCACAAAGTTATTTGGGGTGTATCACAAATAAGCAAGCCACAACTTCACCTCCAATTATTTCTCCATCACAAACAAGTTCACCTCAAGAAGGAGATGTATTCGCTGATAGTGTGAGTCAGTGTGATAGTCAGTACAATACTACACAGACACAAGCACAAAATTATACAAACCTTGGTAGACAGAAGGCCACTGAATCCATAAGTACGATCACAGAATGTATATTCGGTCTAGATTCGTCTATCGGAATCCAAGACTGTCTGGCTCAATAGCAAGAATTTTGAAGGCAATCCTGTCACGGGATTGCCTTTTAAAATTATTTGGGAAAATTTGGGTCGGTGTGGTATAATTATTTTAAAGATTGAGAGAAAAATAGCTCATTATTTTCACGATTGTGGCTTTGAAACCAATATCAAAATTATTTAAATTTCTGACTCAAAATTTGAAGAAAAGAAGCATGGTAGCACTGTTAAGTGTTATCATAGCTTCTTTGTTTATGCCTGTTTTTGCCATTACCCCTACGGTTAATGCTGCTGTTTCTTCTTGTGAATTAGATAGTAGCGGTTGGAAATCCATTCCCACTGGACCTATCTCTGACAGAAAGAAATTGAATTGGAATGAACAGTTTAATATTCAGTTTGCTGTTGCTTTTGATATAAAAGACTCTTATACATTAGAGCTTGCAAAGTATTGTAAAGATAACAAACAAAAGCATAATTTTTATATTTACGCTTATGCAACTATACAGACTTTATCAGCAAGGGGTGACGTAGTAACAAGGACTGTAAAATCTGATAAACCACTGGAAGTTCCAGCCCAGTTTTATACTGTGGCAGATTCATCAGATAAGACTAAAATCACTGAGTATGGCTATGCGGCAAGGGTTCCTGCTACAGTGAAGTCGTTTTTCCCTAATGCTCCCACTTCAAATTCAACAGTTTGTGATAAGCAGCCTTGTTTGATTAACACTTCTGTATATGTATATTACGGACAATCTTGGACTTCCTATAAGTTCCCGGGAATTCTTGGCATTTCTTATAGTGATCAAGCTATACAGGGTGACCAGCCAACTCAACTTCCACCACTACCCGATGGCGTAACAGCAGGGGGGCCTGTTGGTACCGGTGCTAAGACGGGGGTTGATTATACAAAAATTGGGATGACTGTAACTGCAAACAGTGCGGGAAAAGGTTTGCGTTCAAAATACAGAGTATTGCTTTCAGATAACTCCATGACCTTTAGCGGGAATAATGGACCGGATCCGATCTACATGAAGTGGACATCCGAAGATCCTGCTTTGCAATTGACTGTCAACGATACTTTTACATTACCAAAAAAGGATAATTCTTGGTTCAATTATGATTTAGAACCTGCATATAAGGGTTCAAATTTAGGGTTTAATTATGCTGATACTCCGGTTAAAAATTTAGAGTCTTGCGCCCCAGCCTATTTTAGTACCGATTGTTCGAAAGCATTTTTTGAATCAGATAAAGGTTTGACTAACGGTAACGGTACGGAAAAACCCTTACCAGATCAGTTTAGCCCTGTCTTAAATAGTTCTGCTTGGCTTCGTAATAGGAATGATAAAGCTGAAGCAGGTAAACCCATCGCTACTAATGAGTTTAAGGTTGTTGCTTTTATAAAAGGTTTTTCTGCAAAAGTAGGGATTGGTCAAAATACCAATGTATATGTTTTATATAATAGCGAAGCTAAGTTTACTGTTGAGGTTTATCGTACTCTAGACGAGATTAAAACAGCTTGTAAGGCGGATGTTCCAGAAGATCAAAAGAGTAAGTGTGACTCTGATCCAAACTTTGCGAAATATGGATTTGCGGATACTGTCACAGCAGAGGCCAAGAGTTCAGAGCTTCAAGACGGTGGAATTGCAAGTAATCTATTTGCTTTTCTTCGAAAAGTAATCGCGTACATAATTCTATTGATGACGTCCATAATGTACTATATTTTTGCGTACATTTTGGTTCCTGTATTGAACGCACTGTTAAAAATTCAGCCATACAGAGACGAGTTTGTAAATGTAATTTATCCAGGCTGGGTTATTATTAGAAATATTTCCAATATTGCTTTCATTATCGCTCTGCTGGTTATGGGACTTAGAATTCTATTCCAGCAAGAAGATGCTTCAAAGTCTCGTGGGTTTATTGTCACTTTAGTGTTAATGGCATTGTTAGTTAACTTTAGTTTGGTGATTGGTCAAGGTATTGTTGGTATCGCAGACACAGTTCAGTCTCAATTTTTACCCGCTAAGAGTAAAGTTGTAGAAGCTCTTGGGCAAAAGTTAATGGTAGATCCAATCAAAACTTTTAGGAGTGGCGAGTATAGTGTAACTGATAGTGGGAATACCTTTACTGTGGATGGTAGTGCCAGTGATTTATTCAAACCGATCGCTTTGTGGGTGCTTGCAGGGGCTGCGTTTTGGTCATTCGTTGCTTTAATCGCTTTTATGTTTATTCGGCTGGTAGCTCTGTGGGTATTGTATATGCTGTCGCCTCTGGCTTATGTTGGAAGGATCCTGCCAGAAACAAGAACTTATGCTAATCAGTGGTGGAGTCACTTTTTGAAGTATGCATTCACAGTACCTATTCTTGCCTTCTTTTTAAATATTACAGCTCTTGTAGCAGTTACTTTCTCTGGAAGAATGGGAGATGTGATTAAATCTACAGGTACGTTCGCAGGAGAGTTAACCGAGTTTGCATTAACAGTGATTTCTCATTTCATTGTTTTGTTGTTCTTGTTTATTGGTATGAAGTTTGCTCTTTCATTTGGTGGCGCTGGCGCGAAACAAGTAGTTGACTTTGCTAAGAAGGGTATGGACTGGACAACTAGGAAAGGTCCAAAAGCTCTTGGAATGTGGGCTAAAGATAATGCAGCAGACTCGATATCTAATAGACTAAAAGAGAATAATCCACGATTGGCGGCTGGTGTGTCTGCCCTCGCTCAACCAATGATTACGGGTAAGAAATTGAAGGATCGCTTGTGGTCTGAGCCAAAGAAAGCACAAATGGAGCGTTTAGAAAAAGCCAGAAAGCCACTTGATGATTATGCCAAGCAGGCTGGTCTAAATAAGGTACAGGCAGCAAAAATGTTAGCCTGGAAATTAACAGGTAATAGTGCAAAAGCTGTCCAGAGGAGGTCAGATAGATTTGCAGGCCTGTTAACAGATGATGAAAGGATTCAGAACGGCGATAAAATTTCTCAAGGCAGGACAGACTTATCGGACATCGCGAGTTATCGAAGATTGGGCAGTGATCAGATTACCAAAGCACAAGCAGAAGTGTATCAAAAACGTCTAGGTGAGGATATTAACGAATTAAACAAGGCAGAAGAAACAGAACTAGCACCGTTGAATGAACAAAGAGCTAAGGCTTTGGCAGCTGGTAATAATCAAAGGGGTACAGAACTACAGACTGAAATAGATAGTATTCGGGCTGGCTATGAGTCGCGAAGAAACCCACTCGAAACTTCGAAAGAAAATATTGATAATATACTTAAGGCTTTACCGGCGACGGCAGTCCCGTCTACTGCTGTGGTTATGCCATCAGTACTGGAAGCGGATAAGGCTCTAGAGATTAACGCTGAGGTAATCCAAGCAGATATAGACAAGTTACAAGGCGATCTAACAGCGGATGATAACTTAAGGACTGATTTAGGTGTTAGTAAGTGGGATGCGAATGATCGAGCAACAGTACTTGCTGGGATGGAGAAAATTGTTGCAGAACGTCAATTCCCAGCAAGTCAGCAACAGCAAACAGATAGACTTGCGAGTGAGCATGAAGAAGGTAAAAAGTTTGAAGGCGTTGATGATGTCGACTCATTAAGAGCTGCGTTTAACAATGCCATGAAAAATAATAATCTAGCTCAAGCTTCGGCAATTGCCAAGAAAATCGCGAAAGAAGGAGGATTTAAAGATCTACTTTCGGAGCATGGGTTTAAGAATAATATCGATGGGTTTAAAAAATTCATGTCGGATAAATTTGGTAGAGTCCCAGTTGTTGTCAGGAATCAAATGGCAAGCGAGTTGTCCAATTTAAATATGCAAAATGGTAATCGGGCATTAGGTAAAGCTACAAATATTAATTCACAGGGTGTGGTGAATTGGAATTCCCGCTCAGAACAGATGGAGAAGTTATCTAAAACCGCTGGAAAGAAAAAAGTTTGGGAAAAGAAGCCAAACGAAATCTTTTACGAAAATGAAAGTGGTGACAATGAATTCATTTCTGGCGAGGTCGAAGAACTTAAAAAGCTTTCAGGTAACAAAAAAGCTTTGGCACAGCTGGAGAGTAGGATGAGTTCTTACACAGCTGCAGAAATATTAAAGAAGCATGCTGCTGGTGCGTTAACAGGTTTAGGTGGTGACGTTGTCGCTTCCTTAGGCAAAGCAAGAGGTAAAATATGAGCGCTCAAAATCAAATTATAAAGCTGCAAGATATTCTTAATACAAAGGATCAGTACTTAGCGATCAAGGTGTTGACTGCTGGAGTAGATGAAACAGGACAACCCTTAACTAATGAGTTAAAGATTCAGTTAAGCTATATTAGAATGAATAGCTTATCCGCGACACAACTTGCTAGCTTAATGAAGCAATCTTTACTACTCGCTTATGAGATAGAAGGGTTTGATTTAGCTGAGCAGTTTGAGGAGTATTTGGCACAGTATAATTTCATTCCGGATGAGGTCGAGTTATGTAAACAGGTTAAAAATATAATCAGCACCAATAATGAACCGGTGGGAGGAAAAGAAATTGTTGTTTCTTCTAAAAAGGGCGCGCCTGTTATTTCTAGTTGGCTAAGTGATTATCTATCTTTTGCCTCATCAAAAGGTTTGGGTAGCGATGCTTTAGGTCTAGTTAAATATTTTAATGATGGTGAAAATGTAAAAAATTTAGATCCATATCAGAAGTTCATACTTCAATCCATATTTAAGTTGTACAATTTTTGTGATAGAAATGTCTTGATGTGGGAAATGTTGCCAGAGGTTGTAGATCCTAAAGATGTCCCAGAGCAAATTTCTGAATTAGATATAAATATGGCTTTTTCGGGAATAGATGAAGAAGATGTGACTTCTGTTGCTGAAGGGCCTTTACCCCCAATAGTTCCTCAGAAGCAAGAGCGAACGGTTTCTGATTTCAAGATTCCGTTAGCAAAAGATTTGGATTTGAAAGCCCAACCAAGGCGTGGTCTGGTTTTCGATCAAGGAACCAATGTCGATATAGATGAAACGATTAAGTCAAAACAAGAAGAAGAGATTCAAGCAAAATTAGAAGACTTAAAACAACGCAAAAAGAAATAAATGATAGACCAAGCAAGACTTTTACAAATTAAACAGTTGGTACAAACCTCCAGCATTCTAACCTCTCAAGAAAAACAAGATTGGTTGGCTTTAACATCCTTGATGAATGATAAGCAGATTGCAGAATTGGAAGAGATTTTAAAAACCCCTCAACCCTCGACTACTAACTCAACAACTACTTCACCTCAATTTGTTAAACCACAACCTGTGAGCCCTCCTCAAGTTTCTCGTCCAGTTGTGCCCCCTCCGGTGGCAAGACCATCAACACCTATTCCTGTTCAGAGATCAAATACAGAGGGACTTAGACCAATGCAATCCTCTGGACCTCTTCCACCAAAACCATCTGGTTCTAGTTTGCCATTGATGAGTACGAAGGCAACGGCGATGCCTCATATTAGCAATATGCCTAATCAGCTGTCTCACCGAAGATCATCTCCGGTACCTCCTGTAGCTAAGCCAAGCCCTGTTCCTGAACCGCCGCAGTCCGATGTCAGCGTCGAGGTAGCTAAGCAACCCATTACTTCAAGAGTTAGGCCAATGGGTAGGGATGAAGATTCTGGTTTAAGCATTCAAAGCATCAATGATGTAGCTGGAGTTACTTCAGCGGTGTTATCTGGATCGTATCGATCGGAGTTTTATCAGAAGCTGCTCGGGTTTGTGAGCCAGTATGGTTATTTTCAAGTATTGAGTAATATAGAGCAAAGCCCGCTTTATAAAGACTATTTAGAGTATGGTAAACAGAAATTGGCTGGCGGGGTGAATGGGGTATTACCTTTATCTCAAGAAGAGTTTGAGTTTATCACCGATTTGTTACTTTCTCTTAAAGTTAACCGAATTTAGTTTGATATAATAGTAAAGTAAGTTTTATGCAGTTTCCAGTCCCACAATTTACAGACGTTGAAGATAAAATTATTGCTGGCTTAACTTTTAAGCAATTTGCAATCGTTTTTGGCGCATCTGTATTTACTTTTGTAATTTACGTTATGAGTAAGAACATTCCAGCTACTATAGCAGTGGGTTGTATCACTGGAGTTCCAGCTTTGGCTTTGACATTTGGGAAATTAAATGGGCGACCTCTCTATGCTAGTGCTGGGAATTTTGTTCAGTTTTTGTTTGGTCCAAAAGTTTATGTTTATCACAAGGAAGGGCGAGATGAATTTGAGCAAGTGGCACCAAAAATAGTAGAAGAGAAAGTTGCTCCCAAGAATGCTAAAGAAACGGCAGTTAAGATAAAAGAATTGAATTATATATTGCAGCAGCAACAATCCGAAGAGTTAGATCTAATAAATAGAATCAAACAAAACAGGGAAATCCAAAAATAAATTATGGCAGATGAAATAAAGACAAAAAAGAAAATAGGCTCTCCTACTCAACAGTTTTTGAAATTGTCTGAAATTAGAGATGACGTAATCGTAATGAATAATGGTACTTTACGAGCTGTTTTAGCTGTGTCTAGTACTAATTTTGATTTAAAGAGTGAAGAAGAACAAAATGCTTTAATTTATAGCTATCAACGTTTTGTGAATTCTTTGGAATTTCATGTCCAGATTTTAATGCAATCTCGGAAGATGGATATCGCAGAGTATACAGACAAACTAAAAGTTATGATGCTTAAGCAGACTAACGAGTTGATGCGGATGCAAACACAAGAGTACATCGAATTTATCGATAGGTTAGTTGAATCGGCTAATGTAATGAATAAGAATTTTTATGTGATTGTGCCATTTGATACCAGTATCAATCCTGCGGCAACAAGTATCTTTAGTAAGTGGTTTGGCTCTGGAAAGACGAAAGAAATTTCCGACCGTGAAGCTAACTTTGTAGCTTATAAAAAGCAATTAGATGAGCGGACGAATACTGTATCGGCTGCATTATCTAGCTCAGGTTTAAGAGTTGTAAGAATGAAAACAGATCAGTTAATCGAATTAGTCTATAATTCCTATAATTTTGCCTCTGGCCCAGCAATAGACGCTGGACAGTTAACTAAAGTAACTATCAAGGACATAGAAACATAATGGCTTTATTTTCATTAGATAAAAGCGAAATAGATAAGAAGAAGGCCGAACTCGAGCATCTTAAAGGCGAAATATCTGCGGACAAAAAGTTGGCAGAAGTAGAAAAAGAGTATCGGGAAGGTGTTACTACTTTAAAAGATTTATTGGCGCCGTCTTCACTTAAGTTCACTAATTCTTATTTTGAACTAAATGGCAAATTTGGCCGTAGTTTCTTTGTGCTGGCCTACCCAAGGTTTTTATCATCTAATTGGCTATCATTTATAATCAATTCGGAAAGTGCTTTAGATGTTTCTATGTTTATCTATCCAATCGATTCTGGGATGGTACTTAAGAAGTTAAAGAGTAAGATTGGTGAGATCGGATCTCAAATCACCATTGAACAAGAAAAAGGTTTGGCAAGAAACCCATTACTAGAAACTGCGTATCATGACGTAGAAGAATTGCGAGATCAGCTACAGCAAGGTGTAGAACATTTTTTCCGGTTCGCACTGTACTTCACTTTGTATTCAGATACTTTAGACGAGTTAGATAAAAATTCAAAAGTTCTAGAGAGTGCATTAGGTGCTAAGTTAGTGGTAACAAAAAGAGCGATGTTGGCTGTGGAGTCTGGATTTAATTCTACACTTCCTCTTGCATTAGATGAGTTAGATGTAACCAGTAATCTAAACACTAGCCCGTTATCTAGTACTTTTCCATTTGTATCTTCTGATTTAACTGGTAATGATGGGATATTGTATGGAATTAATCGGCATAACAATAGTTTGATCTTGTTTGATAGATTCCAAATGGAAAATGCTAATTTCGTAGTGTTTGCTAAATCCGGTGCAGGAAAATCTTACTCGATTAAATTAGAAATCTTGCGATCGTTAATGGTTGGTATTGAAGTAATTGTTATTGATCCAGAAAATGAGTATCAGCATCTAGCAGAGGCAGTTGGTGGTACTTATATAAATATTTCTTTGAACTCCGATTTTCGTATCAATCCTTTCGATTTACCTATTGGTTTGGACGATGAAGATAAGGGAGATATTTTACGTAGCGCAATTATTAATTTAGTCGGATTAATGGGATTAGTACTTGGTAAGCTGGACCCAA
Organism: uncultured Candidatus Saccharibacteria bacterium; assembly: GCA_964536745.1. Lineage (GTDB taxonomy): Bacteria > Patescibacteriota > Doudnabacteria > UBA920 > UBA920 > UBA920. The sequence goes on along the minus strand of CAZHYL010000001.1, from coordinate 92,524 downwards.
CCGAAGAAGCTATTTTAGATAAGGCTCTTTGGCAAACTTATGCTAAGAAAGATATTACAGAACAGAGCGATTTTGCTACAGCAGAAATGCCAATTATGAGTGATTTAATCGAGATTCTCTCTGGAATGGTAGGAGGAGAAGGTTTGGCTCAAAGATTAGGCAAGTTCACAGAAGGAACTTTTGCTGGATTGCTTAATAACCAAACTAACGTTGTGTTAAAGAATCAACTTTTAGTTTTCTCTATCCGAGATTTGGAAGATCAGCTGCGACCAATAGCAATGTACATTATTTTAGGTCATATTTGGAACGTTGTTAGGAGTGAGCTTAAGAGAAGAATTTTGGTTTTGGATGAAGCTTGGATTATGATGCAACATGAAGATAGCGCACGATTCGTGTTTGGTATAGCAAAACGTGCTCGTAAATATTATCTTGGGCTAACCACAATCACTCAAGATGTGGCCGATTTTATGGCTAGTCCTTACGGTAAACCAATTGTTACGAACTCTTCGATTCAGTTGCTGTTGAAGCAAAGTCCAGCCGCTATTGATGTTGTTGCCGAAACTTTCTTCTTAACTGAAGGGGAAAAGTATTTATTACTCGAAAGTGATGTTGGTGAAGGCATATTCTTCGCAGGTCTTAAGCACGCAGCAATTAAGATTTATGCATCTTATGTCGAGGATCAAATTATTACTACCGATCCAAAGCAGTTATTAGAAATAGAGCAAAGCAAAGAAGAGCTAAATACCTAACATAATGTTGCTAGACGATACAAGAAACCGAGGCTCCGATTCTGGACCTCCTCCAAACAATATTGCAGGGGGAGGTTCTGTTAATAATGATTATGAACCAGGTCAGAATATCCGAGATAGTTACAATAATACCGGTTTAACGGATGACGATTCGTATAATTCTGTGAATCCTCGTCAGCCTTTTCAAGATGACCCAAATGATGGCTACCAGTCTTCTGGTAGAGTCGTATCAGATTTTCAGGATAGCGAGTATCCTTCTATGAATAAAGAAGGGATGAAAGATGGTGAGTTCCAAGATCAGTATCGTGATTCTAGAAGAGGTGGCTTGCGAGATCAAGCAAGTAGGGCATACAAACGAGCTAATGCGGTTGTTCGAAATAAGCCAACCAAATGGGCAGGTGAAAAATTCTTAGGCGATAAGAATGCTTTTAAAAGTGACACGCCAGAGAATCGAGAAAAGGTAAAAGAAGAGGCTAAGCAGCGTGCTCGGAAATACCTGTCAGATAAAGTGGGCGATAAGATTGGTAATAGAGCTTTCCAAAAAGGTTTTCAAAAAGGCTTGAAGCCAGGGAATTTAAAAGAGGGGTTCCAGGCAGCGAAAGCAGTTGCTCAGAGAGCTAAAGCAGCTGCAAGAGCTGCAAAAGCAGCTAAGACCGCTAAGACAGCCGCAACTGCTGCAAAAGGTGCAAAGGCTGCGGCAACAGGAGTAAAGGCACTTCAAACAGGAATTGCAGCAGCAGGAGCTGCGTCTGGTCCAGAGACCTTAGGATTAGGATTGCTGGTCTCTTTATTACTTAATATCGCTATCAGTTTAGGGATTGGTGATGCAATCGATATGGCTTTTGAATTGAAAAATGGCAATCTTAAGAAAGCCAAATTCCATGCCGAAAAAGCCTACATGTCGATTCTTATGTTCATTTGGTTATTGATAACCATTGGTTTGACTTTTAGTGTGGTTGGTTGGATCTTTGGTGTGCCTTTGTTAATAGTGCTAAATATATATGCAATTATTGGGATCTTTTTTAAAGATGCTGGTAAATTTCAAGGGCTTGCTCGAAAGTGGGAGTTAGCAATTTTAGTATTCGTAGATTTTGTGGTGTTTGTAATTGTAAGTTTATTTTTAGCTGGGCTACTCTTTTATATTTGCGTTGAGTCTAGTGTGGCTTCTGCTTTTGGAGGCACTGGTGTAATAGGTACTATCGCTTCTGCCGCTGGTTCTTTAGTAGACTGGGCAACGGGGACAGAGTATTTCTCGACCATGTCAGATATTTGCAAAGATATCAAAAACTTTTAAAATATGCTATAATAATAAAAAGCCTAAGTTTGGTGAATATTGAAACAAAATTAACTAAAAATCATTGAATAAGAAAGCCATTGCCATTTTAGGAGGTATTTTTGTACTAATAGTAGGTACATTAAGTTTTATTATTTGGTATCGTTCTTCGTCGAATTCGACTCCAGAAGAAGTTGCTACCGAAGAGCCAACAGTGGTTGAAGAACCTGTTGTAGAGGTTCCTGTTGAAGAAGAGGAAGTTCCTGTTGAAGAAGAAACTCCAACTTCTCAAGCCACGCGATTGACCAATGATTCAGTAATTACCCCTGCACTATTTTTCCAAGGGGATGGAATCGCATATTTCAATAATCAGGGACAACTTTTCAGAACTCAAATGTCTATCACAGGCAACACTGTTTTACTAAGTAATAAGACAGAATTAGTTGTACCACAAAAAAGTAATATTAGAAGAATTTTATGGCCGGCAGTGGGGAGTAGCTATATCGCAGAGTCTGGTGATGGTGCTTCCAGAACATGGAGTTACTACAACCCAGATACAGGTTCTTATGTAGACTTACCAAGGCAAGTAAAAAGTGTAGACTGGATGCCTTCAGGTAATAAAATTTTGTTTGTTTGGGTTGGCGATGATGGAAAAGCAACTTTAAATATATCTGATCCAGACACAAGTAACTATCAGGTCTTAACAGATTTGTACGAACCAGATAATGAAATCAAGGTCTCTCCAGATGGCCAAACAATATTATTTTACAGAACACAAAGCAGTGATTTAACAAAAAATAGTATCGTCTCTGTTACTCCAGATGGCAAGAACTTTAAGACTTTGGTGCGTGATGGATATAATCGCGGTGTATTATTTAGTCCGGATAGTAAAAAGTTTTTGTTTACTAGAAAAGATCCTAGTACTCAAGCCACAGCTTTGTATATGGGCGATGTAGCGACTGGTGAAATTAGAAGCTTAGGTTATAACACAACAGAGACTAAAGCATTGTGGGGAAAGGATAGCTTGAGTATCATAATGGCTGTTCCTTCCACAAGTTCTACTGGTAGTTCGGATCGGATTTACAAACTTGATTTGTACAGCAACAGCACTACCCAGTACGATCCAGGTGCAAATATGGATGTAGAGGAAATGTTTGTAAGTTTAGATAATAAAGTTTTGTTCTTTAAGAATGGCAATGATAATTCTCTGTATTATCTGATGATGCAGTAAAAAAGTTTATTAGGGCAACCAATTTGGTTGCCCTTTTATTTTATCTAAATTTTAGAATCATTAAGGTATAATACTAATATAAATATATACTTATGGCTTTAAAAACAGTATTTATCTGCGAAAATTGTTCATTCCAGAGCCCTAGATGGCAAGGGAAATGCCCTTCTTGCGAGCAATGGAATAGTTTCACTGAAAAGACTATTCAGACAGGCAAAACTGGCAAAATCCAGCCTAGCTTTGGTTTGAACGGTTCGGCTGGCGTTGTGAAGTTATCAGAGGTCGAACACAGTAAGGTTGCCAGAATAGCTACTGGTATTAAAGAATTAGACAATGTTCTTGGTGGTGGTTTGGTCCCAGGAAGTGTTGTGTTGCTTGGCGGTGATCCAGGGATTGGGAAATCTACTTTGGCTTTGCAACTGGCTAATTTATTGGACGACGCCAATAAAAAAGTTTTATATATTTCCGGCGAAGAATCTGCTCAACAAATTGCAATGCGTAATGGCAGACTTAAGTTTAAGGGTGATATTGCCGTCCTTGCCGAGACAAGTTTAGAGTTAGCTGTTAGTGCTATCGATAGTACTTCTCCAGATGTGGTAATTATTGATTCTATTCAGACTATGTCCAGCGGCGAAGCCGGTGGTGTAATTGGAGGTGTTGCTCAACTTTCTTATGTTACCAACTCGTTAATTAGGACTGCAAAAAGTTCCCACATTGCCATAATTCTTATTGGCCATGTTACTAAAGAAGGACTATTGGCTGGGCCGAAAACAATTGAGCATATGGTAGACTGCGTTCTCTATTTAGAAGGTGAACGTCTTGGAGAGTTACGTTTGCTTCGAAGTAGTAAAAATAGATTTGGCAGTATTGGTGAAGTTGGTGTTTTTGAAATGAAGGATACCGGATTATCCGAAGTTGCTAATGCTTCTGCTATGTTTCTTGAACATCGCGATAAACCACTTTCCGGAAGTTGTGTAGCAGCTTTACTAGAAGGAAACAAGGTTTTGTTAGTTGAAATTCAAGCTTTAACTAACACCACGAATGCAAGTTATCCAAGAAGGGTTTCTTCAGGATTTGATACAAATCGGCTTCAGTTACTGCTTGCAATCATCCAAAAAACTTTGGGTGTAAATCTTAGTAATCAAGATGTTTACGTAAATATTGCAGGTGGGTTTAAGATTAGTGAGCGAGCCGCAGATTTACCAGTCGTGATGGCGATTTTATCTTCCTATTATGGAAAGACCTTTCCAAAAGGAACAGTTGCTTATGGTGAAGTAGGATTGTTAGGTGAAATTAGAAAAGTCTCTCAAGAAGAAAAACGCGAAAAAGAGTCTAAAAAACTAGGGTTTGATAATATTGCTAAAGCCAAAAGTATCAGAGATTTGAAGATAAAATGAAAAGCCCGCTACATAATTGCAACGGGCCAATTCGAGATTTTGCGTTTGGTCTCTACGCGGTTTGGGCGTAAGTTTGATGATTGTTGCCGTTTTGGGCATTGGCTGCACGGCGCGCAAGCTTCACGTGAGTCTCACGAAGGTGTTGACCATAAGGGATCCATTTCTGGCCATCGAAACTGATAAAGCTTGTTAGGATGGTTTTGTTTCCCAGAATCGCATAATCTCTCTTGAGCATTGGTGTCTTATTACTCATTCTTATCTCTCCTCCTATTACACAAGTTTTGGGCGATTAGCATCGTAAACTGCACTGGGCTAATACCATAACTTTATATCAAATTCAAACCTTGGTGTCAAGGTTTTTTATTCGTTATGGATCTCTTCTAGGTACTTATTCGAATTTAGTTTCAGTTTATCTAATCCTTGAAGCGTTGGATTATTTTTTAAAATCGATTCTGCAATTTGATGAGCTTTTTTGAGCGCCTCGATAGTCATAAACTCTGGAAATCTAAATGCAAAACCAGACTGTTGCTTTCCGAATAAATCACCAAAACCTCTTTCTTGTAGGTCGTGTTCTGCTAAGGCAAAACCATCTGTAGTTGTTTCAAACACTCGTAATCTTTTAGTTTCTAGCTGGCTGTCTTGAGTGGTAAATAAGTAGCAGAAGCTTTGGTTAGAACCTCTTCCCACCCTCCCTCGTAATTGATGAAGCTGGGCAAGTCCAAAGTTCTCTGCGCCTTCAATTAGGATCACAGTTGCATTCGGCACATCTATACCAATTTCTATAACCGTTGTAGCGACTAAAATATGGATTTGGTTATTTGCAAATCCTTCCATGACTTGGTCCTTTTCTTCACCTTTCATTGAACCATAAACTAAGCCAACTTTGAATTTAGGAAATAATTTTTGAATTCTCTCGAATTCAGCTTTTACAGATTTAACTTCAGTGTCGGTCTCTTCTACCTTTGGTGTAATGATAAAGACTTGTCTACCTGAAGACACCTCTTCTTCAATTTTTTTATATGCAATTTTTCTGTCGTCTTCTAAAAGTAGTTTGGTTTTGATTTGTTGTCTATTTTTTGGTAATTGGGTAACCTGGGAAATTTGTAAGTTTCCAAATAAAGCTAACCCTAATGAGCGAGGGATAGGTGTAGCAGACATGCTAATCAGGTGAGGGACTAGTTTCTTAGAATGTGATTTTTGCAAATAAGCTCTTTGACCAACTCCAAACCGGTGTTGTTCATCGATAATAATTACCCCAAGATTTTTAAACTTTAAGTGCTCGGAAAGTAATGCGTGGGTACCAATTACAATATCCACGTTATCTTCAGATAGCTTTGCTGTTAAATCCTGCTTAGTAAAGACCTCATTGTTCACTAGATTAAAATTTTGTGTAAAGAGTCCGATTTTTGTTGATAGGCCCTCGCATAAGGATATAAAAGATTGGTGGTGTTGTTTAGCTAGTATTTCCGTTGGTGCCATTATAGCTACTTGAAAACCGTTTTTTACTGCCATCATGGAAATTAACCAAGCCACTACAGTCTTACCACTGCCCACATCACCTTCAAGGAGCCTATTATGAGGCACTCCTAGGCTTAATTCTTGCAATATGTCCCATGTAGCCCTTTTTTGACTATCAGTTAGTTTAAAAGGTAATTGCTGTAGCAATTGTTTAATGTAGTCTACGTCAGTTTTTATTATTGGCGCTGATTGTTCTTTTAATTGGGCTTGTTTTATACTCGATGCAATTTGTTGGGGTAGACAATCGTCTATGGCAATACGAAGTCTGGCTTTATAAATTTCAGAGCTGTTTACCGGAAAATGTAAGGTTGAAATAGCCTCGGATAGGGCAAGTAGGTTGAAGCTTGTCAGAGTTTTTTTATCTAAATAATCATCTAGTTTATTTGTAGTTTGTTGCCAAGCAAGTTTGATCAGTTTTGCGAGCCTAAGGTTACTTAACCCTTTTGTTAGATGGTAGATAGGTAAAATCTTACCAACTGATTCCGAGTCCAATTCTAATTTTTCAAAAAATGGGTTAGTAATTTGCTTTTCTTTATACCACTCTATTTTTCCAGCAATGATAATTACCGAGCCGATTGGTAATTGTTTGGCGATATAGGGTTGATTAAACCAGACAACTTTTATTTGGCCAGTATTATCTTCAAGTAAAGCTTCAGTGAACTGTAATCTACTTTTAAAAGAACGTCTAGCTTCTACAGAAATAATTTTCGCTTCTATGGTTACCATCTCACCAACTTTTGCTAAGCCGATGGGCACTTTTTTGGAAAAATCTACATACCGAAAAGGCAGGTGATAAAGTAAATCTTCGATATAAAAAAGACCCAAATTATTTAGGGTTTTCTTTAAACTCGGGCCGACTCCAGCCAGTCGTTCAATTTTTGTGTTCAATGTAAGCATATCTGGTCTCCTTGGCAGGAATCGAACCTACATTTCAAGCTCCGGAGGCTTGCGCTCTATCCGTTGAGCTACAAGGAGTAGGTTACTGTCAGGTTCTTAAAATTTAAAACGATGCGCAACTTTTTGCGCTGTGGTTGGTTCGACCTGTTCGTGTTCAGGCAAAATATCTATTAGAAAGTCTCGAACTTCATCGGCATCCATTTCTTCGAGTTCTACGGTAAGCTCGTGGTTTAAGTAAGCAGTGGTCTCAATGTTCAGAGTTTTATGAATTCCATCATCTACAACCCAAAATCTTTTAATTCTTTGATATGGGATTAAGTCGTCGTTAATGTGAATACCTTGATCGCTAATTTGCATAGGCACAACTTTCGGAGTTTGCCTTGCAAAGAATAGAACAAACCCACCAATCAGGAATAAACTTAGTGCACCAAAATAATCCTTTTGAACTATCTCATAGACTACCAAAAGTACTACGATGATACACAAGGTAATGTACCATGCTGGATTTTTTGGGTAGTGCCTAAATTCTGGCGCTTCCCAGTCAAAAACTATTAGTGGTTCTTTTGCCATTTTATTGGGTTTGTTTTTGTGACGAAGGTAAAATAAATTTATAGAAAGCTAATTGTCCTACTGATGCTAGTAAGAAATAAATAACAAAATTATAGGTAATATTTTTCTGATTATAAACTTTTTGTGTCGCACCAGTTTTACCATCGTATGAATAAGTCATAATATTGAATGGATATCCATATTCTTTATAGTAAGTGATGTCACAGCATGGTTCGCTAGGAATGGTTTTTCCAATCTGTATATTCAGTGATGCCCAAATTGCTATACCAGATATGATAACTGCAATTATTGAAGATACTATATAGACGCGCTTTTTCATGGATTTATGTAGTAAAAAGTTTCCATGGCGGAGAGGGAGGGATTCGAACCCTCGAGGCTTTTAGACCTGACGGTTTTCAAGACCGTTGCACTAAACCACTATGCGACCTCTCCCAGTTAAGGGATTACCAAATAATTATAGCAATTTTTTGAATAAATCAAAAACAGGCCGTACTCTAGATTAGGCCTGTTTTTTTGACAAATTGTGTTTCAACTAGTGCATTCATTTCCGAATCTTTGCCTCCTTTTGGAGGCAATTCATCCGTCAACGAAATTATTGAGCGTATTGGTTATCTGCAGGTTCTGCAATAAACCCTGCAGTGGCTTCACTTGGCTGTTGTACTTCAATTTCCTCTGGGACTGGTTCTGGGGTTGGGGTAACTATGATTGGAACTGGGGTAGGTTTAACTGTTGCAGTGACTGGTTCGATTGTTGCAAGTGGATCTATGATGATTACCTTCTTTGCGACTAGGATATTATTTTCTCTGGTACCAATTACGGTTATCTTACCTTTGACATCTGTAGTAGAAGTAAGTAATTCTCCATCAGCACTGGTAATTACTGTTTCAGGGTTTAGGGTAAAAGTATTTTTTTCTAAGGTAATTTTATTATTTATAACCGCGTTAATGGTACCGGTGATAGAAATTTTATTTGGAAGATTTAGAAGCGACTGTTCGTTTACTGTTGCAAGTAACTGGGCTAAAGATTTATCTGTAGATTTAGAGAGATTTAATGCTGTTTCTGATACCGCTGAGTCATTCTCTAATAAAGATTTTTGTTCTTTATTTAAAGCGACCAGATTATTTAGAAGGGTAGAGTTATTTTCGGAAACTGCCTGTGATGCTGCTAGGGTAGAGAGTGTACTAATTGTTTCCTCTGTTTGCTTGGTAAGTGATTCAAGAGCCTCTTGTTCATTTTCAGAGTCATCTTTAGCAATAATTTGCTTAGCTTCGTTTAATCTTTTTTGAGCAAGTTCTACATGAAGCTGAGCAATTTTTTCTTTATCAAAAGTGAAATTCAGTTTAGCTTTCTCTCCAGCAATTTTTAGGGAATATAAACTGTCTCCCGGTAAACTATTTTCTGCTGCAGAAAATACAGCTAGCGAGCTTACCAAAGCGAATACGAATGCGAGTGGAACCGCAGCTAATCTGTAAAAGCTAAGTAGCTCTATAAACTTAAACCACGCAGAAGTTTTCTTAGCAAATCTATATGTCTTAGTGGGAGTAGGTGGCTGGGTTTTTGGAATGGAGTCTAAAAGACTGACAACTTCAAATAAACTTTCTAGTTCAGCTTTATACTCTGGAAAAGAATCAGATATTTCTAAAATACTCTTACCGCTTTTATGCATGGTAAGTGCTTGTTCGAAAATTTGATCTGGAATTGTATTATCTAGGTTGTTCATTGCTTATTGATTTTGTCCAAAAATATCTCTTTTAGTTTCGATATAGCTCGGTGTTGAATAACTCTAATCGATCCTTCAGTTTTGTTTAGTAATTTAGCGATTGTAGAATTATCTAATTCTTCTAGGAACTTCATCTTAATTACTGTTTGCTGTTCGTCGTTTAACTCTTTAATAATTTTAATTAAAATCGATTGCTCTATTTTAAGGTTGATTATATCTACAACATTAGTGTCGTACTCAAGAGTATTTTCTATTGAATCCAGTGGCACTAATTGCTTCTTCTTTCGGTAATAATCGATTACCAGATTACGAGCAATTTGGAAGAGCCAGCCTTCAAAGGCATCAAGTTGACTTAGATTCTTTAAACCAGCAAATGCCTTTACGAACACATCTTCTGTTAGGTCTTCAGCGGTTTCCTTATGCGATACGCGATAAAAAATGAAGCGGTAAATTCTTACATAATAGGCTTCATAAATATCCGCCAAAGCGTCTTGTTTCCCAGCTTTAGCCAGTGTCAGGATTTCCGTAAGTTTACCAATGGGATTATTATTTATGTTTGTGTGTTCGTTCATATAGACGTGCCTGAAGGGCGTTTGTTACAGCTATTAACTGCATTATTAGCTATATTTTAGCACAGCACGCCTAATAAAATAAAAAGAACGCACCTGCTAGGCACGTTCTGTTTCATTAGACGATTATTCCACTGGTTTATTTATCACCCTTGGTGGCAAACAAACCACTGGCGGAGAGGGAGGGATTCGAACCCTCGGTACGGCTTTACAACCGTACAGCGGTTTAGCAAACCGCCGCACTAGGCCACTATGCGACCTCTCCGAACTTAGTTATTTTACTTAAAAAATTGGTTTTGGTCAATTAGTCTTGAGCAAGCGCGAGACACCAGACAACCTTAACACCGGCCATTTTTAAAACCTTTGTTGCTTCTAGTAGTGTTGTTCCTGTGGTAGTTACATCGTCGATTAGAAGGACATGGCTTGGTAAACATTCTAAACTCTTTAGTCTAAAACAGTTTTTTAAATTTAAGCTTCTTTTGTATTTGTTTAGACTTTTTTGTGGTTTGGTTGGCTTAATTTTTAGAAGTAGATTGTCTATTGGTAGCCCAGAGTACTTTGAAGCCTCTATTCCTATTATTTCTGAATGGTTAAAACCTCTAAAACGCCGAATGGGTCTTGTAATTGGAATAGCAGAAATTGTAAATTGATGAAATTGCGGATGTGTGATTTTAAGAAATTTGAAGGCGATGACACTAAAGTCCTGTATTAAATCTGTTGCGTAAGAAGTTTTTGCATTGTTGATTATTTTGGCAACGATTGTTTGATTGTAGCTAAAGATTGTAATTAGTCTATTCGGTGAGTTTTTAGAAAGGCATTTTTCATGAGTATAACCAAAGAGTGAAGGTTTTTGACAGACAATACATCTTTGATGATTTGTGCATCTTAAGTTTTGAACACAACTTTGGCAAAGGTAGCTGTCCCAAGCGGCACAACCCAAGCATTGTTTTGGAAAAAGTATATCTAAGATTTTCATACTTTCAGTTTAGCAACGACAGGTTCAAGAATTCATAAATAAAAAACTGCCATAAGGCAGTTTTTTATGATAGTAATTTTTAGGCAGGAACAGCGGCAACTTTTTTCTGTTCAATCTTGAACGAGACATTGTCGGAATCTAGGCCAACTGTAATTGTGGCACCTTCCTTAAGGCTTTGCTGAATGATTTGCTCTGCTAATGGGTCGCTAATTAGATCTTGAACATTCTTACGAATGTATCTAGCTCCTTGTAGAGGATCAAAACTCTTTTCAGTAATGAATTTAATCAACGCAGGGGTGGTTTTAAGAGAAATTCCTTGTGCTTCAAGTCGCTTTTGTAAATCTACGATTTGTAGTTGAGTAATTTTTTTCAGTTCAGTAATTCCCAGTGGTCGGAAAATGATTATTTTATCAATACGATTAAGGAACTCTGGACGTAACTCTTTCTTAAGTTTTTCCACCAAACCTTCCTTAATCCGTTCGTATTCTTTTTCTAGTTTAATTTTTTCTGATTCTTGCTCGTCTTTATCTGCAAAACCAATTTTCTTTGCTGCAGAGTTCAGTTCCTGCATACCAAGATTAGAGGTCATGATAATTACTGTGTTGGCAAAATTTACTTTTTTACCTTGAGCATCAGTGAGCTGGCCATCTTCTAGAATCTGCAAGAGAATATTAAATACTTCTGGATGAGCTTTTTCAATTTCATCGAATAGAACCACAGCATAAGGCTTGCGACGCACAGCTTCCGTTAATCGACCGCCTTCTTCATATCCAACATATCCTGCTGGAGCACCAATTAAACGAGCAACATTATGTCGTTCCATGAATTCGGACATATCTACGCGAATCAAACTATCAGCATCTTCAAACACTTCTTGGGCAATCATTTTTGCTGTTTCTGTCTTACCAACTCCGGTTGGACCAAGAAACATGAAAGAACCGATAGGGCGATTTGGATCGGAAAGGCCTGCGCGACTGCGGCGGATTGTCTTCGAAATTTCTGTCACTGCGTCATCCTGACCAACAATTCTGGTTTTTAGAACTTTTTCTAAATTGGTCAGTTTGCCAATTTCATTTTGAGCCAATTTCTTTAAAGGAATTTTAGTCATCATTGATACTGTATGAGCAATATCTTCAGCAGTAATGGAATATACAGGGCCAGTATCTTCTTTGGCCATAGATTCTAACTCTTTCTTCTGAGCCAAAAGACGTTCTTCTTGGCTGCGTAGGTGAAGAGCGGTTGTAAAATCTTGAGATAGTACAGCTTTGGTTTTCTCTTCTTCTAGGGCTTCTAATTCTATTTCCACTTTTCTTTTAGTTTTAGCTAGCTTTGAGTTGCTGTGGATGCTTCTTAAGAAGGCTGCAGTTTCATCTACTAAATCTACAGCTTTATCTGGTAGGAAGTGATCTTGAATATATCTATCCGATAAATCTACAGCAGCTTGAATAGCTTCATCGGTAATGTGAACGTTATGATGCTTCTCGTAATTTGGGCGAATGCCTTTTAGGATTGCTACGGACTCTTCTTTACTTGGTTCTTCTACTAAGATAGGTTGGAATCTGCGTTCTAATGCAGCGTCGTGTTCTATATACTTTTTGTATTCTGCTAAAGTTGTAGCACCGATGGTGCGAAGTTCACCTCTAGCTAAAGCTGGTTTTAGAATATTAGCCGCATCTAAACTTCCTGTTGTGGCTCCAGCTCCGACCATAGTATGAAGTTCATCTATGAACAGGATTACATTTGGATTAGCTTTAACTTCGTCGATAATTTGCTTCAGTCTATTTTCAAATTCACCACGGAACATTGAACCGGCGACTACTAAGGCTAAGTCTAAAGACATAATTTTTTTGTCCAATAGGGTATCTGGCACTTCTCGGTTGGCGATAGCTAAAGCAAGCCCCTCAACGATTGCAGTTTTCCCAACACCAGCTTCACCAATTAACACTGGATTATTTTTAGTTCGACGACCAAGTATGCTGATGAGTCTTTCAATTTCTTTTTTTCGTCCAATTACAGGATCTATATTTCCTTGAGTAGCTTTCTTGGTTAAGTCGGTAGTGAAGTATTCAAGCATATTACCTTTACGAGGGTCTGGGGTTGGACCACCATGTGAATGTGGATCTTGATGCATTGGCCCTGTTCCATCTTGTGGCATTTCTGGGAACTTGGAAATATTTTCAAAAACAGCTACCAAGTTTTGCTCTAGTTCACCAATATCAATTCCAAGTTTAGATAAAATCACACGCGCCTTGTTATGGTCGGTAGTAATTAGACCAAATAAAAAATGCTCGGTTCCAATAAACTGGTAACCGTACTGGCTTGCAATAATTGCCGACTTTTCAATCGCAGTTTTAAGGTTGCTGGATAGAATCGGTTTCCAAACTGCAACTTCGTTGTTTTGATTAACGATTTCTAACTCAGACTTTATTAAGTCGGGGGAGAGTTTAGATTTATGAAGGATTTCTCCTGCGAAGCTAGACTTTTCAGCTACAACGCCGAAAAGCAAATGCTCGGTGCCAATGTGGTCGTGATGAAGTTCTTCCGAGACCATTTGAGCGGCAATTAAGGCATTTTTCGCTCGGCTGGACAATCTTTCTAGTATAAAAGCAAAGTTATTCATAGTATTATTAGCACTCAACAGGTGAGACTGCTAATTTATTTATAATCTATTGTTCGTTTGATGTCAAGAATGTTTGCTACTATAATAACGTCTCTGACACTTAAATTGTAACATGTAAACAGGGAAAATATTCTTTTTCTCTTAATAATCTGTGTTTAAGAAACCAAAAACTTTACAAGACCCTAATGATTATGATCACGCATGGCAATATGCCTTATTCTTGCTTAATTTAAGCATGCGCACTGTTTCTGAAGTTGAACAAAAGATGGTAAAGCGTGGTTATGGTAAAAAGGTAGTCATTCAAGTTATAAACAATTTGAAAGAAGATAAATTTCTAGATGATGATAATTATGCCGAAGTTTTTATTAATAGTATGAAAAATTATAAAACTTGGGGAAGATTTATGATGAAAAAGAAAATGTTGGAGAAAAAACTTCCTGCAAGTTTAATTGAGCAGAAACTTTCAGAATTAGTTACGGATGAGGATGAACTAGAAATCGCTAAAAGGTTTGTGAGTAAACAAATTAATGATTCCAAGGCTCTAAAAAAATTAGATTACCAAGATAAGCAGAAATTAATGAGGAAGCTGATGTCGCGGGGATTTGCAATGGATACTGTTGTGAAATTATTCTGATTATAAAAACACCCAACGGGTGTTTTTATAAATTCATTTCTCTTAATCTTTTTATACGTTCTTCAATTGGTGGATGAGTGTTGAACAAGGAAGAGAACCAACCTTGGGAATCTTTTTCATGATCTTTCAGTGGATTAGCGATATACAAGTGTGCAGTGGCTTTGTTCGCAGCTTCAAGTGGCTCGTGGTCACCAGCAATTTTTTCTAGCGCAGAAGCAAGACCTTCTGGGTATCTAGTTAATAGAGCGCCTGTAGCATCTGCGAGGAATTCTCGTTTCCTAGAAACAGCAAGTTGAATAAGCATGGCTATAATCGGGGAGATAAATATCAGAATAATTCCAGCGATTAGAAACACAGGATTTTTACCGTTGTTATTATCGTCTCCTCCGATGAAGGAAATACGAAGTAACCAATCAGCAAGCAGTGTAATAATACCGACGAGTACTACAACTAAGGTCATAAAGCGAATATCATAGTTTCCAATGTGGGATAGCTCGTGAGCTAGTACTCCTTCAAGCTCAGTTTTATTCAATTTTTGAAGAAGACCAGTTGTCGCACAGATTACTGCATTTTTTGGATTTCGCCCAGTAGCGAATGCATTAAGCGCGGTGTCTTCTATTACATAGACCCTTGGCATGGGTAGTCCAGCTGTGATGGTTAAATTTTCGACAAGTTGGTAGAGTTCTTGGTGGGTTTTAAGGTCAATTTCTTTTGCCCCTGAAATTGCTAGAGTGATTTTATCGGAATAATAGTAAGAAATTAGAGCAGAGATACTACTAAAGATTACAGCGCCTGCCAAAATAAATGGTTGACCATAAATTTGCGAAGCGAAAAATCCCATTGCGATTATTAGCAATAAGAAAATAAAGATTAACAAAACCGAATAGGCTTTGTTTTTAGAAATCTCTGTATAAGTAAGCATTTAGAATTTTACTTCGACGTTTTGGCTTTCTGGTCCGTTGTCATCGATGTCAAAGAATGCACGCTTTGTGAATCCTAACATGGAAGCAAAAAGATTGGTTGGGAAGACTTCGACTTTTGTGTTGAAATCACGAACATTCCCATTGTAAAATCTTCGAGCTGCTTGGATCTTATTTTCAGTGTCGGTAAGATCACTTTGAAGCTGCATAAAGTTTTGATTGCTTTTTAGGTCAGGATAGTTTTCAGCTACAGCAAATAAACTTTTTAGAGTTCCAGAAAGCATATTTTCATCTTTTGCATGCTCTTCAGGGGTCTTAGCACCCATTGCTCTAGTGCGAGCTTCGGTTACTCTTTCAAGTACACCAGATTCTTGAGCAGCAAAACCTTTTACAGTATTTACTAGATTTGGAATCAGGTCGTATCTGCGCTTTAGTTGAACTTCAATATCTGACCATGCTTCTTCAACACGGTTTCGTGAACGGATAAGAGAGTTATAAACACCAGCCACAATTAGAACAATTGCGACAATAACGATAATAAAAATCAACATATATTCATATTTTAATGATTTACTCTATTATATCAGTTTTTGGGCTGTCTATAAAATACCAATCATAGCCCGAAAAACTGTCTAAAAATTTTGTTTGTGGATATTGGGTTTGACTATATTCAATAAATCGCATATAATTTTTCCATATGAATTTTGCATCTTTACACCAAATTTGCGCAAACATGATTAAGGCGATTCTTTTTGCCTTTTTGCCATTTGAGGTGTCCAAGATTAGAGCATAAATTCTTATTCAAAAAGTTTAGACTCGCATCTTGGACCCCAAGATGCGAGTTTTTTTTCAAAGGAGGAAAGTTATGGAGGGAGGCGAGCCTAAGAAAAGGGCAAGGCGAATTGAGTATGATCAAGCCTGCAGCGAAACAGTTGCAGATGAAAGTAAAAAGCGGCTAGCGCAGAATTATGACATCCGAACGCCAAGGTATCTGGAACAGATCTATCGAGGCGTGAGAGATTCAATGAAGGAGGATACAAGTGAGTGAACCATTTAACTTAATGCCTGCAGAGCTTTGCGATCAGAAATGTGGAACCATAGACTGCCATCAATACGGTTGCATAATATTAAATAGCGAAGCTCCAAACAAGGCTGAAAAATCGGAAACGCCAGCTTCACTATTAAGTAAGTCTGGCTTACAGGCGGAGTCGGTTTTAGAGCAGTCGCTTGCAGCAAATAACTCTGCTGAGGCGGGTTGTTAGCCCAAGAATTAAAAAAGCGCGGAATCAAAATTTCCACGCTTTTCTTTTTATGAAATTTTCCCTATAATTAACCCATGTTAAGTACAGAAGAAGTAAAAAAAGTTGCTCAATTATCACGAATAGAGTTAAGCGAAACAGAAGTGGAAAAGTTCCAGAAGGACTTATCTTCTATTTTAGATTATGTGGAAGAACTTAAACAGGTTAGTACCGAAGGTTTAGAAATTGTCTCTTCCGTAACCGGACTAGAGAACATTGAGCGGGAAGATAAGGCAGTCATAGTAGATTATCAGGAACAGATTTTAGAAAATGCTCCAGAGCGTAGAGACAATTTTTATAAAGTTAAGTCAATATTATAGTGTTGAAGATATTTCTACGAAAACATCCGTTCGCTACGATTTGCCTTCAGCAAATCTGGGATCTCGAAAGTTTTCTTTAGAAATATCTTCACCACTTTATTACTATGAAATACGAACTTTTAACATTATCAGAACTTCGTCAGAAGTTAGATAACAAAGAAGTTTCGTCAGTAGAACTGACGAAGTATTTTTTGGCACGTGTAAAAGAGCAGAACCCAGAATTAAATGCGTTTATTACTATTACCGAAGATGAGGCGTTGGCTCAAGCTCAAGAAGCAGATGAATTTATCGCAGAGCCTGGCGGTAATCCGTTACTTTGTGGTATTCCTTTTGCTGCAAAGGATTTATTTCTAACCAAAGGAATTCGCACCACTGCTGCATCAAAAATTTTAGATAACTATATTCCTCCTTACGATTCAACTGTAATAGCTAAGCTTAAAGAACAGAAGGCTGTTTTAATTGGGAAAACTAATTTAGACCAGTTTGCTCATGGTTCTAGTGGTGAAACAAGCTTTTATGGTGCTACAAAAAATCCGTGGGATAAAACTCGTATGCCAGGTGGTTCTTCGAGTGGTAGTGCGGCAAGTGTGGCTGCTGGGATAGCTCCTTGGGCTTTAGCAACAGAAACAGGTGGGAGCATTCGCCAACCGGCTTCACTTACTGGAGTTTCTGGATGGAAACCAACTTATGGTCGCGTGTCTCGTTATGGTGTTGCGGCTATGGCTTCTAGTTTGGATAGTATGGGCGCAATGGCTGGTAGTGTGAAAGATTTAGCAATGATTGCCGAAAGTATAAGTGGTCACGATCCAAAAGATGGAACTACTAATCCAATTGCTGTCCCAAGTTATAGCACAGATTTAACTTCAGACATTAAAGGACTAAAAATTGGAATCCCAAAAGAATATTTTGTGGATGGCATGGAATCTGGAGTGCGGGATGCAGTTGAATCTGCAATCGAAGAAGTAAAAAAGCTAGGAGCAGAGGTTAAAGAAGTTAGTTTACCAAATACTAAATATGGATCTTTAGTTTATGCGATCATTTGTCCAAGTGAAGTGGCTTCGAACTTAGCACGTTATGACGGTATACGTTACGGGCATTCAACTCAAGCGGGCAAAGATCTATATGATGTGTATGCAAAGAGCAGAGCTGAGGGTTTTGGTGATGAAGCTAAACGAAGGATAATGACAGGAAATTATGTTCTTAGCGCAGGCTACTATGATGCTTATTATAAAAAAGCTCAAGCCGTGCGTCGTTTAATTATGAATGAGTTCGAAGAAGCTTTTAAAGATGTCGATATTTTATTAGCGCCGAGTTCGCCTAATGTCGCACAGCCGTTAGGAAAAGCTGCGAGCGATCCGTTGTTTGGGTATATTGCAGATCAGTTAAATATTCCTGGGTCATTGGCAGGCTTACCAGCTTTGTCTGTGCCTTGTGGTTTTAGTGATAACTTGCCTGTTGGTTTACAAATTATTGGCCCACAATGGGGCGATCAAAAAGTCTTTAATGTTGGCTATGCGTTTCAGGAAGTGACTGATTGGCATGCCAAGAAAGCAATTTAATATGTCTGAATATAGATCAATGTTGTCAGAATCTGAATTTAACTTCCCAATTATTGATTACGGTAGGCGAGAAGGGACTTATGAAAAGGCAGCTGAATTAGGATTAGTTTATAGAGACGGAGTTTTGTATTGCTCTAATTCGAGTTTGATTAAAGAGATTGATCTGTCTCAGAGCTCTGATATTTTAATTAGACCAGGAGAAGTGGGTTTGATTATTGAGGTTGATTATAAGTCTGGGGTTTATGAGGAATACAGAGTCAGCGAAGATGGAGAGGTCACGTTAATTAATGAACAGAAAGAATAAATGGACCTAAAAAACTACAAACCAGTCATCGGACTAGAAATCCACGTTCAACTTGCAACACGTAGCAAGATGTTTTCGAGCGCGCCAAATAATCCAGACGAAAAAGAACCTAACACTAATATAGATGAAGTGGTGACTGGTGAGCCTGGTACTTTACCAATAATCAATGAAAAAGCTGTGCGCCTTGGTGTTATGGTTGGTTTGGCTTTGAATTGTGAGATTCCAGAATATTCAAAGTTTGACCGCAAGCATTATTTTTATCCAGATTTACCAAAAGGTTATCAGATTTCCCAGTTAGATCATCCTATTGCAGAACATGGCTGGATTGAAATTAGTGTTCCTGCAAATAGCGAAAGAGATGCCTACACAAAGCGCATTCGTATTACTCGTGCTCATTTAGAAGAAGACGCTGGTAAGAACACTCATCCAGAGGGCTTAACTTATTCTTTGGTAGATTATAATCGTGCTGGTTCTCCATTGCTGGAAATTGTTACCGAACCAGATATTGAAACCGCAGAAGAAGCGAGAATTTTCTTACAAGAATTGCAAAGGATAGTTCGCTATGTTGGTGCAAGTAGTGCAGATATGGAAAAAGGAACTATGCGATGTGAGCCAAATATTTCTGTTCGCAAACCCGGAGAGGAGTCTTTACCAAAGTATAAAGTTGAAGTGAAAAACATCAACAGTTTTAAGTTTGCAGAAGCGGCCATTAATTATGAAATACCTCGACACATTGAGATTTTAGAATCTGGAGAAATGCCAAAACAGGTAACCATGGGTTGGAATGAAAAACAAAGCATTACAGTAGAGCAGCGCGAGAAGGGTGAGGCGAATGATTATCGTTATATGCCAGAACCAGATTTAGCCCCACTTCATTTCACGAACGAATTTATTGAAGATTTAAGAAATAGGTTACCAGAACTGCCATCTCAAAAAAGAATTAGATTCAAAGAAGAATTTAATTTAGATGATGCAACTATTGAAACCTTGCTTAACTGGAAAGAGTTAAATGAGTATTTTGAAAATGTTGTGAGCGAAATTGATGCATGGATAGAAACCGATAAATCTGGCGACAGAGCCAAGCTTATTAAAGCTTCCGCAAATTGGTGTTTACAAGATTTTTCTGCTTTGTTAAATTCGGAACTGGCTAATCCATTAGAGTCAAAAGTTACTGCGGAAAATATGGCTGAATTAGTTAAGTTGATAGATTCTGGGAAAATTTCTGGCAGTGCTGCCAAGCAGGTGTTTAAAAAGATGTATGAAACTGGTGGTGAACCAGATACAATAGTCGAAGAGCTTGGATTGGTTCAGGTGAGCGATGAAAGTGCTATCGAGACGGCCATTGATAGGGTTATTTCTGAAAATGAAAAAGCCGTGAGTGATTATAAAGCAGGCGAACAAAAATCTTTTGGTTTCCTAGTTGGTCAAGTAATGAAAGAGATGCAAGGCAAAGCCAATCCGCAAATTGTAAATGAATTGTTAAAGAAAAAATTGCAATAATAAAACGACAGTGAGAGCTGTCGTTTTTCTTTGTTACGTCACCATAAGAAAAGCTTTTTCGTCATCGGACAGAGAAGGGTAGAAAATGCATTTGTATTTGATCTCATCAAATTTAATGAACATTTCAAGATGGTCCATGCTTGCCTGATCATGGAGTAGGCCCATGATATTCGCATTCGCCGCCGCTTTAACCGCAGAAATGAATTCGGGCTTCGCGATTCGGGGAAATTCACTCATAGTCATATCAGGTCTAAAGCATGGGTATGCCTTGCAATCCATTGCGATTTCCGGCACACCATAGTCGTCACACTGAACAGTCAGCTTGAAAGATAATGGTGAAATAATGTGCACATTTGTAATGCTCACGTCTTTCAGAAGACTTTCAATATTGATCATCGTTCCGTCTTCGCCTTCAATTACGACCATCGATCCTTTTGGTCTACCGACGGTAAAGTTTGGTGGTCCAAAATCTCTTCGCTCGTCTTCCTTAGCTAGCTTTGCTTCTGCCATATATACCTCTCCTTTGTTTTGTAGTATCGCATGATGCGAAAAATAAGCTTATCAGGAAAGTTGTTTTTTGGCAAGGGTAAGGAGTTTTTTGGGTGATTCTGACCAAATTATCTCTGGGTTGCGTTTCCACCAAGTTAGTTGACGTTTAGCGTACTGCCTGCTGGCAAGGAGAATGTTTTGCTCCATCTCTTGTTTGGAGATCTTATTTTGTAAGTACAGGGCACAATATTTATACTCTAAGCCAAACGATTCAAGTTTTTTCCAAGACAACCCATTTTTATGAAGTGTCTTTACTTCATTTAGCATCCCAAGCCTCATTCTTGAATGCAATCTTTTTTGAATATTTTTTTCTAACACATTCATACTTGGTTTTATCCCAAGCCAAAGAACGTTATCGTGTTTTGTTTGTCTAACTTTCGGTACTGGCTTTCCTGTAGTAAGAACAATTTCCAAGGCCCTAATTAGTCTATGAGGGTTTTTGGCATCTATTAGTTTCGCTCTTGCTGGATCAAGTTTTAAAAGTTTTGCGTAAAGTTGTGAAGGAGAGAATTTAGAGAGCTTCTTTCGGAGTATTGAATTTGGTTTCACTTCAGGAAGATTCTGTCCATTGACTACAGCGTCTATCCAGTAGCCAGTACCACCGCAGATAATTGGAATTTTACCGCGCTTCGAAATCTCTGCAATAATTTTTTTGCACTTCTTTTGGAATCTTGCTGCTGAATATTGAATCCTTGGGCTTGCCTCGTCTATTAAATAATGGGGAATATCTTTATACACATAAATACCTTTTTTCCATTTACCATCAACTTTACCAGACCCAATATTCATTCCTTCATAAATTTGTCTGCTGTCAGCAGAAATAATTTCACCGTCGTACTTTTTTGCTAACGTAACTGCGAGTTCACTTTTTCCGGCAGCGGTTGGACCAACAACGCAGATGAGTTCAATTCTTTTCATATCTATATGATATACTAATTTTGATAAATATTAACAGCAAACAAATGAATACAAAAGCTTTATATTCAATTTTAGCAGTATTGGTAATTCTTATTGCTGCGGGTTATGTTTTTATGCAATCTGGTAAAGAAACATCTCCTCAAGCAGAAAAACAATCGCAAGGTCAATCTTCGGAGCCCGTAACTGATGACAAGCAGGCCACCATGGATGATAAGTCTTTGGACAATAATCAGGAAAATAAAACTGAAGGAACTTATAGCGGTGAATCAGATGTTGCTAATGTTGATGTTGCAGTTTTTGATGTTACTTTTGATGGTACTGCCTTTTCACCTTCTAAACTTCAAATAAAAAATGGTGATATTGTAAGATTTAAGAATAATAGTGATAAAGATTTCTGGCCAGCTTCTAGTCCTCACCCGGCGCATACAGATTATCCGGAGTTCGATCCAAAGAAAAAATTGGGTCCTAACTCTGTTTGGGAATTTAAGTTTACTCAAACTGGTGTCTGGAAGTTCCATGATCATTTGACCCCATCTGCATACGGTAGTATCACTGTAGAATAAGAGAACCCTTTAGCTTACCCCCGCCTACGGCGGGGGTTTTCTTATGGTATAATAATAGGGTGAAAATAGCAGAAACAGCAAAGAAAAATGAACTTGATTGGGAGATTTCCGGTCAGGTCGGTGCTAAAATAGCGCTTGAATCTTTTTTACAAAGCAAGTCGCACGATAGCCTTCCTCATGCTTTTTTATTTCTAGGTCCAAAAGGAGTAGGAAAGTATAAATTAGCAAAAGAGTTCGTGGGGAAGATTTTTATAAATTCTGATTCTAAATCAGAAGTCTTTGAATATGATTTTGTAACTTCTCCTAGCTTAGAGGAACTTCGAGACATAATTGGGTTTAGCAGTCTAACTTCTTCACAATCAAAAAAAGTTTTTATTCTGAATAATTTTGAATTAGCTTCAATGGGGTCGGTGAATAGTTTGTTAAAGACTTTAGAGGAGCCTCCGGCTAGCAGTATGTTTATAATTGTTTCAAACGGAAATACAGTTTTACCAACTATTAAGTCTCGATGTATTTCTATTCGTTGTTATCCTAGTACTCAAGATGCAGTGAATTCAGATTTACCAAAAGTGGTTGCAGAGGCAGTGATTGGTTATCCAGAACTAGCGGCTAGGCTTTTGGAAAGTCCAGAACTGGTATCGTTACTCGAAGATCAATTACCAAGACTGAAGTCTCCAAATTTAAATCAAATTATCGCACTTTCAAAATTGGAACCAGAGCAATTGCAATTACTTTTACAGCTATGGACTATGCTGTTAAAACAAGAAATTCAGCAAGGTAGTGAACCAAAGCCTTTAATTAAAAAGATTCGCACAGCGATGCAAACGCACGCGGATTTATCTAAAAGTTTTAACACTAAATTAGTGTTGCAACAATTTCTTATAGAAACAAAAATATGAAAAAAATATTCTTGGTAATCTTAGCGATTACTCTAATGGCTATTTCTTGTACAAAAGAAGATGTGAAAGTCGGAATCGTTAAAACTTCTAATGGGGGCGTGGATTGGCAGTCGGCTAATAAGATAAAGGATACTGAAAAAACTTTGTTAGAACGAAGTATTTCACGGTTATCATATAATAACGCTGGTGATAAGGTTTATGCTTCCAGCTACGAAGGTGGATTATACTTTACAGATGATGCTGGTGAAAACTGGAGCGAAGCCTTGGGTAATGTGCCATTATACGATTTCACCTTCCATCCGTATGATGATCAGATAATCTATGCGGCCAGTTATATGGATGCAAGAGGCCGTTTGCTAGTGACTCGCGATGGCGGAAAGTCTTGGACAGAGATATATAGTGATGCTGGTGAGAAAAACCCTGTACGTGCAGTTGCTCTAAATCCATCTAATCCAAGTGAGGTGATTATTGGAATGGGTAAAGGTGCGTTAATTATGAGCAACGACGAAGGTAATAATTGGAGACTGCTTCAAAATTATAACGATCGCATTAGTCGTATAGTTTGGACATCAACTGATTTATTTGTAGTGGTAGATAGTACGGGGGTGTTTAGGTCTTCTGATGGTGGTAACAGCTCCAAACAAATTACAAGGTCTTTGAGCAGGTTAATTAACCGCTCTCAAATGTCATTCTTTGGTGCTGGCGGGGTAAATGAGTATCATCAGGTAGCTGTTTCTAGTTCAGACTCAAATTTACTGTATTTATCAACTAATAAAGGTCTGTTCCGTTCAAGTAATGGCGGAGATAGCTGGAGATATGTTAGTATGCCTGTTAGAGTAGAGGATGCAAAAACCTTTGCAGTCTCGATTTCTCCTCAAAATGATTCAGTGCTCTACGCGAGCGCAGGCAGTGTTATCTTTAAATCATTAGACGGTGGGGAGTCGTGGAGTTCTAGTGATACTGGGACAAATGGTTTGGTGACCTCTATATTAATTAATCCTAATCAGTCGATGCTGGTGTTCGCTGGCGTTTCGAAATAATTTATTATGATTCAAGACATTATTAATCAACATAAAGATCAGTTTAATAAAGTGATGGAACATTTCCATCACGAACTTTCTAGTGTCCGCACAGGCAGAGCTAATCCTGCACTTTTAGCTACAGTAATGGTAGAGAGCTATGGCACTAAGGTTCCTTTAAATCAAGTTGCAAATGTTACAGTGAGTGATGCAAAGACTTTAACTATTAGCCCTTGGGATAAATCCCAGTTGGGTGAAATAGAAAAAGGTATTCAAGCAGCGAATTTGGGATTTAATCCAAGTAACGATGGAATTGTTGTACGAGTTATTCTTCCACCATTAACAGAGGATAGACGAAAAGAGATGGTAAAATTAGTTGGTCAGATTGCTGAACAAGCTCGAATTGGAATTAGACAGGTAAGAGAAGAAATTATCAAAGCTGTAAAGAAAAGTGAAACAGATGGTGTAAGTACAAAAGATGATGTCGCTGCTGCTCAAAAGAAAGTACAAGAGATTATCGATGATTACAATAAACAGGTAAAAGAGGTTGCAGAGGATAAGGAAAAAGAATTAATGACTATTTAACACCAAGAATTAGTTTGAACACTTTCTGATAATTGGTTTATTTATTCAGAAATAAAAATACATGTTGGTTACTATAATAATTTTTGTTGCGGTTTTAAGTCTTCTGGTGTTTGTACACGAGTTAGGCCATTTTGTAGTTGCGAAGCGAAGTGGAATGGGCGTCCATGAGTTTGGGTTTGGCTTCCCACCAAGATTAGTTGGAATCCAAAAAGTTGAGGGGAAGTGGCGCGTGGTGTGGGGTAAGCGAAATTTAAACACAGAGGAAACGGTTTATTCTATTAATGCTATCCCTTTGGGAGGTTTTGTAAAAATCATGGGTGAGGATAATAATGAAGCTAATGATCCTCGGAGTTTTACAAAGAAGTCGTTTGGTGCTAGATTCTTAACTTTGGCTGCGGGTGTATTAATGAATGTTCTTGCTGCTTGGGTGATACTTTCAGTAGGATTTATGATTGGTTTGCCAGTTGCATTGAATGATGTTTCTGAAGTGCCAAGTGGTGGTAAATACGTAAATCAGAAAATTTTGATTTCAGAAGTTTTACCTGAATCGCCAGCACAGCAGGCAGGACTTCAAGATAGCGACATTGTGATTTCAGTTGATGGTCAAAATATCACAGATATCAAAATGTTGCAGGAATATATTAAGGCCCAAAAAGGAAAAGTCTTAAATTTCCAAGTTCAAAGGTTTAACGAGACAAAGTCCATGGCAGTGCAGACTTCAGAAGAGATTAAGCCAGATCAAGGTATTGTGGGGATAGGTCTCGCGTACTATGGTGATTTAAGCTTTAATCCTGTTATGGCTTTATGGCAGGGCGGTAAAACGACTATATCTCAATTACAGGCGATTTTTGGCGGTTTATATCAAGCATTTTCTACTAAAGAAGGCTTGAAAGGGTTGGGTGGTCCAGTGAAAATCGCACAGTTAACTGGTCAGGTGGCAGATTTAGGTATAATTCCTTTATTGCAATTTACTGCTTTCTTATCTTTAAATTTGGCAATTTTGAATACTTTGCCTTTCCCAGCATTAGATGGCGGGAGAATGCTCTTCTTAATCATCGAAAAATTGCGAGGCAAACCTAATAATCAATCGGTAGAGCAATACGCAAATGCAATTGGGTTTATGCTACTACTATTACTCATGGCTGTAATTACTGTTAGGGATGTATCACAGTTAGAGACAATTAAGAATTTGTTCTAATGAAACAATCACAATATTTTTTAAAAACAAATAAGACAGTTAGTTCAGAAGATACTGCTATAAATGCGAAGTATTTAGAGCAAGGTTATTTTATTTATAAAAACTCTGCTGGAATTTATTCTTATCTACCATTGGGCTGGAGGGTTATTCAAAAAATTGCTCAGATTATTCGAGAAGAAATGAATGCTACCGGAGCTTTGGAATTGTTTATGCCAGCTCTTCATGATAAGCGTTATCTTACAGCTACTGGCCGATGGGATGTAGATGTTGTTTATAAAGTAATTAGTGGAGAAGATAAAGAGCCAAAATTTAACATTAGCTGGACGCACGAAGAAATCTCGGCAGAGATTGCTTCGAAATATGTAAACTCTTATAAAGATTTGCCTTTTGCTTTTTATCAAATTCAAACAAAGTTTCGTCATGAACCACGTGCTAAATCTGGATTACTTCGCGGAAGAGAGTTTATGATGAAGGATCTCTATAGCTTTCATACTTCAGAAGAAGATTTAATGAAGTATTACGACAAGGTAAAAGATGCATACTTAAAAGTTTTTGAACGTTGTGGTTTAAAGGCGTACTATACTTTGGCTGCTGGTGGAGAATTCACTGCTAACTTTACTCATGAGTTTCAAGTCTTGTCTGATGTTGGTGAAGATATCACTTTGATTTGTGATAAGTGTGGTTATGCAGAGAACGTAGAAATTTCAAAATTAAAAGATGGGGATGCATGCACTGAATGTGCAGATGGTACGATCCGTGAGCATAAATCAATTGAAGCAGGTAATATTTTCCCTCTAGGTACCAAGTACTCCGAAGCTTTTGATTTGCAGTTTACAGATAAAGATGGTCAGAAAAAATATGTCGTTATGGGATCATACGGAATTGGGCTTGGCCGTTTAATGGGTACTATTGTGGAAACTATGCATGACGACAAAGGAATTATCTGGCCAGAATCTGTTGCACCTTTTAAGGTTCATTTACTATCCTTATCGAGTGGAGATGATGAAATCAGTCGTCAGGCAGACCAGATTTACCAAAATTTACAAGCTGCTGGCATTGAGGTACTATATGATGACAGAGATGCATCTGCGGGGGAAAAGTTCGCTGATAGTGATCTAATTGGTATTCCATACCGAGTGGTAATTTCTGGCAAGACTATGGCGGAAAATAAAGTAGAATTGAAAAAACGTAATAGTTCGGAAGCAGACTTAATTACCCAAGATGAATTGATATCCAAACTAACATAATGTTAAACGCCCTTTTTAAAAGATTCTCTCAAGATCTAGGTATAGATCTCGGCACAGCCAATACCCTCGTCTATGTTAAAGGCAAGGGTATTGTTATCAATGAGCCATCTGTGGTGGCAATCAATCAAAGAACCAAGCAGATTTTAGCCATTGGTAGCGAAGCACAACGGATGGTGGGGAGAACTCCAGCTCATATAGTCGCGACTAGACCATTGGTAGATGGGGTGGTTTCAGATTTTGAAATTACTGAAGCCATGCTTCGATATTTTATAGATAAAGTTCATAATCAGACTTACTCTTTCTTAAGACGTCCTCGAGTGGTTATCGGTATTCCATCTGGTGTTACTGAAGTTGAAAAGCGCGCAGTGCAAGACGCCGCAGTTAATGCAGGAGCACGTGAGGCATTCTTAATTGAAGAACCAATGGCAGCTAGTATTGGCGCTCGTCTTCCAGTTCAAGACGCACAAGGATCGATGATTATAGATATTGGTGGTGGTACTACTGAAATTGCGGTACTAAGTTTAGGTGGGGTTGTTATTGCTCGAAGTTTAAGAATTGCCGGTGATGTTATGAATGATCATATCGTGCAATATGCAAGAGATAATTTTGGTATGCTCATCGGTCATCGAACTGCAGAAGATTTAAAGATAAAAGTTGGTTCTGCCTATCCATTAGCAGAACCATTAACTGCTTCTATGCGCGGACGAGATTTGGTTTCTGGTTTACCGAAAGAAATTATTGTAAGCGACTCTCATATACGTGAAGCACTTTCACCTTCTGTTAAAACTATCTTAAATAATGTGAAGGCAGTTATTGAAGAAATTCCTCCAGAAATAATTTCTGATATTATGCATCGTGGAATTGTCTTGGCTGGCGGAGGTGCTCAACTACGAGGGCTGGATCAGCTCCTTCGAGATGAAACCAAAATGCCTATTACCATAGCCGACGATCCTTTGACTTGTGTGGTTAGAGGGACTGGTATTGTAGTGGAGGATTTAGAAGCACTCCGCGAAGTGTTACTTCCAACGGATTTTTCAAGAATCCCAAGATAAGCAAGTTTTAGAAATAAAATATTATGCGATTCATTTACACAAAAACATTTTTGGTTTTTTCTGGGGTGTTGTTGGTTGTGGTGATTGCCCTGTTCCTACAGGTTAAGGGTTGGCTGGGACCGATAGAGTATTTGTTTTTACAGGCTCCTAAGCCCGCTGTGGCTGTGGTGGACTCTATTACTAGGCCAATCCGATCTGTATTTACAACTTTGTTTTCAATGAAAGGGATACTGACTGAAAATCACCAGCTAGCTACTGAAGTAGGTAAGTTAAAACAGCAACAAGTAGTTTTAGATCAGTTGAAAGTAGAAAATGAGTTACTCAAAAATGAGTTAGAATTTCGTAGTAAAGCCGATTACGCTCTGCAGTCTTGTACAATTCTTTCAAGAGATCCTCAGAACATTAGTGATGCTCTAGTTTTAGATTGTGGAGAGTCTACGGGTATAAAAGTTGGTCAAGCTGTTATCTCAAATGGCTATCTAGTCGCTAAGGTTGTATTTGTAGGTAAACTTACGTCAACTGCGGTTTTAATAACCAATAGTCAAAGTAGTGTTGATGCAAAGTTATCAAAGAATAACGTAGAGGGGGTAATTAAGGGTTCGTTCGGTTCTGGACTGGTATTTGATCTTGTTTCGCAAAGCGCAGACGTTTCGGTGAATGATTTAGTTGTTACAGCGGGGATAGACCCTAACATCCCAAAAAATATTCTCATTGGCCAAATCGGACAACAGATTTCTGGCGGAAATGACCTTTTCAAAAAGTTAACTTTAGTTTCACCGGTTAAAGCGCACGCGCTTGATTATGTTTTTGTAGTAAAACCGTAATTTATGAAGTGGTTCATTTATGTATTGGTTATAGTTTGTATTATTGTTATACAGCAAAGTTTGTATAACACTTTTCCACTTGGTTTGTACGCTCCAGACATATTGCTTTTAGTAGCACTCGCGATAGTCTGGGCTACAAACAATTTTGATTTTTTGATATTCGCAGTTCTAGGAGGATTTTGGACGGAGATAAATTATGGATTGCCGGTTGGGACAGTGATTTTAAGTTTAATAGTTTATGGTAGCATTGCTTATCTGGTAATTCATCGTTGGCTGTTTAGTGATAAGTCTTGGTTACATTTTTTTGGAGCAGTTGCAATCGGAACCATTTTTATTAATATTTGGAGCTGGATCTATATTTCTATTCTACACGCCTTTAATTGGAGTTCCACATCCATTTCATTTGGGTTATTTGTGAGAAGTTTATTGCCAGCATTGATAGTAAATTTACTTCTAACATATCCGATTTTTGTTATGATAGAATTGTTAGTTAAATATATTCAGAAACTTTCTAGACCATCAGTTATAAAGATCTAGCATTTATGAGGAAACTTAATTTAAATCCATTTCATTTAAACGACGAAACAAAGCCTGTAAAGACAGGACTGGGTTTAGAGTGGGAAGAAGGTGTCGTTAGCGGTGAAGCTACGGTGAATGCGTTTGATGAAGATGGTCGAGATGCAAAAAGTTTGAAGTGGTTAAAATATTCCCTTGTGTTTGTTTGTCTTATCTTGGCAGTTCAACTTTTTAATTTACAAGTCGTACAGGGCGGAAGGCTTAGAGAGTTATCTGAAGGAAATCGTTTACGTTTGCAAACAATTTTGGCCCCTCGTGGTTTTATTGAGGACAGAAATGGGCAAGTTATAGCCAAAAATACCGCTAGCTTTAATTTAGCCGTTACCCCAATCGATTTACCAGAAGAAGGAAGATTAGAGGTATTTCGCTTAGTTAGTCAAAAATTTGGTGTTCCGGTTGAAGAAATTGAGAAAGCTTTAAATGAATCTACTGGTAGTGCATTAGAACCAATCCTTATAAAACGCAATATTACTCAACAAGAGAGTATTCAATTTGAAGTTGCTAGTCACGAATTACCAGGGTTTTCAATTATTAGTATTCCTGTTAGAGATTACGTTGATGCTGAAGTGTTCTCTCACGCGTTAGGTTACACTGGAGTGATTTCCGATAAAGAATATGGTTCTTTAAAATCGGAGAATTATGGTTTAAACGATTTTATAGGTAAGTCTGGAATTGAGTTAAGTTACGAAAAGTATCTACGAGGCGTAAATGGAAATAAACAGGTTGAAGTAGATGCAAGTGGAAACCCAATTAAAGAACTAGGAACCGCAGAGCCTGAACCTGGAAATATCGTCCAGTTAAATATTGATGCTGGTCTTCAGAAAAAGATTTATGAAGATTTCACTAAAAGTCCGGTTGGTAACAAAGGCGCGGCAGTTGCGATTAATCCAAAGACTGGTGAAGTTCTCGCATTAGTTTCAGTCCCAGGTTTTAATAATAATTTGTTTGCTCCAGGTATAAAATCCGAAGACTACAAGCGGATGTTGGAAGACAAAAATCTACCTTTGTTTAACCGTGCTGTAAGTGGAACCTATCCTCCTGGATCGACAATTAAACCAGTTGGTGCTGTTGCTGTGTTGCAAGAAGGTATCGTGAATAAGAATACAATCATCCGTGATAATGGAGTTTTGGTAATTCCTAATCAGTACAATCCAGGAATTAGTTATAATTTTTATGGATGGAAGCGCGATGGATTAGGTGCTATGGATGTGTCGAGCGCGATTGCTCAGAGTAGTGATATTTATTTTTACACAGTTGCTGGTGGTCATCCCTCGTCTCCGATTAAAGGCTTGGGTGCAGAAAAGTTAGCTGAATATTATCGAAAGTTTGGAATGGGTGAAATCACTGGTATTGATATCAACGGAGAAAAGGCCGGTAGAGTGGCAGACCCAAATTGGAAGCAGAATTATTACAAAGATGATGCAGTGATGGCAAAATGGTACTTAGGGGACACTTATCATATTGCGATTGGACAAGGGGATATGCTTGCCACTCCACTTCAGGTAACTGTTTGGACTGCAGCTATTGCAAATAATGGGGTTTTGAACCGCCCAAGATTGTTAAAGCAGATTTTAAACCAGACAGGACAGACAATATTTACACCACAAGCAGAAGAGTTTATAAATATTCCAATAAATATTGATAATCTTAAAGCTGTTCAAGAAGGTATGCGTGAAAATGTGATAGGGGAAAAAGGTAGTGGTAGGCAATTAGCAAGCTTACCTATTTCGGCTGCTGGGAAAACTGGTACTTCACAGTTCGATGGCTCGGATCCAAGTAGGACTCATGCATGGTATACTGCATATGCGCCGTACGAAAATCCAGAAATAGCTATCACTGTGCTTGTTGAAGCGGGTGGTGAGGGTCATGCAGCTGCGGTGCCTATTGTTAAGAATGCTCTACAGTGGTGGGCAGAAAACAGAATGAATAAATGATTATCGACGGACGAGCAATCGCTTCTCAACTAAACGAACAAACAGCAACCAGAATTAGTCGACTCAAGTTTAAACCTTTATTGGTGGATATTGTAGTTGGTGATGATCCGGTGTCTTTAAGTTACGTAAAAATTAAACAAAAGAAAGCAGAACAAGTTGGCTTGGCTTTTGAACTTTATTCATTATCAAATTCTAGTTCTACTGCAGAAGTAATTTCATTAATAAATGAGTTAAATGAAAGGCCAGAACTTTGTGGTTTAATTATCCAATTACCTTTGCCGGAAGGTTTTCAGACTTCAGAAATTGTGAATGCTGTACCAGAAATCGCTGATGTAGATTTGTTAAACAAGAGTAGTGTAGATAAGTTTTTTGACAATCAGTCAGTTTTAATTCCTCCGACTGCTGGTGCAATTTGGCATATTATGAATACGTTACCAGTGGATTGGCCTAAGCAACAGATTTTAGTTTTAGGTCAAGGTGATTTAGTAGGAAAACCAACTGCTCATTTATTAAAAGAGAAGGGTTTTTCTGTGTCTATTGCAGATAGCTCTTCAGCTAATACTTCAGAGCTTCTTGCTTCCGCAGATTGCATAATTTCAGGGGTGGGGAAAAGCGGACTTGTCAAAGGAGATCAAGTGAAGCAAGATGTAATTGTTATTGATGCAGGTACAAGTGAAGCGAGCGGAACTATTTCTGGTGATGTGGATTTTGATTCTGTTTCAAATAAAGCAAGATATATTACTCCAGTTCCTGGCGGTGTTGGGCCGGTAACTGTTGCAAAACTTTTAGAAAATGTAGTTATTGTAGCTGAACAAAAATAAAATGTGGGTATTTTTCATATCATTATTAATAGTTTTTGAAGCTATAGCGGATATTTTAGCTAAAGAGTTCCAAATCAATAATACTTG
The DNA here is from genome assembly GCA_964536745.1 of uncultured Candidatus Saccharibacteria bacterium. Lineage (GTDB taxonomy): Bacteria > Patescibacteriota > Doudnabacteria > UBA920 > UBA920 > UBA920. The sequence continues at coordinate 60,200 of CAZHYL010000001.1, read as the reverse complement.
GATTTGGTTTGTTGCAGCGATTTTGGCATATGTCGTAGCTAATGTCTTTTGGCTATTTTCTTTGAAGTCCGGAGCTGGATTAACAAAAGGTGCTATAATTTTTTCTGTAGGGAGTGCAATTCTTGCGATTGTTGTAGGGCTTTTACTTTATAAAGAGCCGATTACTAAATTGCAGATTGCTGGTATTGTGATGGGGCTGTTTTCTTTATTGTTTCTTACCTGGGAAGGTGATTGAGATGAAGAACACTGCTTCAGTATCAGGAGAGTTGACACTAATTAGTTTAAATAGTATTATTACCCAAGTAATTATCTGAATCCAATGAGTAAAAAATATTTGTTGACCCAAGAGGGTCTTGTGAAGTTGAACGAAGAGTTAAAACATCTTATAAACGATAAAAGAAAAGAAGTTATCGAACGAATCCGTGAAGCAGCAGCGCACGGTGATTTAAGTGAGAACGCAGATTATGCTCAAGCTCGTGAAGAACAAAGCTTTATCGAAGGTCGAATCATGGAGATCGAAGACATGATTAAGAATGCAGAAATTATCACTGCCTCAACTCAACACAATACAGTTACCATTGGTTCTACTATCAAGGTAAAAGTTAATGGTGAAGAGAAAGAATATTCAATCGTTGGTAGTAATGAAGCTAATCCAGGCGCTGGAAAAATTTCAAATGAGTCTAATGTAGGTAAGGCACTACTTGGAAAGAAAATCGGAGATAAAGTTACAGTAAGTGCACCAGCCGGAGATAAGGAATACGAAATAACTGGGATTAATTAAAAATAAGCCGCTTCATTTGAAGCGGCCTTTTTATTTGTAACCATTTAAGCAATTTGTGTTCTTGCTAAAGTGCTGATCGATCTGTAAAGCAGTCTTCCAAGACCTATGAGCAGGATTATCAGAAGGATTATACTCCCGATTATATCAGCCCAGATGTCTTTATCTGACAACAAACTAACAGCGCCAGCCATGATAGCCACAACCGAGCCAATTAAGTCTCCTAAGATGTGTAGCTTCACTCCTTGACTACTAAGTCTGTGCTTGTCATGTTTTTCACCCATATGAATTAATTTGATCGAAAATACATTAACTAACAAACCTAGGGTAGCTGTGATGGTTAGGAGTTTTACATTCGGCATTACTTGACTAGAAAATTTGGACACAATCTTTTCCATAATTTCCCAGCAAGGAATTAGAAGTAAAAGTCCGCAAATTATCGCAGTGACTGCTTCCGCTTTGTGGTTGTGGACTTTAGCTTTGCTTAAAATCCACGGGAGTATGATTGCCACAATCATAGTGATACTGTCTGTAAACATATGCCAAGCATCTGCCACCAGTACAGTAGCGTTACCGATGGTTCCGGTATACAATTCAACCCCACCAAAAGTAACTGTTAAAATGAGCGCTATCATTAACCCACGGTTGGGTTTATGGGTGTGCTCTGATACATCTGAAATGGTTTCCAATTCCATAAACCCCTCCGTTTTGATTTTTTACCTTGATATCAAACTATAAAGAATAATTCGAGTTTGGTCAAGTATGCTAATGGTTATAGATTTGATATAATTTAAGGACTATTTTATATATTTTATGAACGAACGACTCGAAGA
>CAZHYL010000001.1:40428-58489 GCA_964536745.1 uncultured Candidatus Saccharibacteria bacterium | reverse complement strand
ATTTGATATAATTTAAGGACTATTTTATATATTTTATGAACGAACGACTCGAAGACATTATTAATCATCGCAAAAAAAAGCTGGAAAACTTAATTTCAGCAGGTATTGACCCGTATCCATCTGAAACTGCTCGTACTCACAGCAATAGCGAAGCTTTGGAAAAATTTGAGGATCTTAGTAATCGCCAAGTAACGTTAGTTGGCCGTATTCGAAGTATGAGAGGCATGGGAAAGCTTCTTTTCTTACATATCGATGATGGCGGTGCAAAAATTCAGGTTTTAATTAAAGCAGATGACGTAAGTGATCGTCAGTTTGAATTTTTTGTAGATAATTTTGACTTGGGGGACTTTATTGAAGTAACTGGAAAATTATTCGTAACGAAAACTGGAGAAAAAACTTTACAAGCAAACAGTTTTAGAATGTTAGCTAAATCTCTTAGACCATTACCAAGTGAGCATTACGGAATCGAAGATACAGAATTGAAATTACGTAAGCGGTATTTAGATATATTGCTTGATTCTGAAGTCAAAGAATTATTTATCAAGAAAAATAAGTTTTGGGCAAGCATGAGAGAGTACTTAGTTGATAATGATTTTCTAGAAGTAGAAATGCCTGTACTTGAGTCTGTTCCAGGTGGCGCAGAAGCCGAACCGTTTGTAACTCACCACAATGCTTTAGACCGAGATTTCTTCCTACGTATTTCTTTAGAGCTTCCACTTAAGAAAATGTTGGTCGCTGGATTCGAAAAAGTTTTTGAAATTGGTCGCATTTTCCGCAATGAAGGTATTAGTACAACTCATTTGCAAGATTATACTCAAATGGAATTTTATTGGGCTTACGGAGACTTCGAAAAACTTATGAGTTTTGTTCAAAAGATGTACCAACATATCTTGCAAGAAACTTTTGGAACATTGCAAATCACAAGTGGCGGAGTAACTTGTGACTGGAGTGGTGATTGGGAAAAAGTAAGTTACATGGGTTTATTCAAAGAACATACAGGCTTAGATTTAGAAACTGTCACAGATGAAGAGTTGCGTACTTATGCCACGGAGCAAAATATTAAGTTTGAAGATTTTGCAAAACGTGGTCGCTTAATTGACTTAATTTTCAAAAAAGTTCGTACAAAACTACAAACTAATAAACCGGTGTTCTTAATTAATCAGCCAATCGAATTAGAACCATTAGCAAAAAAAGATCCAGCAAACCCGAAGATTGTTCAAAGAATGCAGATTGTGGCCTATGGGACCGAGCTCGGTAAAGGATTTGGTGAATTGAACGACCCTATCGACCAACGTGCTCGTTTCGCAGAGCAGATGAAGTTGCGTGAGGCCGGAGATATTGAAGCGCAACAGCTAGATGAAGATTACGTTGAGGCTATGGAATATGGTATGCCTCCTGCTGCAGGTTTTGGTGTTAGCGAAAGATTGTTTGCGGTTTTGGCAGATAAATCTATCCGCGAGACCGTGATATTCCCGCCAATGAAAGAAAGTAAAAACTAATGATTACTAAATTATTGCTAGGAACGAATAACTCTGCAAAGGCCGCTCATATGCGTCAGTTTTTAAGTGATTTGCCCATTGAGTTAGTCACTCCGCAAGATTTAGGAATTACAATTGAACCAGAGGAAACCGGAGTAACTTTCGAAGAAAACGCTCTAATCAAAGCTAACTACTATTTTCAAAAATCTGGACTCCCAACAATTGCCGATGATGCAGGTTTTGAAATTCCAGCACTCAATAATTTCCCCGGAGTTCATTCAAAGCGGTTTGCGGATCATGAAATGAATGACGAAGAAATTATTTCTGGAATTCTAGAGAAGATGAAAGATTTGTCAGGTGACGATCGCAAAGCACATTTCCGAATTGTTATTGTTCTAAAGTTGTCCGATGAGGAAGTGCATACTGCTAGTGGTTCCATCTCTGGGCATGTGCCAGAATCTCCTCTGGACAAGAGGATGGAGAAGTTTCCGTATCGTTCACTGTTGTTTGTAGATGAGCTTAATAAATGGTTTTATGAGGTTTCTGAGGAAGAAGAAAATCAGTTAGGGTATAGAAAGGGTGCTGTAGAAAAATTAAAACCATATTTAAGAAATTATACTTAGTAATTAAATATATGTTGGACATAAAATTTATTCGTGACAATTCAGATAAAGTAAAACAAGCCATTCTCGATAAGGCTGTGGATTTAGATTTAGATCAACTTCTCGATTTAGATGCAAAGCGTAGAACTCTATTAGCAGAAGTGGAAGAGCTGCAATCAACAAAGAATGCAGTTTCAAAAGAGTTACCAAGCCTTAGTGAAGAAGATAAAAAGGCCAAGCTTTTAGAGATGAAAGAAGTCGACAGCAGACAAACTGAATTAAAAGAAAGTCTGCGTAAATTAGATGCTGAGTTTGGTGGCCTGATGTTGCTTGTTCCAAATATTCCTTCACCAGAGACTCCAGTAGGAAAGGATGATTCGGAGAATGTCCCATGGAGTTATTGGTCTCCAGAACTTGGACATATTGATCCAAAGGATACAGAAAAAGTTGCTGCAGTGCCAACTAAGTTGGGATTTGAACCTAAAGATCATATTGCTTTAGGTACAGAGCTTGGATTAATAGATTTAGAGCGTGGTACAGAGGTGTCTGGTTTTAGAGGTTACTTTTTGAAGAACGAGGCCGTATTAATACAATACGGGTTGTTTGCTTATGCTATGAACAAGTTGGTAGCTAAGGGGTTCACAATCATGCATACTCCGACAATTGTCAGAGAATTTGCTTTAATCGGTGCCGGAATGTTTCCTACTGGAAAAGCAGAGGTGTATCAGGTGGCAAATGCAGCGAACATGGAAAGCGACGAAAAAGAGAAACAGTACTTAGCTGGCACTAGCGAACCTTCTCTTATTTCATATTATGCTAATCAAATTTTGGATGAATCACAACTGCCAATTCAGGTCTGCGGAATTTCGCCATGCTATCGAAGTGAGGTTGGTAGTTATGGAAAGGATACTAAGGGGCTGTATCGAGTAAAGGAATTTATGAAAGTAGAGCAGGTGGTGATTTGTAAGGCGGATGTTAACGAAGGTGATAAGTGGCTCGAGGCGTTACGTGAAATTTCCGAAGAAATCTTACAAGATTTGAAGTTGCCTTATCGAGTTTTAAATATTTGCACTGGTGATATGGGTGCTGGAAAGTATAAAATGTACGACATTGAAACTTGGATGCCTGGGAGAGGTGGATATGGAGAAACTCACAGTGATTCCAATCTAACTGATTGGCAAGCACGACGTTTGGATATTAGATATCGAACTAGTGATGGCACTATAAAACATGCTTTTACTTTGAATAACACTGCTGTGGCTAGTCCAAGAATCCTTATTCCAATTTTAGAAAATTACCAACAAGCAGATGGAAGTGTGAAAGTACCAGAAATTTTGCGACCATATGTTGGTAAGGATGTTATTAAGAAATCCTAGCTTGTGTACCCACAACAAACTAAAACTGAACAAGCCTTAGCTTTTTTTGCGCGCAAAATAATTGCTAAGTACAACCCATTCATTATTGGGATAACTGGTAGTGTTGGTAAAACATCGGCACGTCATGCGATTGCCTGTGTATTACGTGAGGGTCACTTAGTTCGAGAGCCAATAAAAAATTATAACAATCAGATAGGAATTCCTTTAACTATTATTGGTGCGAAGGGTGTGGAAAACAGTTGGCCAATTTTAGGATTCCTGCGCGTTTTTGTTCAAGCACTGTGTGTATGGTTACTTCCTTTACCATACCCCAAAATTTTGGTTTTAGAATATGGGATAGATAAACCAAATGATATGGATCAGCTGTTAGCTATTGCTAAACCAGAAGTGGCGGTAATAACAACAATTGGCATATCTCACCGTGAATTTTTTAAAGATGAATCAGAAATTGCCTTTGAAAAAGGAAAGCTAGCGGCCGCTTTGAATTCGAGTGGTATATTTGTTTTTAATTATGATGATCCTAATGTTGCAAAACAAACAGACCGAACAAAAGCAAAGCCAGTTAGTTATGGGTTAAAGTCCGGAGCTGACGTGCAATTATTGCAAGTTACAGAACAATTAGGTCTGAGACCAAAATCTACTTTGCAGGTTGCATTCAAAGATTTAAAGTTAGATATTGATCTTCCAGCTGTTGGCACTGCTCATGTAGCAGCTGCGCTTGCTGCAGTAGCTGTGGGTTATGCCTTAAAAATTCCTAATCACGAGATAGCTTCTGGGCTATCCAATTACCGAGTTATTCCTGGAAGGCTTAATGTTATCGCGGGTATTAAGAAAACTATTATTATTGATGACTCTTATAACGCGGCTCCGGTTTCTATGAAGGAAGCGCTATTACTGTTAAGTAGATTTCCTGTTAAGCACAAAGTTGCTGTTCTTGGAGATATGTTGGAATTAGGTCCAGAGTCTATGGATAGCCATAAGGGGATTGGTGAACTGGTGGCGAAACTTAATATTGATCAATTATATACTGTAGGAGAGCTAGGAAAGGTGATTGCGGAATCTGCAAAGAAAAATGGTTTTTCTGAAACCAAAATTAAAGTTTTTGAAAATAGTGAATTAGCCGGCCAGTATTTAAGGGAAAACTTGGTAACCGAAAGTGTGGTGTTGGTGAAAGGTTCGCAAGGAGTTCGAATGGAGAAAATTAGTAAAGAAATTTTAGCAGAGCCGGGGGCGGCGTCTAAATTGTTACCTAGACAAGATGGTAAATGGGTATCTTAAATTATGTTCTTCAGAAAGAAAAAACCAAAATTAGATCCAAAAGTTAGATTTCAGCATAAACAGTTTGCTAGTAAATTACAGTCTGCTCGCACATACAAGAGACAGATAAGGGCTATACCGGAAACTCAGCTTGATAAATTTCTTGCTCAAATTGGTTTAGCTTCTAGATGGTCCCAAATTCTAGTTGGGTTATTTATACTAGGTCTATTGTATTTAATCTATATCCCAAACTTTTTAAGCTTAAAGGACATAACTATATCTGGATTGTCTGAATCTCAAGCCCGTGATTTGGAAATTGCAATACGAAATAAAATTGCAGATCAGCCATTTTATAATCCGCAAAGCAATATGTTGTTTATGAGTTCGGATTTAGTTATTTCGGCTCTGGATGATGTGCCTAGTGTAATGAGAATTGTTTCTGTTCAGAGAAACTTTGAAGAACAGAGTTTAGTTATTGATGCTGAAAGCAAATATGAAAAATTGTTAGTAGCTACACCAGATAAAGTTTACGATGTATATAATGACGGAACTTTAAAAGGTGAGTCTGGATTTTCTCGAACTGATTGGCTAGCAGTAGTGAATCCAAATATGACAAAGTTTCTTCTTAATTATCCTATCGAAGGTAGTTCTAATGAAAAGTTTTTTAATGAATCATTTTTTAGTAAAATTGTCGAGTTACTAGACCAAGTCAAAATTTTAGAAGGACATCAATTGGCTTACCTATCTTTAAAGGAAGAACCGAAAGATGATTCTCAAGATCAAAATACTCCTTCTGAAGAAAAACCTGAAGGGACAACAGATGCTAGTTTGGAAGACAATGGTAGCCCTACCCAACAAAATACTTTACCTTCTGAGCCTCAAAAAGAAGAAATTTCAAGTATAAGATTACCAGTAAATAGCTCAGAGCTACATGCAGTCTTTTATAAAAATAATGACAAGAGAAAGACTTTTAGAGTAATTTTTGATGCCACAAGAGATTTAGCTAAGAGTGTGGCAGATTTAAAGCTCTTGCTCTCTCAAACTCCGCCGGATAGGTATAACCAACTGGATTACATTGATATGAGACTTGAAACTAAAGCTTTTATCTGTTTACTCGGTAGTCCTTGTCATAAATAAAAAACCCTCTATGATAAGAGGTTTTTTTATTAGTTGATTTTATATTTGATGGCAGCGATATAGGTTCCGGGGTATGGGCGAACGTCAATGAACCCAATTTCTTCAAGTTTTTCCCAGTTATTTGGGACGATAGGTTTGGTACCTCCAAATCCACTTGTCCAAATTAACCAAACAGTATCACCGCTAGCTACGCTATCTGTGAAATTTAAGACTAGGTCGTCGTTGGTGAGTATTGCGGTACCAGCAAAGTGTGGCAAGTTTTCTACTTTATTGTTATTTGTGTAAAGTAGAGGTCTTACAGCACTCTTGTTGTAGTACTTAAAATTAAAGAACTCAAAACTGCTCGCTACAAAAATTTTATCTGTCGGCGCAACATTTGCATTGGTGACAGAACTTAGTGCTGCCATCCCTTTTTTATTTCCCACATCTAATTTTACCCAGTAGTAACCAACTCCGTACAAATTTACCAAAACGATTAACGCTAAGGCGAGCCACTTGAGTCCAGCGATTTTAATTTTTTCAAACCACAGTACGAGAAGTGTAAGTAAAAATGGAGAGGCAAAAAGGAAGTATCTAACTAAATAAACAGACGAGCTCTGATTTTTGAGTGCAGCAAGCAGTGCAAACAATAAACTACCAGCGAATGGTGCTAAGAAAAGTCCTAAGATTAACCATTTTTCTGTTTGCTCATAGCTTCTAATTACCCTATATAAAACCCATAAAACTAAAATGGAAACCAAAACCATAATTGATTCGCTTGGTTGAGCTATACGGAAAAGTAAATCGTATAGTGTTGAGGGTATGCTCCAAATATTCATAGGTGGTATCCAGTAGCCAGCGCCAACTTGTTTGTACTGGTACATGAACCAAGAAAACCAAGGAACAAAAAGAGCGGCTATTCCTATCCCTGAAAGCACTAATCCGATATAGGTCTTTAGCTGCCATTTGAAGTTTACAAATAAATAGAACAGACCAAACAATCCCAAAACTGCCACAGTAAATAATAGATAGTAATGAGTATATGTAAGAATGCTTGCGCTAATAGTAAATAATGCGTAGTTGATTACTAAAGTTTTTTTAGTTGGTTTAGTGATTAGAGCACTTGGTGCAAAGTAGTTTTTTGTATTAGTAAGCGCATATGTTAAGAGAATTGCTGAAACAACAGCAAAGAAAGCACCCATGGTGTACATGCGTGCTTCGGTCACATACTGAATTTGAAAAGGGTTAACCGCAACTAATAAGGCAGCTGCAAGAGCTGTAGATGTAGAGTTAAAGATTTTTTTAACTAATATATAGATAGCAATTATTGTCCCCACGCCGAATAAGACAGAGAGTAATCGCAGACTAAACAATGAATCACCAAGAACATAATGCCAGATTCTTAAGAAGATGTAATACATCGGAGGGTGAACATCTAATCCGATTCGGTAAAACATCTCCCCCCATGGATACTTTATAAGGAGTGCAGAGAAGGCCTCGTCATGCCAAAGTGAAATTGCGGTTAGATTATAAAGTCTTAAAATAGTCCCAACCACAGTAATACTGAGTAATATCCAGTATTTATTCAAAAACATTGTGATACGATTCATATGTTTAGTTAATTTATTTAACGATGTAAATTGCCATCACGGTTTGGCCAAACTTGTTTCTATCCTCCCTATAGAGGTAGGTATTAGGATGATACTCTTTAAACTTTTTAATATCAAACACACTAGATTGAGTGAATATAATTTGGTCGTTTGAAACTAACCCTTTCAGTTCCCAAGAATTTTCTGGATCTACTTGTTTGTATGGCTGATTTATTGGATTACTTGGGTTTTTTCCATCAACGCTTGTTAAATAATCTACTGTTTGAATCGAAAATTTATCCAAAACTAGATAGGTGTTATTTTTGTTGACCAATCCTTTTTTTGCAGAGTCGTTTAAGTAGTTGGAGACAACGGTTAGATCACTACGGAAAGCATAGAAGTTTTCTGGGCTGTTGTATGCTTCGACAAAATAGACGATATAGGTTTGGGAAAACAATGCTACTACAAAACACACATACATAACCATCACCGCGTTGTTGATAAGTTTTTGTTTCCACTTCGAAATAATCAACATATATGGATGACCAATCCGTTGAGCCCATTCTTTTACAGCGAAGATTCCAATAGCACTAATGATGAACACTACTGGTATCGTTCCGATCGCTCGTAACCCATGAGGTATACCTTCAGCAGTTGTAATCACCGGAATAAGCATTGAAGTAAACCAACCTGCTAATAAGAAGTAAGTCCAGTCTTTTGGATGACGGTGTGGTAAAAAGGTGTATCGGACTGCTTTAATTAAAGTCCAAAGCAGTCCAATTGCGAAGAAAGGGGAGATTATGAGTGATAGGAAAGGTTGACCAGAAATATTGTGTCTCCAGTTTAAATCACCATCCCAAAAATATGCCTTCATACTTAATCCGGCTACTTGGGCAATTGTACCGATTAAGTCCCCTTGATTTAGTTCTGGATTGAACACCGAGACTTGCCCAGATCTGCCTACAAATGAACCAGGGTGTGTATAGAAGTAGTGAGCGATCGGGGAGATAAAAATGATAAATAACAATCCAGCAATTAGAGTTGGGGTTATATAATTTTTAATGTTTTTAAATCTAGGCGAGCGGATAGCATCAACAGCCATTGGCCAAAGTACTAAAATAGCAAGCAACGGTGCCATAATTCTATAAGCTATGTAGGAGTAAAATCCAAGTGCGAAAGAAGCACCAAGCAAAGCCGATAGAACATACCGTTTAACTTTTTCTTGAGTTTGGACAGCTGATACTAAGAAATAAAAAGTTAAGGTTGTAAACAAAGGTATGAGGTTGGCTCTGAACGCTGTTCTCGATAAAACAATATGCCATGTAGAAACAGCCATAATAAACATGGCAGTTAGTGCAATCCAATTTGCTCTGTTTTTGTCGTGATCCTCATCGGCAAGTAAGATTAATCTTCTAGTTAACAAAAAAGTGAAAATTACTGCCAAGGTTCCTACTAATGCTGAAACGATGTGGTGTTGCCAAGCGCCTTTACCAAAAACTTCAACGCTACCCCAGAGCATGTAGAAGAATAAAGCTTCGCGTCCATTTCCTCTTTCATAAAATGGTTGAAGATCTCCTTGCTGCATAGAATTAATGTCTAAACCATTTGCAGCTTCATCAGGAAAAAGACCTCCAGGCATTTGGCCAATAAGGTAGAATCTAAAGAATATCGTGATTAACACAATACCTAAAAAAAAGAGTTTTTGTTTTGATGTCATTGACCTAAAAATAGGGCTTTATCGCTGTGGATTACTCTGTTATAATAATCTCATCGTATGACCACATTAGCCAATACAAATGGGCATAATAATGATGTAGATAAACAGTTTGTAAAGCTTACCAATTTATTATGGTTGCTTTCTATAATTGTTTTTATTTTATCATTGATTGCTATATTTATCAAAGTTATCAGCTCATCCGAAGTTTCTACACTTCGTTACAATGTCATTATTGGGGTGAGTGAAATAGGGAGCCGTTGGGAGTTATTAAAGTTGCCTCTCGCAGGATTATTCATAAGTGCGGTAAACTTTTTTCTGGCTAAGTATAACAAGTCGGATCAGCAGATAATTTCATTATTGGCCAGTGTGGTAACTTTAGTTTTGAATGTTTTGTTATTATTAGCTGCCATATTGTTGTATCAAGTAAATTAAATGTTTAGGAAACGAACTCGAATTGAAAGATTTTGGGAGGTGTTGCCAGGGCTGTCATTTTGGACAGTGTTTTTTGGCGCAATTATTCTTTCTTATTTTAAACCTGTATGGGCAGCGTTGTTTATTGTTTGTTTCGATTTGTACTGGGTGTTGAAAGCTGTAAATGTAGCTATGCATTTAATCGCTAGCTATCGAAGGTTTAGAGTTTACGTTACCTTAGATTGGCTTAAGTTTGTTGAATTATTACCTCAACCAAACAGTTTGGTTAATTTATACCGCGAATTATTGCCAAAAACCAAGCGTTCTTTAGAGCGAAAATTTTACCGTGATCAGATTAGTAAATTAGCAGCACCAGTAGACAATGGTGTTATTAACAGAAATTATAGAGATTTTTATCATTTAATTTTGGTTCCATTCGTTGACGAGAGTTACGAAGTACTTTTTTCGACAGTATCTGCGTTGGCAGAAGTAGAGTATCCAAAAGATCGATTGTTGTTGGTGCTCGCTTCTGAAGAAAGAGCAGGTCAGCAAGCTCAAGAAACGGCAAATCAAATTAAACAGAAGTTTGGTTCTATATTTGCAAAATGTTTTATTACTGTTCATCCAGACGGTCTTCCTAACGAGATTAAAGGGAAGAGTGCGAATGCAAGTTATGCAGTGAGTTCACTTTTACCAGAGTTGGAAGCAATGGGTATTAAACAGGACGAGGTTTTGGTTTCGAATTTTGACAGTGATACCATTGTTCATCCACAGTATTTTGCAAGGGTTATGTATGAGTTTCTGACTAGCCCAAGACCTTACCGAAGAAGTTATCAACCAATCGCTATTTATAACAACAACATTTGGGACAGTCCTGCTTTTATTCGTGTTGTCTCAGTTTCAAATTCGTTTTGGCAGTTTACAGAAAGTTCTAGGCCAGATCGGTTGCGTACTTTTTCTTCTCATACAATGACACTGCAAACCTTGGTGGAAGTTGGTTTTTGGAAAAAAGATATTATCAATGAAGATGGTTACATTTTTTGGCAGTGCTATTTGCATTACAAAGGTGACTATGAAGTGGTCCCATTGTTTATCCCAATTTCACTCGATACTTGTTTAGCAGATACTTTTTGGCAGACTTTAAAAAACCAGTATAAGCAAAAGAAGCGTTGGGCATATAATGTAGAATATTATCCGCACTTGGTTCCTAAGTTGTTAAAGAGTTCAGCACCTTTGACTGATAGATTGTATAAACTTTTTCAGTATGTTGAAGGAAATTTCAACTGGGCAACAGCAAGTTTATTAATCTCTATTTTAGGTTGGTTGCCATTGTTAATCGGGGGAGATGAGTTTAAGCAAACCGTCATCGCATACAATTTACCAACAGCAACAAGAACTTTAATGACTATTGCTACTGGGTTCTTGATTTTCAGCGTTTATATTAATTTGATTTTATTGCCACCGAGGCCCAAAAAGTATAGTTGGGTAAAAAGTCTAATGATGTACTTACAATGGTTTTTGGTTCCTATTACTTCTGTGGTGTTTGGTAGTCTTCCTGCAATCGAGGCTCAGACTCGATTAATGTTAGGTAAGTATTTGGAATTTTGGGTAACGCCAAAGGCTCGAAAAGGTGAGGTAACTGCAACTAACATGGAGGAAATGAAGGGTAGTAAAAGTTAATGTGGTATATCTTATTTTTCCTTTTCGCGGTGATTCTTTCTGCGTTAGTGACGCCTTGGATTAGGACGTTTGCAACTAAACATGGGTTTTTAGATATTCCTAGACCGCCTCGAAATTTGCATCAGTATCCTGTTGCAAAGCTTGGCGGTTTATCTATATATATTACGGTCGCAGTGTCGATTGTAATTCTTTGGCTTGCAGGAGGTATCGATTTCCTAATCGTGCCACAAAAGTTCGTTGTTGCAATCTTACTTGGCGGAGCGATTTTGTCGATTGGTGGAATTATCGATGATAAGTATGATTTGCCTGCAAAATATCTTTGGATCATTCCTGTGATTGTAGCGCTGATAGTAGTTTTTTCTGGGATAGGAGTTGGGATCAAATTTTTATCTAATCCTTTCGGTGATCCTATCAGTTTAGACTTTTTAGTTGCAGGAATTCCAGTTTCAGGGATTTTTATTTTCCTCTGGATGGTTGGCATGATGTTTACTACAAAATTTCTAGATGGTTTGGATGGGCTGGTTTCTGGAATAGGCTTGATAGCGGGCTTAACATTATTTGCTCTATCTTTAACAGAGAATGTAAATCAGCCAATCACTGCTCTCTTGGCAATAATTTTATGTGGTTCGTTACTTGGTTATTTGTTTTATGCGTTCAACCCAGCTACGATTTTTTTAGGTGAAGGCGGGAGTTTGTTAATTGGATTTTTTTTAGGAGTCCTTTCTGTCATCTTGGGTGCAAAAATTGCTACAGCTCTTTTGGTTATGGGTATACCAATTTTGGATGTTGCTTGGGTTATTGCTCAAAGGCTCTGGTATCGGAAGAGTCCGTTTATAGGAGACCGATTACATTTACACTTTAAACTTTTAGACTTAGGATTTACTCAAAAACAAACAGCTTTAATTTTGTACGCTATCTCGGCAGTATTTGGTTTCACGGCAGTATTTTTACAAAGCCAGGGCAAGCTGGTTGCTCTTTTGATTTTATTCGCTTTAATGGCTAGCTTAATTTTAGGCGTAATTTTTGCCTATAGAAGAAAACAGCGGCACACCCAATTGACCTAACTATAAAGCTTTGTTAGAATAGGTGTTACGAATCACAACTTAGAAGAGGAATAAATAATGGCACCAAAAATTGCCCATAATGCCCAAGCTGTAGTAGAAGCCATTGAGCACAATGATCATAAGACTGTTCGAGCAATCTTAGGGAAAACCCCACGATTGGTTAATGGAAGCGGTAATAGAGGGGAACGCCCCTTGCTAATCGCGACTCGATTGCTGGATATTAGAATGATGACGTTGCTTCTGGATGAATTCCATGCGGATGTGCACGTGAAAGACAAGAATGGATACAATGTTCTGGAATATGCAGCTTTCGGGTTAACTGATCTGATTGCAAAAGAGAAATTTTCCGACGGCCTTCATAATCGGTACTGCAAGATTTTGAATATGCTTCACGAAAAGTATGGCTGTCGCCAAAAAGTTGGTGGGAAATAGTTTGTTGACAAAATACCCAGTTTTCGTTAAGATTACTGGGTATTAATTTTATCTATATATATGTCATTTTCAGTTATCGAAACCGGCGGCAAGCAGTATTTAGTTGCTAAAGGCGATAAAATCCAAGTAGAAAAGCTTGATGCTGCAGTCGGTGAAAAGGTCACTTTTGATTCAGTTCTTGCTTTGGTTTCCGATAAGGATGTTGAAGTTGGAAAACCAAAATTAGAAGGTAAAACTGTTGAAGCAAAGGTTTTAAAACAAGGCCGTGGTAGCAAGATTCATGTTTTGAAATATAAGCCAAAGAGTAAGTATCGTAAAAAAATTGGTCACCGCCAAGCTTACACTGAATTAGAAATCACAAAGATTTAATAAAAAACCGCTTAAGCGGTTTTTTTATTTGTTACCCCAAGATCTTGTAGCTTTTGTTTATAGACTTCATAGTCCTCTAAATAATCACTACGATCAGGATTGTGTTTTGTAGAAGAGATGGCCATCAATGTCGAGTCAGGGGCAAAGTTTTTAAAACCGTGCCAGACATAATTACCTACGTAAATCGCTTCCCCCTTTTCTAGATTGATTTCTTCTTTGCCGTTACCTTGATCGATGATAGCTGTACAGTTACCATGTACCATAACGAACAATTCTTTTTCTACATAATGGCAATGCTCTCCTGTGTCCCCCTGTAAGTCTGTAAGATAGTAAACTCTTTTGACTTCATAGTCTAAGTAAGTCTCTGTATCCACTTCGTAAATGTGGTAGCGGTTATCTCTACCGTTAACGTGCTTTATTGTGTGTTTAGCGAATTTTAGCTCCATATTTTTATGCTAACAAGTTTAACTTTTCACGGCAAGGGCGTCTTAGTTGAAATTGACAAAGATGGCCTCTTTGCTAGAATAAATCATAGAGTAACATCAAAATTCTTAAGAAATCAAAGCATTTATGAAGGTACTTGTAACTGGAGGAGCAGGTTTTATTGGTAGTAATTTTGTACGATATTGGTTAAAAAATCACCCACATGACACTGTGGTTAATTTTGATGCGCTCACCTATGCTGGTAATTTAGAGAGTCTCCGTGATCTAACAGTTAACCCTGAAACAAAAGATCGTTATCAATTTATTCATGGCGATATCACAGACCCTATAGCTGTCCGTGAAGCAATGCGTGGAGTAGATTTAGTTGCTCATTTTGCGGCCAACTCACACGTGGATAGAAGTATAGTTGAACCTGGGAATTTTGTTAACACTAATGTTGTAGGAACTCAAGTTTTGTTAGAAGAAGCAAAGAATGCCGGAGTCTGGCGTTTCCATCACGTCTCCACAGATGAGGTTTATGGAACCCTTACAGTTGAAGGTGATGAATTGTTTACAGAAGAAACTCGTTATCAACCAAATAATCCATACTCTGCAAGCAAGGCCAGCTCGGATTGTATTGTAAGAGCTTATTATAAAACTTATGATTTTCCAGCAACAATAACTAACACGTCAAATAATTTTGGTGCATACCAGTTCCCAGAAAAATTTATTCCGCTCTGTATTACCCGTTTGATAGACGGAAAGAATATTAGACTTCACGGTAAGGGAGACCATATTCGTGATTGGCTTTATGTTGAAGATCATTGTAGAGCAATCGAACAGGTCTTGCGTCGTGGAAAGCTTGGGGAAGTGTATTTGGTAGCAGGACGTGCCCAGCTATCTATTTTAGAAGTTGCTCAGAGAATTTGTAAGATTATGGGAGTAGGAGAGGACCGTATTGAATTTGTTCCAGATAGACCAAGTAATGACAAGGCCTATAAATTAGATTGGAGCAAGATTAATCGTGAACTTGGTTGGGAACCGCTATTTAGTTTTGATGAATGGCTAATCCAAACCATCGATTGGTACCGCAATAACGAAGCTTGGTGGAGACCATTGGTTAAGCAAAGTTTTGCTTGGGGTAGTACTGGTCATACCGAGGAAGAGGATTCCAGTGGACCTAAGTCTGTGACGATTCAAACTCCAAGTCAGCAACCATCTTACGGGAACCTTACCATTAATAGTGAAAATCAATCTGGTGTTGTTAATAATTTTACACAACAACACACTCCTACTTCTTTCAAAGAAGTAGCCGATGCTAAAAAAAAAGTCTTAATTTTCGGTAATGGCCAAATGGGCATGCATTTTCAGAAGCATTTTGTTTCAGAAGGTGCTGAAGTTGTCGTATTTTCTGATCCAGAAGTCGACATTGTAGACCCAAACCAAGTTAGGGCAGTAATCGATCAAGTTAAGCCAAACTTGGTTATTAATTGTGTTGGTGTTACTAATGTAGACTGGTCTGAGACTCATCAGGAAGAGACTTATGCGGTCAATGTCCGTGGAGCAGAAAACATTGCTAGAGTTTGTTTAGATAATAATCTTTATTTAGTTCACATTTCTACTGGCTATGTTCAACAATCCAGAGGTGCGGCTGATGAAAAATCTGAACAGGATCCAATTTTACCAATCAATTATTATTCACATACCAAAGCAAAGGCAGATGAATCTTTGGAGTTTTTAGCTAAACAAGGATTGAAGGTTCTAATCGTACGTCCTAATTTATTATTGTCTGCAGTACCGCATCCTAAAAATGTTTTAGCTAAAATGTTGCTACATACAAAGTTTCATGACACAGCAAATTCGATGACTACAGCAGAAGATTTAGTGGTAGCCACTGCCGAATTAGTTGCTAAACAGAAGACTGGCATTTATAACGTAGTGAATTCTGGGGTTACTTCACCCTACAAAATTGCTTGTATGTTAAAAGAGATTGTGAATCCAGATATGCAAATAGAAAAAATTTCTAAAGAAGAAGTAGAAAAAATGTATACGGTGCGAAGACCAGATACCGTATTATCTACCGCTAAGCTTACTCGTGAAAGTATTGTGATGCCGGAAATTAACCAGCGATTACGAGATTTAATTACTATCCTGCGAGATAATTTACAAACTGACTCTGCTAAACAGGCTATGAAGATTGCTGCTTTGGAGGATCAGAGTAAAATTCAGAATAAGCAGGACCAAGTGATTTCTAACTTATTTAATAAAAGATAGATTTGGAAAATCTAAATTCACAACATTGGCCCAAAGTGTCTGTAAACATTTTGGGCTTTAACGCACGACCAGAACTGAATAGCGCTCTTTCAAGTATTTTGAAACAGGACTATCCTAATTTTGAAGTACTGTACATTGATAATGCCTCGACCGATGGTTCAGAAGAATATGTGAGGCAAAATTTTCCAACTGTTAAAGTGCTGCAGACTGGGTTCAACTTTCATTATGGGCCAGCACATAATAAAGGTGTGGCTGCAACTAATGGAGAGTTAGTTTGTTTTTTGAATACCGATTTAGAACTTGCGCCAAACTATTTAACAGAAGCAGTAAAGGCGTTGCTCAAAGATGATAAGATAGCTGGGGTTCAAGGGAAAACTTTAAGACCAAGAGTCGATAATCAGCCCGTAATTATAGATGGAACAGGTTTAACTATTAACAGGGCTCGCTTAGTTCGTGATCGTGGACAGAATGAAGAAGATAAGGGTCAGTACGATACTCCAGAGGAAGTATTCGCAATTTGTGGATCTAATCCAGTGTACCGCCGTTCAGCACTATTGGATGTTGCTATTGATGGGGAAATAATAGATGAAGACATCAGGGCCTTTTTCGATGATACAGACTTAGGGTGGAGATTGCGTCATCTGGGATGGAAGCTTTGGTATCAGCCCACTGCTATTTCCTATCATCGTAGGGGTTTTGGCCAAAGCCCTACAGGTTACAAAAAACTTTTTCAATTTATTAAATTCCGAAAAAAAATCTCTATACTCACTAAGCAACTGTCTTGGAAAAATAAGTTCTACATTGTGATTAAAAATGATTTTGGGAAACCTTTTTGGAGAGACTTACCAGTATTTTTGTGGCGCGAATTTTTACATTTAGGATTTGTGGTATTGTTTGAGATTAGAACACTAACTGTGCTTCCGTTAATGTTCAAACAAATCCCTAGAATATTGCATAAGCGTAAAATAATTCGTTCTAGAAGTGTACTAGGAACCGAAGGAGTTGATAGATTCATCGAGAAGAATCTAAAACCAGAATAATGGATATCTCATTTATTATCACACCGTGGAATTGTAAAGATCTACTTCAAGCTACATTGAAGTCTATTTTTTCAAGCCAAACCAAATTTTCTTATGAGGTAATTATCTATGATCATGGTTCGACCGATGGTAGCTTAGAAATGGTTGAATCAGAATTTCCACAAGCGACATTGATTCGAGGTGGGGATGTTGGCTTTGCTGCTGCCAACAATGAAGGTTTGAAAATATCTACAGGTCGATATGTAGTACTCTTAAATGCGGATACAAAAATTTCATCCGATACCATCGAGACGATGGTTTCGTATATGGATTCAAATCCTAAAATCGGTGTCGCAACAGGAAAGTTAGTTTTAGCCGTAAGTGGCAAGCTTGATAAAGCCTGTCGACGGAGTTTCCCAACCCCTTGGGTATCGTTCACGCGGTTTAGTGGTTTGTCGAAACTATTTCCAAAGAGTAAATTATTTAATCAATACAACTTAGGATATTTAAGTGAAGATGAGCCGTCTGAGATTGATAGTTGTGTGGGAGCTTTTCAAATGATGCGGAGGGAGACTATGAATGAAATCGGCATGCTGGACGATTCGTTTTACATGTATGGGGAAGATATTGATTGGTGTTATCGAGCTAAGCAAAAAGGTTGGCAAGTTTGGTATTATCCAAAGACTACAATTTTGCATTACAAAGGGTTTCTCTCTGGAAAAGCTGGTGGGAAAAAGAAGCATAATCCTCGACCAACTTGGGAATTCCATCGCGCAATGATATTGTTTTATTATAAGCACTACGTTCATAAGTATCCTAGGATTTTAACTTGGCTTGTTCAGGTAGCTATTTGGGTTAGGTATTTGATAGTTGCCAGATTTAAAACATATCCCTCGGCATCGTTTACAGGGAACCCAAACCCTTATCTCCATAAGTAAATCATTGACTAAACCTTTATAAGTAGTTATAGTATAATTTAATTATATTACATGTCAGACGAACAGGATAAAAAGAATTTAGCAGCTAGCGGTGGTATTGCTGACTTGCTCGGCATCACTTCTAATGACGGCTCAGATCCTTCCACTCGTAGTGGTGGGAGAGTTTCTGATGTGCCTGCAGATTTACCAATTGCAGACTCAATTGAATCAGCCGAGCCTATCGAAGCTACTATGGAACCCGTTGAGCCAGAAACAAAACCATCCCCAGAGCCAATTAACGATGTACAACCCGAGCCGCCAAAAAATGGCAACTCTG
>CAZHYL010000001.1:0-40328 GCA_964536745.1 uncultured Candidatus Saccharibacteria bacterium | reverse complement strand
GGAAATGGTTTAACTAACTTAGAAAAATATTTATTAAATTTGAATCCCAAAGTTTATTCCACCCAAGGTAATGTAGGGGATGGTCAGGCCGTAATTGAAGGTATAAATCCTTGGACAGGTAAGACTTTTACAGATAAACAAAAACAACTTGTTGAAAAGTATATTAACAAAGAATTAATTAGTAACCGTATCACAGCCGCGGCTATCACCAGAGGAGTTACCAAGTATTCACAATATGTTACATCTGACTCTCCATACTATATTGATCCTGAAACTCTTCGTGAACTACCACCATCTACTCCTGTAACTTCCGATCCGAATCCGATCCCAACAACTCCACCACCAACTCCAACAACACCGCCTCCTCCATCAAATTTACGAGATGATGAATCGATTGATACTTCAAAGCAAGGGAAGTTAGATATCCCCGCAAATAATATTTCTGTTCCGATAACTTGGACACAAGATGTTAAAAATTTTGACAAGGACTTAAAGAAAGGGGTTGTGCATTATCCAGGTACAGCAATGCCTGGTGAAACTGGAACAGCCTACATCTCCGGACACTCCAGTGGTTACTTGTGGGATAAAAGTCCTTACAAACAAATTTTTGCGACTTTAGGTTCAGTTCAAGATGGTACCTCTTTCTCTATCACAGCAACGCAGAAAAATGGGAGAACAGTAAAATTTAATTACATTGTTGAACGGCGCGGGGAATTTGCTGCCAACGATCAAGCCCAGTTTATTAGTACTGCAGATTCTGTGGTTGCCTTATCTACTTGTTGGCCTGTAGGAACAGTGGATCGGAGATTAGTCTTGTTCGGCAAGTTAACCCAAACTGAGAGAAATTAATATCTATATGGCTACTTTTTTGCTTGTCCTCACTTCGTTGCGGAATCGCTCAAAAGTAACCATATAGATTTTTTCGAATAAAAAGCCGCTAAAAATAGCGGTTTTTTCATATTAAAGGTTTATATTATAGTATTGACAAAAACCTAAAAATGTGCTAATATATGTAATCAAGATAAATAGTCTTGATTTAGCTAGAAAAGGCTCATATAATTAGTTGTTAGATATCTTTTTGCTCTTTTCCCCTGGTATTTTCCTACAGTCAGGCCGGAAAGGAGCAGAGACATGTCTGGCAAGTGCCAAACAGTAGCCAAGGGCCGCTGTTAGCGGTAAGATTCAGACAAGTACATTTTATGCCATAAGGAGGGCAAAATGAAAAAAATTATTGTTATTGTTATCGTTTTTACTGTTTTGTTTCCGGTCTTAGCCCTCGGGCAGACCCGTGATCGGGTGAAAATTGAAACTTACGGATTCGACAATAACGCTCAGGCGTTGTTGTTCGCATCTAAGTACGCGGCGCAGGTCGCACCGGATGCATGGGAACTGGTTCGCTCGAATCCTGAGCTGGTGATGCAAATCACCGCGAAGGTTAAGAGAAATCGATCTTGGAGTGCGGTTGATTGGAATGCAAGAAATTCCAATAACCAGCTTCGTGCGATCGACAGGACCAGCCAACGAGCAGTTCGCCGTGTGCCTTACAAATGGGGAAACGGTTGGGCTCGAATCGGTGCACAAATATCGAGGGACCTTCTGGTCTCAAGATATGTTGATACTCGCTACCAGGTTGACCGGTGGAGATACGAAGAACTCACCTCGACTGTCGAAGTGTTGGTGTATGATCCGGCGACTTGCGAACGCAAGCGTTGTGATATCATTTCACAGTCGATCGGCGTCGTTGACATAATCGTTAAGACAGCGCGCGTCTCTGGTTATGAGCCGATTACGGTTCTTGAATCCGGTGACTTGTCGTCTGTCGGTACGAATGTTGGGGACAACCTCGGCAACTCGTATAAACAACTATTGGCTTTAGCGGCATTCATGGAGTCCGAGAAAGCCGAGAACAAAATCACGAGGTAAAACTCGTGGCGCCATTGGGAGGTGGCGAAAAAGAGATGAAAAATTATATTCTTTCCTTGATTGTTCTCGCGGCAATTTTTACGACTTCGTTGCCGCTGAGTGTTAATGGGCAGACCCGTCGCCAGAATCAGAGTGGGGTCGGAACTTCCGATTACTACAATGACGACTCGGTGATATTTCGTTCGAACAAAGTCTTCGTTTCGAGCGTCGACTTGATCGTTGGCGCATCGCCGGAAATCGCTGGAGGCCTTAAGACCTCACCTGCGAGCGATGAAGAAGACGTGGCACTTGATAAAAGAATTATCGTAGCTACGAAAACTTCGCGCAACAACATCTACATTGGGTGGTTGAATCCCACTGTAAATGGCAAGCAGGTAATTGTTCGCCGCAAGAAAGATTCGAAGAAAATTATCGCTATCGTCAACTGCGGTAATTGGACTCGTGAATTAGGCGCGGATTACTCTTTCGAGTGCAATCCGATTCCTGGAGCTTGCGTTCCGGGCGAGACTAAAAGCGATACTCAGGAGAACGTCTCCGATGATGGTCTTACTGTTACGGTGATAAAGACCACGACTGATGGTTGTAAGACCACGATCGAAAAGGTCATCACCAAGACAGTGAAGGAGACCAAAAACGTCTGCGTCGAAGGCGCGTGGGTTGATGTGCTCGAACAGGGTGATTCCGCTGGTAAGCTTGGCGACAAGTTCAAAGTCGCCGATGCTATATCCGGACTACCTGAAGAGGTTAAAACCCAGATACTTTCAGGAATCAACAAGAAAGAAATCAATTACCTCCTCGTTCAGCAGGGTGCCTGCGAAAACGAAAAGGGAAAGATCAAGGTTCGGTGGTTCGTGAAAGGTGGGAAATGGAACTGGTTCTCGTTTCTGGTTGGTGCAGGAGTTGGTTTCTTGGGCGGTTATCTCATAAAGCGCACAAGGAACAATCCCGTGCCGGCAAAGATTCAGAATCAGACGCTTCCGCCGCGAACCGGCATTAGCGGGTCTGGCAGTACCAGTGGTGGTTCTGTTGGGACCCGTCGGACGCGACCCCGTTAAACAATAATTTACTTTAGGACTGAGAGCCAATTCTTCGGAATTCGGCTCTCTTTTATTTTGTCTAAAATCCATAAATCAATGCTATAATATAGGTAATTAAGTAAAATTTATGAATAAACTTTCTGTTATTATCCCAGCATATAATGAAGAAAAGCGTATTACCGATACTTTGAAGAATTTAGATAGTTATCTAGAGAAGCAGCCTTATGATTACGAAATAGTAGTGGTCGTTAACAACACAAAGGATAGAACCTATGAAATTGTTCAGGAGCTAGAAAAAACCACCATCCAAAAAGCTACTGCTATGAATTTAGTTGAAGGCGGTAAAGGAAATGCAGTTAAAAGAGGGATCATAGAGAAAGCTTCCGGTGACATAATTTTATTTATGGACGCTGATAACGCCACACCAATTTCTGAAATAGAAAAGTTTCTACCATTTTTTGACCAAGGTTTCGATGTGGTCATCGGTTCCAGATACACCAATCCAGAGCTCGTAAAAGTTCACCAACCATTTTATAGAATTATATTATCGAGGTTAAGTAATATGTTGATTCAATTCTTGGCAGTTCCAGGGATTAAAGATACACAGCTTGGTTTTAAAGCATTCACTAATAAAGCGGCAAAAGAAATTTTCCCATTGGTGACAGTACTGCGCTGGGGATTTGATATGGAAGTTCTGACTATTGCTTTAGCGCGTGGTTATAAAATCAAAGAAGTCGGTGTTTCTTGGACAGAGCATGGTGGTGGCCATGTACCATTGTCTGCGTACATTGAATCATTGTTAGATTTGTTTAAAATTAAACTTCGTTCACTTTCGGGTAAATACAAAAAATAATTCAAAGATGAGTTTTAACTTAAGGAAACTAAGCTCTATATTTTTAATACTGTCGCTGGTGGCGGCAGTTTTGGTCGCACCAACATTTCCTAAGTCCGCATTTGCAAATTCTGAACAAAGTTCTAATTTACTTTTTTACTATACAGTTAAGTTAAAATCTAGTGATACAAATGACCTGCAGTCTGTCGGTACTAATATAACCAAGCTGTTTACTTTCAGTGATTCTAAGGAATTAGATAATACCTATAGTTTCCAGTCTCCATTACCTTTAGAGCAGTTAAAGAATAAATTGTCGGGAAATTTTGTGTATGTTGAATATGATCCCACTTTCCAAACTACAGCAAAGTTAAGGATGCCAAATGACCCTGGTTTCACAAAAGACTCTTTAAATATAGATAAGCAGTGGGGTTTAGCTAAAGCCAGGTTTATCGATAGCTGGAAGGTAACGAAAGGTAGTAAGGATGTAACAGTTGCAGTAATAGATACTGGTATAGATAGTTTGCATGAAGATCTAATCGATTCAACTTTTGTGAATGGTTATAATGTAATTAAATCTAAAAAAATTTCTGCCTATTCAAATTCAGATGATAACGGTCACGGTACTTTGGTTGCAGGGGTAATAGGTGCTACTACGAATAATAAAATTGGGGTTTCGGGTGCAGCATGGGAAGTTAGCCTTATGGCTGTGAAAGCACTTAATGGCCGTGGCAGTGGTACTGCGAGTCAGATTGCGGAAGGAATAGTTTGGGCGACTAACAATGGCGCGGACGTGATTAATATGTCGCTTGGTGGTATTGGATTTGTTCATAATAATACTTTAGCTAACGCTATTACACACGCATTTGATAATAATGTTGTGATTGTTTCGGCGGCTGGGAATGATGTAGCAATTACTGGAGGTAATTTGGATGTAGAACCTGTATTTCCAATTTGTAATGATAACGGCCAGAATATGGTTATTGGTGTGAGCGCTTCAGACACCAGAGATTTAAAACCCGACTTTGCAAACTTTGGTAAAGCCTGCGTTGATGTCGTGGCACCAGGAAAGAGAATTTTATCTACAATAAATCATGATCCTGCAACAGGTTTGCCTTCTCCAGATTCATATGCATATGCTTCTGGTACATCTTTAGCTGTGCCGTTTGTAAGTGCTCAAGCTGCATTACTAAAGGCAGCTTTCCCTGCAGCAAATAACAGACAGATTCGTGATCGTATCTTCGCTAGCGCTGATCCGATCGATAGACTTAATTTAAGCCAGTGTGCTAACCGTTCTTGTAAAGGCCTACTTGGCAGCGGTAGGATTAATGTTGCAAAAAGTTTAGACGAGGCAATTGAAGTCTTGCAAGATGGGGAAGTAGTTCGTGTTGCTGGTACAAATGATTGGTATTACATTAATGGCGGTAAGAAACAATATATTTCTACATTTGTTAGAAATCAAAAGTTTTTGAATACAGTTCCAAAAGAAATTCAAAAATCTGAGCTGTTAGGCTTTTCTGAAGGCTCATACGCCGAGCCTCTGGATGGTACATTAGTGCAAAGTCCGAATAATCCAACAGTCTATTATATAAGTAAAGGTGTAAGGCTTCCTATTACTTATTCAGTGTTTAATGCCCGTAAGTTTACCTTTAAAGATGTATATAATTTGCCGAGTGCGGAAGTTGAGTCTTGGGTGCTTGGTAGCTTCTTAACACCACCAAACGGTAGTCTAATTAGAACAACAACAAACCCAACTATCTATTGGGTTCTAGATGAAATTATCCATCCAATAAATTATCAGTTCTATTTAGAAAGGGGATTAAATAATTTTCCTGTTGTCTATATGCCCGAAAGTGATATTAAGGGCTTCCCAACCGGCGATCCATTTATTCGATAAAGTTTGAATTTTATGACGAAAAAAATAAAACTGTGCTTAGCTGGAAATGTTTCAGACATTTATTCGTCTATATCTATAAGTTTAGGGTTGTGAAATTGTCCATAATTTATTAAGATTACACTATGTCTAAAATAAAAATCTTTACATCAGTTATTATCGCACTGGCAATTATTTGGCCACATCATAATGTCTTCGCTGCGGAGTCTATCCAGCGCGGATTTAATCCTAATAAATTAATAGAGGACAGTGTTTTTAAAGATAAGTCTGCAATGGGAAGCGCACAGGCTGTCCAAAAGTTTTTAGAAGAAAAAAATAGCGTGTTAGCAAACACCAGCTCTAGCTTTATTTCAACTTTGGGAGAGCCAACTTCAAGCTCATTAAAATCAACTTTGGAAGATCCGAATACTAGCTCTAGCGCAAGCAGAACTGCTGCACAGCTCATTTGGGACGCGGCTCAATCCAGTGGACTTAATCCACAGGTAATATTGGCAACTTTGCAAAAGGAGCAGAGCTTAGTTACTGGTAGACAAAATTCAACTCCAGAACAACTCCAAAGAGCTTTAAATTTTGCAATGGGTTTCGGCTGTCCAGACAGTCAGCCTTGCGGTGAATTATATAAAGGGTTTTATTTTCAACTATTTGGTAATGTAGATTCGGAAGGAAATAGATATTTAGGAGCAGCTAAGTCGTTAATGAAATCTTTTTCCACCCCAGGTGGCCGAGGTCCTTACTATAATGGTTCGGTTGCTAAAGTTGGAGATACTATCATACTTAACAATACTCTTGGTGGGTATGAAGGCGTAGAAGCACAGCAATCCGTTACTATTAAGAATAGTGCTACAGCTGCTTTATATCGTTATACTCCTCATGTATTTAATGGTAACTACAATTTCTGGAGATACATGAATACTTGGTTTGGTAGTCATGTTTCCGACAAGGAAGATAGTTCTGCTTTGCCAAATGGAACTATTGTAAAAGCAAATAGAATTTATTACATGATACAGGACGGCAAGAGCTACCGAATAAATGACTTCGTGAAGGATTTCCGTAAGATTAGTACAAAATCCAAGAAGATTAAATCACTAACCGCAAAACAACTTAAGGCCTATCCAGAAGCAGGTTTATTGGGCTTACCAGATAATACTGTAGTGAAAGTTGGTGATAAGTTATACGTCTTTATAGATAATAAAATATTTGAGGCTTCTGAATCAGTTTTGAAACAAAGAGGTTTATCTAGTGGTTCTGCAAAAGAAGTTACCGAAGTTAATCTGAAAGATTTTATGCCTGCTTTGTTACTACCGCCTAATGAGGGCACTGTGCTCCGTGGGGTCACTGGTCCAGAGGTCTATGTAGTAGAAAATGCTCAACTGCGTTTAGTTTCATCGTTAGTATTCAAACAGCGTGGTCTTGCGGGAAAGGTTCAGATCGTGCCGGACGAAGAGTTAGAGTTATATCAGAAAGGTGGCTTTCTTCCGCCACTAGATGGCACAATGGTAAAGTCGCCTAAGGATCCAACAGTTTCATTAATCGCAAACCGTATTCGCAGGCCAATTCCTTCTTTGGTGGTATTTAAAACCTACGGTAAAACTTTTGCTGATATAGAAACTATTAGTGATGATGAATTCCAAGCTATCCCTCTTGGGGCTTTGGCAGAACCGAAAGACAATACTTATTATAAAGTTGCAGGCACTGGTGACCTATATGTGTATCGCAACGCAAGTCGACATTTTATAGCAGCTTATGTGGCGTTACAAAGAGGGATTTCTCCAGACGTAACTTTAGAAAAATCTGAATCTGATTCATGGCCTGAAGGTGAGCCTATCATGCCAAAGGATGGCACTTTAGTTAAATCTGTAAGTGCTCCAGCGGTGTATATTGTGCAAAATGGTGCTCTTAAAGAATTAAGTGGTGCAGATTTTAAAGCTCGAGGTTTAAGCTTTAAGGATATAAATACATTATCTGCCTCGGATATCGCTAAAATGTTGAACCAAGGCGAACAGCAATAAATAAAAAACCGAGATCTAAACTTCAGATCTCGGTTTTGTAATTGCCAGAATTGTTAGCTCGTCAGACGTTCTACTGCTTGTTTTGCCTCATCATTCAGAAGCCTCATGCAGCATCCACAATCCTTCAACCTTTTTGCTTGCTCGGTAGTAATTCCTGGTGGCATTAAATTGATACTGCCGATGATTACCGAATACGGCAAACAATCTTCTTTATGGTTAATCGAACGGCATTTTTCACACGAATGAACATGTTCCCGCACGTCATCGGGAATGCTGGAATTATTCAATCGTGCCGCAGCATTAATTATTGCCCGTGTTGGACAGTTCGCTCTCATATTCTTACCTCCTTAGTAAAAATTTAAAATATTTTATTTGAACTTCTTACTTTATCACATTGTAGTATTTTTGTCAATGATTTGCTAGAATATATTCAATGTCCACCCCTTCGAAAAATATAATGTGGCTGTCTATTTCCAGAGTTGTTTCTTTGGTTCTTTTATTTTTGGCCTATACTCAATTATTCCGTTACTTGGGCCCAGTAGGATCAGGACAGTTTCAATTTGTTTTATCTTTTTCTACTTTGTTTGGGGTTGTAATAGACTTTGGTATCCAACAGTACATTATTAAACGAATTAGCGAAGATCGGTCGAAGGCGAAGACGTTTTTCCATAACTTTTTGGCAGTGGAGGCAGTACTCGCAGTTTTGGTTTATGGGACTATGATGTTGATTGCTTACCTAAATGGTTATGAGCCAATAGTATTGAAGGCGATTGCGGTCTCTGGGTTTGGTATGGCGATGCACGGTTTAACTTACCCATTCTTAGCTGTTGTAACAGCTTTCTACGATTTAAAAAAAGCAGCTTTTTTGAATTTCTTAGCATCGGCAATCAATGTTGCCATCATATTTCTCACTATTTACGTGGGCGGAAATATTGTCATGCTTACTTCCCAGCAGGTGATTTATTCTGCTTTAGCATTAATTATTTATTATCAGTTTGTAAAAAAGTATATTGGCGCACCAGAAATTATTGCAGGACTGAGACGATTAGATTATGGCTTAATCAGGTTGATCTTAAAATCTGCTCTACCGTTTGCAATGTTAGTAGGATTTAGCACAATTTACAATAGAATAGATGTTGTTCTGATTACAAAGATACTTGGTTATAAAGAAACTGGTTTATATACCGCTGCGTATAAGTCATTTGATTTGCTGGCATTTTTCCCTGCCGTGGTTTCTCATTCACTATATCCTTTGTTTGCTAGTTTAATGTCCGAGAATAACATTGCGGCAGTAAGAGTAACCTTAGAACGATATTTGAGGTTTATGTCTGCAGTGGCTCTCCCAATGGCTACTGGTGGGATGCTCTTGTCTGTACCAATTATAAGGATTTTAGCAGGCGATGAGTTCATTAATTCAGCCCCTGTTTTAGCTGTGCTGGTTTGGGCTCCTGCAATTTTATTTATCTATATCGTAGTCAACTCCCTTGTCATTTCGCAACTAACTAAGTTTGCAACGATTATCACAGGGGTTAACGTCGTGGTTAATATTGTAGGGAATCTAATTTTGTTACCCAGAGTGGGGATAGTTGGCGCTGCGATTATGACCATAGTATCAGAAGCCTTACAAGGAATATTTTATTTTTATTTT
This sequence comes from uncultured Candidatus Saccharibacteria bacterium, assembly GCA_964536745.1. Lineage (GTDB taxonomy): Bacteria > Patescibacteriota > Doudnabacteria > UBA920 > UBA920 > UBA920. Next base: position 30,988 of record CAZHYL010000001.1, on the reverse strand, counting down.
GTAAAAACAAAGATTACTCAGTTCACTTTTTTTGCCAATTTATGGCAACCATTTATTGCCAGCGCTTTAATGGGTGTCGCTGTGTATTTCTTAAGAGATTTATTTGTCGTGATTCCGATTCTTGTCGGGATGTTAGTCTACGCACTAGCTCTTTTTGTATTAGGTTTTTTCAAGAAAGATGACTGGAATTTTGCAATGAAATTGCTTCGCCGAAACTATGAGCCAGAACCAAAAAACTAAAATAATGGTTTTTGGGACCTTTGATATGATTCATTTAGGTCACTTAAACTTTTTTGTCCAAGCAAGAAAACTAGCACCCAATCCTTTTTTGGTTGTTTCAATTGCCCGGGATAAAAATGTTTTTCGAATCAAAGGTAAGCTCCCAAAAAATATTGAATTAAAACGACTTAAACTGGTAAAAAATGTTTCGTACGTAGATAAAGCGATTTTGGGAGGAGTGCGTAATCATCTCACGCATATCTTAAAAGAAAAACCAAGCATAATTGCTCTTGGTTATGATCAGAAGGCGTACGTAAAAGGACTTAGGGTAGATTTATTACGCGAAGGTTTATCACCACGAATTGTTAGACTTAAACCGTACAAAGAAAGAGTTTATAAAACCAGCCTGCTTTACAGAAATAAAAAAGATAAGTAAAATGAAATACCATACTTATTTGAAGGAGGATAGTAATTATGGATTCTGGTTTCTGTTCCAAAATTGGCTGTACGAAAGCGGAACGTTGGTCTAAGGTGAAAACTCAAGCCGATGTAAAAGAATTAGAGCTTGCTGAGTTTCAAATCTTTACACATCATGCTATGGAGTGTCCTTTTCATGAATCCTTATTGGACCGGCATGAAGAGTTCATGATCTCTCATTTAGAAAAAAATCTTACGGCAGATCTAATGGTTCGACTAGTTCTGTGATTTTGGTGTCTAGCGCTCTTCTGGGCGCTTTTTTGTTACCTTTGACTTAATATTGCGTAATAATGAGTAGCGAGCCCAAAAAACCTCTTATTTTGCTTAATAATAGCTATATTAGAAGCTGGCAAGCTTAGTTCAAAAGAAAAGAAAATACCTACTAAAATATGATAAAATAATGGATAGAGAATTACTAATTTCAGCCGACTTTACGGCGACTAGAGAACCATTGATGGACTTATCCAGCCAAATACAGGAAGGAACAGAACAAGTTAACCAGCATATTGTTGAAAGAGACAAGCAGGTAGTTTTAAAGGTGCAGTCTGGTCAAACAGAGAATTTTGTGGTTTTGTACGATAATTATCTGGATAAAATTTACCGATTTCTATTTTTTCGTACTAATCATCAAGAGACAGCAGAGGATTTAACAAGCCAAACTTTTTTAAAAGCCTTGGATAAAATTCAAAGCTTCGATGCAAATAAAGGAACTTTTCAGGCTTGGCTATTCCGCATCGCTCATAATCTGTTAATAGATCATTACCGAAGTCCACGAAAGGAAGTAGATTTAGATCATGCAGTGAATGTATCTAGTGAGAGTTCTCCAGAAAAAGATGTCGACCAATTATTTACAAGCCTTAAAGCAAGGCAGTTATTATCAACCCTGCCAGAACAAACGCAAACATTAATTATTCTCAGGGTGTGGGACGAGTTGTCTTATACAGAGATTGCTAATATTATGGATAAAAGTGAAGCTAGTCTGAAAATGCAATTCTCCAGAGCAATTAGCTCTTTGCGAGGGAGTCATTTACTCGGTTTGTTTATTCTATTAACACTGTGGAACTAAATTTATGAACCAACAAAATAATTTTAACCCACAATCAAATATGCCTAACGACGAAATCGACCAAGAGGTATACAGTAAGCTTAAGCAAATGAATCCTCAGGTAAAGCCAGATAAGCAGTTTGCTGATTTACTTCGATCAGAGCTTTCAGATAAAGCTCAGTCGCTAAGTCCTCGTTTAGATAAATCTATTAATAAACCATTAACGTTTTTCAGTTTTATGAATAAAGTAATCATTCCAATCGTAGCCGTTGCTATAGTCGCAGCAGGTTCTGGCTACTGGTACGCTAACAATAATAGCGGCCTTATCGGACTTGAAGGAAATCAACTTTTGTCCGATAAAATTGCTGTGACCGAATTAACCGAAAACTCTTTTGGTGATTTGGATAAGGTTCAGATAGTCGCTGATACCCGAAATAATGGGCAAGGTGGCTCTGGTGGTGGAAATAATTTAACTGCTTCAGCTGAAGCAGACAAGATGGCTGCTCCAGGCTATGGAGGTGGTGGAAGTTTTGTACCAGCTCCTAATACAACTAAGTACGAATATGTTGGGAAAGATCTTACCGAACTACCGAAGAATCATGGTGTTTTGAAGAGATTAAAGCCAAACCAGCCTGTAGGGTTGTTTACAAGGATTATCCGTTTCTTTAGTTTTGGTTTAATCGACTTAAACAAAATGCAAAATGCCACTGTACAAAGCATTTCCTTCTTGGAGGATAAAGAGTATGGCTTAAATGTGAATGTAGACTTAGCCTATGGCTCTGTTAATATCTATCAGAATTGGGAGAAGTGGCCACAGCCAAGATATGAATGTTATGGCTATCAGTGTGGACCTCAGCCACCTCTAACGATTCGAGATATACCTTCTGATAGTGAGGTTGTAGAAATTGCAGATAAGTTCCTACAAGAGTATTCAATTTCTCGTGAAGGGTATGCTGATGGACAGGTAATGGATTTTAGCAACTGGCGCATCTTGTATGAACAAGCTGAAGATAAGAGCACTATTTATTTACCAGAACAAGTTCAAGTTATTTATCCTTTACAACTAAGCGGTCAGACCGTTTATGATGAAGGCGGTAACCTAAGCGGTATGAATGTCACAGTGGATGTTCGAAGTAAAAAAGTTTCGGGTGTCTACGGATTAGAAACTAAACAGTTCGAGAAATCATCTTATGTTGGCGAGACTGATGTTAAAAGAATTATGGAAGTTGCTTTGCGTGGTGGATATAGAAATTATGATTATCCATATGCGGAAGGGGAAACTAAGAGCTTAAAACTCGATACTCCAAAAATTCAATTAGTCCGAATGTGGTATACAAAGGATATTAATAAGCAGGGTGAAGAATTATACGTACCTTCCTTAGTATTCCCAATTATCAATAGTACGGAAATTAATTACTGGCGCAAGAATGTAATCGTTCCATTAGTAAAAGATATTTTGGATAACGAAAACATTTATGGCAATCCAGTACCAATGCCTGTAGATGTTCCTGCAGAGCAACCTGTAGAGGATACAACTGGTCCGGAAATACAGCCTGTCATAACTAACTAAGATTGAATATATAAAAAAGACCTGCGGGTCTTTTTTATATTACCATTGCCTGTTTAAATAGAGACTTTGTTATACTGTAAATATGAGAATCGACGATATTAAAATTGCTATCGCTGAAGTCCGATCTAGCGAGGCATTACTGTTGGATGTTCGTAGATCAGACGAGTGGCAGGCTGGACATGCTAAAGGTGCTATTCTGTTTCCAGCTGAAAGGGTTTTATTAGGTGGAGAAAGTCCAGACGTGCCAATAGATAAGAAAATCTATACTTATTGTAGAAGTGGTGGACGAGCTGGGCGAGTGAGGGCTGCCTTAGAGCGGTTTGGGTTTACGAATGTATATAATTTGGGTGGATTATTAGATTGGTCTGAAGCTGGCGGTGAAGTGGAGAGATAATCATCTACAAATATAAACACCAAGCGATTTTACTGCTTGGTGTTTTTATCCATGAAACTAGAACCTAATGGAAATAAGTTTAGCGTAAAGGCCAGTATGATCTGTTCCTCGCTCTAAAGTTACTTCCACTTTAGTTTTTTTGGGCAATTGTTTTAGTAGATTGCGTAGATCCTCATCGTCAACTTTGATCATGGCTGGAATCCAGTTTGTGCAACTGTCCGTTCTTCCATTCGCAGAATGATCGAAGTACATTGCATTATAACTGGTATTCGTAAACCCATGAAAAGTTCCAGAAACAACAAATTGACGCTGCGGTGCAATCTTACTATGTGGGCTAGTTTTTCTTGACATATCCCTCCTCAAAGATAGTGCTAAAATAGCTAAACTATCTTATCAGAGAGTTGAATCATTGGCAAGTTTTATCATTCGGCAAAGATTACATCGTCTGAATTTGTTGTTTTATCTTCCTTAAAATCACCAGGAGCTTTGATTTCTCTTATTTCTCCGAAATTTTTTGCAGAATATTCAATTACGATTTTTGCATCAAAACTCATTTCTTTGATTGTGTTAATCACAGCAGATTTGAATGACTCAAAGTAATCTGCGCCATTAGTGTCGTAATAAGTGTCACTGCTTTGTTTGCTTGGGTCGAAGCTTTGCTGGCTCTGAATGCCCGCCTCAGTCATTGTGCTTATGCCAGCAGGTATTCCGGCAGTCTGCTCACCTAGACAGAAACTTAATGAATACTTTGTTGGACTAATTTTTGTATACCAGTAAGTGTTGTAATAGGTATCGCAGTCTCCATCTGGAGGTTCTGGGGAGGTTGGTATTTGCCCAAGGTAAGTAGGAGATAGTCCTACTGGCTGGCCATCTTTGCTTTCAGGGTAAGTTTGGTTGTCGTTAAAGTACAATTCTAATGCAGAGGCCATTTGCCGTACATCTGCTACTCTTTTTGCGTCTTTGGCTTGATTCTGGCTAATTTTGGTGGATTCCATTAACCCTTTTGTTATTGGATTATTAGGATCGTTAATACTATCTTCAAAATATTTAGCTGTCTTGGTAATCGAAAGCGCATCAATATTCATCTTACTTTTATAGAGTTTTCTATCACTAACTCCCACCCAAACTTCGTAATTGTTTACATTGATTTTTTCCAAAATAGCATCGTTAACTTCCATGGCAAAGTTTTTCAGCTCAGCATCGTAGTCATCTGGCAGGGTCTCATCGAGGCTTTTAGAAAGTAACTCGCGGAGCATAGCCTTGTTTAGCTTCAAAGAGTAATGCAACGTTGGTTTGCCATTCATTAGGCTAACACCTTTGAGGCTATCAATATCAAACAATCTATGGTCTTCGAGTAATTTTTGGTAGTCAAATTTATTTTGTTCATCGGTATTTGTTGGAGATTTGAATGAGGTTATTACCTGTACTAATTCACGAAGATCTTTAATGTCGGGTTCTTGCTTACTTTGAAACCACTGATCTTTATCGGAGTCAGAGCTCGAACTCAAACCTAAGTATTTCAACAAGTCTTCTACATTTGTATTGTAGTTATATTTTGCGTAGCTCTCGTTTTCTAATAGCTTTAAAGCGAGTGAACCTTCAAAATCTTTTTGGTTATTACTGACAACACCGTTAAGTTCAAGATCAATTTTTGGAATTTCCGTTTTTGATAGATCTTGATATGCGGTATATTTAACCGATGCACTAGGATCTTTGATCGTAAAAGAGTATTGATCATCCAAATCTTGATAATCTTCGGCTTTAGCGCTAGGTTCGAATGGTTTTATAAAGTTGCTTGGTTTAAACTGGTATTCTCCTGAATCTGTGTATGTAATCTTTAATTCCATATCTTTGGACTCGTCGGCAGAGTGAGTAATTATCTTTTTCCAAAGATCGTTTTGTAATTGTTCACCGTATTTTGTTTGTCCTTTTGCTACTATTAGGTACCCAAAGACAAGCAGTGCCAAAACTAAAAGAATTGGGATGATGAGTAAATATTTTAGTCGGAATTTTGTAACGATTCGTTTAAACTTGCCGGGCCCTTCTGGCATCATTCCAGAGATATTTGGCGTCTCTGGTGGAGGGGTGCTGTTTTCTGGTTGATGCATCGGCTGGTTCGGGCCTGGATTTACCGGCGGCATCACATTAAATTGGTCCATTTGATTTTTATTTCTCCGCTAATGCGGTGAGGTTCTTTGTTATTATTATAGCAAATTATCTTTGATTTATTGACTATGCTAAAATTGATATATGGAAAATACTAGGGGAATAGCCGTTTTTGGCGGCGGTTGTTTTTGGTGTACCGAAGCGATCTATCAAAAACTTAGAGGTGTGTTGTCGGTTGTTTCAGGCTATGCTGGCGGTCATCTAGATAATCCAACCTATTATCAGGTGGCTAGTCAGACCAGTGGACATGCCGAAGTTGTCAAAGTTGAATACGATCCTCAAAAAATCAGTTATCGAGATTTATTAGAGGTCTTTTTTGCAACACACGACCCCACGACTTTAAATCAACAGGGTTACGATAAAGGCCCAGAGTATCGGTCTATTATTTTGTATACTACCGATACGCAAAAACAAGAAGCATCACAGATTATTAGAGAACTAACCGAAGAGAAAGTCTATTCGAACCCAATCGTTACTACTGTAGAGCCTTTGGAAAAGTTTTTTGAAGCCGAAGAAGAACACAAGAATTTTTATAGGAATAACCCCAATTCACCTTATTGCCAGGTGGTTATTAATCCAAAGATTAAAAAGTTCAAAGAAAAGTTCTCTTCTTTAATAGAAGAATGATTCCAGTGTAATTAATTTTTTAATTTGTATGAATAAAATAAATAAAACAGAAGAAGAGTGGCAGAAGGAATTAACACCAGAGCAATATGCAGTGCTAAGGAATAAAGCTACCGAAGCACCTTTTACAGGAAAGTATGTAGACAATCATGAGCAAGGCGTGTATAAGTGTGCCGCTTGTGGTCAGCAATTGTTTGATTCCGATGCTAAGTTTGATTCAGGAACTGGTTGGCCTAGCTTTACAGACCCAATGAATTTAGAACACGTAGAATTGGTAAGCGATGAATCTCACGGTATGCACCGGACTGAAGTTATTTGTAAAAGTTGCGGTTCTCACTTGGGACATATATTTGATGACGGTCCGCAAGACAAAGGCGGGAAGCGGTACTGTATTAATTCCTGCGCATTAGATTTCGATAAAAAATAAATTAAATAACACACTTCAAGTTTAATTGAGTGGTATGGAGAATTATGAGTGATTTACAAACAGTTTTTGCCCGTATTAAAGAAACTAAAAGAAAGCAAAGAGAATTAAAAGCGAGCTATAAGGATGCTTTATCCCAAAGTAGGGAATATCAGGAGTTACTAGAAAAGTTAGACGCGTTAAAGATTAGAAAAAAACAGATTGAAACAGAGTTGAAGAAAGAGATGGAAAGTGATTTTCAGAAAATTGATGCTTATAAGTTGCACATACAAAATGATAACGAGCTAATGTCCGATCTTGCTTTAAACCAATTGGTCTCTGGGGAAACTGTCGAAATTGTTGACGAAAATGAGCAAAAATATGAACCAGTCTTTACAGTCAGATTCAAAAAAGTTTAATTTACCTCTTAATCTATTTCGGCTTCAGGTCTACAAGCTAATTGGTAGATACAGTGATGAGCTTGGGGTTGCGCCAAGTCAATTAAAACTCAAGAGTATGAAAAGCCGGTGGGGAAGTTGTACTCAATCTGGCGTGATTTGTATTAATACAAAACTAAAATCTCTTCCGCTCGAGCTTACCGATTTTGTGGTGTATCACGAATGTTTACACTTAATTCATAAAAACCATGGCCAGAATTTTAAGATGGCTATGTTAAAAAAGTTTCCAAATAAAAAAGAGCTTGAGCATCAGCTAAAGCTCTTTGGAACTATTCAGTTACACAGTTGATTATTCAACGATCTTAAAAGTTGCGATAATCATATTCCCACCAGACATTGCAGGGGAGTCTTGGCTGGCGCTAAACTTCTTATCTCCGTTATCTACATGAATCATTGCCATATATTCTTTTCCAGCAGAAACTTTGGCTGTGATTTCTAAGTCCTGACCACGTCCTTCTTTCAAGAGACCAGATTGCCCCACGATTGTACCTGGGCTGTTTTCTGATGTAACTTCATGGATTACGATGAAGCCAGCTTTGTTTAAAACATAATTATCAATTGTGATCGAGCTTCCAGAAGCTTGATCTGATACTGCTACCGCATCGTTTGTGGTTGGAAGCTGGTTAGTAGCTGTTCCATCTGCGCCCGGCTCTGGAACATTATCTGTAGCTTCGTTTTGATCTGCGTTCGGAGTAGTATTGGTTTCTTCTGGTGCGTTAGCTTGTTTGCCTTGACCTAGCCACCACCAGAGACCTGCTAAGATAACCACGACAGCTAGAGCAATAAGTAGATTTTTTTGTTTCATAAGTTTAAGCTTAATAATTTAACATTTTTATTATAGCAAAAAAAGAGACCCCAGATAAATCTGGAGTCCGCTGTGAAGTTTGGTAGTTCTCTTAGGCAGTTTGTCTTACTGCACAGAACTCAATTTCCACGAACGCCCAAGTTTGGCGTCCGTTTTTTTTATTGTAGCGCGACTTAAATGCAATCCGCGCTTGACCTTCGGAAACCGCAGTGGTTTCCATATATTCGCCGCCAACTATTGCAGCGAATTTTTGGGTCGGGGTGTTTTTTTTGAAAGAAAAACTCATCCCGAATGCCCCTTTGGTCTTAGCCATTAAAACTACCCCCTATTTCAGATTTTGATTCGAACTCCTGTATAGTATCACATTTTCACCATTTTGTCAAGTTATCGTATGATATACTATAAGGACCTATGACTATCGGAATTGAAGCCGAAAGGGCTAATAATCGTGTAAAAACAGGTGTTGAGCATTATGCAAAGCAGTTGGTTTTACATCTTGCCCAGATCGACACAAATAACCAATATATTTTGTATCTTAGAACCCAGCCCGAGGACTGGTTTTTGAGTTTGCCAAAAAACTTTGTTGTCAAAGTTTTGCCATTCCCATACTTTTGGACACAGATTAGATTATCTTGGGAAATGCTCATTCATCCACCGGATGTCTTGTTTGTTCCAGCTTCAACTTTGCCGTTAATACACCCTAAGAGTGTCTATACAGAACATGACGTAGCTTGGGTTTACTATCCAGAGATTTTTACTTTTTACATGCGTTGGTTCCATAGGATTTTTTCTTGGCTAGCTAGAACATTTAGCACAAAAATTATTGCTATTTCTAAAGCTACAAAAAAAGATTTAATTCAGCATTATGATGTTAAGGATTCAAAAATTGCTGTTGTGCCTCATGGCTATCAAAAAACAAGCAAGGATTTTTCTGTATTATCACCAGAGCTTTCTAGTAAATTGCCAGAAAAGTATATTTTATTTTTATCTACTATTCAGCCAAGAAAAAATGTAATAGGTTTGATCAAGGCTTTCAGAGAATTAAAAAATGAACATCCAGAGCTTACTCATAAACTTGTTGTGGTTGGTAAGGCGGGGTGGAAGTACGAAGAAAGTCTGAAGGTCATAGAAGAAAATAAAGATATCGTAGTTTACTTAGGTCATGTTGGTGATGAAGATCGTTGGCCAATTTTTCATAGAGCAGATTTATTTATTCACCCAAGTTTTTACGAAGGTTTCGGAATGTGGATTCTGGAAGCATTTGAATGTGAAGTTCCTGTAGCTGTTTCTAATAATTCTAGTTTACCTGAAGTAGGTGGAGATGCTGCTTTATATTTTGACCCGCACAGCACTGAAGAAATTAAGCAGGTAATTTTGAAAGTTTTAACGAACCCCGAACTATCTAAACAGTTAGTAGAAAAAGGCTTAGAGCAGATAAAACAATTTAGTTGGGAGAGGTGCGCAAAGGAAACTTTAGCTGTAATAGAGGAAGCTGGAAATTTAAAATCTTAATTTAGATTAGAGAAGATCGTTGTATGAAAAAAATTATTGAAAATAAAACTTATTTACTTTTGGCGATATTTGTCCTTTGGCAATTTATTTCTGTAGGTCTAATGTCTGTGGGTGTTTGGGGAGCTTCAGTTGCTGTTTTTAATTTCATTTCAGCCTCTGCGCTCATCATTGGATTACAACCCAAGCATGCAATTGGTACTTTCTTTTTGTCGCTACCATTTTTGGTTATTTTACCCAATTCATATATTGCGAATTTACCAATGTGGCGCCCGTTAGCCGCATTATTGTTCGCGGTTGTTGCCATCAAGTATTTTCTAAATCAGCCATTAAGACTTTTCCCAGCGATAAAAAATGTTTGGACGAATCTCTTCAGAACTTGGGAAAAACTGGCAACTGTATTTATCTTACTGGCAGGTATTTCCTTACTTGCAGCCCAGTTTCCGGAGCATGGCGCTAAGCAAATAATTTTCTTACTAAATGCCGTAATTGTTTACATTGCAACACTTTTAGCATTTAATTCAGATACAAAATCAGAAATTATTGGCTACGTTAAAGCTTCTTTAATTTTTACTGTTGCTTTAGGTTTTTTGCAGTATGGTTTGAGTTTGTTTTTTCCTCAGTATTATTTTTGGCAATTTTGGGCACAATTAGTTTCTAGCTTATATTATGGTCAGCCACTAGCTGATGTATTGAGTTATTCAAATTCTTGGTTTTCTGCTGACGCTTCAAGTAGTAGTTTAAGAATGTTCGGTGTACTTCAAGATACCCATGCCTTTGCTGTTGTGGCTATACTTAGTTTAGGGTTCTGGCTATCTGAACTAAATATTCCTAACAACGCTACTCAACTTAAAGAGGTCTTAAAGAATCAAAGTAAAGGTTTTTGGGTGGGATTAATTTTAATCTGTTTTGCAGTAGTAGCCAGCGGTACTAGAGGTGCGTGGGCTGCTATGTTGATTCCAGCCTTTCTTTCACTGTTCGTTTTCTATTGGTATCGCGCGAAGTTAATTGCTCTGGTCCCATTATTGGCTTACGCTTTAGTGGTCGTGTTATTTGTTTTATCGCCTTGGATAAATACGGGTTTAAATTGGGTTAGAACAATTAATCTTGATGGAAGTTTTCTGGACCGAGCTAGCAGTATTTATGACTTAAAAGAAAGTTCTAATGTAGGCAGGTTGGAAATTTGGAAACATAGCTTACAGTTTTCATTGGCAAACCCTCTTGGGACTGGGTACGGAAATTTTATTTCCTCTACTGTTGAAGTCAATGACTCCATGACTTATGAAGAAGCGGCCAGCAAGAAAGACTTAAAATTAAATTTACCAGAAAAATTTATTACGGCGCATAGTTTGTATTTGCATACTTTAGTAGAGTTAGGCTTTGTAGGTCTCGGATTATTTGTGGTTATTTGGATGGTATGGCTAAAGGATATTTGGAAATATCTTAAAAGGTTTAACTTTGAAGCCAGTAAGAATTCGTTGCTAGTATCAAATTTAGCATTAGCTGTGATTTGGTTATTGGCTTATGGATTATTTGATGTTACTATTTTAAATGAACGAGTTTTGCTTTACTTGATGGCTATCTTAGCAGTACTCAATTTTTCACTGAAACCAACTAAACAATAAGACTATATGAATGAAGAATTTCAAACATCCCAAGAATCTACTCCGGAATTAAACACTCCACCTCCAACTACTTCAAAATATCGACAGCTTCAAAAGCGGATTATCATCACTATACTGTTATTGGTGGTTGTATTTGGCGTATTTAGGCTTGGTTATAACGCTGGCTCTGCGGGTTATACATTTTCCCCAAAGCAATTTAAGATTGTGAATAAATCTGGCCAACCTGTAGAAGTAGATTATGGATTACTGTGGGAGACTTTAGACGTAGTTGGGAAAAAATATATCAACAAAAGTGAAATCGATCAGAGAAAAGTTTTGTATGGAGCTATTCGTGGGGCTGTTGCTGCGAGCGGGGATGACTATACAGAATTTTTTGATCCAGATAGTTATGCTCAATTTAAAAATGATTTAGAAGGGACCTTCTCTGGAATTGGTGCGGAAATTAGTAAGAAAGACGGGAATATCGTAGTCGTTGCCCCATTGGATGACTCTCCTGCTCAAAAGGCCGGATTATTACCACAAGACGTTATTGTTAAAATTGATGATCAAGAAGTGGTTGATTGGAATACCAACCAAGCCGCTTCGGCAATTCGTGGACAGGAAGGAACTTCTGTAAAGTTAACAATATATAGAGAAGGTCGAACCGAGACTTTTGATGTCACAATTGTGAGAGCAAAAATTGAAGTTAAAAGTGTTAAGGTGGAGTATAAAAATGTAAACGGTAAAGAAGTTGCCGTAATGAAGATTTCAAGGTTTGGCGACGATACTAAAAAATTGTTTGATATTGCAGTCAACGAAATGAAAAATCATGGAGTGTCTGGATTAGTTATAGATTTGCGTAACAACCCTGGTGGTTATTTGAATACATCGGTAGAGCTGGCTTCGGATTGGTTAGAGCAAGGCCAGTTGGTTGTAAAGGAATATCATAGCGAGAAAGATGTTACAGATTACACTTCCTCGGGAATAAATCGTTTAGGTTCACTAAAGACAGTAATCTTGTTGAACGGCGGTAGTGCCTCTGCATCAGAAATTCTATCCGGAGCGTTGAAAGATCATAATAAGGCAATCTTAATTGGCGAAAAAAGTTTTGGAAAAGGTAGTGTTCAAGAATTAATTCCTTTGTCTCAAGGTACAGCTGTTAAGGTGACTATTGCAAAATGGATTACACCTTCTGGTAAACATCTTGATAAGGATGGACTTGTACCAGATATTGAAGTTAAACTTACCGAAGAAGATTCTGCTGCCAAGAGAGACCCACAATTAGATAAGGCTTTAGAAGAAGTAGTTAAGTAATAAAAAAACGGCCCATTAGGGTCGTTTTGGTTTTGCTAATTTGTAGAGATAGTCATTCACAGCTGAGAGCACCCATATTGGGGTATAGATGCAAAGGGCACACCCAGAAATGACCATTACGATTGAAAGGATTTCCGTTACTAGCGGCTGTGATTCCAGCAGCTGCAAGAATAAATCCATACAAAACCTCCTTTTCAAAGCTATCAAAATTCGCTAAAATAATACTATGAAAAGACTTACTGCACAAGAGCTTCGGACAAAATGGTTGGAATTTTTTAAAGAAAAAGGACACACAATAATTCCGTCCGCATCTTTGATACCGGAGAACGACCCTTCGGTTTTGTTTACCATGGCCGGTATGTTTCCACTTGTACCATATCTAATGGGACAGGAACATCCAGGTGGAAATAGAGTTGCCAATGTTCAAAAATGTATTCGAACTATTGATATAGATGAAGTCGGTGATGATACTCATCTTACATTTTTTGAAATGCTTGGTAACTGGAGCTTTGGTGACTACTTTAAGAAAGAGGCGATTGCATGGAGTTATGAATTTTTAACTTCCGAGCAGTGGCTTGGCATTCCAAAAGATCGATTGGCTTTTTCTGTTTTTGCAGGTGATGAAACCGCACCCTTTGATGAAGAAAGTTATGAACATTGGAAAAATTTAGGTGTTTCAGAGTCGCGAATTGCAAAATTACCCAAAGAAGATAATTGGTGGATTGCTGGAAGTACTGGTCCATGCGGTCCTGATACAGAAATGTTTTACTGGATAGATGATGGAACACCAGCTCCAGAGAATTTTCAAGAAACAGCTTCAGATAGTCGTTGGGTGGAAATCTGGAATGATGTCTTTATGCAGTACGAACAAAAAGCTGACGGCAGTTTAGTACCTTTAGAGAAACAAAATGTAGATACTGGAATGGGCTTAGATAGAGTGATCGCAGTTTTAAACGGTCATCGATCGGTTTATGATACAGAGTTTTGGACAGGGATGTTTAATGTTATTGGTCAGAGCCAGAGTATTTTAAGTGGAGATGAATTACGTCAGGCAAGAATTATTGTAGATCATGTACGCGCTTCTGTTTTTATTGCAGGTGATGGTGTCGAGCCTTCTAATAAAGAACGCGGTTATATTTTACGTCGTCTGTTAAGACGCAGTATGGTTTATGCCCGTAGATTGAATTTGAATGAACACTGGTTAAAGAGTTTGATTGGTAAGGTAATGGAAGAATATGGTGAGAGTTATCCAGAGCTAATTACCAACTCGGAAAGAATAATTCAGAGCCTGCAATCTGAACAAGATAAATTTGGAAAAACTTTAGAAAAAGGATTGAAAGAGTTCTCTAAACTTTTCGAAAAACAGGGAAGTATTTCCGGTACCGATGCATTTAATTTGTACCAGACCTATGGTTTTCCTTTAGAGCTAACAGAGGAGCTAGCGATGGCATCTGGTCAGGATGTCGATAAGCAAGAGTTTGAAGCTGGGTTTAAGCAACATCAAGATTTATCTCGTACCGCAAGCGCTGGGACTTTTAAAGGTGGCTTAGCAGATCATAGCGATGTTGTGGTTCGTTATCATACCGCGACTCACCTAATGCATAAAGCTCTTCGTGACGTGCTGGGGCCAGATGTTTGGCAAAAAGGAAGTAATATTACCTCTGAACGAACTCGTTTTGATTTTACTTATCCTCAGAAAATGACAGATGAGCAAAAGAAACAAGTTGAAGACTTGGTAAATAAATGGATTGCGTTAGACTGCGAAATGAAGCAAGAAATGATGCCGTTAGAAAAAGCCCGTGAGTTGGGAGCGATTGGTCTATTTGGCGAAAAATATGCAGACACAGTTTCTATTTATACAGCAACAGATAAAGATGGTAATGTAATTTCTCGCGAATTCTGTGGTGGACCTCATGTAGAACATACTGGTGTGATAGGGAAATTCCGTATAGTAAAAGAAGAAGCTGTCTCCGCTGGTGTCCGCAGAATTAAAGCCGTGATTGAATAAAAATTTATGTAATCTTTAATAGGTTCTTGCTACGATTATAGCCACCACCGCCCCTCCTCTTTGAGGAGGGGTTAGGGGAGGAGCTATGAAAATTGATTACGTAAAGTATCTTAGAGTTAACTCTACGCCTGCAGAAAAATTTTTCTGGAAGTTTGTAAGAAATAAGCAATTCCATGATTTAAAGTTTAGAAGACAACACCCGATAGGAAATTATATCGTTGATTTTTGTTGTACGAGCATCAAGGCTATCGTAGAGATTGATGGTGATACTCATTCTTCAAATCAAGACAGGCAGAAAGATTGCATAAGAACTCATTTCTTATCAAAACTAGGTTATAATGTATTTAGATACAATAACAGAGATGTACTAAGTAATATTGATGGGGTTATAAAAGATTTAGAATCTAAACTCCCCCTCCTGCTCCCCCTCAAAGAGGGGGAGAGAAAAAACAATTCTGCTTGGCATAAAGCTAGGCAGGCAAAGAAATGGAAATAAAATTTTACAACTTACCTCAGCCTAAACCATTTAACTCGTTGTTAATAACAGAAAAGCCGAGCTTTGTTTCATATCGGCCAGATTTTGTTTTGCTTAAAAAAATCGCAGAAAAATTTCAATTCAAAAAGAACCTTGTTATTATCGGGCATGGTGGAAGCATTACAACCTTTTTAGGAATTTATAATGCACTAGAATACAAAACGTCTAAGCGTGCATTTTTTATCTCTACTATAGACCCAGATTATATTTCTAAAGTGAAAAAGCAGGTTAACCCAGATGATACTGTTGTCATTGCTATTAGTAAGTCTGGGGAAACAGTTACCCAGCTAGAAGCGTTAATGGCGTTCTCAGAATTTGAGCAGATATTTATTACAGGCGCTGCTGGTCCACTTGCAGAAATAGCTGGGAAACTTCAGGCAACAACAATTGTCCATCCACCTATAGGCGGAAGGTATACTGGGCTAACAGAAGTAGCTTTACTACCAGCTGCACTATGCGGTTTTGATGTAGAAGCGATCTACGAAAGTGGACAAGAGTTATTGGTGAAATTTGAACAAGATAATATTGTATACGAGCTGGCCAGTTCTTTTTCTACGTTAGAAGAAGATGGTGTTGTAGAAATTTTTATGCCGTTTTATAAGAAGGCGCTGTTTCCTTTTTCAAATTTAATTGTTCAGTTGTGCCACGAGAGTTATGGGAAAGATGGTCGTGGTCAAACTTTCTTTGCTCACGAAGCGCCAGAAAGCCAACATCACACTAATCAAAGATTTTTTGGTGGGCGAAAAAATATTGCCGGTTGGTTTGTGAGCACTACTAATGATATATCCGATATAGAAATTAATGTGCCTGCTGAACTCCAGTCTATAACTCTGAAAGAAAAAAATTTGTCGTTATTAGATAAGACTTCTTTATCTACTTCTCTTCGTTACGAAAGAGACGCCACAATAGAGGATGCAAAAGTACAAAACATTACTATTGTAGATATGCAACTAGCAAGTTTGTCAGAAAAGGAGTGCGGGCAGCTAATTGCATTTTGGCAAATGTTTGCAGTTTATAGTGCGAGTTTGCGAGGTGTTAATCCGTTCGATCAGCCTCAGGTGGAGAGCAGTAAGGCAATTAGTTTTAGTAAAAGACTCGCCGCAAAAGGTCATTTATAGGCATCTTTTTTACGGTTGCCACCTAGGTAAAAAACCCTTACAATTAGGTAAGGTTTTTACTTTATATGAAAACAATATACCTCAATTTAGAAGACGATGTAGCTAAAACCGTCCGGAAAATAAAGGCTTTTAAAGGCGAAGAAATGGTTTTAGTCATACCGAAAGACAGCTATTTGTTGGGAGATAGTATTAATTTGCGCTTGCTTAAAAAACAAGTAGACATGCTTAAAGCAAAAGTCTATATCTTAACCATGGATCCGACCGGTCAGATGTATGCCAGAGAGGCAGGTTTTGGATTGAAAAGACTACCAAAAGTTGGACGTTCTACTTCCTTCTCTGATATTAGACGCGGTTCCAATATTGAGCCAGAGGCTCCTGTTGCGGCTCCGGTGTTGAGGAAAGCTCCAGTTGTCCGACCTCAAGTTAAATCGGCTTCACCTAAAATCAATTCTTCTAAAGTACACAATTTACGAAACGAAACACCTCGTGCACGCGTAAAAGAAAAGTTTAATGAAGAAAAAGATGGCTGGCTAGCACCAAGTAAAGAAAGTATCCGAAGCGGTCGAGATAATTTGTTTATGCCTAGAGAAGGCGATAATAGCCGTGTTCCAAAAAAACATTCGTACTGGAAATGGGCTGTCACGTTCGTAGTCGTAAGTGTTTTGGTGGTAGCGATTTTAGTTCTTGCTGTATTACCAAGCGCCAATGTTACTGTCTATGCAAAAGCTCAATCTGTTTCTCGTGATTTGGAGTTAACTATAGATGGGAACGCAGCTTCTGTTGACGCAAGTAAATTAGTGTTGCCAGCAACAAGTGTAGAACAAACCAAAAGTGTATCTAGTTCATTTACTGTAAATGGTAAGAAGGAAGTTGGCGCGAAAGCTCAAGGCCGAGTTGCGATATATAATTTAACTGGCAGTGCGATGAACTTACGAGCTAGTACTACCACTTTGACTGTTGGTTCAAAAGTGTACTACTTCTCTGAAGATCAGAATAATATTACCGCTCTTAAAGATGCTAACAGCGATAGTAATGCAACTACCGCAAATGTAATTGCGAGCGATGGTGGGGAAGGTTACAACCTACCAGCGGGTACAAGAATGGAGATTAATAATCAATCGTTTGGTAGTCAACCACAAAGATTGTTTGCTAAAACTGTCACTCAATTGATTGGTGGTTCTTCGCGCTTTGTTTCAGTTATCTCGCAAGAAGATATCACAGCAGCACAGCAACAATTGGTTGCTAAGGCTGTAGAAGATATTAATTCTGGACTTGCTAATGGTCGTAAACTTACCACTGGGGCTTACACAGTAGAAATTACTAATTTTGTTACAGATAAACCTGAAGCAACCGAAACTACAAACTTTAATGCTAGTGCAGACATTACTATCCGTGGTTTGGCATTTACAGAAGGTGATTTAAAAAATATGGTTCGTGGAAGGCTTCAACAAACTTTGGGTACGGATAAGACTTTGCAGGATCAAGCGTTAGATAAAGTTGTTTATAAAATAAATAGTTACGATTTTCCGACAGCTTTAATGCAACTTTCAATTCATTATGAAAGTCAGGCTCAACCTACAATCGACGAGAATAAATTAATTAGTTTGTTGTCTGGCAAAAGTGAGGAACAGGCTAGTGATATTTTGCTCACTAATCCAGATATACAAAGAGTTCAGATAAAGTTGGCTCCAACTTGGCAGAAATCTTTCCCAAGAGTTACCAGTAAAATTCATATCGAAGTTGTGAAATAAATTTAACATTTCACCATTTATCACGATTATTGTCAAATATAGCCTAAATTAGGCAAAGATTGTTGACAATCTCTGAATCTGTGCTAAAATTATTTTAATCCGTAATTTATTGAAATTCCGCAAGGAATCCTCATAGAATTCAAGAATTTGGGAAGTTCCGATCAAAATTCAACTATCGAACTTGAGGGTAAAGTAATAGAAAGCTTACCTAACACAGTTTTTCGCGTCCAATTGGACTCTGGTCAGATCATCTTAGGGCACTTGTCCGGCAAGATGAGATTGCACAGAATTCGGGTTTTACCTGGAGATAAAGTGCTGCTAGAGGTTACTCCTTATGACCTGTCTAAAGGACGCATTACTCGTCGTTTAAAATAGTTCGAACCGACCGCCATCTTATGGTAGTGTCGTGGGAACCCCTAAAAGTTTCCTAAATTGTCTACCCTAATAATAAGTAGAACAAGGATAATATTTATGAAAGTTAGAGCAAGTGTAAAACCTATGTGCAAGAAGTGCAAAATCGTCAAGAGATTTGGTCGCGTCTTTGTGATTTGCGAAGTTCCTAAGCATAAGCAACGTCAGGGATAATCCTTAGGCGTTTTTATTGTAATTAATTAATAAACCGTATGGCTCGTATTGCCGGAGTAAACATTCCAACTGAAAAACGTATCGAAGCATCACTTCAATATATCTATGGAGTTGGTCCAACCTTAGCAAAGAAAGCTTTGAAAGAAACTAAGGTTAATCCAGATACCAGAACAAAAGATTTAAATGATGATGAGTTAAATAAACTTCGTGAATTTATAGATAAGAATTTTAAGACCGAAGGTAACTTAAAACAACAGGTTCTCTTAAACATCAAGCGCTTAAAAGAAATTGGCTCGTACCGTGGTAGTCGCCATAGTAAGAGTTTGCCAGTTCGTGGCCAGCGCACAAAGACTAATTCAAGAACCCGTCATGGTAACGTACGTAAGACTGCAGGAAGCGGACGTAAGAAATCGGCGGATAAGACTTAATACTCAGAGTACTCTGAAGTTTATAACTATAAAACTATGGAAGATAACAACATTACTACAACTGAACAAGAGACTCTTACAGCCACAGCCGAAGAAGCTACAGAAACTGCTCCGCCAGCTGGCGGATCAGACATTGCTAGCAAGATTAAGTCTGGTAAGCGCAAAAAGTCTAAGCAAAAGGTTACTAAAGGTAAGATTTATATTAATTCTACCTACAATAACACTATTATTTCTGTTACCGATATTTCTGGTAACGTAATTGCTTGGGGTAGCGCAGGTAAAGCTGGCTTTAAGGGTTCAAAGAAATCTACTCCTTATGCTGGTGGTAAAACTATGGAAGATGTTCTTGCACGTGTTAAAGATCGTGGATTGCAAGAAGTAGACATTTTTATTAAAGGAATCGGCAGTGGCCGTGAACAAGCGATTCGCGCTTTGCTAGGTGCCGGCTTAACAGTTCTAACAATTAAAGACCGTACTCCAACCCCTCACGGCGGTGTGCGTCCTAAGAAAGTTAGAAGGGTATAATATGAGATATACAGGACCAAAAGTAAAAAGAGCACGTCGTTTAGGCTTTGCCTTTACCGATAAGGATGCCAAGATTCTTCAGAAGCGTAACTTCGCACCAGGTCAACACGGTCAGGGACGAACTCGTATTTCTGAATACGGAACACAGTTACGTGAAAAGCAAAAAGCTAAGATTAACTATGGTGTTACCGAGCGTCAGTTCTTGCGTTATTTTGAACAAGCACAAAAAGGTGTTGGTGTAACTGGAGACAAATTGCTTAGCATGCTCGAGCTTAGATTAGATAACATTGTGTTTCGTTTAGGTTTCGCTGCAACTAGAGCACAGGCTCGTCAATTAGTTAATCATGGTTTCTTTGAAGTTAACGGTAAGAAAGTTGATATTCCTTCTTATGCCACTCGCCCTGGAGATGTAATCTCTGTAAGAGCAAATAAGAAAGATAGCAAGTACATGCAGACTCAAAAAGAGATCCTAAAGAACTTTAAGTCACAAGACTGGGTTGAGTTAAAGCCTGCTGATTTCTCTGGAAAAGTGCTTTCTAGTCCAACTCCAGAACAAATTGGTAACTTAATCGATACTCAGCTAATTGTTGAACATTATTCTAGAATTTAACCCCCTCCTTTTAAGGAGGGGCAAGGGGAGGTTTAAAACCTCTTCTGACTCCCTCTTGAAACGGGGAGAATGCCCATTATTAATTAATTCTACTAACTGCAGATTCATGATTATTGGCCAAAGCAGAAAGTAGTAAAGGTGCACATATGCAACCAATCCCACTACCTAATCAGGCTAAGATAAACCACACTGGTGGTAATAGCTACGAAGTTACCTTGGAACCTTTGTATCCAGGTTACGGTGTAACTATCGGTAACGCGCTCCGTCGTGTTTTACTATCTTCAATGCCTGGCGCCGCAGTAACTGCGGTAAAAATTAAATACGTTGACCACGAATTCTCTGCGGTACCAAACGTAAAAGAAGATGTAATTCAAATTATTTTGAATTTAAAACAATTACGTTTGCGTAGTTTTTCTACCGAACCTGTACGTTTGAAATTGCAAACTAAAGGCGAAGGTGTGGTAACTGCCGAGATGTTCCAAGAAACAGATCAGGTAGAGGTTGCTAACAAAGATTTATATATCTGTACCTTAGATAGCAAAAATACCGATTTTGAAATGGAAATTGTTGTAGAGCAAGGACGTGGTTACGAACCAGTAGAAGTTCGTGCAAACAATAATTTAGAAGTTGGAATGCTTGCGATCGACGCAATCTACACTCCTGTTCGCTCTGTGTTCTTCGATGTTTCGAACGTTCGTGTAGGTGGGATGACTAACTTTGATAAATTAGTTGTTCGTATGGAAACCGATGGTACTATTACTGGTGGAGAAGCCATGGATATTGCATCTCACATCTTAGTCGACCATTTCAGCATGATGTTTAACAACGAAGGTGCTGAAAGAATGGAAATGATGAATCAGGCAGCTGTTGAAGAAGAAGTAGAAGTAGAGGGTGAAGCAACTGCTCCAGCTACTGAAAGTGCTAGTGAAAGCTCTAGCGGAACACCAATCGACGATACAACTTTATCTAATCGCGCTAAGAACGCTTTGCAAAAATCTGGTATTAACACCATTGAAGCTTTGCGAGGTATGAGCGATGAAGATATCCGTAACATTGCAGGTCTTGGAGAAAAGACTATTACCGAAATTATGGAAATGCTTGGGAGAGTAGCTTAGTAATTTAACTTTAATATTATGAGACACCGTAAGAAGAAAAAATTTGGGAAGGGAACAGATCATCGAAGAAAACTACTTCGCTCTTTAGCTTCGTCTGCAATTTTGTATGAAAGAATCGAAACCTCTTATGCTAACGCACGCGCAGTAAAACCATACTTGGAAAAGTTGATTACCAGAGCGAAAGAAAATTCTTTGCACAATCGTCGTTTGTTATTAGCTAAACTTTCTCGTAATGCAACTGCAAAGGCGTTGGAAGTTTATGGTCCTAAATACGCTGAACGAAACGGTGGTTATTTACGTTTAACTAAATTAAATAATCCGAAAGCTGGTTTATCTAAAGCAGTATTGGAGTTTGTAGAATAATATGAAAGCTCAAAAGATTACATTACCAAAAGTTAGCGAGATTACCCGTACATGGTACGAAATAGATGCAAGCAGTGCTCCAATGGGACGAGTTGCTACAAAGATTGCTAATATTTTACGCGGAAAGCACAAGCGTTCATTCACTCCTCATATGGATATGGGTGATTTCGTTGTGGCTTTGAACGTAGATAATATGAAGTTTACTGGCCGGAAGATTGATCAGAAGAAATATTACAGTCACTCTGGTTACTTGGGTGGTCTAAAGACCAAAATGCTTAAAGATGAAATCGTCCGTAACCCAGAACAAGTATTACGCCGAGCTGTTTATTCGATGCTAGATGATATCAAGTTCCGCAAGAAACTGGTTTCCCGACTAAAGTTTGTAAAGGGTGATAAGCATACCTATAAGATCGATAAGAAGATTAAATAAGAGATATTATGACAGAAAAAAAGACTCCAGCTAAAAAGACCGCAGCTAAGAAAACAGTTGCTAAGAAAGCTCCTGCTAAAAAGGCCGAAGTTGTTTTAGAAGAAACTACTCCAGTTGTAGCTGCTAAGACTGCTGATCATAAGAAACCAGCTACAGGGAAGTATATTTTTGCTACTGGCCGTCGCAAGACTGCTGTAGCTAATATTCGATTATTCGCTGGCTCTGGTGATAACTTGGTTAATAAGAAAGCTTTAAACAAGTATTTTCAAGATAAACCTCAACAGGAAACTGCAGTAAGACCATTAGCATTAAGTGGTTTGCTAGGTGAATACTACTTCGTTGCAACTGTAAACGGTGGTGGTCGTTCTTCTCAGGTAGAAGCAGTTCGTCATGGTGTTGCACAAACCCTAGCTAAGCTAAGTGATGATATGCAAAAAGTCCTAAAGAAAAACGGTTTCCTTACAAGAGATGACAGAAAGAAAGAACGTAAGAAACCAGGTCTTCGTGGAGCTCGCCGTAGTCCACAATGGGCAAAGCGTTAAAATATCTTATAAATATGATAGAAATCCCCGTAATTTGGGGATTTTTATTATTGACAAAATTCTTCTCGGGCTGTATAATATTTTGTTAAATAAGTTTTTTATTTAACCATCTACTAGATGAGTAATCTTGTGTGATGATGTTTTTGTAGTTTAAAGCGGAGGATAATACATGTTACTGCGAGTAATGGTTTTTGGGCTCGCTGCACTATTCTTGATTCTTATCATTTCACAGGTGGTTTACCCGCTTGTGACTAACACGAGATTTTTTCCGCTGTTTACAAAACCGCGCGAGTTAGAAGGTAAGAATCCACAAGGATCAGGCAGCAGTAAACGCACTAAGAATAGAGTGTCAAATTGGCGATAGACCTAAGGAGAAATGACGAAATGGCTAAAAGAGGAATGTTTGGTGGTGATGAGGGTGATGAAGAGGTTCAGAGTGGCAGAGGTTTCTTCCGGTCGCCGGTCGGTAAAATTACCGGTCTGGCGTTCACGGCTGTTTTCTCGATAGTGCTTCTCATCAGCCTCTTTTGGATGTTTGAAGGTATTGATGCTGGCGAAGTCGTCGTAATTCAGTCGCCGGGTGGTTCACTGACGTGGTATACTACTCCGGGAATTAAATGGCAGGGATTTGGTAAGGTCACGCGCTATCACAAGCGTGCTCAGTATGAATTTTTCATGAATGATGACCCGAAACAATCTAAAGCTCTTAAGATTCGATTTAACGACGGCGCACACGCTGATATCTCTGGTTCCATCGCTTGGGAAATGCCGCTCGATGAAGAACATCTCAATGATATTCATAGTCGCTATGGCAGCCAAGAAGCGGTTCAGCAACAGCTTATCAAAACCGTTGTGGACAAAGCGGTCTATATGACTGGTCCACTCATGACTTCAAAAGAGTCGTATGCGGAAAAAAGACCGATGTTGCTTAACTACTTCGAGGATCAGATCCAGAACGGCGTTTATATGACCGTGACGGTTCAGGAAAAGCAGATTGATTCATTAACGAATTCTGAGAAGTTGGTGAACGTCGTGCAAATTGTTAAGGCACAAGACGGCACATCACGGCGAACTGAAGAGTCGCCGCTTCACACATTCGGTATCAAAGCGTTTAATCCTTCAATCAATGAGGTGAGATACACCAAAGAGGTTGATGATCAGATCCAGACCCAGCAAAAGGCAGCGATGGATGTGATTACTGCAATCGCTCAGGCGAAGAAAGCCGATCAGGATGCTATTACTGCGGAACGCAATGGTCAAGCCAATGCTGCCACGGCAAAGTGGGAACAGGAAGTGGAAAAAGCCAGAGCCAAAGTTAAAGTGGAAACTGCCGAGCTATATAAGCAGGAGCAGATCCTGCGAGGCGAAGGCGATGCCGCTTACCGTCGCGCTCTGATGACCGCTGACGGTGCACTCGACAAGAAGCTCGAAGCTTACTTGAAGGCAACCGAGATGTACACTAACGCGATGGCGAAGTATCCGGGTAACTGGGTGCCGAGTATCGTTATGGGTGGTGGTAACGGCGGTAACAGCAATGGCGCACTTAACCTCATGGACTTTTTGACCGCAAAGACGGCAAATGACCTCGGGCTGAGTCTGAAGAACCAAACGGGGAATCAGACACAGAAGTAACATCGTGTATTTTTAATGAAAACAGCTTGGTTTCGGCCAAGCTGTTTCTTTTGTTACAATGATGTTACATCATGTAAAATTGGTCGATGTAGTTGGACCATCGCTCCATTGTAAGGGCAATGGTGATACCAAAGACTAGTAACACTGCTAGGTAGTAACCTAAGTCTATGGCAACATATTTGAACGGTTTATGTTCCCATAATTTTCGTCCGTAGATGATTGGAGCTGCAAACCCAATCCATGCTAAGAATCCGTAATATGTACCACTTAGGATTTGATCTGCGGTCCCACCGCCCCACCAGATACCATAGAAGTACGCAAAGACATAACTCATGAAGAGCGCTCCAATAAACATTTGGAGATAAGCAGGTCCGGCAGATTTTTTCATCTGCTTTACCTTTGCGGTATCTTTTGGATCTACTCCAATTCCTTTCATCCAAAGATTTCCGAATAGCGGGCCGTACCAGATACTGCCAATTATCATGGCCAGTACAGCGTTTAGAGCTACTGCCAGTAGATTTACATTTGGCAGATAGTATATAAGATCTTGCATTTTTGTTTCCTTTTGCCTTGCGGCAATTAATTTGCTATTTATTTTATTTTAACATTCAATCGTGATCATAGTAAGTTGCAAATATCATTTGCATTTTAATTATGGGAAGTTTATAATTAAAGCAATTAAACTTGACAAAAATTGTGGTTAGCAGTATAATCACAAGATTTATTATTAATCATATATATATGAATAAATATGGTATCTCGGAAGCCAAATCCAGAGTTGGTTTCAAGACATATGCGGTTCAAAAGAATGCGTCTATAAATAGACAATCTCTCCGAGGTTGGCTACTTAAAGGCGCTGTTTTTGTTTCCGCGTTTTCTCTGGTGGTTTCAGTTTTTACACCTGTAGGTGTTATGAATATCGCTCAAGCTAATCATGATCCATATAATGGACAGGTGTTTGTAAAAGATAATAAAAACCATAAAGTTGATATTTGTCATGCTCCAGAGGGTCAGGACGGATCAAAATATAATCAACAAAATGTTGATATAGATTCAATTTTTAAAAACAATGGCCATAACAGTCATTCCTCAGATATTATTCCTCCTTTCCACTATAAGGATAAGAACAATTCAACGAATGTGGTTTCATATCCTGGAAAAAATTGGACAGGTGCGAATGAAGAAATTTGGGGTGCTGATTGTAAAACAGCCTATTTAACTTTAGTTAAGGGAGTAGATGGTGGCAATGCAAGTGCTACTGACTGGACTCTTTCTGCAGACGGTCCAATAAATATTTCTGGGTCCACTGGAAATGCTGCTATTACAAATAAACTAGTCCCTACTGGTACTTATACTCTTTCAGAGTCAGGTGGTCCAAATAATTATACTCCTTCGGATTGGACCTGTGTAGAAAAAAAGAATAATCAAAATGATCAACCAGTTGCAGTCGCCAATAGTCAAGTAACAATCCAAAAAGATAAGAAAATCGTTTGTACTATCGTAAACACTTATGATGCTGGTGAACCTGATCCGGATCCATGTGATTTAGATAAGCAGAATCAGGTAAATGATGACGATTGTGAAGAACCAGATCCTTGTGATGAGCAGAATATACAGACTGATAACAATGACGATTGTGAAGATCCAAATCCTTGTGATGAGCAGAATATACAGACTGATAACAATGACGATTGTGAAGATCCAAATCCTTGTGATGATATTCAAACTCAAGGTATTGTTGAACCTTGCCCACCAAAAGAATTAAAAGTCAAAATTCTTAAGGTTTGGGAAGGTTACGAAGGATTACCTTCAAATCATGATGATATAACTCTAACTGTAGACAGCAGTGCTGATGATGAAGAAAATTGTAAATATGAAAAAGGTGATTTAGATTGTGAAATTGACTTTTATGAAGGCTCTACTATTGATGTAGAGGAAACGGGACTCCCAGCAGGATGGGAAGTTGATCCTGCGACAGTGGGGAATGAAATCGTTCCTAATTGTTCTAATGATCATGAAGAAGATATTCAGTCTAAACGTTTAGGTAAAGACGATGATGAAGACAATGACGATGATTTCGATTGTACTCATACAGTGATTAATCGTTATCAAGATCCAAAACCATGTGGCCAAGAATTGGTTATAAATGGTGGTTTCGAATTACCAGAAGTTACAGCAAGTCAGGGCTGGGATATATTCCCATCTGGTTCTGTAGGCATGGGTTGGTCTGTGGATTGGATTAACGAGGGTGAAGACACTCCAGACATCGGAAATATGGAATTGCATGAAGGAGTTAATGGCTGGGATTCTCACTCTGGAAACCAACATACCGAATTAGACTCTGATTGGGGTGGTCCTACAAGTAACCAAAGTGGTGAAGATGCTTCCGTTAGAATTTACCAAGATTTAATTACTAAAGTTGGTAGTACTTATACAGTTAAATTCTGGACATCGCCTCGTCCAGGTATTAGCGCAGATCAAAATAAGATCCAATTTAAAGTCGGTAACTTAATCGACTTGACCGTAAATGAAGTTGCTGGTGGCGATGATACCGTGTGGACAGAGCATGTTTATACTTTCATAGCAAATGCTGGTGTTACCCGACTTTCTTTCGCTGATGCTGGGTCTGGAAATTCACTTGGTGGTTTTCTGGATGATGTAAGCGTAAAGGAAGATTGTCTATCTGATGTTACAGTTTGTAAAGTTGATAATGCGAAAACACCAAACCCACTTTCTGGTTGGACAGTAATGCTTAAAGGTGACAAATTAGAAACTGTTTCTGTTGATTCTGCATTAATTGGTGGTGCAAATTCAACAAATACTTTAGAATCAGGGCAAACTTATTTAATTGTTGCTAAAGGAACTTGGCAGAATAGAACTTTTGAAAATGTTGATGCACGATTTACTACCCCTGATAGTTGGGCAACTCAATTAGAAGCACCTCAGGGTGGTTATCCAGATAATCTGTTAGAACTTCAAGTTGATGGTCAATTCGTTGATTGGAGTTCTTATTCCTCTACACATGAATATAATGTAGTGGTGACTGGTGACGGTACAACTGCAAACTTTGGTGTGTTTGATGGTGATGCTAATACAAATACTCAAAACCCATCATGGTTTGGTGACAATATTGGCTCCTTAACAGTTGATATTTACCCAGTTTACACAGGTGTTACAGGTGAGAACGGTTGTGTAACTATCGAGGATGTCCCTTATGATACTTACAAGCTAGATGAAATTATGCAGGATGGCTGGGAAAATGTTTCTGGACAAGGTCGCACTGTAACAGTGAATGAATCTGTAGAGCCAGGTATCGAACAGGAAAATCAGTTTAAATTGGTTAACGAATGTACAAGTGAAGAGTGTGAAGGTCCTATGCTTCACTTAATCAAAGTTGTTTGTCAGGAATATAATGATGTTCAAGGAAATGCTGACGCAGATAATGCTGATGATACCGGAGAAAAATACACAGAATTTTGGAACTACAACAACGGTACTTTTAGTCCATCTCCATTAATCAATGGCTTTGTTCACCCGAATGAAATTCCTGTAGACGATGAAGGTAAAGACTGTTCAAGAGCTGATGGCTGGAAATTTAAACTTGCTAGCAACTTTGACCAAACTAACGATGTACAAGAATACACAACGGTTAATGGGGAATATATGACTCCTATTTCAGAATTACCTGAAGCTTTGCAACAGGCAATCCGTGGTGAAAATGAAAAGACTTTGTGGATTAGTGAAGTAGAACAGGATTATTTTGGTTTTGCTGCTCTTCGTTGTTATAATGACGCACTTAATGGTGATAACTTAGAATATATAAATATTGGTGATAATAACCCTGATCATATTTACTGTATCGCTTACAATGTAGAATTAGAAAAGCCTTGTGTAGAAGAACGTGTACCAGTTGCTTTAATCAGTGAAACTGACACTAATACTGCAGGTTATACCACTTCTAATCCTACCGCAGGTCCATTAAACCCATCCAATTATGAAGGCGGGTTTGTGAACTCTGCTCTAGCTAACACCGTGATTCCACCATGGATAGATCCTGCCGGCTTTGCGCCGTTTACAGGTTCTGGTGCAAAGTGGATTTCTACAAACTCCATGCATCCTGGCCAGCAAGGTGGGGAAGGTGGAGATGAAGATCAATGGCGCTTGTTCCAAAAGAAATTTACTGTGCCTTCAGGAGTTAATGTAACTCCGGGCACAATCTATTTCACTGCAGATAATGCTGTTTCGGTTTATTTGAATGGCAGTCTGATTGATGATACTTCTGAGAATTTAGGTACTTTCGACACACCACATCCTCAGAATCCATACCAAGTATTTACAGGTGTTTATTCAACGACATTTACACCAGTTGCTGGACAAGAGAATACTTTAGAATTCGTTGTTCGTAATTCTGGCGGTGAATATGGAGAAAACCCAACAGCATTGTTATACAGAGCAGACTTTGTTTATACAATCGATTGTGGTGGTGGTAATGAAGAAGGATTTGATATATCGGGTATTGTATACAATGACCAAGATCAAGATAATACTAAAGATGCAGAAGAGCCGGGATTACCTAATTGGACTGTAAATCTATTTGAGTTTAATGATGGTGAAAGTTTAGTAGATGATGAATTATCTGATTCTGATGGTAATTATCTGTTCTCAAACTTAGATGCTGGGTGTTACATTGTTCGTGAGGTTCCTAAGGAAAATTGGACACAAACTGAGCCTAATGTAATAAACCATGAATATTTTGTTTCCCTAGGTAATGCTAAATGCCCATTCGTTGATGATGTAAGTTATAGCGAAGGTTTGGTTACAGGTTTATTCATTAAAACAGCTCATGCAGCTGATAGTAATATCATTTTTGCAGAAGGTGATGCAGTTGGTTTAAACTTTGGTAACTATACAACTGATGGTTCTAGCACAAGTGGCGGTGGTGGTGGATCCCGTTCTAGTGGATCCCGTGATGATGACGATGGTCGTGTATTAGGTGACTCAACCGGTCTTCCATACAAGCAACCAGAAGTTCTTGGTGCTTCTACCGAACTTCCACGTACTGGAACTCCTATCTCTGCGATCTTAATGCTTCTAGCTTCTTTGGGAATTATCTTAGTTCCTTCTGCAGTGAAAGCAAAACGTTCGCAAGAATAACCGAATAGATAAAAACCCCAAGTGTTACTTGGGGTTTTTTGTAATAAAAAATCCGCACACATTTCTATGTACGGAATTTTGAACTAGGAATCTAGCGTGAAAGACTATCCTTTCCAGTCGCTTGCAGCGATTGCTGCTGCTTTCGGTAGAATATACCATTGCTTTTCCCTGCCATCATATCTAGAGAACTCTTCCAGTTCTGCAGGACTGTAGGCAATACCAGCTGCTGTGAACATACCGTTATCTACCAAACAAACAGCGACCTTATCACTTGGAATGTCCTCCCACTTTGGTGCCCAAGGAGCCTGGATGCCTTCCTTCTCCAAATAGCTTTCCTTAGAGCCGCGATCTGGGTTAATATAATAGCCCATCTTTGTATTTTCCTCCATCTATAGTGTGGTTGTCTTCTGTAAGACATAACATAATAACAGAGTTTGGCAATTTTGTAAACAGTCGTAATTCAAAAGAACCTCCCGCAAAAGCGAGAGGCTCTAGTTTTTATTTCGTCCGGTACGGGATTGAAAAATCGTGCTTTGACAGTTTCAAAATAACAATAAATAGTAGTGCTGTCAATGGTTAATTTTCTTGGTGGACCCGAGGAGGGTCGAACTCCCGAATTCGTGATGTCAAAGCACGATTCATCACCGGATCGGGCCCACTTTGTTTACCATAACAAGCCTGTATTCAAGAATAGTTTAAGAAACTGGTGTATAATGTATTTATGTTAAACAAAGTATTGCGGTATATCATTTTTGGCGCCTTGCTCGCCATCACGATTTTCATATTCTTAAACATCAGCTATTTTGGTAAGCAGATTCGCTTTTTCTTTAGTCAGACTTTTGTTACCGATCAACAGCGAAAAGAGCTTCAGAATGATCAACCAGTTAAAGCAGAACCGAATCAGTTATATATTCCAAGTTTAGAAATAGTCGCGCCAATTATTTTTGTGGAAGGTACCACTGAAGCTGTTTTCCAGCCTGCCTTAGCAAATGGGGTAGTTCAGTATCCTAATACCGCCAAAGTTGGTACTGTTGGCAATACCTATATCTTTGGGCATTCATCAGATTTCGCATTTTCGAAAGGGAACTACAAAACTGTGTTTGCATTGCTGCCTAAAATAGAGATTGGAGCAGAAATTTTAGCTTCTAACGAAGCGGGTGAGCGATTCACTTATAAGGTTTACGATAAATTTGTTGCTAAAAAAACAGACGTTCATTTGCTAGACCAAGAAACTAAGGGGCGCAAGATTCTTACTTTGCAAACTTCGTATCCGATTGGAACTGCTTTGCAAAGATATATTGTGAAGGCAGAATTAGTCCCAGACCAGAAATAAAATTAGTTATATATAAGCCAGATTTTTCAGCAAAATTGAAATTTTATCAAAATTTCCTAGGAAACTGTTGACATCTTTCAAAAAACCCTTGTAAAACCTAGGGTTTTTGCTATCATAAATATGCAATCAATTTTTCCTAACCAAGTTAGGAATATCAATTAAGCATTCATACTCTGGACAATGTTAGGAGTATGTAAGGAAAACAAGAATGACTAAGTCAGAAATCTTGCAACACCTTGCCGAAAAAACTGGCAAGACCAAAAAAGAAGTT